>JAPOYA010000046.1 GCA_026706815.1 Acidimicrobiaceae bacterium | reverse complement strand
GGTGCTGTCGCGGAAGGCGAGTTGGGCGTGGTGGTGCGAGCGGGGGATGACCTGCATGGCGGCGTTGTCGACGTCGACGTCGTCGATGGCCAGCCAGGCGGTGACCACCCGGCTGGGCGACAGCGGCCAGTAGGAGGCGTCCTGGTGCCAGGCGACCCGCTTGGCGTCGCCGGGCAGTTTGGCGAACAGGTGGCTGTGGCGCAGGATCACCGAGTCGCCCAGCAGGTCGGCGACGACGTCGATGATGCGGGGTTCGGTCACGATGTCCCAGATGCCCCGGCAGCTCTTGTGCCAGTTGACCACCTCTCGGAATCGTGGTTCCGGGAGCCCACAGCTGCAAGTCACTTGCTCGGATAGTCGATCCGTACTCCCGACGATGCGCCCTTTCCGAGTATGGTCGACTATTGACTTCAACGGAACACGGTGCATGTATCGCTCGATAATGTGCTGGTGGTCAACGCGGATGACTGCTTCAGGTAGGAACACCGATCGCATCTATCCCAGCGGCTTTAGCCCAGTCACCGAGGTTCTTGCGTATGTCGACAGGACCAAACTGGTCGCGATAGAAATGTCGTACATCAAGTTGATTGTCGGCAGTTATCTGGTAAGGCTGGGATAGCCCGAAAGACGAGAATAGGTCAGTCACCACCGAGCGTGTCAGAGCCATGAGATCAGAACCTGGGACTGACGGCGCTTCGATCGGCGTGCTGCGCAGGGCAAGTGGTGTCATGTGATCGACAAGTCGAGTACTGGCGAGTTGGCCATATTGCATATGTCGGTATTGAAACAGTGCCATATATCGGTCAGATTGGAGTTGTGCTCCAATCGATAGATCGCCTGTTACGCCTGCACGAATCGCGTGGTTCGAGAGAACGTCAAGACCGTGAATTACATCGGCCAAGACGTGCTCGTCGTAGACATCTCTCACATTAGTCGTGTCTTGATGGATGTTACGAATTCCCGGGTGACCGAACGCGATGAAACCAGAACCATCGAGCCGCAGACTAGCAAATAGAGAATGGAATTGAGAGCTAGCCTGACTACCGTCGGTGAGCACGATGCTCCGGAACCCTACGGAGGCGCTGGTCAAGTAGCGATCCGCGAATTCCCAGGCCTGCCCACGAGCTGTCGGAAAGTGCCGGAGCGCTGGTCTGACCCATTCTATCCATTGCTCTGCAACGCCGACCTCTAGCTCGAGGTTCCCCGGTGAGAAAGGAATGGCACTGAGAACTAGCCAGCTCTGGTCGTCAAGCTTATCGTTTGCTCCAAGAATAGAAGTTGCAGACTCATGGAGGACAGTGACTCTTGATTCGAGGTTGATGGCACCCGTAACGCGCCGAAAATACATGTCCGCTATCTCTGGCTCAGACATGTAGCGTGTCGTGGATCCTGAACGCATCGGGTATCGAAGAGTCTCCTTGCCGACAGAGACAGCATGTGGTTTCCTAGTCCTTGGTGCGACACTGATAATATGAGCGATGCCGCCGGTGATAGGAATAGTCGAGTGACCTATCGTTGGAGTTGGAGATACGCGCGCTGCGACTACCTGATTAATCCAGAGACCGAGATCATCTGAACTTGCATCAGGAACTAACGCGGATGCGACGCCAGCGCCATCCTCCTCAATTCCGATGATGAGGAGACCACCGGCTGCATTGGCGAAGGCTGCAACGTCTGTAGCAGCCTCTCGTGCTCCTTGACTCCCGGTGTCGTACCGCTGACGCTTATAGTCGAGATCATGGTCTTCGGGCAATCCAAGTAGCGACTTGAGTCGCTCTTGCGTGACGTCTGGGGGAGCGTCTCCGAGAAGTAGCCTTAGTCGAGGGGGAATCCAACCGGGCATGATTATGCCTTGGCGAGCGCCGTGCTGCGTCGGACCCACGTGAGAGGGATCGGCAGCTGAATCACTTCCCGTGTCCAGTGGTAGAGAGATCTAAGGCCGATTCTTGTGCTGGGTCAATGAGTTGTGGTGCGCTGAGAGTCTGAATGCGGAGCCCATCATGTCCAACGATGTGCGGCGCAAGGAAACCAATGCACGATATGTGTTCCCAGCCTGTACCTGCGAGTACGCCGGCGCACTGGAGACCTTCTAGGGCAGCAAGTGCATCCGGATAGCAGTTTCCAGCGTCTTGCGGCGTGTCGGAGTTTGTGTGGAGCGGTGTGACCACGATCTCGACAGGGCGACCATGATTGACCCAGCAGGTTCTCTTGCTGGTGCATCCGATGGCGCACCACTCGTGCCGAACTTGGCGCAATCGGTCTTCAGCAGCAGGGGGGTAGAGCTTTCGCAGCTTGTTGATCGACAGCGGTCTCTTTCCGAGACGCTCTCCGGTCCAGTCGATGTCCGTCGCGGCCATGACATTTCCGCAATGTCCACAACGCTCATTCATGGTTGCTCCACGCGACGCGCTGATGACCAGTCCTCATGCAAGTGACAATAGCGGTTGACTCGATTCGGCAAGCTAGAGATCAATGACTGTGGAGGGCAGGCCGGCTTGGTCGGCGGCTTCGGTGATCTTGTCCTTGGTGGCGGTAGGGGTGGTTAGTTGGATTGTCACCTGGATGTGGGAGGCATCGTTGTCAAGGGCGTCGGCGATGGTGCTGAAGAGGCGCCAGATTGCGTTGCGGACTTCGGCGTCGCTGAGCGACTTGGTGATGGTCAGAGCGACTTGGTGCTCAGTGGGTGATGGCTTCGGGTCGGCGGCCTTTGGTTGGAGCGTGAGGGTGATCGTGGTTCCGGGGTCGACGTGGGCGCCTGGGGATGCGTCTTGTTCGGTGACGATCCCAGTAGTCCCGGCGGTTGCGGTGGCGACTGTCAGGCCGGCCTGCTGGAGGGCGGCGCGGGCGTCTGTCACGCTCTGGCCGGTCACGTTGGGAACTTCGACCTGGCCTTTCGACGGTCGTTGTATGCGTAGTTCGCTGGACCCGAGGTTGATGTCGGCGGCGATGGTGACGGTGCGGGTTTCGCCGGCGCTGTCGACGATCTCGATGTTGCCGGCGGTGATGGCCTCGAACAGGGCGCGGCGGAGATCTCGCTCGCCGGCGGGGAGCAGCGGTACCCGTGGGGTGTTCCAGAACATGTCCCGCAGTTCGGAGAGAGGCAGCCCCCAGTCCTGCTCGCGGAGGTTGTGGAGGAGGGCGCCGGCGTCGAAGACCCCTATGCCGAAGGCCTTGTCGACATCGTCGAGCTCCGGCCAGACCACGGCTCCGTGGAGTGCCGACTGATTCTCCTCCTGGAAGCGGAGGTGGCGATCGGCGCGGCCTCCGGAACCGTCGTCGGCGAGATACGCAATGTGCTGGTAGGCGTCTAGAACGGCTCGTTTCAGTCGAGTCTCGGCCTCGCGGAACGCCTCTGCGGCGCCTTGCGCGTGCTCGTCGTTGGTCTTGACGGCGTCGAGTTGGCGGACGCGTTGTGCTGCGAGGTAGTCAGCGGCGACGGCGCGGGCGTGGGAGCGGCGTTGCGTGTTGATGCAGGCGAACACGGCCGACGACGCCCATGACACCGCCAGGCGGTTGTCGCCGAGACCGAACGCTGCCCGGAGCGCCGCGCGGGTCTCGGAGTCGCCGCCATTGAGGCTGAACCATCGGGAGTCCAGAACGACGAGGCGGTTGCTGCGCCGGTCGTCGATCCCGGCTGCCTCCAGCAGGGTGCGGAGTTGGTCGAACGTGATGCCTCCGGCGGGCGGCTCGCCTCCATCGACCGGCACGACCCGGTCGAACGGACCGCTGGTGGCCACATCGAACGCCATAGAAGTGACGGCCTCGTCGCGCTCGGCGTCGGTGATCGCTTCACGCTCGCGGCGCTGCAACATTCTCAGCGTCTGGCGCGTCTCGAACACCCAGCGGGCGGGGCGACCGCCGCGGCCCGGGATCATGTCGATGGCGGTGAGGCCGGCGTTGGGGTCGGACAGTTCGGTCCACACCACCTCGGCGTCTCCCGTCCCGAACGCCGTAGAGGGCACGAAGGCGGCGGCCTCCAGCTCGCTCAGCGTGGCGCCACGACGGCCGCCGGGGCGTGGGCAGATTGAGTAGACGAACAGCGCAGTGGCGGCGCGCTCTGCGGCTCTCGGGTTGTTGCTGTTCCAGCCGACAGGTTCACGGTGCAGGTCGAGGCGGCGGGCTGTGCCCCTTTCGGGATGGTCGGGGTCGGCGACCTCCGCGGCGGCGATCTCGCGCAGGCTCGCCCCGGTGCGGTGATCGGTGACGAGCCCCGAGTCCAACAAGGAGTCCCGCACCGACCGAGCCGACAGAGGCAGGTCGCCGGGCCCGATCAGCTGCGGCGCCCACTCCCCGCGGCCGCCGCGCTCGGCCAACTCGTAGACGGTCGCGGCGAACACCTGGATCGTGGAGCGCACCCGCTGGAACCCGGCGTGCTGGGACCACTCCTCCTCGGCCAGGCGGATCAGCGACGGGTGGAACGGATAGCAGCGCGCCACCCGCTCGGCCACCCGCTCGCTGTCCGGGCCGAGTTGGGCGAACACGTCGGCGCCCCAACGCCCGCCCATGTGCGCGGCGAACCAGCGCGCCGTGGCCGAGATGACCTCGGTCGGTGGTCGGCCGGCGAACAGGCGGCGGCGGATGATCTCAGCGAAGTCGCCGCCGCCGGAGACGGTCGTGGCCTCGCCGTTGCGGACCAGCAGATCCTCCAGCTCGCCCCTGCACCGCTGGCCGGTCTCGTTGAGGGCGATCCGGTCCCGATCCGAGGCGATCATCACCACGACGAGGACACAATTGTCTACATCGTTGACGACATCGAGCAGCGCCCGCAGGAACGCCATGTCGGCGAGCGCCAACTGCTCGTCCTTGTTGGACGCCCAGCGGATGTAGTCCATGATCTCGTCGATGAGGATCAGCACCGGGCGGCCCACGTCGTGCAGGGCCTCCGCGAGGGACTCCTTGTTGGCGACGTGGTCCTTGTAGGTCTCCCACTTCTTGTATGCGCCCTCGAAGAGCCGCCACAGGAACCGCTCCCCCAATGTTGTGGCCGGACCGTCGACCTTCTCGCGGGGCTCGGGGTTGTCGCAGTCGAGGACAACGCAGCGCGGCCCGCCTAGGTCGCTGGCCACGGTGCCCGGCCCGACTAACTGGCCGACCTTGCGGAACACCTCCTCACCTAGATCTGTCGCCACAAGTCGGTCGGTGTGCGCGGCAAGATGCCACAGCCCGATAAGGCCGTGCGACTTCCCGCCCCCCATTGCCTGATCGAGTCGCCAAACGGCACGCGCCCTCGTGGCCGCCGGCCCACCGGAGCCGAGCCGCACGGCGATCTGTGCAAGCAACGCGACCAGACTCCCGGTCGGGTGAGTGATCTGCCCGTAGAGGTCAGCGTCGCCGTAGAGGCCCTGTAGCCCGTCGGCTCTGCCGAAGACCGCGTCATGTAGCGACGCTTGGACATCGTCGATGTGGCCCCTGCCGTCGACGATCTCGTCGCGGAGCTGGATGGTCTCCCCCCACGGCGTCGGAGATGAATCTGCCATGCTCATGCTCCAAGTCTCCGGTCGAAGAGGGCCCCTTGCAGTTCGTCGGCCTCCCGTTCCTCCGCCCGACGAGCGCGTGCTGTCTCGATCGACTGCGAACCCGAGGCAATAGCAGTTCGGTTTCGCACGACCCAGGTCCAAACTTCGCCGTCGATGTCGGCCTCACCGAGCTGATCGGCCAGTTCCGTCATCGCGGCCCATACGAACGGGTCGTCGGTACGCCCGGACGTAGCGAGTAGCTCCGCGACAGCGCCTACCGACTTACCCGCGCTCGCGACCGCGAAGACAAGATCTATGACCGGTGACTCCGATGTTGTCTGCGGATCGCTTTCCGACGCGTACGCAAGGCGGAACCCCTTCCCGTCCTTCACCACAAGACCACTTGTGGCGGACTCATCGAGGTGATACGTCAGGCGCTCCCAGCGAAGCTCGGAGCCCGGTGCCGCTTGGCGGCCGTACTGGCGCGCCCAGGACAGGCCAAACATGCTACGAACGTCGAAGGTCTCGAGTGGCAACCCGTCGATCTTGATGGCAGCGATCTCCTGGACAATCCGGCGAGCCAGCGGCAGATACCGAGTGAGGTCCACAGGATTTCCTGCCTTGTCGAGCACTTGGCCGTAGCGGCCGACAACCTCCATCGCCGGCCCGTATGCAGCCATTCGCTGGTCGGGCAGCGCTAGTCCCGCTTCCTCCCACAACTTCACCCGACCTTCGATCTCGGCGCGCACCTCGGCGTCGATCTCCACTACCCGACCGACGGGGCGATCCTCTAGAGCGGGTCGACATGCCAAGGTGAGCGTGGTTTCGATATTGACCCTGCCCATCTGGCTGCCAGATTCCGTGCGGGCGGGCCACGACCCCGTAAGCACTAGGCCGGCCTCGCCGATCGCGGCGAGGAGACGCTGCCACACATCTGGATCGTCGTGCCCAAACATGATTGTGACCACGCCACCTTCCGCGACAACCCTTCGCGCTTCGGCAACCGCTCGCGTGATGCAGCGGTCGTAGTGCTCGCGGGTGCGGTGATCGCCAATTCGTTGACCAGCGAACTTGACGACCGCCTCGTCGGTCTTCTCCTGCAGGCCGTCTGGGTGCGCGGTGAGGCCGAACCAGGGATGCGACAAGCCGAGCGCCCGCTTCAACCATACGTAGAGAATGTCTGAGCCGTCCGAATACTCCACCATGGAGTCATAGGGCGGATCCGTCACGACCGCAGCGACGATGCCGTCAGAAACGGGCAGCCCCATTGCGTTGCCGCGTTGGATGACGGCGGGCAGTCCACAGGGACGTTCAAGTTGCGTACGCAACTCGCGGATTGCGTGAACGGCTACCGAATGCCAAGTACCAGGACCTTTGCCGGGACCCGTCTCGAAGTAGTCTGCTCCAAACGGCACAGGTGGCCCGTCTTGAAAGATGTGGCCGACCTTCTGATAGGCAACCTCGAGCGTCGCCCCGCGCGTGCTTCGCTTGATCCGCCGGACCAGGTTGGCTCCGGCGTAACCGCACAGCGCCGAGACGAAGTCGGGTGACCACCCCTGGCTCAAGTCAGCAGCAATATCGCTAATGATGCGCGAGACGCGTACAAGTCCCAGCGTCTGGCGCGCATTGCAGCAGTCGCCGAAAGTGCTGTAGCCGTATCGGTCGTAGGGCCGGCCCCCGATCTTGCCAGAGGTCCGCTCTGAGGGCACGGCAGGAATCCCGGGTCCGAAGTCGGGTTCCTTATCGAGTGCGGCGGCAGCAGCCTCGGCCGCAGCGATCTCTTGCTCTACCAGCGCCCGGTATCGCGTTCGGGTTTGTCTGTCTCGGTGGGCTACGACCAATAGCACATCGTCGGCAAGGCCATCGCTCCTGAGTCGGGTGTGTACCTCGAACGGGTGCACATGGTCACAGAACACACACACGGCCAACTTGCCTCGCTTGCCGCCCTTCGCCTTCACCAGCGTGGGCGACGCTTCCGGCGCTCCGTCATGTACGGCCGTATGGAAAGTACCGCTCGCGACGTCAGCGACGATCCGATACGACTGCCCCGGGTCGCCCTTCTTGCGGTCCGGTCGCCGTAGTTGCAGGTTGGCTACGAGCGGGATGCGTCGTCCGCAACTCACGCATGGCACGGTGACTGCCCACAGATAGCCCCACGGACGTTGGCCGTCGACTACCGGATAGAACTCGTCCATGGCGGCTTCGTAGCGTTCGCCGACGAGGTTCAGCACGAATCCGACATCGCGTAACAGCCGCGGTTCGGTGAAGTGCTCGGTGGCCCACTGTTCGTAACCCTCGAACGGCAGCGGCGGCTCGCCGGACCAGTCGCGCAGCGGATAGTCGGCCAGCAGCGTGCCAGCAAGGTTGGCGACCGGGGAGTAGTCGATGCCCCACGCCTTCACGCCGAGCCGGGCGGCCTCCAGCGGGATCATGGCCCGTCCCGAGAACGAGTCGAGCAGGGATGCACCGTCGGGGTAGTGACTCGCCAACTCCTCGACGAGTTCACTATGGCCGGCGTCCCGGCCCTCCATTGCCTTGCGCACAAGCGTGCAGAGGCGCTCCTGCTCCTTCACGTCGGTGGGCCACGGTAGCAGCGAGCAGATCACGGCGGCCTTCGCCTGAGCGAGCGGACGGGCCGCAAACCAGGTGAAGAGCGTCTTCTCGGAGCGTCCCGAACCCCAACCGGACTTGGAGTTGGCCGTGACCTCCGCGCAGGGGAACCAGCGCTCGATCATGCGAGTCATTCGGCTTGACCTTCCCCACGCGCGGCCGCGAGAGCCGAACCCTTGATCCGCACCACGGTCACATCCTTAGTTGCATCGGCAAACACTGCGGCAGGGTTCTGATAGGCAGCAAAGAGTTTCCCGCCCTGACGGCACTCCTCGACGACATAGAGCCAGTAATCGTTGGCGAGGAGCCCGGCTTTGACGATCTCATTACCGGTCAATGTGATGCCCCGGCTGGATGCGCTGTCCCAGACACCCTTGACTTCGACGCACCGTTGCTCGTGGCCGCGGCGGGCCAGCAGGTCGAACCCCTCGCCAGCGGTGTGCACATCGGTCACACCCCAGCCGTCCATGTTGAGCAGGTCGCGTACGAAAGCCATGGACACAGCCTCGCTGTCTTTCTCTGTGGGCTCAGGCGGGACGCCCCCTCCGGTGACATGGCACCAGCCGACATGACGCAGTGGACCCGACGTTGCGCTTGTCGAAGCAGCGAGTTGGCGAATTCGGAGGTTGACGGCCCCTTGCAGATGTTTGCGGCGGGCCCGGCGCTCGTCGGCGTCTTTGATGTCGCGAGTGAGGCTGTCGGGGAGGCGCTCGAGGTGGTGGCGCGCTCGGGCACCCCAGCCGGCGAGCGCGTTGTTCAGCTGATCGAGATCCTTCTCGAGTATCCGTCCGGCTGCCACGCCGGAGTCCGCCACCGATGCCGGGTGTTGTCTGTTGGCGGTGCCCTCTACTTGCTCCAGGCAGGAGAGCATCTCCCAGGAGACCGGGCGCGCTCCTACCTCGTCGCGCCGGATGAGGCAGCCCCAATCGGTCAGACGCCCGCCCGTCTCGGTTTCAGAGGCATAGACGTGCAGGTCGTAGTCGGTGATCGAGGTTGTGTCGCGCAGCGGTCCTCCTCGGTACAGCGCCGGATGGCACCTTTCGGAGACAGCGTCGGCCAACGCTCGAAACGCCGACTCGCTGGGACCTAAGGCAACGGCGGCCCCGGCCCGCCCGTGCCCTGCATCCTGCGCCTTCTTCCGAGCCTCGCCGCTGGTGACCACCAGCGCTTGGCCATTCTGGTCGGGTTCAAGGGCCGCTGGCAGAGTGAGGCTTTGGCTGGTGACGTAATAGAAACCCTCATCGGCCAGGGCGGTCTGTTCGGCGTCAACAAGGCCGGCCGAGTCGATGCGGCGGAGGAACCGGTCCACGACATGCGGGTTGATTCGATCGAGCCGCTGATCGTTCAGTGTGGCAAGCGCGGTCTCGGCGTCAATTGCAGTCGTGAGATGGGACTCCGCCCGGTGCTGTTCCTCGTGGATTTGCCGGAGACGTTCGGCTGTGACCTGTCGGATTGCTTGCAGGGCTGGATCGACGGCGGCATCGGTCTCGAACGTGCGGCGCAGCAGCTGCTCGAGGCTGTCGATCCCGGCTTCTGCGAGGGCCGCTTCGGTGACGAGCCGGAGGCTGTCGAAGATCTTGCCGTCCAGTTCGTTGGCAGCCGCCACGAGATTCTCAAGGAGCCGGGCATGGGCCTCGCCCTCGCGCGTGTCGGTCGCCACCAGGTTGTAGAGCCACACCTTCTCGCGCTGGCCGATCCGGTGGATGCGCCCCATGCGCTGCTCGAGGCGAACGAGCGACCACGGGATGTCCCAGTTGACGAGCACCGCCGCCGTTTGCAGGTCGATACCCTCGTTCCCGGCGTCGGTGGAGACGATCACCTGGAACCCGCCCGCCGCGAATTCCGCTCGGATCGTGTCGCGCTCGGCGTGGGTGTCGCGGCCCGAGTACCGCTTGGCGCTGAAGCCGGCTCCACCGAACCTCGCCAGGAGCCAGTCCGCGGTGTCGGCGTACTCCGTGAACACGACCAGCTGCTGGGCCGCACCGGGTGTGATGCCGTTCGGCGCCAGACACTCATCGATCAGCCTGGGCCACTTCGAGACCGCGGCGTCCGGGTTGTTGAGGACCCCGTCGAGGCGAGCGAGCATCCCGGCGATGGCCTTGCGCTCCTCCCGGGCCGACCTCGATGCCTCGGCGACGACGCGGGCCTCGTCCTGAGCGGCCTCGTCTTCGTCCTCAGGGTCGATCCGGTGGGCGGCGTCCGCCGGGTTCTCACCGCCCATGTTGTCCCGTCGCCGGCGCAGCGTCTCGGCCAGCGCGTACAGCGACGACGACGCTCTCTTGCCGTAGACCATCTTCGCCAGCGTCGTGGCCACGGGCGGGAAGAACCGATCCACAAGATCGAGAGCCTCGTCGTAGAACGCCCGCTCGGAGGCGTTCAGGGGCACGGCGACGTTCCGCGCCTCGCGGGGTTTGAACAGCTTCGTGGCGCCGTCGAGGTCCACGATCTCCTCCTTCATGCGCCGGAGGAAGTGCAGCGGCCCCGGCCGCAGTCGATGCGGAACATCGCTGTCGGCCTCGCCGGGCTCGGGGAACACCTCGGGATCCACGAGATGCATGAGTGACCGGAAGAGCCGCTCACTGCCCCGGTGAGGCGTGGCGGTCATGAGCAGCGCTCGCTTCGTGTTGTGGGCGAGCATCCTGCCGACGCGGTGGTACTGGAGCGCGGTGGGTGTCAGACGGTGGGCCTCGTCGAAGACCACGGTGTCGAATCCGGCCCGGTCGGGATGGACGGCCTCGTAGACCGCCTGGTTCACCGCTGCCAGTTCGAGCGACACGATCCATGTCTTGTGGGTGGTGGCGAGCGCCTCCTCGCGGACTGTCCCGGCGGTGATGCGGCGCAGGCCGCCGCCGAAGAACCGCTCGAAGTCGGCCTGCCACTTCGTGACGAGGTGAGCCGGAGACACGATGATCGCCCGATTGACGAACCCGAGCCGCTGAGCCTCCCGCAGCCACAGGCCGGCCATGATCGTCTTGCCGGTGCCCGGCTCGTCGGCGAGCAGGAACCGCAGGCCAACCTGCGGCAGCATCGCCTCGTACACAGCGGCGACCTGATGCGGATACGGCTGCAGCGGCACGGTCGCTAGCGCCGACCCTCGGGACGTGGCCGCGGCTCGGCGCATCCACCCCGCCCACAGCCCAGCCAGCACCATCGCCGAGTCGGCCTTGCCATCAGTGTCGAGGACGTGGACGGCAACAGCCTTAGTTGCGCTTAGCTCAACCTTCTGCAGGCCAGCAGGGCCGCTGACGAAGAGGGTCCACGACCCATCGCCCGACGGGATCGCCCCGTCGACCTCGCGATAGTCGCCATCACCCGGCAGGCGGATGCGCTGCCCCTCCCTGAATTGCATGTGGCCGTCGCTCTCCTTGACCAGTCCTCCCGCCAAACCGCCCGCGAGCGTAGGTGCTGGGTGCGGCACAGGTTGCGCAACGTTGGCGGGCACACGAGCCGGGTGGCGGTGCGCATCAGGAGTCGGACCAATTAGGGCGACCGCCGAATTCACAGTCCGTCGACTCCGTCGGCGTCGCGACCGAGAATCGGCGTTGCAGGTTCTCCAGCGGGGCAGGTGGGAATTTTCCGGACCGAAGTTACGTTGCTGTAGTTCTCGGTCACCGGAGTGGCCGCCGTCGTTCAGAGAAAGGGAATCATCATGAGTAACCGAGACTAGAGACACGTCACTCGTCGTCCCGATGGCGACTGGCAGGTGATCAAGCCGCATGCGTCCCGGGCTAGCGCCGTGGAGCCCACGCAGAGCGCGGCGATCGACCGGGCACGAGAGATCCTGAAGAACGACGGTGGTGGCGAGTTGGTGATCCAAGGCCGCGACAACAGGATCCGCGACTCGGACACGATCCCACCCGCCAACGACCCGTGCCCGCCACGTGATCGACGGTGACCAGGAAGTGCCTCCCCTGACTCGGGCAGGCGGCGTGGGCTCTGTCACCGTCGTGCGCACCAATGGTCACCCGGGTCGTCAGCGAGGAGCGAAGCCAGCGAGGCTCATCCAGCCGACTGCAACGACATCACGGAGCGCTCGAGTTCGGTCGCTGGCGAAGCAACTGAGATCGACTGCGGCGCGATTCACGCGTCCAGCGAGGATGTTGTGTGCCCTCGTGGGCTTGTCGGCCGCCCGCGTGCGGCACGAGTTCATGAGGACGACATACGAGTGAGCAAACTGTCGCCCGGCGTAGGGCAACTCCAGCGGGCAGGGGTGTCGGTAAAGTTGCTGGTGTGAACTCGCCGCGGTCGGCGCGAGCGAGTTGGGGCGGTCTAGTTGCCGACAACCGGCATCCCGCCTCTACAGGCGGCATCAAACAACCGGAGGACCGAGATGTCCCATGCTCCCGTCCCGTATGCGCCCCCTGCTGGCCCGCGCCCCAGAGCACCCGTCGGATTCGCCAGCGACAGAGACGGCAACTACGCACGCGTCATCGCCCCATGGCGCGACCCCGCCGCCAACCGCAGAGCGTTCGTCGCCAGCGTCGGTGCCCGCGCCGCCAGTAGCCAAGACGCCATAGAGGCATTCCGCCGGATCCTCGACCCCCGCGACGAGGGAGGCAACTAGTGCTGTGGGGCGCCCCCTACTACACAACCACAACCAACCCGCACCAACCGGCGGTGTTCCACACGTACTCAGAATGCCCATACGGAATGCGCATCAACCAAACGAACCTGCGAGACGGCACCGGATCGCGAACCCAACTCTGCAAACGTTGCTGCGCCCTCTCGCAAGAAGAATGGTCATGGCGCAACGAACCGGATGAGTTCGCGTTACTGGGCATGCTCATCCGGTGACTTACGCCTTCCAACCCGTCGCCTGCCCGACCGTCCGCAACGCCATCACCTGAAACCGAGATGCCGCATGGAGATACTCGGGATCATCATCAGCGCTGTCGTGTCAGCAATCGTAAGTCTGACCCTCTGGATTTTCCTCCCACGAGGCGTAGTCCTGACACGCCAACGAAGAACAGATATGAATGACGCTTGGACGATCCGAAATGTGTAGTACGGGGAGGTTGTTCCCGATGGTGGAGGCTGGGGTGTTCCAGTTGAGCGCTCCGTGGGTTCGGTGGCAATTGTAGTAGTGCAGGAAGCCGCGGTAGGCGTCGGCGCGTTCGGTTTCGCTGGCCCAGGGGCGGATGTAGGCCCATTCTTCGAGGAGGGTGCGGTGG
>JAPOYA010000026.1 GCA_026706815.1 Acidimicrobiaceae bacterium | reverse complement strand
AGTCCCAGTGTGGCTGATCGTCCTCTCAGACCAGCTACCCGTCGATGCCTTGGTAGGCCGTTACCCCACCAACTAGCTGATAGGCCGCGAGATCCTCCTAGAGCACCTGAGCATTTCCTCACTCGACCATGCGACCGTGTGGGGGTATCCGGTATTAGCCATCGTTTCCGATGGTTGTCCCGGTCTCTAGGACAGATTTCTCACGTGTTACTCACCCGTTCGCCACTTTCCACCGGAGCAAGCTCCGGTTTCTCGTTCGACTTGCATGTGTTAAGCACGCCGCCAGCGTTCGTCCTGAGCCAGGATCAAACTCTCCGTCGAGATCTTTCGACCAGCAGAGCCGGTCTTCAGATCGGGTTGCGGGTGCCTTAATCACAAGAGTGATCGCGTAAGGCGCCCAGCGTTTACGTAGAGCCGGTCACCGCTGGCTTGCAGTGACCAGTTTTCCCCTCCGGCCACCAATCGGTGATCGGAGGGATTCGTCCATCCAGCCGAGGCCGAATGAACTGGCTCACCAGGGCCGTTGAGAGCCCCGGTTCAAATTGACAGATGCCGTTTCAGATCGCGAAATCCAAAACGCCACCCGCACTCGCTTTGCGTCCGTCTCTTCCGTTTTCAAGGAGCACTCGACACCGGAGTGCCAGGCACGCTGACCAGACGAACCGGCCGGTTTATGCCTCACTACGCTCTCGTCAGACCTAGCGTCCACAGAGGCGAATGACCCAAACTATCGAACCAGCCTCGGTGCGGCAACCCGACCGAGCCGAATATTTGAGCAATCGACCGGGTTCTGACAGCGCTTGATCAGACTAGTCGTCGAATACCGCCAAATACCGCTGTTTCTTGCCACGTTGCACTAAAGCAAAGCGTCCGCCGACCGCCGCCACGGACTCAGAGTTGTTGGTCACCAGTCGGCCATTGACACGGATCCCGCCCTGTTTGATCGTACGGCGGGCGTCCCCCTTCGAAGCGCACACCCCGGCCGCCACCAAGAGATCGACGACCGGTTCATCAGGACCGACCGAATCGGCTGCTACCAGCGTCTCGGGCACGATCCCGCGCAGGGACTCAAGTCCCTCTGAGTCGAGGCCTCCCCCACCGAACAACGCCGCCGCAGCTCGCTTGGCTCGGCGCAGCGCCTCAGAGCCATGGACAAGAGCCGTCACCGAGTCAGCCAACGCATGTTGCGCAAGCCGCTTCTCGGGGGTCGCAGCATGCTCTCGCATGATCTCTGAGATGTTGTCGACGCCTAGCAGTGTCAACTGCTTGAGCGCGCGTTCCACGTCGGCGTCACTGACTCGCAAGAAGTACTGATGGAACTCGTAAGGCATCGTCATCTCAGGATCCAGCCAAACCGCGCCTTCGGCAGTCTTGCCGAACTTGTTGCCGTCGCTGCGGGTCATCAGCGGCCAGGTGAGGCCGTGGGCGCGAACCCCGCTGCGTCTGCGGATCAGGTCGATTCCGGCGGTGATGTTGCCCCACTGGTCCGAACCGCCGATTTGCAATTTGCAGCCACGATTCTCATGCAGCCACCAGAAATCGAAAGCCTGCAGCAGCATGTAACTGAACTCCGTGAACGAGATGCCGACATCGCTGGTCATCCTGGAACGGATCGAGTCCTTCGCAACCATCTGGTTGACGGTGACGTGCTTGCCGGCGTCACGCAGGAACTCGAGCAAAGTGACATCGCGAGTCCAGTCGTAATTGTCGACCAACTCAGCTCCGCCCGCGCCGCTGAAGTCGAGCAACCGCTCCAACTGCGACCGAATCCCGGAGACGTTCGCGGCCAGTTCATCGACGTCGAGCAGATTCCGCTCGCCAGACCGGCCGCTGGGATCGCCGACCATGCCGGTTGCGCCGCCTACCAGGGCAATCGGCCGGTGCCCGGCGTCTTGAAAGCGTCGCAGCACCAGCACTCCGATGAAGTTGCCGAGGTGCAGGCTCGGAGCTGTCGGGTCGATCCCGTGATACAAGGGGACGCCGCCTGGCTCAAGCAACTCCCGCAGAGCAGTCTCGTCGGTGTGATCCTGCAGCAGGCCGCGGAACCCGAGATCATCGACAACAGCCGCCCCAGAGGCCACACTGCTTGCCATGCTATCTCCCACGCACACTGCCCAAGCAGCGTGGATGTGGCCCGAGCGGCCCGCCCGCGGCTCGAGCTGCCCGGTGAGCGAAGCGAACAAGAGCGGGGAATAGAGCGCAGCGAACAAGAGCGGGAGAGCAGCGTCTGGCAACGCCGGCACTTTCGACACGCGCATACTTCTCAGTCATGTGGCACCACGATACGAGATCGAATCCCGAGCCGCGTCCAAAAGATCAGCGGTGAGGATCGGGGTGAGGATCGGGCCTCGTTTGTCAGCAGAATGGGGGCCATGCGCCGCCCCCGCCTTGTTCGACGCTGTCTGGCAGCGCTCGCAACAATCGCGGTGCTCACAGCCGGCTGCAGCTTTGAGACCAAAGACTTCGACACGTTGTTCGGTTCGGACTTTTCGGTCGGCGATCTCGAAACAGCACAGTCTTCAGTCGTGGTGGACCGCAACGGCAGACTCATCACAAGTCTGCGGGGGGAACAGAATCGCACCGACGTAGCTTTCTCGGACATTCCCGAAATCGTCCAAAATGCGGTAATCGCCATTGAGGACGAGCGTTTCTGGGATCACAACGGCATCGACCTCAAAGCCATCCTGCGAGCGGCTCGTTCCAACGTGAGCGCCGGAGGGATCAGCCAGGGCGGCTCCACCATCACTCAGCAATATGTGGGAAATGTCTTCTTGGACCGCAGCGACAACACTGGCAGCCGCAAGATCGAAGAGCTGTTCATGGCTCTGCGCTTCGAACAGCACTACACCAAGGAGTTCATCCTCGAGCGCTACCTCAATTGGATCTACTTCGGGAACGGTGCATACGGCATCGAGGCCGCTGCTCGCCAGTATTTCGGCGCCCCCGACTGCGCTCTGCAAGGTATCGGAGGCAACCACTGCCTCAAAGTGGCCGAGCTCAGCCTCGTAGAGGCAGCGACTCTGGCCGGCTTCATCCAGGCGCCGAGCCGCTACAACCCCTACCAGAACCCCAATGAAGCCCGCGACCGACGCGACCTCGTGCTGTTGCGCATGTACACCAACGACTACATAACGCTCGAAGAGTATGAATTCGCACGGCTGGAGCCGATCGAACTGGTCGATGACGTGCCGATCCTCGAAGAGAGGTATCCAGCCGCTTATTTCGTTGAAGACGTGAAGCAGTGGTTCCTCGACAACGAACAATTCGGCGAAACCCGCGATGACCGTGCCCGCCTCCTCTTCGAAGGCGGGCTGACCATCCACGCCACCATCGACTTGGAGCTTCAAGCCAGAACCGAGACCGCAGTCGAACGAGCGCTCCCCCGCCATCGATCCGACGGCAACGAGAATCCCGACGCTGCCGCGGTGGTGATGGGAACGACGCCAGGCGACGACGGCCATGTTCTAGCCATGTTCGGCGGGAGAGATTTCTTCGGCGAGCGAGACGACGCGAAATTCAATCTCGCATCCGGGTCGGGGCGCCAGGCCGGATCAGCGATGAAACCGATCGGCCTCGCCGCAGCTGTTCAAGGCGGCATCCCAGTGACCAGTGTCTGGGAAGCTCCCGTCGAAATCGAAATCGACAATTTCCCCGTTTGCGGAGAACCATGGGAAGTGGAGGGCGGAGTGCGCCGCTTCGGCGAAGACGGTGAAGAGGAAGAGGAGGTGGTGAGCATCACGCTGGTCGAGGCGACCCGCAGCTCCATCAACACGGTCTACGCGCAGTTGATCGAGCGCATCGGTCCCCGCAGCTTCGTCCAGATGGCAGAGAAACTGGGCTTCGGGGTTGGCAGGATCGCTCCGGTGTGCGCGGCTGTGCTCGGCACGGAGAACGTCAACATGGTCGAGTTGGCCACCGCCTTCTCGACCTTCAAACGTTCAGGAGTACGGCTCGATCCAATCATCGTCACCCATGTCACCAACCCCGACGGAACGCTCCTCTATGAAGCCGCGCCGAGGCCCGCTCCGGTTCTGAGCGCTTCGGTCGCTGATCAGATCTCCTGGGTGTTGAGCGGCACCATCACCAACGGAACGGGCACCCGCGCGCGACTTGAAGGCGAGCGCACCGCGGCCGGCAAGACTGGAACATCCCAGAACAATGCGGACGCCACGTTCGTCGGCTACACGGCTCAGCGCACGGCAGCGGTGTGGGTCGGCTATCCAGTCGGGCAAGTACCGATGAGCTATGAGTTCGGGGGACGCCCAGTCGCAGGCGGCACCTTCCCCGCGTTGATCTGGAAAGAGATCATGGATGAGATGCACGACGGTCTGCCTCTGGGCGAGTTCCCGACGCCACCCACCAGTTCGACTACGACAACGCTGCCGAATGCACCCGACGAGATTGTCGTGCCCGACCTGTTCGGTCGTGTGATCGACGAAGAACTCAGACTTCAGATGGAAGAGGAGTTCTTCACTGTCACCGTGGTGGAGCGCGAGACCACCGCCTATCCGTCAGGCACAATCTTCATGCAGGTTCCAGCGGCGGGATCCGTGGTGCCTGGAGGCGTGATAATCACCGTAGAGATCGCGGTCGGACCCAGCCGCGACCCTGTCCCGAATGTCGTCGGCCTTCTTGAAAGCGAAGCCAAACAGTCGCTGGCCAGCGCAGGGCTGGGCGTCATCACCAGGGTGATCCAGAACCCCGACGCCGGCGGCGAGACGCGCCGTGGCAGAGTCTGGGCCCAGAACCCAGTAGCGGGAACAACAGACGTCGGCGACCAGACAACCACCATCTGGGTCAACCCGCGGGCCGAACAGTAAATCCCCGATGTCCGGACCAACGAATCTGAAACGCACGTCCGCCAGGGTCTTTCTCACACTGGTAGTGCTGTCCATCATCGGCATGTGGGTCTGGATTTACCTGTTCGCGCCCCGCGACAACCCAGACCGCCTGCAAAGCCGCAGTTTTGCCGCAGCGGCCGAAAACGCCTGCGTGCCGCTGCAAGCCCAGATCAACGCGTTGCCAACCGGTCGTGACGTCGACACAGTGGGCGAACGAACCGCCCAGATCGCCGCTGGCACGGAACTGACCGAAACGATGGTCGCCGCCCTCAGGGAGGCCTTCCGCACCCACGTCAGCGATCAGGGCGATTCGTTGATCCTCAATGCCTGGTTCGCTGACTGGGACGCGTATCTGGAGGACCGTTGGCGCCACGTTGCCAAGTTGGAGGCGCTGGGCGAAGGCGCCACCGGCTCCGACCTGCGATTCATCTTGCGCGAAAGAGCCGAAGGCGGGATCTACACCCGTCGCATTGACGGCCTCGCCAACGTCAACGACATGAGTTCCTGTCACACCCCCCTCGACCTATAGGCACTGGCAGGTTTCCGATCTCTGAGAATGGCTGAGCGCCAGAGCGAGGCCGGTTCGGGTCAGCCGCCTCAGGCCGTCGTCGACTCCCAAGGAGGAAAAGTCGTCGGGAGAGACCCAGCGTTGGGCCGTGGACTCATGGTTGGCGTTGAGCACAGGCGACTGCGGCGCGAGCACCAAGAAGCGCACGTCGTAGTGAAGATGAGCGTCCTCTAGAGGGGGATCGACCCGGTGGATGTCAAGGTCGATGGCCTGAGGCCAGATCTTCAAACCGCTGATGCCGGTTTCTTCTGTTGCCTCGCGCAACGCTACTGCCATCAGATTTGAGTTGCCATCGGCATGGCCGCCCGGTTGGACCCAGATCCTGAGCTTGGCGTGGTGCAAGAGCAGCACCCGATCCAACTCGGCCGCGACTACCACCGCGCTCGCGGTGAAATGGCCTGGTCGTTCGCGACGATCCAGCGGTGCCGGGCGCTCATTGAGCAGGGAACGCATCGAATCCCGCGTCTCTCGCACTTCCGGGCTGTCCAGCGGCGCGATCGCCTCCCACACGTCGCCCGGGCGCGACGACGACCACAAGCGCTCGTCGTCAGCGGTGATCCACTCTGCTGTCATCGAGTTTCGGCGCCACCGCTCCGGTCCCGGAGGTTCGCCTGGCCGAGCAACGCACGGAAACGTTGAATCTGCTCAGCGACGGCATCGGGCGATCCGCCACCGTGAGTATTGCGACGGGTGACCGACACGCCTGGTTCAAGCAGCCCTGCTGCCTCGGTCCCGAGAGCATCGCTGGCAGCGACCAGATCAGCGAAGGCGCCTTCACCGTCGAGCGACCGGCGCACAAGGTCGGCAACGACTTCATGGGCTTGCCGAAACGGCATTCCCCGAGACACCAGCCACTCAGCAAGATCAGTGGCCGCGGCATATGGAGAAGCCGCAGAGTCGGTCATGCGAGAGATGTTGAACTCGAGCGACCCGATCATGCCATCGAGCGCGGAAACCGTGAGCAATACCGTGTCGACCGAATCGAACAGCGGCTCCTTGTCTTCTTGGAGGTCCTTGTTGTAGGTCAGGGGCAGGCCCTTGAGCGTGGTCATCAACCCAGTCAGGCGACCGATCAACCGACCTGCCTTGCCCCTCGCCAGTTCAGCGACGTCGGGATTCTTCTTCTGCGGCATCATTGACGAACCGGTGGAGAAAGCCTCGTCAAGAGTCACGAAACCGAACTCGCTCGAAGCCCACAGGATCAGTTCCTCGCCGATCCGGCTCAGGTGAACCCCGAGCAGCGACAACCCGAAGAGCGTTTCAGCCACGAAGTCGCGATCGCTGACCGCATCAAGGCTGTTGTCGAACACGCCCGCAAAGCCGAGTTCATCGGCGCACATTCCAGGATCAAGGGGAAGTGATGAACCAGCCAGGGCGCCGGCGCCGAGAGGAGAGACGTCCAGGCGCGCTCTGGCGTCTTTGAGCCGGTCGACATCGCGGGCCAACGCCCAGCCGTGCGCCAGAAGATGGTGCGCCAACAGCACCGGCTGAGCCTGCTGCAGGTGGGTGTATCCGGGGAGGTAGGCATCGCCGACAGACTCGGCGGCCCTGAGCAATGTCAGCTGCAAGCCCCCAACCAGCGTCACAACCTCGTCGATAGCCGATTTCGTCCAGAGGCGAAGATCGGTGGCGACCTGGTCGTTGCGGCTCCGTCCGGTGTGGAGCTTCGCTCCAGCCTCGGCCAACTCGCACACCCGCCGATCAACCGCGGTGTGGATGTCCTCGTCGCTTTCGACGAACTCGAACGAGCCGTCGCTGAGCTCTTCGGAAACCTGTTCAAGGGCGGCCAACACCTCATCGCGCTCAGAGGGTTCCACGAGCCCAACCTCGCAGAGCATCCGCAGGTGCGCGCGCGAGCCGGCGATGTCCTGTCGGAACATCCGCTGGTCGAAATGCAGCGAGTCATTCAGGGCCTGCAACGATTCCGACGGGTCTGCGCCGAATCTCCCGTGCCACATGGTCGCCATGGCTC
Source organism: Acidimicrobiaceae bacterium (assembly GCA_026706815.1). Taxonomy (GTDB): domain Bacteria; phylum Actinomycetota; class Acidimicrobiia; order Acidimicrobiales; family Aldehydirespiratoraceae; genus VXYK01. The sequence continues at coordinate 64,631 of JAPOYA010000026.1, read as the reverse complement.
AGCCTCGTTTCCGTGCAAGGTTGCGCAGGCGCAACGCGTTGAGCTTGATGAAGCCTTCAGCGTCACCCTGCTGATAGACGCCCTCGTCTTCTTCGAAGGTTGCGGTCTTCTCGTCGAACAGCGAATCGGACGACCTGCGGCCGACAATATCGACGTTGCCCTTGTAGAGCCGGACGCGGACCTCGCCGCTGACCCAGCGCTGGCTGTGGTCGATAGCCGCTTGGAGCATCTCGCGCTCGGGACTCCACCAATAGCCGTTGTAGATCAACTCCGCGTATCTCGGCATCAGCGAGTCCTTGAGGTGAGCCACTTCGCGGTCCAGAGTGATCGACTCGATCCCGCGGTGGGCCCGCAACATGATCGTGCCGCCCGGAGTCTCGTATGCCCCCCGGCTCTTCATTCCGACATAGCGGTTCTCCACGATGTCCAGCCGTCCGACGCCGTTGGCGCCGCCCATCTCGTTGAGGTGTGTGAGCACCGCTGCGGAGTTCATGGCCTCGCCGTCGATGGCGACGATGTCGCCGCGCTCGTAGGTCAGATCAAGGTAGGTCGCCTCATTCGGCGCTTCAGCGGGACTGACCGACCACCGCCACATCTCCGCGGGCGGCTCGGTCCAGGGGTCCTCCAAGGGGCCGCCCTCATAGGAGATGTGGAGCAGGTTGGCGTCCATCGAGAACGGGGACTTGGCGCCTCTGGTCATCTCGATGGGGATTTTGCGGGCCGCGGCATAGTCCATCAGCGATTCCCGCGAGTCCAGATCCCAGAGCCGCCAGGGCGCGATGACCTCGATGTCGGGCGAGAGCGCATAGGCGCCGAGCTCGAACCGGACCTGATCGTTGCCCTTGCCGGTCGCACCGTGGCTGATGGCGTCTGCTTGATGCTCGGCTGCGATCTCAACGAGGCGCTTGGCGATCAGCGGCCGGGCTATCGACGTGCCCAGAAGGTACTCCCCCTCATAGATCGTGTTGGCCCTGAACATCGGGAAGACGAAGTCGCGGGTGAACTCTTCGCGCAGGTCTTCGATATGGATGTCGTCTTCGGCCACCCCCATCGCAAGCGCTTTGGCACGCGCCGGCTCAACCTCCTCTCCTTGACCGATGTCAGCAGTGAAGGTGATCACTTCCGCGTCGTAGTTCTCCCGCAGCCAGTGCAGGATGATCGAGGTGTCAAGCCCACCGCTGTAGGCCAGGACTACTTTCATCTCAGCAGTTCTTTCTTTCCTTGGTTAGTTCAGTCATGGCTCTTCTCACAGTCCGGCGAGGTCCCGCAGCCGAGCCCCGAGGCAGGCTCCGCCGACTTCTTCGGCGGCAACAACCAACAGGGTGTCGTCTCCTGCGACGGTACCGACAATCCCTGTGATCCCTGCGCGATCAAGCGCAGACGCCACAACATGGGCAGACCCGGGCGGGGTGCGCAGCAACACCAGGTTTCCGGAATGGGAAATATCGGCAACCCAGTCGCCCATCACCCGGCGAAGATGATCCTCCGGAGCTATACGGTCAACGGAATGCTCGGGGATGGCATAGACGGTTTCGCCGCCGGCCACACGCACTTTGACCGCGCCGAGCTCATCGAGGTCACGCGAGACAGTTGCTTGCGTGGCTCTGATGTCTTCGTCTTGCAGCAGCTCCACGAGCCGGCTCTGGTTGATGACAGCATGCTCACCCAACAAGACTGCGATGCGGTGCTGCCTCCTCGCCTTGCTCATCGGTTCGCCTCCCCCAGGAGCCAGACGAGCAGGCCCCGCGCGGCATGCATCCGATTGGCGGCCTGAGGCCAGATCCTGCTGCTGGGGCCGTCAAGGACGGCGTCGGTGACTTCTTCACCCCGATGTGCAGGCAGGCAGTGCAGGAAGATCGACTCGTCGGCGGCTGATGCCATCATCTTCTCGTCGATTTGGAAACCCTCGAAATCGCGTGTGCGCTTGGAAGCCTCAGCCTCTTGGCCCATTGAAGTCCAGGCATCGGTGTACACCGCATCAGCACCCTCCACAGCCGCAACCGGGCTGTCGTACACCCGGGGCTCGCCGACCACGCTGATCCGCGCAAGGTCGGCCTCGTCGAACCCGTAGCCGACGGGGCTGGCGATGCGGAACTCCATCTGGGCCAGACCGGCGCCGAGCGCCAACGAGAACGCGACATTGTTGGCGTCGCCCACATAGGCGACGCTGCGGCCCTTGAGCGCGCCGAACTCTTGATGGATCGTGAGCAGATCAGCCAAGGCCTGCATCGGATGACCGCGGTCGCTCAACAAATTCACCACCGGGACCTGATCGACCGCGGCCATGCGCTCCACAATCGAGTGTCTATAAACACGCGCTCCGACGGCCGCGTGGAATCCGGACATAGCTCTGATGACGTCCTCGGTCGACTCTCGCCGGTCCAGGCCGACCTCTTCGTTGCCGATATACACCGGATGGCCGCCCAGTTGCACAACCGCCATCTCCATCGAGTTGCGGGTCCGGGCCGACGGCTTCTCAAAGATGAGTGCCACACCCTTGCCTGCCAGCAGAGTGGGAGACGCGGGCGCCGAAGACAGGTCGAGCACCCGCTCAAGCTCAGCCGGCGAGAGATCGTCGATCTCGGTGAAATGTCTCATCATGTCGTCTCCAGCACCTTGGCGATCACCGCGACCGCTTCGCCGATCTCGTCATCGGAGACGGTGTAGGGAGGCGCGATCCGCAGCGCGGTGGGAGTGATCCCATTGAGGATCACTCCCTCGTCAAGACAGGCCCTGGCAATCTCGGCCCCCGTCCGACCAGCACGGCTCTCGGCGGTGAGCTCGATGGCCAGAAGCAAGCCCCGGCCCCTGACATGATCGACGCCGGCAATGTCGGCGAGGCTGGCTCTTATCTTCGCTTCCTTGCCTTGAACCACCGCCGGAGCATCCATGGCAACATAGCTGTCAATGGTGGCTCTCGCCGCGGCGAGCGCCAGAGCCTGCCCGGCGAACGTCGAGCCGTGGTCGCCAGGGCCGAAGCAGGCTGCAACATCATCACGGGCCCACACAGCGCCGACGGGCACACCGTTGGCGATGGCTTTGGCGAGCGTGACGATATCGGGGGTGATACCGCTGTGCTGGTAGCCGAACCATTCGCCCGTGCGCCCGAAACCGGTTTGTATCTCGTCCATGATGAGCAGGATCCCCCTCTCATCGCAGATCTCGCGGACAGCTTGGAGATAACCGTCGTGGGCAGGGTTGACGCCGCCCTCGCCTTGCACAGCTTCGAGCATGATGGCCCCCACCTCGGGGCCGAGTGCTTTTTCAAGCTCCAACACATCGTCGAAAACGACATGGCGGAACCCTTCGGGCAGCGGCTGGAACGACTCGTGCTTCTCTGGTTGACCGGTGGCCGCCAGAGTGGCCAGGGTTCGTCCATGGAACGACCGCAGCGCACTCAGGACCACATGGCGACCCCTGCCTTGATACTTGCGCGCCAACTTGATGGCGGCTTCGTTGGCTTCGGCCCCCGAGTTCTGGAACAACACTTGACCTCGGCCTCCGTCGATCAGTTCGCTGATCGCCTCCGCAACCGGCGCCTGGTGTTCGTTGGCGAACAGATTCGAGGTGTGGGTCAACGTGGCGGCTTGGGCGGCGATAGCGGCGGCCACAACCGGATGGGAATGCCCCAATGAGGTCACGGCCAGACCGCAAAGAAAGTCGAGATACCGCCGACCTTCGTTGTCCCACAGCTCGGTGCCCCGACCGCTAACGAAGATGCGCGGCGGGGAGCCGTAGTTGTTCATCAGCGGGCTGTGGTCACCTGTCGCGCCCCAGGCTTGGGTTTGCTCAACGGTCATGGCGTCACCATCGTGCCGATGCCGGCGTCGGTGAACAGCTCCAGCAGCAGCACATGGGGGATCCGGCCGTCGAGCAGATGCGCCGACGCCGCTCCCGATTCGACTGCGTCTGTGCAGGCCCGGACCTTGGGGATCATCCCGCCTGAGATCGTTCCGTCGGCGATCATCGCCTCGAGGTCTTCGACCGTGGCACGGGGCACGATGGAGGAGGGGTCGTCGGGGTCGGTCAGCAAACCGGCCACATCGGTGAGGTAGATCGCCTTCTCTGCTCCGAGCGCGCCTGCCAGCGCTCCCGCGACTGTGTCGGCGTTGATGTTGTACGCCTGCCCGGAGTTGTCCGCGCCGATCGTCGACACGACCGGGATCATCCTCTCGGCCAGCAACCGCTCCAGTATCTGAGGCTGCACGGAGGCAACGTCGCCGACGAACCCGAGAGCCTCATCAGTCGGCACCGCGGTGATCAGACCTCCGTCCTCACCGGACACTCCGACAGCGAAGGCCCCGTGAACGTTGATCGCGCCAACGATGTCACGGCCGACCTTGCCGACAAGCACCATCCTTGCCACGTCAAGCGTTTCGGCGTCGGTGACCCGCAGGCCGTCTACGAACTCAGTCGTTTTTCCCAGGCGCCCCAGGAGAGCGCCTATTTGGGGGCCGCCCCCGTGTACGACCACGGGCCGCAGCCCGACCGATCGCAGCAACACCACATCTTGGGCGAAGGACGCGGACAGGGCGGGGTCGACCATGGCGTTGCCGCCGAGCTTCACCACCATGACCGCGTCGCGGAACTGCTGTATGTAGGGCAATGCCTCGATCAGCGCCGCGGCGCGGCGTTCTGGAGAGAACCCCCGTGGGGCGAAACCCCGCTCTGAGATCAGGTCCTGTGCTGATGAGTCGGTCATGAGCGGTACCCCGCGTTGATTTCGATGTAGCCGTGAGTGAGATCGCATGTCCAGACGGTCGCTGAGCCCGTGCCGATGCCGACATCTACCCTCAGTTCGATTTCGTCCTGCTTGAGGTGTTGCGTCGCCCGCGGCTCGCTGTAGTCCCGACGTTGCGCACCGCCCGAGGCGACCAGTTCGTCGCCGATCCAGATTGAGAGCCGGTCGCGATCGGCTCTCTCTCCCGCTTTGCCGACTGCCATCACTATCCGCCCCCAGTTGGCGTCCTCAGCGGCCAGCGCGGTTGAGACCAGGGGCGACTCGGCTATAGACCGTGCGATGTTGTGCGCCGATTCATCGGATTCGCCTCCAGTCACGGTCACTTGCACGAATTTCGTGGCGCCCTCGCCGTCGCGTACGATCTGGTGCGCCAGATCCAACAGGACGCTGTCCAGCGCGTCTTGGAACTCATCCAGCCGCGGATCGGTCGGCGAGCTGATTTCGTCGTCGATCTGCTCGCCCGTGGCGAACAGCAGGACTGTGTCGCTGGTCGATGTGTCGGAATCGACGGTTATGCAGTTGAAACTCACCGCGACAGATGCCGACAGGCAGCTCTGAAGGATCTCCGGAGCGACTGCCAGGTCAGTGAAAACGAAAGCCAGCATGGTGGCCATATCGGGTGCGATCATGCCGCTTCCCTTGGCGATTCCAGCGATGTGCGCTGCAGTTGAATTGATGCGCACCGCCGAGCCTTTGCTGAACGTGTCGGTTGTGCATATTGCTTTGGCTGCAGAAGCCCAGGCCTCGATGCTGGCGACCCCGAGGTTGTCGACCAACTCAGGGAGGCTCTCGCTCAGAACATCGTCGGGCAGCGGCTCGCCGATGACGCCGGTGGACGCCAGAAAGACCCTCTGTGCGTCTACTCCAAGGGACTGGGCCACCACCTCTGCTGTGAGGGTCGCGCTGGCTGCCCCGGCTGCCCCGGTGAACGCGTTGGCGTTGCCCGAGTTGCACACCAGGGCCCGCGCTGTGCGATTTCCTTCGTCCAAGATCCGCCGGCACCATTCGACGGGCGCGGATGGGCACTTCGAGCGGGTGAACACACCGGCAACCGAGGTGCCTTCGGCGAGCGAGGCGAGGAACAGGTCCGGTCTGGATTCGTATTTGATTCCTGCGGCATATGTGGCCAATTGGACCCCCGCAATGGGGGGAATGTCAGGGAACGATGCCGGTGCCAGGGGTGAAAGGGGTTCAGACATGACTGTCTCAGGTGCTAGGGGAAGAGTCCGGCGATGGGCAGACCAGTTTGTTCGGGGAGTCCGAGAACCGCGTTGGCGCACTGGATGCCCTGGCCTGAAGCGCCCTTCACAAGGTTGTCGAGGGCGCCGATTGCCATCACAGTCTGAGTCCGCTCATCGACTCTGGCGGTGAGATGGACGGTGTTTGATCCAAGCGTGGCTTTGGTCGACGGAGACCGCTCATCGACCACCACGAAAGGTTCGCCGGTGTAGGCCTCGGCAAGGCATTCGAGGGCGGTGCCGGTCGTTGCGCCGGCATCGCTCAGGTTGCCGTAGCAGGTGGCGAGAATCCCGCGATTCATCGGGGCAAGGTGGGGTGTGAACAGCAGCTGCGCATCGAGTCCGGCGTAGCTCGAGATGGCCATTTCGATCTCTGGCGTGTGACGGTGGTCCAGCAGTCCATAGGCGCTGAAGTCTTCGTCGACCGAACAGAACGAAGTGTTGTCCTTGGGTGGCCGCCCGGCACCGGAGACACCGCTCGCCGCGTCGACGATAATCCCCGTCGGTTCGACGATTCCGGCTTTCACCAACGGGGCGAGCGCCAGCGAAGCGGTGGTTACGTAGCAGCCGGCGACCGCGGTGAGTTCTGCATCCCGGAGTTGATCCCGGAACAATTCTGGGAGTCCGAAAACGAACTCGTCGAGCAACTCCGGCGCTTGGTGGGCCTCGCCGTACCACTTCGGGTAGACGCTCGGGTCCTCGAAGCGAAAATCTGCGGAGAGATCGATGATGTGTTCGACCTTGCCGCGAAGCTGCGGCACCAGAGTCTGAGCATGCCCATGCGGAAGCCCCATCAACACCAGGTCCGCCAATCCTTCGATGGCGCTGATCAGCTCATCGTTGTGCGGTGTGAAAGCCATCTCGCCGTATGCCGACGCGAGACTGGGATACAGGTCTGCGATAGGTCTGCCGGCTTGGGACTCGGCTGTGGCGATGACCACCTCGAAGTGGGGATGAACCGCGCACAAGCGCAGGAATTCCGCTCCCGTGAATCCTGAAGCGCCGATGACAGCCAGCTTGTACATCCCGTTGACTATAGCAGAAATGAATGTTCATACAACATCTTGCAAATTTATTAACCATCGACTGGTCCGACTAGGCAAAGGCGGCTGCCGACTTCTGCTACCGATGCGACCGGCTTGGGCCGCGGAGCGCTAACGTTGCGGCGTGACAATCGCCCCTGAGCTAGAACTCAATCCTCTCAACGGCGAGAGCCGACCTCTTTCAGACTGGCTCACGACTTTCCCGCTCGCATGCGTGGTGCTCGACCCTTTCACTCACGAGAGCGCCTGGATCCTCGACACTTCCAAGAGGATCCTGCAGGGGTTCCGGGAAGCCGACTGTCGTCCCTGCTGGATCCTGACCTGCTCACCCGACGACGCTGAGCGGTTTCTCGGCCCGTACGCCGACGAGGTGTTGACGTTCACAGACCCGTCATGCGCAATCGCTGAGGGGTTGGGCGTCGAGTCCGCTCCCTGTTTCCTGCTGGTACGACAAGACGGGGTCGTGACCGCCAAGGCCGAGGGCTGGGATCCCGACACCTGGCGCGATGTCGCTGAAGCGATCGCTGATTTGGCTCACTGGTCCCGGCCGGCGATCCCCGCCGAGGGCGACCCCGCCGCATATCCCGGCACACCGATCAACAGCTGAACATCGGTTCGCGCCCCTTTTTTCCTTGTGCGACAAGACGGAATCGAGTCCCCGAAGGCCGAGGGACGGGACTCCAACAACCGGAAAGAAGCAGCCGCAGCGATCGCTTGTTGCAACTAGAACCGGATTCAACTACTCTCTCGCACAAGCAGCTTCCTGACTGATTCAAAGGAAAACCCTTATGAGTCCGTTCAGCTGCTGGGGTCTTGGCGCTCGCTGTGCTAGCTAGCACATTGACCATAGTCACCGTCGCAGACTCCGACCCCGCGTCCGCCCATGTAGACCGGAGGCAAGACTGCACTTGGGTGCAGTCAACGAACTACACCATTATTCGATACGACTATGACTCAGACTATGTCGTATGGGTTGAAGATCCAGAACAACCGGGAGAAGGTGAATACAGGGTCGGACGTCTCGTGCCGGTCTGGGGTTACGAGCGTTACAAAAGTTGTGGCCCATGGTACAACCAACCCCATTCCCACAACCCATGGAATGCATTTTATGTGTGTGCTGCGTATGCAGCACTAGGACCAATTCCCGGTCTCATATGCAGCGCTGAGTTTATCCGGTACCAGCACCACGGGCACTAGCCAACTAACTGACCTCCCGACGCTTAATCCAAGAAACGAATGACATACCGGCAAGCGCAAATGTGGCAATAAGCAACACCACTGATGATATCAGCCGGTCGAGATAGAAAAAGTAAGCAGCAAAAAACCCATGAAATGCTGCCAATCTCCTCGTTAGTTGTAATGTTGCCCTAGACAGCCAAAACCGCTGACCCGGTTTTAGCTCGACACCTCGCTCGTCAGTCATGGATCGAGTGTAACCCGTTCGGAAGTGCGACCACAGGCTAGCGCACACAAAGCCGTGCGGCAGGGCTGACGGGACCCGTTGTGAGTCCGGTTGTTATGGGTGTTGGTGGTTGTGTTGTTCAGTGTGGGCGGCGGGGGTGAGCCTGGCTTGATGATTCACCCTGGGTTTTGTGCAGGCTCCAAGGATTGGAGCGATGATGCGTTCTATGGGTTCAGGAACGGGGCCGGTGCCGACTTCGAGGAGGTATTGGGCTGAGCAGAAACAGCATGCGGTGCGGTTGGTGTTGGCGTTGCGTGAGGAGTTGGGCAGTTCTGTGGGCACGGTGGCTCGGGTGGCCCGTCAGCTCGGTTGCGGGGAGGAGTCGTTGCGCCGTTGGGTGGCTCAGGCCGAGATCGACGCGGGTGCCCGTGCGGGGGTGGGCTCAGCGGAGAGCGCGGGGATCAAGCGGCTGCGTCAGGAGAACCGTGAGCTGCGCCGGGCGAACGAGATTCTTCAGCGTGCAGCGGTTTTTTCGGGGCGGAGCTCGACCGCCGACAGCGATGATCGTGCGGTTCATCGACGGCAACCGTGAAGAGTTCGGGGTCGAGCCCGTCTGTGTTGCTTTGCAGGTGGCCCCCTCCACGTACTGGTCGGCCAAGCGCCGCCCGCCGTCGGCTCGGTCAAAGCGGGACGCGCAGATGATGCCGGTCTTGTTGGCGCTGTGGCAGGCCAACTACTCGGTCTATGGAGCGCGCAAGCTGTGGATCGCGGCTCGACGCGCCGGCCACGACATCGGACGCGACCAAGTAGCCCGCCTCATGCGCCAACTCGGGATCGGCGGCGTGAAACGGACGAAGAGTGTGCGCACCACCCGACCCGATCCCAACACAGCACGGCCCGCCGACCTAGTGGAGCGGGACTTCACCGCCGACCCCCCGAACCGGTTGTGGGTCGCCGACCTGACCCATGTCGCCACCTGGTCCGGCGTCGCCTATGTGTGCTTCGTCATCGACGCTTACAGCCGCCGCATCGTCGGCTGGAGGGTCGCGTCGAACATGCGCACCCAGATGGCCCTCGACGCTTTGGAGATGGCCCGCTGGAACCGAGGCGCCCGCCTCGAAAGGCTCGTCGCCCACACCGATGCCGGCAGCCAGTTCACCAGCATCCGCTACGGCGAGCGCCTCGACGAGATCGGCGCTGTGCCGTCGACCGGATCGGCTGGGGACTCATATGACAACGCCCTCGCCGAAGCGGTCAACGCGCTGTTCAAGACCGAACTGATCCGCGGCCCCGACCACAGACCGTGGCGCACAATCGACGACGTCGAGCTCGCCACCCTCGGCTGGGTGCACTGGTGGAACACCCAGCGCATCCACAGCTACCTCGACGACCTCCCACCCGACGAGTTCGAAACCGCCTACACTGCGGACAGAACCAACCAAACCACCACAAAAAACCACAACAAACAGCCTGTGCAAAACCCAAGGTGAATCACCCGGACCCAAATCAAGGTCCCTGTCACAGCCGAAGCGATCGCCTGTTACGACTAGAACCGGATTCAGCTACGCTCGCCGCAAAGCAGCTTCCTGACTGATATCAAAAGGAAAACCCTTATGAGAATCCGTTCAGCTGCTGCTGGGGTTTTGGCGCTCGCTGTGCTCGCCAGCGCATTGACCGTCGTGACGGTCGCAGACTCCGACCCAGCGTCCGCCCATGTATCCTACACGCAGGACTGCACCTGGGTGCAATCAACCAACTACACGATCATCGGTTACCGATGGGACCCCAACCATATGTATTGGCACGACTTCGGCAACGGCGAAGGCGAATACAGGTACGGAGTTCCAATTTGGGGCTACGAACGCTATAGGCGATGCGGACCCAGGTACGAACACCCCCACACCCACAATCAGTGGCTCTGGTTTGGGGCTTGCGGGATCATTGGCCGCGTCATCCCCCCTGCCGGCCTTTACTGCGGTGCCACAGGTATCAAGGCCACAGAGGGCCACTAGTCGAGACCATCAACAGCCAGTCTCGCCAGCCGGTCCTCGCGGCGCACTCGCCAAGAATAGACCGACATGCCGGCTGACACGAGTGAGGCAGCGAGCAGAAACACAGATGCGAGGGGCCTATCCCAATGGAACCAAAATATAAACGCAAAAACCCCATCAAAAAATGCGCCCCGCCTCGTCAACACAAGAGTTGTCTTTGACAGCCAAAACCGCTGTAGGCGGGTTTGCACGTCGCCGCGCGAATCACTCATGAGTTGACTCTAGCCCCTCTTGTGGAAGACCACAGGCTAGCGCACACAAAGCCGTGCGGCAGGGCCGTCCGTAACCGTAGGAAGCTGCTTTCGGCCCTGCCGCACAACCAAAGTCCAACATATGGACAACAAGTCAACGAGGCAAGAAAATGAGACTACGAACGAAACATGCGCGCATCATCAGCGCAATCAGCACGGCTGTGGCGGCAATCGTCCTGCTGAGCGCATGCTCCGGCGAGCGAGACGCCGCCGAATGCGCTGACGTTGCCGAGGCGCAGGCCAATGCCGAGAGCGACTGGGCCGAAGCGCTGCAAACGCACAACGCCGCGCATGCCGAAGGACACGATCACGACACGCACGACGAGTTGACCGCGCTCAGAGTGCGGGTCATCAACGCCGAGGCCGAGGTCAGACGGGTTTGCGGTTAGTGGGCGCCTCGGGGCAGTCCGGCGAGTAGCTTGGAGTCATGACCGAGTCGGCCAAGTCGGCAGATACCTCTCAGCCCACGATTGCTGCCCGCGAAACCGCCGCAAAGAGCCCCGCAAAGAGCCCGACGTGGCAGACCGTCGAGCGGATGGCTGGTTCGACAGGGTCGGCATGTTGCCCAATGGTCGGCACACCTTTCACCCGGGATCAGGCGAGAAGCATGGCCCTTCACATCGCGATCTCCCAAGAATGGCGGAAACGGGAGCGCGAGATCATAGGCATCGGACGCCGCAACATCACCCGGATGCGAGCGCAGAACCCTCATGCGTCTCCCCTGCTAGAAGAATGGGAGCTCCCCTGCTAGAAGAATGGGAGCGGATCCTTGAAGGGACAACTGAGCAAATCCTTGCGCGAATGCTCGACCCCGGCGAGCGCGGGCGCGAACTTCGACAAGTCACGCCCTTCGCGGGAGTCCTCACTCCGGCAAAGCGCACCGCCGTGTACAGGTTGTTCAGGGGCGAAGGGTGAATCGCGAAGCTTTCGACCATGCGGTCCGAGCTGCTGGAGCAATCCTAGGCGAAAACGAGCTTCTCGTGATCGGCAGCCAGGCTCTCCACGCTTCCATCTCAACCGATCTTCCTCCCGAGGCTGCTCGTTCAGTGGAAAGGCTTGCGGGCATCGCTGATCTGTTGGCGCGGCTCTGTGGGTGAGGCCTCTTGAGCTGAGAAGGGGTAGTAGCGTAGTGCTATGACCGAGTTCGCTTACTCCGATCTGTTGCCGCTCGGAGTCGACGCCACCGAGTACCGCCTGATCTCAACTGAGGGGATCTCCACCTTCAGAGCCGACGGGCGCACGTTCGTCAAAGTCGAGCCTTCGGCAATCCGCCTGCTCACCCGCGCCGCGATGAACGACATCGCCCATTACCTGCGCACCGAGCACCTCGAACAGCTGGCCGGCATCCTCGAAGACCCCGAGGCCTCCGGAAACGACGTCTTCGTGGCACATGAACTGCTGCTCAACGCCAACATCGCCGCCGCCGGGGTTCTCCCCATGTGCCAGGACACCGGCACCGCCATCGTGATGGGCAAGAAAGGCGATCAAGTCGTCACCTACGGAGACGACGGCGAGGCGATCTCGGCAGGGGTGTTCGACACTTTCACCGAAACCAACCTGCGCTATTCGCAGTTGGCGCCGGTGTCGATGTTCGAAGAGAAGAACACCGGCAACAACCTGCCGGCACAGATCGAGCTCTACTCCAAGCCCGGAAGCAGCTACGAGTTCCTGTTCATGGCCAAGGGCGGAGGGTCGGCCAACAAGTCCTTCCTGTTCCAGAAGACCAAGGCCCTGTTGAACGAGCAGTCGCTGCTGGACTTCCTCGACGAGTCGCTGCGCGCCGTCGGCACCTCGGCCTGCCCGCCCTATCACCTCGCTCTGGTCGTCGGAGGCACCTCAGCGGAGTTCAACCTCAAGACCGCCAAGCTGGCCTCCGCCCACTACCTCGACACGCTGCCAACCTCAGGCAGCGCCGACACCGGCCACGGCTACCGCGACATCGAGTGGGAGAACAAGGTGCTCCAACAGACTCGCGAGTTCGGCATCGGCGCCCAGTTCGGCGGCAAGTACTTCTGCCACGACGTGCGAGTGATCCGCCTCCCCCGCCACGGCGCCTCGAACCCGGTGGGGATCGCGGTCAGCTGCTCGGCCGACCGCCAGGCCAAAGCCAAGATCACCGCTGACGGGATCTTCTTGGAACAGCTCGAGACCGATCCGGCCCGTTTCCTGCCCGACGCCGCCGAAGACGACCTGTCGAGCGAGGTCGTGACCGTCGACCTCGACCAGCCAATGGACCAGATCCGCAACCAGCTCAGCCGACATCCGGTCAAGACACGGCTGTCTCTCAACGGCACGCTCGTGGTGGGCCGTGACATCGCCCACGCCAAGATCTCCGAAAGGCTCGGCCGGGGCGAGTCGATGCCGCAGTACCTCCGCGACCATGCGATCTACTATGCGGGACCGGCCAAGACGCCGGCCGGGTACGCCTCGGGTTCCTTCGGGCCCACGACCGCTGGACGCATGGACTCCTACGTCGACGAATTCCAGGCCGCGGGAGGCTCGATGGTGATGCTGGCCAAGGGCAACCGGTCCCGAGAAGTGACTGAGGCGTGTGCTCGCCACGGTGGCTTCTACCTGGGGTCCATCGGTGGAGCCGCGGCCCGCCTGGCCCAAGACTCAATCCGCGCCGTGGAGGTCCTCGAGTATCCGGAGCTCGGCATGGAGGCGATCTGGAGGATCGAGGTCGAGGACTTCCCCGCCTTCATCGTCATCGACGACAAGGGCAACGATTTCTACTCCGAGGTCAGCACACCCGTGAGACTGCGCTAGCGCAAGGAATCCATGGTCGAAGCCTCGTGTCGCCAGGAAGGGACAGTTCAGCAATCATGAGCCTTGATTTTCGCCTGACTCCAGAACTTGAGTCTCTGAGAGAGAAGGCCCGAGCGGTGGCTGCCGCCGGGGTCGCAGTCCACGGTGTGTACAGCGACAGTTGGATCAACGGCTTCTCAAAAGAGTTCAGCGCGACCATCGCAGCCGAGGGGTGGGTCGGCATGACCTGGCCGGTCGAGCACGGTGGCGGCAACCGCCCCGCCATCGAGCGGATCATCGTGTCCGAGGAGTTGATCTCGGTCGGCGCGCCGATCGCCGCCAGTTGGTTCGCGGACCGACAATTCGGCCCGTCGCTCATCCGCTACGGCACGCCCGACCAACAGGCGGAATATCTTCCCGACATGCTCTCGGGCGCTGCGACATGGTCGATCGGCATGAGCGAACCCGATGCCGGCTCCGACCTCGCCGCCATAAAGACGTCGGCTGAACGAGAAGGTGGCACGTTCGTGGTGAACGGACAGAAGATCTGGACTTCGGCTGCGGCGCTCGCCGACTATTGCTATTTGATCTGCCGGACCGACTCGACCGGGCGGCCACATGAAGGCGTCAGCGAGTTGATCGTGCCGATGGACCTGCCCGGCATCGAAGTGCGGACCATCCGCGACATGGTCGGCAACACCCACTTCTGCGAGATCTTCTTCAACGACGTTCGAGTTCCCGTCGAGAATCTGGTAGGCGCCGAAGGGGCGGCCTTCCGCCAAACGATGACTCAGCTTGAGAATGAGAGAGGAGGAATCGACCGCCTCGTTTCCAACAGGCCGTTGTACGAGCACGCCCGGTCGATCGCCGACGTCAGCGATCCACTCGTCCGCCAAGAGATCGCCCGGCTCGAGACCGGTTATCGCCTCGGACGTCTGCTTGTCTACCGCGGGGTTCTGAAACAGGCGCCACAGGGGTTCAGCGCTGCGACCAAAGCGTTCTGCACCGAGCATCAGCAGCGCGTGGCCGAATTCGCGGCTCGGGTGCTGGGCCCGGAGATGACCCTTGATTCACATCACAGCCGGGCCTACGCATACGCGCCCGCCTACACGATCATGGCCGGCTCCTCGAACATCATGCGCAATATTCTCGGGGAACGAGTCCTCAAACTCCCCCGCGAACCCCGCCCTTGAGTTAGGCGAGGCCAGAAGCGAAGCGGAACCTGCTAGCGTTTTCTCGAAATCAAGACTAAAGCACACGTTCACCACCACGTTGCCCTAAATGACAGGTGCCATGTCCAACGACTCCACAACCGATCAATTGCACCTCCCCGACCTTTCGATCACCAATTTCCGCGGGATCGAAGATCTCACGATTCCCCGGTTGGGCCGTGTCACCCTCATCACCGGGCGAAACGGAGTAGGGAAAACCACGGTGCTTGAGGCCGTACGCGTTTATGCAGCAAGGGGGCGTTCAAGACTACTAGACGAAATGCTGTGGCGGTGTGAGGAATTCGTGGGAGCGCTCGACGAAGACGACGACCCAGAAATCATTCCAGATTTCAAGGCACTATTTTACGGACGCGAACCAGAGCAGGGATCAGCAATCTCAATCGGCCCCAGAAATGAACATGCAGCGCTCACGATTCAATTGCTCGCTCCTTCAGTCTGGACCAAAGAGCAACCTGAGCTGTTTCCTGATTTCAACACAGATGATGATGTCTGGGCGCTCAAGATCAGATTCCGAGAGAGCGAACGCACCCTACCTTGGCTCGCCATAGACGAGTTCCAGAGCGCTCAGGCAAGACGACGACCGCCTCGGAGAATATGGAACAGATGGGCAACGGAAGGTTGGCCAGAACCAACCAACTGCCAGACTCTGGGGCCCGGGTTGATGCACACGCAGGAACTGGCAGGCCTCTGGAGTAACGTAGCTTTGACCGAAGAGGAAGACCGCGCGACAGAAGCTCTACAGCTCCTCCAGGATGGAATAGAGCGAATTGCAATTGTTGGATCGGCTCAACGGATGAGACAAAGCCAGCGAGTGATCGTTAAGTTCGCTGGCCAAGGTAGCCCTGTCCCGTTGAAGAGTCTTGGCGACGGAGCAGTTCGCATTTTTGGGGTCGCCTTGGCACTTGCAAACAGTCAAAACGGCTTCTTGGTGATCGACGAAGCCGAGAACGGGATTCACCACACGGCCCAAAGGGACTTCTGGAGACTGCTCCTCAGAACAGCGCAACGAAACAACGTTCAGGTGCTAGCAACCACCCATAGTTGGGATTGTGTAGCGGGTTTCGCGCGGGCGGCGTGCGAACTTGACGATGTTGAAGGCGTCCTAGTCCGCCTAGAAGAGGATGAGGACGGTCTCAGAGCAGTCGAGTACACCGAATCCGATCTCGCGGTAGCTGCTGAGCAGCGGATCGAAGTGCGGTAGTCGTTTGTCCGAAGACTCACCGGCGGCGCGCCTTCTGCTCGTAGAAGGCCGAGACGACAAACACGTCGTGATCCACCTTCGCGGTCAGCATCAGCAGATTCCCGAATTTGAGATCACTGAGAAAGAGAGCATATCCAAATTGGCTGATTCGATCCCAGCCGAATTGAAGGTGTCAGGACGCATCGCACTCGGAATAATGGTCGACGGCAACGAAAACCCAGAAGCACGATGGGACTCCATAACGGGAATATTGTACTCGGCAGGGATAGACGCTCCAGCCGCAATAGACGCGGCGGGAACGATAATCGAAGGCCCTCCCCGTGTCGGAATCTGGTTGATGCCCGACAATCAGTCCGAGGGGGAACTTGAAGACTTTGTCTCAAATTTGGTACCGGATGAAGACCCTGTCTGGCCTAGGGCGAAAGATTACATTGACGACATACCAACGAAGGATCGCAAATTCAAGCAGAAGAAGAGATCGAGGGCGATACTCGCCGCATGGCTGGCAACACGGGAAGACCCGCGGCAGATGGGATTAGCCATCAAGACTCAAGACTTGGACGCAAACCAACCACCTGCACTAATTTTCGCAGATTGGCTCAGGAGAACTTTCGAATGAAGCTCCTGTCCAACCCATGATGCTGCTTTCGACACAGGTCTAATCACAGTCAACGGCGGACTCAGAGTACATCGGGCACCGGAGTTGGTAACCAGCATGCACACCGACCCTGGTGTCGACCGATACTTCGGACCAGCGCTGAATCCCACGTTGTACCTGCACGAACGGGGCAGGCTCCGAGCGACTCCTACTTGAGCTGGCATCGAGAACGCATCTTCCAAGGGAGCGTCGGCTGAGAATACAAAGGTGGACGCCGGAGATTCACCTGAGCGCGAGAGTCAGCGGAGCGCGGTTCCACCGAGGCCCCCAAAGCCGGCGCCCACCAGAGCTGCACAAGCAGCGATTAGCCACGGCTCAAGGGGCGTGCGAACCTCAGGGGATGAAAATACGAATCGGGTACGGCATTGGAGCGGTGCCAAAGCTGCTGAGTCGGGCTGACGGTCTCGCAACGGTGGTCGACGATCTCGATCGGCTCGGCTTCGATTCTCTGTGGTTTCCGGAGCGTGTGAACAGTCCACAACTCGATCCGATAGCAGCGATGGGATTCGTCGCAGGGCGCAGCTCCCGGTTGAAGTTCGGGCCCGCCGTTTCGGTGCTTCCGGGCCGCAACCCGGTGCTGATGGCCAAGATGTTGGCCAGTCTGGATGTGATATCTGGTGGGCGTTGCCTCCCGGCGTTCGGGCTTGGCATCGCCAACGCCGCCGAGCACCAGGCATTCGGCGTCGAGCGCATGCAGCGCGCTCCGTGGCTGAACGAGGCAATGCCGCTGATGCGCCGCCTCTGGTCCGAAGACGAAGTCGACCACGACGGCGAGCGTTTCTCGCTGCGCGGCGCACGGGTCCTTCCCAAGCCGATCCAGCAGCCATTCGAGGTGTGGCTCGGCGGCCGAGCGCCCTCGGAACTTCGCCGCGCAGGTCGTCTCGCCGATGGCTGGCTCGGCTCCTTCACCACACCGGAACTGGCCGCAGAGTCGATTACGGTCATCGAAGAAGCAGCCCGGGCCGCGGGCCGGTCGATGGACCCCGAGCATTACGGCATCCTGATCCCCTACCTTCCCGAACCTCCGAACCGCGGAGAAACCGGCATTCCCGATTCTGTGAGTCAACTGGTGGCCAGCCGCATGCCAGGCACCGACCCGCGCGAAATCGTGGCCACCTCGCACAAACGGATAGCGGAGTTGCTCAACGAGTACATCGCCGTTGGCGCCTCGAAATTCGTGTTGTTCCCATTCACCGAACCAGCCGATTGGCGCCGTGAACTCGACGCTCTCGCGCAGTTGGCGATGCCGCTGCAGACCTGACCCGCGGATTTGGCTGTACCTGTCGGTTTCAACGATGGAGTTACAGCCGGTCGAATGCCTGCGCGAGATCCGCTATCAGGTCGTCGATGGCTTCCAAGCCGACGCTGAGCCTGATCAGGTCATCTGAGACTTCCAGCGGAGAACCCGCCGCCGAAGCATGGGTCATCGCCCCGGGATGCTCGATCAGCGACTCGACCGCGCCGAGCGACTCGGCCAGGACGAACACCTGAGTGCTTGCTGCCAGGCGCATCGCAGGACCGACGCCTCCGGCAACCCGAAACGACACCATCCCGCCGAAGTCCTTCATCTGGCGGACCGCGATCTCATGGCCAGGATGCCCCGCAAGGCCCGGGAAGAACACCTCAACCACTTCAGGCCTGCTGTTCAAGAACTCCGCCACCGCGCGGGCGCTGTCGCAGTGGCGATCCATGCGAACGGCCAGCGTCTTCAGCCCGCGCAACGTGAGGTAGTTGTCGAACGGGCTGCCGACCGCGCCCACCGCCTTCTGCAAGAACTCGAGTTCTTCGGCGAGCTCGGCGTCGTTCAACGCCAAGAACCCGCCGACCACATCTGAGTGGCCGCCGCAGTACTTGGTGGTCGAGTGGACCACCACATCGGCCCCGAGGCTCAGGGGCTGTTGCAGATAGGGCGTAGCGAAGGTGTTGTCGACGACTAGCCGGGCGCCAACGCTGTGGGCAGCCTCAGCGACCGCGGCTATGTCGATCACCGTAAGCGAGGGATTGGTCGGGGTCTCCACCCACACCACCTTCGTCGACGACGGCATCGCCTCACGCAGCTCGTCCACATCGGTCAAATCGACCGCGGACCAGGTGATGCCCATCGGCGCCAGCACATGGGCGATCAGACGGAACGTCCCGCCGTAAGCGTCGTCACCCAACACAATGTGGTCGCCCGGCGCCAAAGTGCGCAAGAAGGTGTCTTCGGCTGCCATTCCAGAAGCGAAAGCCAATCCGTGACTGGCGCCTTCGAGCGAGGCCAGGCAGTCCTGCAGCGCGGTTCGAGTCGGATTGGAGACGCGGGCATACAAATAGCCCCGATTGACCCCCACCTCCTCTTGGACAAAGGTCGTGGCCAGCGAGATCGGGGTGACCACAGCACCGCTGCTCACATCGTGGGGCTGCCCTGCCCTGATAGCCCGGGTCTCGAAACCCCAGGCGTTCGCGTCGGCAAAAATATCATCGGCCAAGAGAGGCACCTTTCGAAAGGAACGACAACACGTCACTCGAGGAGACCACCGCGCGCGGGCGACCGCCGTCGAGCACCAACAGGGCCGAGCACGACTCCAGCATTTCGACCGCCAGAGCGATCGGTTGCCCCGAGCCGACGGTGCGCAGCTTGGAACCCATGACGTCCTCGACTGTCTTGTCCAGCACCGAATCGTTGTCGAACGCCAGATCCATGATGCGCAACTCACTGACTGAGCCCATGACCTCCGCGTTGGCCAACGGCATCTCACCCTTGGCCACAGGCAACTGTGACACTCCATGGTCGCTCATCATCTGCACCGCCTCGCGCACGGTTGCGCCGGGTTGCACATACAGCAAGTCCGGGACGTCTCCTCGGCGTGAGTCGAGCACATCGGCCACCACCGGCCCCGAGCCTCGCAAGAACCCGAAACCGGCCATCCACTCATCGTTGAAGACCGTGCTCAAATAGAGTCGACCGTTGTCGGGAAGCAGCACAACCACCAGATCGTCGGGCCCGCATTCGCGGGCGGCCTGCACCGCGGCGTTGACCGCCGTGCCGCAAGACCCTCCGATCAGCAGGCCCTCCGACTCGGTCACCTCACGAGCAGTGAGAAAGGAATCCCGGTCGCTCACCGCGATGGTGCGGTCGACTATCGACATGTCGTAGGTGTCGGGGAAGAAATCCTCGCCGATCCCCTCAACAAGATACGGCCGGCCGCTGCCTCCCGAATATACCGACCCCTCTGGATCCGCGGCGATTATCTGCACCTCGGGATTCTTGCCCTTCAGGTATCTGCCGACGCCCGTGAGCGTGCCGCCGGTCCCCGCACCCGCCACGAAATGGGTGATCCTCCCCTCGGTCTGACTCCACAACTCGGGACCCGTCGTGTCGAAGTGGGCCTGCGGGTTGGCGAGATTGTGGTACTGGTTGGGCCGAAACGCGCCGGGGATCTCCTTCACCAACCGCTCGGCTGTCGAGTAATACGAGGCCGGGTCTTCAGGGGCAACAGCAACCGGACAGACCACGACCTCAGCACCGTAGGCACGGAGCAGATCGACTTTCTCGGCCCCCACCTTGCTGGTCACAACAAAAATACAGCGATACCCGCGCTGGGCCGCGACGATCGCCAAACCGATCCCCGTGTTGCCCGAAGTCGGCTCGACGATGGTGCCGCCCACCTTGAGCAGCCCCGCTTCCTCGGCGGCATCGATCATGGCGATCGCGGGTCTGTCCTTGGAACTGCCTCCCGGGTTGACGGCTTCGATTTTCGCCACCACCGGACACGGCAGGCTTTCGCTTATGCGTCGAAGCTTGACCAACGGGGTATTGCCGACCAAGTCAAGCACTGAATCGTGAATGTCCATCGCAGTCCCTTGAATTCGTGACAGTGGCCCTATCGCGGCATCAAACTCTCGGTGCCGGCAGCCCGCACCAGCGTATGCCCCTTGAGCACCTTCACGATAGTTTCTGATCGCTTGCCAACAGGAAGAGATACCGAATGTCGAACAAACCAGGGTCTAACAAACCAGGGTCTAACAAACCAGGGTCTAACAAACCAGGACTGCTGTCGGGCGTGCGTGTGATCGAGTCGAGCCTTCTGGGGCCTGGACATGTGGCCACCTTCCTAGCGGACCTCGGGGCCGACGTCATCAAAGTCGAGTCTCCTGCAGGAGACTACATCCGGCAGATGACCTGGCCGATCATCAACGGCGTGTCGTTGCTCCACTTGCATACGCACCGCGGCAAGCGAAGTGTTGCACTCAACTTGAAGACCGACGAGGGCAGACAGCTTTACCGCGATCTCGTGGCCACTGCCGACGTGGTGTTGGAGGCGATGCGACCCGGCACGCTGGCCCGACTGGGCCTCGGCTACGAAGACCTCAAAACGGTCAATCCCAAGATAGTTTTCGCCACTCTCTCGGGTTACGGATCGACCGGCCCCTATCGAGACATGCCGAGCCACGGCATCGCATACGACACCTGGTCCGGCATTGTCCAGCCGGTCATCGACGACGAGGGCTTCACTCGAATACCGCCGACGATGCCCAATGTGGGGATCAATGTCGGTCCCATGGTGGCTGCCATGGCAATACTCGCAGGAATCATCTCTGCGCGCGAGTCCGGTGAGGGCTGCTCTATGGAGATGGCCCAATCCGACGCGGCCGCCTACATGGACTGGTACCGGATCGAGTCCGAGCGGGCGTATCTTCGCCCCGAGGACGAAGTGACGGGAAATCCAGCCGACGACTATGCGCGCCGCCCGGCCGGCCTGGCAGGCATGTGGGAGGGGGTCCGCTACCAGATGTACGAATCTAGCGACGGCCATGTCCTCTTTATGGCTTCTGAACAGGCATTCTGGAAGAACTTCTGCGAGGGAGTCGAGCGTATGGACCTGTTCGAGCGTTGGCCTGGATCAACCTATGCCGACCACGCTCGCGGCAACACCGAACTGCAGCGCGAGCTCCAACAGATCTTTCGAACTCGCAACAGTGAGGAGTGGCTCGACTTCGCCAACGAGCACAACACGACGATTGCTCCGGTGAACACCCCGGCCAACATAGGCGACGACCCGCAGTTCCAGGCTCGGATGGGTTTCTTCCCGACCGAGGCCCTCGGCTGCGAGCAGTTGCCGCTGCCGGTGTTCGTCGATGGTGAAGCACTGCCGTGCCCTACCATGGCGCCCACCGTCGGGCAGCACAACGACGATGTCATGATCACAGTTCTCGGCAAATCCCCCTCCGAAATCGCCGCACTGCGAACCGCCGGCGCCTTCGGCTAGAGAACACGCCTGCTCTGACCGGATCGCCGCTCGGCGGTCAGCCAGCGGCGATCAGCTAGGCAAGCACTGTCGAGACGGCACCGAGGGGGCCCATGTCGGCTGCGACCCTGTCTCCCGCTGCTATGGGAACCATCGCACCGAGAGAACCCGTCATCAGGCAGTCACCCGCGCGGAGCGGGTACCGACACAACACATCATGTCAGCCAGCCAGATCACTCCGTCCCGGGAGTCGCGCACCCCCCTCAAACAACTGAAGTCCATCGTTAGCTGCATACATCCGCCGATGACGGAGCGATCACTGCTGACCACAGACCAATCAATGCCGCCGGGGTGTGACAAGAGCGTCGCAGGGTTGGCGGTCGGGGCATCGGCCTGCGAACGTAAGGACATGTCGATCACAGAACAGTTGGCCGTGCCTGGTGTATGGCAGTTCACCGATGCCCACGGAGCCCAGCAAGCCCAGGAAACTGCCGCCCGAATCGAATCGCTCGGGTACTCCGCTCAATGGATCGGCGAAGCGATGGGCAAGAACGCGTTCGTAAATGCCGCGACCCTGCTCTTCGGCACACAGCGGCTCATCATCGCCACCGGCATCGCCAGTATCCATATGCGCCATCCCGCGGCAATGCAACAGGCCGGCCTTGACCTCGCTGAGTTGTCGGGCGGCCGCTTCGTGCTGGGTATCGGGGTGTCTCACGCACCGATGGTCGAAGGGCTCCGCAACCTGCCCTACGACAAACCCCTCGCCACGATGCGCACGTACCTTGAAGCGATGCGATCAGCGTTGATCATGCCCGCTCCCAACACCGAGCCTCCGCCCGTTGTACTCGCAGCCCTCGGTCCCAAAATGCTGGCGTTGTCGGCTGAGCTGGCCGCCGGCGCTCACCCCTACTGGACCACGCCCGACCACACTGCCCAAGCCCGCCAGATCATGGGACCCGATGCTCTATTGTGCGTCGAACAGAAGTGCGTCCTGACCACAGACCGAGAACTGGCTCGCGCCAAAGCCGGCGAGCAACTGCAGATATACGCTGCCCTGCCCAACTATCGCAACAGCTGGCATCGCCTCGGCTTCACCGATGACGAGATCGACTCCCGTGCGCCGCGCTTCGTGGATGCGGTTGTGGCCTGGGGAACCGAGGACGACATCGCCACTCGAATCAAGGCCCACTACGACGCGGGCGCCTCTCACGTCTGCATCCAGGCTGTGCCCACCGACGGCAACCGCGGCGAACCCGACTGGAAGCTGCTCGAAGCACTTGCTCCCAACGCCCGATGAGTCCTGCCTGATGACATCCGCACCGACCGGCATCAACGCTGACGCTGTGACTCAGTGGATTCTTGCCGAGCGACCCGACATCTTCCCCCCCCTGGATTTTCAGCTGATCACCGGCGGTGCTTCCAATCTCACGTACAAAATCACCGATCGGTCGGGCACGAAGCTGGTGCTGCGACGCCCACCGACAGGCCACATCCTGCCCCGAGCCCACGACATGGGCCGCGAGCACCGCATCATCTCTGCGCTGCGCGACACCGGCGTACCGGTCCCGAACGCAATTGGTCTCTGCACCGACGACTCCGTCAACGGCGCCGACTTCTATGTGATGGATTTCGTCGAGGGCGCAATCATCTTCAACGAGGCCGACGGCAACGCCGTGGAGCCTGGACTGCGGCCAGTGATGACGAACTCGCTCACCGACACGCTTGCAGCATTGCACCTCATCGATCCATCGGCGGTCGGCCTCGGCGACCTCGGACGCACCGAGGACTATTGCGCCCGTCAGCTGCGGCGTTGGAAACGCCAAGTCGAAGACGGCTCGGATCGGGTGATGCCGCTGTTCGATGACCTGCACCAGCGGCTGACCCGAAATATTCCTCCCCAGCAGGGCGCCGGGATCGTCCATGGCGACTATCGCTTGGACAACACCATGATGGGCCACGATGGAACGGTCGCCGCGGTCCTCGACTGGGAGCTCTGCACCCTCGGAGATGTGCTCGCAGATGTGGCGAGCATGGCCATGTGGTGGGGTGACGACCCTCGAGCCACCGGGCGTCTGGGCGATGTCCCCACCAAGGCCCCCGGGTTCGGCTCACGCTCGGAGATGCTCGCACGCTACGGGCAGAATTCCGACCGGGACCTCTCCGATCTCGGTTGGTATGTCGCCTTTCAGTTCTGGCGACTCGCCGCGATCAGCGAAGGCGTGCGTGTGCGTTACGCGGCCGGTGCGATGGGCGACCAGGACGGCACCGCCGACAGCGAAGCCCGCTTTGCCATGGACTCAATGCTGCTGATCGCCGACGAAATCCTCCGCACCAACCAGCTCTAGCCCCAGCCAACCCCGGCAGACATTCGCGAAGCCTCCAAAGAGAAAAAACGAGCGTGCTTGACTACCCGAGGAAACGCGGTAGCAACTCCGGCATGCTTTGCGTCGCGCAGACACAGACGACGAGACGATGTCGAGGCGCGTTGAGTTGATCATCGCAACCGAGGCGACCTCGAGAGCTTGCCGATAACCGGCTAGCCCAACGCGGCCAACGCGGCGTCGTAGTCAGGTTCTTGCGCGATCTCAGGAACAAGTTCGGAGTGGACAACGGTGCCCGATTCGTCGATCACCACCACCGCTCTGGCGGCAAGACCCGCCATCAGTCCATCGACAATCCGCACTCCGTAGTCGTCCAGCACCTCAGGATTCTTGAAGGTCGATCCAGTCTTCACGTCTTCAATGCCCTCCGCTCCGCAGAAACGACCCGCCGCTGGCGGAAGGTCGGCGGACACACAGAGCACAGTGGCGTTGTCGAGACCCGCGGCTCGCTCATTGAAGGTTCGAACACTGGTGGCGCAGACACGCGTATCGATCGAGGGAAAGATGTTGAGCACGATTCTCTGCCCAGCAAAGTCCGACAATGAAACCGAGCCGAAATCGGCCCCGGTGAGGACAAACGAAGGCGCCGCGCTGCCCACGGCAGGCAGAGCGCCGACGGTGTTGATCAGGTTGCCGCCAAGAGTGATTTCAGCCATTGAATCTTCTCCATTTCGAGACTCGCACGAGAAGTGCAACTGCGAGCCTACGGCCGATACAGACACATCCGCCACTCCGCGCCACCGCGGCTCCGGCTACGCCCGACCACAACACAGTCCGATAACCTCCATGCCATGGGACATATCGTTGACATCAAATATTGCGTTCCTTGAGACTATTCGAGCTACGCCGTGAGCGCAGCAAAGGATCTTCTCTCGAACTATCAGCACGTCATCGAACGGCTGACCCTGACCACTGGATCCCAAGGAATTTTCGACGTCACGGTGGACGGCGATCTCATCTACTCCAAGGACCAAACCGGGCGCCACGACGAACCCGGAGAGGTTCTCGGCCTCTTCGAGCAAAAAGTAGGCGACGTCAGCCGCTACGGTCAGGGCTGAGACGATTCCAGACCCGCTCGACCTCGAGGAGTTCCGCGCCAACGGGCACGCGTTGGTCGACTGGATCACCGACTACCTCGCAAGTATCGAGGAGCGTCCAGTGCAGGCCCAGGTCTCACCAGGCGAGGTGAGGGCCATGCTCCCAGGCTCGGCTCCCGAGTCAGCCGAGCCGTTCGAGGCATTGCTGCGCGATCTCGACGAAGTGGTTGTGCCGGGACTGGCCCAATGGCAGCATCCCGGATGGTTCACTTACTTCCCGGCCCAGTCGTCACCGCCGTCGATTCTTGGGGAGATGGCGTCCGCCGCATTGGGGCCGCAAGGGATGATGTGGGTCACCGCTCCCGCCACCACCGAGATCGAATCCCACGTTCTGGACTGGCTCGTCGACCTGACCGGCGCGCCGCAAGATTGGAAGACGACCGGCCCGGGTGGAGGCGTCATCCAGATGAGCGCTTCGGACTCGACCCACACCGCCCTGGTCGTGGCCCGCGAGGTCTGCCGCAGCCGAACGGGAGCGGCGGCCGAGCAGATGGTCGCTTACACGTCGGCTCAGGCTCACTCTTCAATAGAGAAGGGCGCACGGGTGGCGGGCGTCGGCCGGGTGCGTCTCATTGACGTCGACGATTGCTTCGCCCTGCGCCCCGAAGCACTGGCCCAAGCAATCACCGACGACCTCGCCGCAGGGTCGGCGCCTGCATTCGTGGGAGCCTCGGTCGGCACCACGGCAACCACCGCAGTCGACCCGATTCGGGCCATCGGGGAGATAGCCGCCCAGCACAATCTGTGGTTCCATGTCGATGCCGCCTACGCCGGCGCCGCAATGATCTGCGAAGAGTTCCGCCACCATCAGGACGGACTCGAACTGGCCGACAGCTACACGTTCAATCCACATAAATGGCTGGCAACGAACTTCGACTGCTCGGTTTTCTGGGTGGCTGACCGCAAGCCGTTGATCGACACCCTCGCAATCACACCCCCATATCTGGCCAATGCCGCTTCCGATGCCGGCGAGGTGATCGACTATCGAGATTGGCACGTGCCCCTCGGAAGGCGCTTTCGGGCCCTCAAACTGTGGTGGGTGCTCCGCAGTTTCGGAGTCGAGGGCCTGCGCGAGCGAATCCGCGCCAACGTGAGACAGGCTCGCGGGCTGGCCGAGTGGATTCAGCGACAACAAGAGTTGACCCTGATCGCTCCAACCCCGTTCGCCTTGGTCTGTTTCGCCCATGTCGACGGCGATGAGGCAACCCAGAGGCTGCTCGACTCGCTCAACTCCGACCCGAGTGTCTACGTGCTGGGCTCGTCTGTCAACGGGCGGGCATTCATCAGAGTGTCGATCGGTTCGACCTGGACCACCGACCGCCATGTCGCAGCCCTGCGGGAGCGCATCGAATCAGCACTGGCAATGCCGTAGGGCGGCGCCCGAAATGGCGGCGCTCTAAATGGCGGCACCCGAAATAGCAGCTCCCGAAATGGCGGCGCCCTAAATGTTGATCGGGTCGATGATGTCGCGGAACACGGCGAGCAGACCGACGCCCAGAAGCAACACGACCACGCCGTAGGCGACCGGCAGCAGCTTGGCATAGTCGACCTGGTAGCGACGCCCGCCGATTGAGCGAATCCGCTCATAGATCGCCACGGCCACATGGCCGCCATCGAACGGGGGAAGCGGAATCAAGTTGATCAGGCCGATGGAGATGTTGAGTCCTGCCAAAAAGAGCAGCACGGAGTCGAATCCGTCGTCGGTCAACTGCGTGCCCAAACGGGCGGCGCCATAGATCGAGATGATTCGCTGCTCATCCGGGTCCCGCGCGTCCAGAGACCGGATTGCCGCCTCACGTTCGGCGGCGACGTTGGACGACGCCTGTTCGGCAGGACCATCAACCTCGCCTGTCAGAGTGTCAGAAACAAAGTCCTGAAGACCTCCGCCCGCAACCAACTCCCCCATTCCCACCACAATGAGCTTGGTGTAGGAGCTGAACCCACTGACGGCCTCGGCAGCGCTGTTCATCAACCCCGTCGGTTCCCGGTAGCGCTGGGGACCGACGCCGAAGAAACCCGAGGCAGCCACGTCCGCCGGGGGCAGCTCCAGCACCACCGCCTCGTCGACGACAAGCAACTCAGAACCCCCGGCAGGATCGACGATGAACTGCAGCGGCTCGCCGATACGATCGCCGACCGCTGCTGTGACCTCGTCCCAGCCGAACACTTCGATCCCGTCGACGGCCAGGATTCGATCTCGCGGCACGAGGCCTTCGATCCCGTTCGCGCCGGCATCGCTCAGCCGAGAACCCAGCACGACCGTCCCGGTCAAGGTCTCTCCGCCACGTTGGTACACAACGTCGACCTCCTGGCCGCCGCGAGCTGTCACGACCTCTCCGAACTGGGCGAAGTCGGTGATCCCGACGCCGTCGACCGAGACAATCTCATCTCCGAGTTCGATCCCCAACTCGGCCGCGGCACTGCGATCGCTGACGGCTGAAACCGACCAACGAGCATCGTCGGTGGGCAGGCCGTAGAACAACAGAACCAGGAACAACAAAGCTATTGCCAATAGAAAGTGCATGGCCGAACCGGCACTGACCACCAGCAGTCTTCTCGGAAACGACTTGACGCGATAGGTGCGATGCTCATCCTCGGGCGCGACAAGGTCCAGATTGTTCATCCCGATGATGCGGATATAGGCGCCCCCTGGAATCGCCTTCACGCCGAAAGTAGTCTCGCCTCTGCGCATCGACCACAGCCGGGGACCGAATCCAATGAAGAACTCGACGACTTTCATGCCGGTCCAGCGCGCCGTCACGTAGTGCCCCATCTCGTGCATGAAGATCATGAACACGATGAACCCCACAATGAACACCCAGCTCCAGCTCACGAAAACCCCGAGGGCAACCAACGCCGCGAGCAGCATCGCCAACCCGATGAAATCAGTTGAAGCTTCGAGTTCGGGGGGCACACCTGAGCCTTCGGGCACTGCTCGGCCGCGTGCAAGCAGAGGCAACCGACGAGCAGGGGACGGTCGATCAGTCATCGGCAGTTCTATTGATCACCCCGCGAGCGACCTCGCGGGCCTTGCGGTCGGCATCGAGCACAACATCGACATCGGCAGCGGCCGTTCCCGGCCACTGCTGCATCGCTGCTTCAACTACTTCTGCAATACCGGTCCAGGGGATCAACCCACCAAGAAACGCATCGACCGCGACCTCGTT
Source organism: Acidimicrobiaceae bacterium (assembly GCA_026706815.1). Lineage (GTDB taxonomy): Bacteria > Actinomycetota > Acidimicrobiia > Acidimicrobiales > Aldehydirespiratoraceae > VXYK01. Next base: position 36,190 of record JAPOYA010000026.1, on the reverse strand, counting down.
GGCTGCGCTCAACCACGCAGGGGCAGTCTCTGATGCCCGTCCTGCTTCATAGGCCAAGCCCAAACACCTGAACGCGTCCAAATCCGGTGGATGAAAGTCCAGTTGCGGCGAATCGGCCCAATCAATGGCACCGTAGGGCACCGCCAGTCGATCCGGGTACGCCAAGGCATAACCGATGCACAACCGCATGTCTGGCAGCGAGAGCTGAGCCATGGTCGCGCCATCGGTGTAGCTGACCATCGAATGGACGATCGACTGCGGATGAATCACGACCTCGATCTGTCCATAATCGACGCCGAACAACTCATGGGCTTCGATGACCTCGAGGCCCTTGTTCATCAGAGTGCTCGAATCGACTGTGATTTTCGGCCCCATCGACCAGGTCGGATGCGAGAGCGCGTCTTCAATGTCGACGCCGGCCAGTTCTTCTCGGGTTCGACCCCGAAACGGGCCGCCGCTGGCCGTCAACACCACTTGGGCCACGCGGTCGGTCGCCTCGACCTTCCCAGCGACATCATTGGCGCGAAGGCACTGGTGGACCGCGCAGTGTTCACTGTCAACCGGTATCAGCTCCGCGCCCTCGGTAGACCAGGCCCGCTGCACCACCGGGCCTGCTGCGATCAGCGACTCCTTGTTGGCCAAACCCAGCCGTTTCCCCGCCTCGAGCGTTGCCAGCGTGACCGGCAACCCCGCAAACCCGACCACACCGTTGATGACCGTCTCAGCGCACGTCGCCGCCGCGGCCATCGCGTCGGGACCGACCAACAGTTCCGTACCGGACGGGAGGCAGCTGCGGATCTCGGTGGCGCAAGCTTCGTCGGCGACCGCCACAACGTCGGGCCGGAACTCCCCGGCTTGTTCCAAAACCGCGGCGGCCGATGTGGCGACACCGAGCGCGGCCACATGATAACGATCCGGCTCAGCCCGAATGACGTCGAGCGTCTGAGTCCCGATCGAACCAGTCGAACCGAGAACGGCAACAGATCTGGTCACATCTGAGACGCTACCCGTCGCGACCTGTCCGCGAACAGCAACCGAACTAGGGCAGAACGAAACGCGACACGTAGAACGTCGTCGGCAGCACGAAAAGCAGGCTGTCGAATCGATCAAGAACTCCGCCGTGACTGGGCAGGATCGAACCCATGTCCTTGACGCCCAAGTCGCGTTTGATCTGGGACTCTGCAAGATCGCCGGCCGGGGCTGCGATCGCCGCTGCGATCCCGAGGATCAGGATGTCGGTGAATCCTCCACCGGTGGAAACGTCCGCCAAAGGCGAAGGCTGGGACAGGAACCCCATCACGAACGCCGCTCCAATCGCCGCGACGACACCTCCGACCAGCCCCTCCAGCGTCTTGTTGGGACTCGCTGCTGACAGCGGTGACCGGCCCATGGTCCGTCCGACCACCAGTCCACCCGTATCGTAGGCGACCGTCACAATGATCGCCGCGGTCAGCAATCCTGTGCCGTGTTCCGGAATCGAGAGCATCAGAGCCGCGTAAGACCCCAACAAGCCAACGTGAAGTATTCCGAGCATGGTGGATCCCAGGCCGCGCACCGGTGAATCGCTCGGCGCGACGAGCAGATACCACAGGGCCCCGAAGACGACCGACAACACCAGAACCAGCCCTGCCGCCGATTCGCCTCGCCAGTAGACAGCAAGCGGCATCGACACAACGCTCGCGAGTCCGAGCAGCACAGCAGGCTGAAGACCGGCAACCCGAACGGCGTTGAAGAACTCGACCGCTGCAACCGCCAGAACCGCTGTCACCACCGCAACCGCAACCCATTCGCGGTATGCCATCGCGGCGAGAATCAGCACCGCCAATCCGACTCCGACAACTGTCGCGGTGAAGAAGTTCCGGTCGGCGCCCGACACGCCCAAAGCCGAACTCAACGAAGACGGGGGCGCTGCGGAGGGTGGCGGAGGTTCATCGTCATCATGGGCGAAAAAGGCGTCCGCGTCCATATCGGCGGAGCGAGTCGGTGGTGCGGGCGGTCGGGCCTGACCCTCGCCGGACCAAGTCGGCCCCGGCGATTCGGCCGCCCATCTGGAATGATCCTCAGCACCAGTCTCGGACCTCTCAGGCTCAGCTTGAGGGTTGAAGGTCACGCTCTCAGCGGGCGCACCGACCTTCGGCACCGATCCAGTGGGCGGCTGGCTCCAGTGCGGAACAGCCGCATCGTCGTCCTCGAAGGAGATCTCATCGTCACCGAACACTGACCTACCGGGGGCGACATCGTCATCGATCGGGTCGGTGCGCTGAATGCGAAACCCCTCGTTGTCTTGTTCGTTGCTCATGGCATCGCTCTCTTGGGGGTAGTGACCGGCGGTCAGACCTCCATCAACTCCTGCTGCTTGTTGGCCTGCGCCTGATCAATCATAGCGACATGCGCATTCTTGAGCGTGTCAAGCCTTCCTTCCGCGCGCTGGATCTCGTCTTTGGACACTCCCCCGTCGCCGTCGAGTTCGTCGAGGTTCTTGCGCGCCGCCCTGCGCACGGCGTTGACTCTCTGTTTGCCGTCTTCGCCCATAGCGCCCACAACCTTGGAGAGTTCACGGCGTCGTTCCTCTGTCAGAGGTGGAAACCCCAGGCGGATCACGCGACCGTCGTTGCTGGGGGTCAGCCCCATATTGCTGTTGGCGATGGCCTTCTCGATCGCGTTGAGGTTCCCAGCGTCATGAGGGGTGACGATGAGCAGACGAGCTTCTGGAACCGAGAAGCTCGCCAACTCCCGGATTCGCATCTCGACGCCGTAAGCCTCCACGGTGAGACGCTCCAACAGACTCGAAGAAGCACGGCCCGTGCGCACGCTCGAGAATTCTCTGCGAGTGTGATCCACAGCACTCTGCATACTCTCACCGGCGTCCTCGACGACCAGTTCAATCATCTCGTTCACAGATTCCCCTTGCCGGCGTCGACGAGCGTGCCGACCACCTCTCCTTCAAGTAGAGATCGTAGGTTTCCGGGACCCATCAGGTCGAACACTACGATCGGCATGTCGTTGTCCATGCACAAGGTGATAGCGGTTGCGTCCATCACTTTCAGACCCCGGTTGAGCACATCGAGGTAGGTCACGTGGTCGAGTTTCGCGACCGCGCCGTCGACGCTCGGATCGCCGGTGTAGATGCCGTCAACGGCGCCATGAGTCCCTTTCAAAACGGCCTTTGCCTCAATCTCAACGGCCCGCAGGCTCGCCGCGGTGTCGGTGGTGAAGCCCGGGTTGCCGGTTCCGCTCGCCAGAATCACGATCCGACCCTTCTCCAAGTGGCGGATCGCTCGACGCCTGATGTACGGCTCGGCAATCTGAGCCATGTGGACTGCGCTTTGAACCCGCGTGGCTGCCCCGAGGCGTTCCAATGTGTCTTGGAGGGCGAGGCTGTTCATGACCGTTGACAACATGCCCATGTAGTCCGCCTGAGCGGGATCCATGCCCTCGCCCGCGCCCTGAATGCCCCGCCAGATGTTGCCGCCGCCGACGACGACGGCAATATCGATGTCGAAGTGCTTCTTTGCCGCAACGATGTCCTCGGCGATCCTGCCGACCGTCTCGCCGTGGATACCGTGTTCCAGCGGACCCGAAAACGCCTGACCCGAAAGCTTCAACAGGACCCGGTTCCATCTGGGGAGGTTCGGTCCTCGGAGAGCTTCGGTGGCGTGACTCACGGCTACGTCCCGATCACAACCTGCACGAAGCGGGCAATCGAACCACCGCCCAGACTGCTCTTCACCGGGGTCTTGTCGCCATGCAGCCCCTGCTCGAGCAGGACGCGCTCGGCGTACCAGCCGCGCATTCTGCCGTCCACGATCTTGTCCCATGCCTGCTCGGGTTTCCCCTCGGCCTTGGTGATCTCGAGCAGCGACGCGCGCTCCTTGTCGGCCTCGGCGGCCGGCACCTCGTCGCTGGACAGATAAGAGGGCTTCGCAAAAGCGATATGCAATGCGACCTGGTGCAGGTCGTCCCGGCTCACCCCAGAACCCTCAACGACAACAGCATTCACTCCACGGCCGTCCTGACTGTGCAGGTACGTATCGATGGTATTGCCTTGAGCGCCCTCGATCCGTTCAACGGCTCCGAGTTCGACATTCTCCTTGATCTTGACACGCAGATCTTCAATGGCTGCTGTGTGTTCGTCCGCAGCACCCGGACCCCTGTCCAACACATCATCGGCTATCGCAGAAGCCAGCGATGTGACCGCGTCGCTCTTGGCCGAGAAGTCGGTCTCGGTCTTGATTTGGACTATCGCCGCCGCATTGTCGGACGCAGCCAGCGCGATCGTGCCCTCGTCGTTGTCACGGTCACTGCGAGCTGCGGCTTTGGCCAACCCCTTCTCGCGAAGGAGTTGAGTCGCGGCGTCCATATCGCCGTCGCACTCCACGAGCGCCTTCTTGGCATCCATCATGCCGGCGCCAGTGGCGTCGCGTAGTGCCTTTACGTCCTTAGCCGAAATCGACATCTTTCTGTTCTCTCCGATGAATCTATTGCGGGGTTCCAACCTGGTCGGTCGACGTGTCTGGCTCTTCGTCCGGTTCGGCTGCACCGCTCGCTCCGGTTGCTTCGTCGAGTTCTTGGACCGGGCTGACGTCCTCGCCCGCCTCGTCTTGAATTGCGGGCCCGTCCTCACCTGCTGCCTCGTCTTGAATCGCGTCTTGAATCGGCTCGTCGACTTGGCCTGGTTGCGCTTGTCCGAGGCGGGCTTCCCTGATGGCGGCTTGGGCGGCGGCCTCGCTACGAGCCTTCTCTTGTTGCACGGCGACCTCAGCCTCCTCCAACGCATTGCGCTTGGGAACTGCGCCGTCGACTTCAACACGCTTGGATCGAATGAAACGGCCTTCTTGGACCGCGTCTGAGATCACTCGACACATCAACTGACCCGCGCGAATGGCGTCGTCGTTGCCGGGGATGGCGTAGTCAATGAGGTCGGGGTCACAGTTCGTGTCGACCACAGCAACAATCGGCACTCCGACCTTGCGCGCCTCCGTGACCGCGATGTGCTCCTTTTTGGTGTCAAGAACGAAGATCGCCTCGGGCAGACTCCCCATGTCGCGGATTCCCCCGAGATTGCGCTCGAGTTTCGCCAGCTCACGGGTGATGAGCAGTGCTTCCTTCTTGGGCATTGCTTCAAACTCGCCCGAGTCGCGCATTCGCTGGTATTCCTTCATCTTGCCGACGCGTTTCGAGATCGTCTGGAAATTGGTGAGCATGCCGCCCAACCAGCGTTCGTTGATATAAGGCATGTTGCAGCGCTCGGCGTAGGACTGGATTGAATCCTGAGCCTGCTTCTTGGTCCCGATGAACAGCACAGTTCCGCCGTCTGCCACGAGGTCGCGGACGAAGATATAGGACTGCTCAAGATGACTCAGTGTCTGATGCAGATCCACGATGTGGATCCCGGAGCGCTCACCGTGGATGAAACGTTTCATCTTCGGATTCCAGCGGCGAGTCTGATGTCCGAAGTGGAGGCCGGCCTCCAACAGTTGCTTCATGGAAATTACAGCCATGTTTGTTCCTTCTTCCCGGTTGGAGCCCATGCCGGCGCCGAAGCGACCGGGAGTGACACGGGCGGATGCTCGTTCGTCGACATCGATCTGATGCCGTCCGAGGCTCGTTGAGCCGCGTGGTAGTGTAGCGGCGCTCAACGCAGGCCCACGCCTCTGCGAACTTGAACGGGGTGCGGCACCAATCGCACCACAACGCGCCGTGACCCGAAGAGCGGTTCGGGATCGACATATTCGCCATGGAGTCGCACGCTGAAGTGAAACGGCCCATCGGCCAGAGCGACTAAGTCGCCGCCGACAACTTCTTCTCCCTCTCGGACGAGGATGTGGCCGACAAAGCCGTAGGACGATTCCAAACCGTTGCCGTGGTCGACTGTCACGAACAGCGAACGCGCAACCGGTCCGGCGAATACGACAGTTCCGCGTGCTGCGGCCACAATACGATCGAATTCGCCCGTGTCGTATTCGATGCCGCGGTTTCCTGCGCCGTACTTTCCGTCGGGTAGGCGAAAAGGATCAAGAACTGGTGCCGAGGCCGGGCGCCGGAAGAGCAGATCCGCCGCCCCCGCTGGAGGCAGCACACCGCTGAGGCCCAGCAGCGCGACGCTCGCCACAGCGACAACGCTGATTCGCCGCTTGAGGCTGGCTGTCAGATTCGACACAACAGGCCGTTTCCCGAAAGTTGAGATTTTCGGGGGAAGTGACGTCCTTTGACTCTAGGCCCGCGGGTGCGTGGTGCGGTGAACTTCGCGCATTCGCTCTCTGCTGACTCGCGTGTAGATCTGAGTTGTGGCGAGGTCCGCGTGACCCAAGAGCTCCTGCACGCTGCGCAAATCCGCACCCCCGTCGAGTAGGTGCGTGGCAAAGGTGTGGCGCAGAGCGTGGGGGTGCGTGGGCGACAGCGACCTCCGGTCGAGCACTCGTCTGACGTCTCGCGGTGAGAGCGCTCTGCCCCGGCGGTTCAGAAACACTCGGTCATCGGGGGACGACTCGGTCACCATCTCCGGACGCCCACGTTCTATCCACGCGCTCAGCGCAGCTGCAGCCGGTTCAGAAATCGGCACGCGTCTCTGCTTTGAGCCTTTGCCCCAAACGGCTATGGAGTCGCTCGGACCGGCCAGGTCCTCATGACGAAGCCCACACAGCTCGCTGACCCGCAAGCCGCTGCCGTAGAGCAATTCGACAATGGCCCGGTCGCGCAGCTCAATCTCCGGTTCAGCTGCGGCGACCGCGGCAGCTGCAGCTGAGCCTTCGAACAAGCCGTCCAGCTCATAGGCGTTGAGCACCTTCGGCAAGGCGGCTTCCCCGCGGGGCGCAGACAAAGCGGCGCTGGGGTCTGTGGCGAGGCGATCGGCACGACACGCCCAACTGAAATATCTACGGATAACCGACGCCTTGCGGGCCGTTGTTCTTCGCGCATATCCGGAGCCGTGCAGTTCTGAAAGATAACTGCGGAGACCACGGCGAGTGACCGTCTCCGGTGTGGACACTCCGATGGCCTCGAACCATTTCACAACCGCTCGCATGTCGCGTTCATAGACCGCTCTTGTCGACGGAGCGACGCGAGTGAGGGAGTCAAGCCAAACCTCAAGGCTCCAAGCGTCCACGCCGTCTACCCTACTCGGCAACCACCAGCCGACAGCGCCACCCGAGCGCGTCTCCGACTCGAAGCAGTCATCAGTACTGTCGCCGCACTCGGGAACCATCGTGTACGACCAGGCCCGCGGCTACCAGTTCTTCCACATGTGCGTATACCTCGATCACGCCCAGTCCGCTCCGATCAACCACCTCGTCCAACGACGTGGGTCCGTCGTCGACCGCATCGAGCACCACCGCAGTGCGCCCGACCACTGCGGCACTGTCCCCGATTCCCGCTGCACTGTGCATTGGCGAAGCCCCGGTTCCAACCGCCTCCGGTTCGGGAACACCAACCTCGGGCTCGTTGCGGCGTGTTGCGACCGCAACCTCCGATAGACCCAGGGCAACCAGCACATCGGTTACGTCGCGGGCCGGCGCGCAACCGTCGACCAGCAACTGGTTGGTGCCGTCCGCGGCTCTGTTGCGCACCGAGCCGGGCACTGCCATCACTTGAAGATCTCTGCGAAGCGCCTGTTCGACAGTCAAAAGCGAACCACCGGAGTGGCGCGATTCGACAACCACCAACAGGTCCGAAAACGCCGCAATGAGCCGATTGCGCGCAGGAAAGCGCCAAGGCTCCGGCCGCCCTCCCAGCGGTGCTTCGCTGACCAGGGCGCCAACCGTGGCCACCTCCTCCCAGAGATCGCGGTGTCGCTTCGGGTAGACCACATCAACCCCGCTGCCCACCACCGCCAACGGCGGCACCGCATCTGCGAGCAACGCGCCACGGTGCGCTTCGCCGTCGATGCCCAAAGCCAAACCTGAGACCACCACGAACCCCGCTTCGGCCAGGCCCAAGCCAAGTTCCCGCGCGACCTCTCGGCCAATCGAGGATGCACGCCGAGTGCCGACCACCGCAACGTGAACCAGCGACGGGTCCGGCAACGTTCCACGACGAAAGAGCAGAGGAGCCGGATCAATGTCGCTGATGAGCTGGGGCGGATGGACCGGATCGTGCAGGGTGCTGACATGCGCGTCGAGTTCATCGAGGCGGGCAGATTCAGCCGTCATGTCAACTCGGTTGATCTCCCGCTGCCACTCGGCGAGAACATCTGTCGGCGCAACCTCGGTGCCTATAGAAGCAGACTCGATCGCCCGAAGGGCCTCGCGCGCCGACCTCTCCTGAAGCAGATTATGAAGGCGCAGGGGCGTAGCGCCGGTCAAACCGCTTAAAACCGCAGCGCACGCGTCCTCACGCATCGCAACCCCCCAGCGGAGGACGGACGCGAAAGCCGATGGCCGAGTAAATGTCGCGGGCTCTGATCGCGGGTCCCGCGTCGTCGAGATCGCGAATTGTCCGGGCGACGGCACGGACTCTCATCGCCCCACGGGCACTCAAACGGCCGTCCACCAGCGCTTGGTGGAGCACGTCTGTCGCTTCGGAATCCAGCGGCGCGGCGTCTTCGAGCTGCTCACGATTCAGTGCTGCATTGGTGCGTGCCCCGCGGCTCGCTGCGAGCTCGCGTACGCGCGCCACGCGCTCTGCCACCACACTGGAAGGCTCCCCCGGCTCGCGGTCCAAAAGTGCGGTCGGCGACGGGCGGTCGACATGCACCATCACATCAAGCCGATCCAGCACCGGACCCGAGATGCGCCGTGAATAGCGCAAGCGAGATGACGGCCCGCAACGGCAGCTCACAGAGCCGCCCTCTCCACAGGGGCACGGATTCATCGCCGCGACGAGCAACACGTTTGCCGGATGTTCGCGCATAACGCCGCTGCGGGCCACTCGCACCACACCCTCCTCGAGCGGTTGGCGCAGCCCATCGAGAACACTCGGCGCGAACTCCCCGAGTTCGTCAAGGAACAGGACACCCTCGGTGGCGACGCTTATCTCGCCTGGCAGCACGCGCCCCGACCCTCCGCCCACCAGGGCCGCCATAGACGCCGAGTGATGGGGTGCGCGAAAGGGAGGACGACGAACCAGGCCAGTCCCGGGAAGACGAATCGCCGCAGCACTGTGAACCCTGGTGACCAGACGCGCCGCTTCTGGCGAAAGATCAGGCAACAACCCCGGAAGCCGACGCGCCAACATCGTCTTGCCACCTCCCGGCGGCCCGATCAGCAACAGGTGATGGCCTCCCGCCGCAGCGATCTCAAGACCCCAGCGTGCGCTCGCTTGCCCCCGGACATCAGCCAAGTCCGGTTCGTCGATTATTTCGTCGTCGTGCAGCGGCGGTTCTACGTGGGGCCATGGCAACCCGTCTGAGACCACATCAACGATGTCGCGCAGACGCCGGACAGGACGAACTCGGTCTCCCGCTCCGAGCGCTGCGACCCCAGCGTCGGCCGCCGCGACGATCACCCGGCCGGTCTCCAGAACATCAACCATCGGCAGGATTCCAGGAACCGGGCGCAGCGAACCATCGAGCCCCAACTCCCCCACCGCAGAAATGTCTGCGAGCGATTCCAGCGGGATCTGCTCAGAAGCAGCCAAGATTCCGAGTCCGATGGGCACATCCAGACCCGCCCCGACCTTGCGTACACAGGTCGGGGCCAGGTTGACCGTGATCCGCTGCATCGGCCAGGACAGATCGCTGGACTCGATGGCCGCGCGCACACGGTCTCGAGCCTCGCGGCACGACGCATCGGGCAGCCCCACGATCGTGAAGGCCGGGAGTCCGTTGGTGACATGAACCTCCACATCGACGACAGCGCCATCAATCCCGTCGAGTGTGGAAGAGCGAACAGAAGCAAGCATGAGACAACCTTTGAGAGAGAAATGAAGGCTGTCTTTCGCACACAGCGAGCGTCTGAAGAACACTAGGCAGAGCGTGTGACAGCGCTCAGCCCAGCACCTCTCTTGTATATCGGGCAACCGACTCGATCTGCGCTTGAGTCAACCGCTTGGAGAAAGAGGGCATCGAACCCTTGCCGTCAGACACCACCGCAACTTGCTCTTCGATGCTCTGATAGGTCTCGAGAACCGCCCCGTCGTTCAGCTTCGGTCCCTGTCCACCGCCGCCGCTTCGACCATGACACGACGCACAGTGCTCGGCATAGACAGCCCGACCCTGGACCAGGACCGGGTCCGGCTGCCCATCGGGTCCCAGCGGCACTTCCGGGGGGTCCCCCGCGCAGGAGACGACGAGAATGCCGACTGCCAGCAATGTGAACAGGTTGCGACGCACCGCGACTCCAACAGGGTAAAAGCAGCTCGACAGACCATACTGACAAGATGGGTATGGACCCCACTCGCCCACACCGTCGCCGACCGACGGACTACCTGTACGTGGGCGCTGGGCTCATGGTCGCCGCGCTGCTGGTTCTCTGGGCGATCTTCGGCTGATGGACGACCCGGAGGCATACGGCGAGGTCGACGTCAAGTTCTTGCAGCCATACCAAGCGAGCAAAATCTATCTCTGCCCGAACTGCAACCGCGAGATCCCCGCTGGGACCGGCCACTACGTTGTGGTTCCCGTTGACACGCCCGATTTGAGAAGGCACTGGCACCGCGGCTGCTGGATGGGCCGAAAGACCCGCTCCCAACGCCGCTAGCGAGACGCGCTCCGCTCACGGGCCCCTCGCGAGCCCCTCAGAATGCCGAGGTGATGATATCGACTCGGCCGGCGACGACCGAGGCGACGTCAAACCGCATCCGACCTCCGGACCCGTGCTGTTGAAGCCACGACAAAGCGGTGCGACGCAGAAGCTGTTGCTTGCGCGGCCCGACCGCCTCAACCGCGCTCCCGAAGCGGTCCGACGAGCGAGTCTTCACCTCGCAGAAGACTGTCTCACCTCGACGGCCGAGCACGAGATCAAGCTCGCCGCCCTTGATCTTCCAGTTGCGGTCAAGCACTTTGTAGCCTGCGGCTTCGTACGATCTGGCAACAAGTTCTTCACCCCAACGCCCCAAAGCTACCCGTGATTTATCCATCCACGGACAATAGAGACGCGCTGTGACAGCGCTTCAAGACTGATTCACCACAGACCGCCGCCGTGGGGTTCAGCCGTCGCGCTTCTCCTTGACCCGCGCAGCCTTGCCGATCCGGTCGCGGAGGTAGTAGAGCTTGGCGCGCCGAACATCTCCACGAGTCACTCGCTCAATTCGCTCCACGATCGGGGTGTGCAACGGAAATGTCCGTTCAACGCCGACGCCGAAGCTCAACTTGCGCACCGTGTAGGTCTCGCGAATGCCGCTTCCCTGACGCCGGATGACAACGCCCTCAAAAACCTGGGTACGGGCACGGTTGCCCTCCATGACTCGAACATGGACCTTGAGTGTGTCACCAGGAGCGAAATCCGGGATGTCCTCGGTTTCAATAAGGTTGTCGATAACGTCTGTGGGCTGCATCGCAAGCTCCGCGGCGGTGAGAACAGGAGAACTGACCGCTCGAACACCGAACGGACCGAGAAGCAAGCCTAGAGGGGACTTCTCCGAGCAACACCCTCGGCGGGGTTCAGAAGTCCGAATTCTGCCAACAGTTCCGAGTCGGCTTCGCTCAGACCCCCGCGTTGAGCGATCAAATCGGGGCGGCGGTCAATGGTTCGTCGCAGTGATTGGGCCTTTCGCCAGCGCTCCACCCGACCGTGATCACCCGAGCGCAGCACTTCGGGCACAGTCCAGTCTCTGAACTGTGCGGGCCGCGTGTAGTGGGGATACTCGAGCAGCCCGTCGGAAAACGATTCTTCGGTGGTGCTGGCAGCGTTGCCGAGAACTCCCGGCACCAGACGGCCCACAGCCTCAACTATGAGCAGCGCAGGAACTTCACCGCCGGCGAGCACGACGTCGCCCACCGAGACCTCGCCGTCCACGAGATGCTGCCGAACCCGCTCATCAATCCCCTCGTAACGGCCGCACAAGAGGGAGAACCCCCCGGAGTCGGCTAATTCCCGGGCCATCGACTGGTCGAAGCACCGCCCCGCGGGAGACAGGCACAACAGGGGCCGTGCCGGCTCGATCGCCTCGACTGCAGCGAAAAGCGGGGCTGGTGACATGACCATCCCGGCTCCTCCCCCGAACGGGGCACCATCAACGGACTGATGCACCCCAGTGGCGTGGGCGCGCAGGTCATGGATGCGCACATCAAGTTGACCGCCGCGGCGCCCTCTGCCGATCACCGATTCATCGACGGCCGAGTCGAGCATCTTCGGGAAGATCGTGAAGACGTCGATCCGAAACCCGCTCACAATGGCCCTCCAGACCCGTGGTGGTGGGACTCGGCATCGCCCGCGTCACCCGCCAGGTCGAAAATACCGTCAGGCACATCCACGGTGACTCGCTCCGCCGGCAGCAGGTCGGTCACGAATCTGACCGGCACAAGCGCTCCGCTTTCCAGTTCCAAGAGGTCACTGGCAGGGTTTTCGACCACTCTGACGACGGCGCCCCTCGAAATCTCGTGCTGGTCGACCACCACCGCACCGATCAACTCGTGAACCCACAACTCGTCGGGATCGTTGATGGGTTCAGCATATAGAACGGCGCCGCTGACCGCCTCGGCAGCATTTCGATCGCTCACACCCTCGAAGGCAACGATCCAACCGCCTTTGTGCGACCTGCTGTGAAGGACCACGAACTCGCGGCCCCCCGAAGCCAGGATGGCACCAGTTCTCAGACGCTCCGCGCGGTTGGTTGTCAACGAGACCAGGACGTCGCCTCGTACACCGTGCGGGCGGGTGATGCGTCCGACCTCCAGCATCAAAGCCCGCGCACGCTAGTCGACGAACTCGACCTCGATGGAGGTGCCTTCTTCATAGCCCGCGGCGCGGACAACAGTCCGGATCGCTCCGGCCACACGACCGCGCCTACCGATCACGCGGCCCATGTCACCTTCACCGACGGTCACGTCGAGGCGAAGCGTGCCGTCATATCTCGAAGCCTCCACACAAACCGCGTCCGGGTCGTCGACCATCTGCTTGACGACGTACTCACAAACTGCCTGGGCTGATTCTGCCGACATCGTTAATCACCTCCATCGGCTTCGGAGCTGTCCGCTTCAGAGTCCTCGGCATCAGCGGTGCTCGGAGATGCTGCCGGCTTGGCCGCCACGGACGCGGCAACTGGTCGAGCGGCGGGATCGGGATCTCCCGTGTGCAGTTCCCAAGCGCCGGAGATTTTCAGCAGCTTCTCAACCCGATCCGTCGGTTGAGCACCGTGACGGAGCCAGTGGAGTGCGCGGTCATTGTCGATCTTGATCACCGAAGGATCCTGACGGGGTTCGTAGGTCCCGATGATCTCAATGAAGCGCCCATCGCGGGGCGAACGCGAGTCGGCGGCGACAACGCGATAAGTGGGCTGCTTCTTCTTGCCCATCCGCATGAGGCGGAGCTTGACGGCCATTTGTTCTCTGTTTCTCTTTAGGACTTATCGTCGTTGACTGCTGAATCAGCGGGCGCGGCGTCAGCCGAGCGACCGCTCAATTCAATCTCCGTACCCGCATCAATTCCAACCTTGCGAGCCGACAACACAGAAGTGTCCGAAAACCTGTCCACTAGAACCCACCGACTCGATCTTCAAGGCCCGGCAGAGACAGCGGCATCTTCGGCACCTTGGCTGGACCCTTCTCGGTGACACGGCCCCCACGCCTCTGTCTTCCCTTTTTGCCCTTGCTGCGGGCTTTCGGGTTCATCTTCTTGGAACCGAATCCGGCGAATTGCCTCATCATCTGACGCATCTGGGAGAACTGATCGATCAGCTGCTTCACTTCAGTCGGCTGCACGCCCGAACCGTTCGCGATCCGCAGGCGCCGCGACCCGTTGATGATGTCGGGTTGAGTCCTTTCTGCTGGAGTCATTGAGCGGATAATCCCCTCGATGCGTGCCAGATGCCGGTCGTCTATCTCGACGTCACGGGCCTCTTTGGGGATTCCCGGCATCATGCCCACGAGATTCCCCAACGGGCCCATCTTCTTGATCTGCTGCATCTGCTCCAAGAAGTCCTCGAGCGTGAAGGTGCCTTCGAGCATGCGGGCAGCCGCCTGTTCAGCCTGCTCGGCCTCGAACACCTCCTCTGCTTTCTCGATGAGGGTCTCAACGTCTCCCATGCCGAGGATACGGCTGGCCAGCCGATCAGGATGGAACGTGTCGAAGTCCTCTATCTTCTCCCCCGTCGAGGCGAACGCGATCGGCTTGCCGACGACTTCTTTCACCGACAGGGCGGCTCCCCCGCGGGCGTCACCGTCGAGCTTGGTGAGGATCACCCCGTCAAGAGCGAGGGTCTCGTCGAACGCTCGTGCCATGGTGACGGCGTCTTGGCCGGTCATGGCGTCTACCACCAGGAACGTGTAGTGGGGTTGGACCGCTGAGGAGATGTCACCGATCTCGGCCATCAGTTCTTCGTCGATTGCGAGTCGTCCGGCGGTGTCTACGATCACCACATCTCGAGCAGTGCGGTTGGCCTCTTTGATCGCTCTGCGGGCGACCCGCACAGGGCGGCTCGTCTCAGAGAAAACGGGAACGTCGATCTGTTCGCCCAAGGTGCGGAGCTGTTCGACAGCTGCCGGGCGTTGCAGGTCGGCGCCCACAAGCAGCGGATGGCGGCCCTGCTTCTTGAACCATTGCGCCAACTTTGCGGAGTTGGTGGTCTTTCCCGAACCTTGCAGACCCGCCATCAGCACGACGGTTGGGGGTTTGGACGCGTGGCTGAGCCTCATCGCCTCGCCGCCGAGGCTGACGGTCAATTCACCGAGAACGATCTTGACGACCTGCTGGCTCGGGTTGAGGGCTTTTGAGAGTTCCTGGCCTACCGCACGTTCGCGGATCCGAGCCACCATCGAGGTGACCACGTCGAGGTTGACATCGGCTTCAAGCAGGGCGAGCCGGATCTCGGCCAGCGTCTCTTCGATGTCGGCTTGAGTGAGCTTGCCTCTGCCTCTGATGCCTTTGAAGATGCCTTCAAAGCGGTTTGAGAGCGTTTCGAACATGGTTCGTTCAGACTAGCGGCACTGGAGCATTCTCAGAGCGGAGGAAACCAGCCGGCAGCGCTACTCGAAGAGGGCGTCGACGAACTCGACGGGATCGAAGTCGACAAGGTCGTCAATGCCCTCGCCGAGACCTGCGAGTTTGACCGGAATACCCAGTTCTGAGTGGATCGCGACCACGATCCCCCCTTTGGCTGAACCGTCGAGTTTGGTGAGAACCACACCGGTAACGTCCACGGCCTCGGTGAACTGCCTTGCCTGCGACAGCCCGTTCTGGCCGGTTGTTGCATCGATCACCAGGAGGGTCTCGGTGACAGTTCCGGATCCTTTCTCGGCCACCCGACGCACCTTGCGCAACTCCTCCATCAGGTTTGTTCTTGTTTGGAGTCGACCGGCGGTATCGGCCATGACCAACCGGACCGAACGCGCGGCCGCGTGTTCGATCGCGTCGAACACGACCGACGAAGGATCCGCTCCTTTCGACCCCCGCACGATCTCGACATTGCTGCGCTCGGACCAGACCGCAAGCTGCTCGACGGCAGCGGCGCGGAACGTATCGCCCGCAGCGAGCACGACGGAACGACCCGCGACCGACTGACGCTGCGCCAATTTGCCGATGGTGGTCGTTTTGCCAACGCCGTTGACGCCGACGAACAGCCATACCGCAGGTCCGGGCTCTCCTCGCGCGTCCACAAGGTCGACACTCAAGGATCGGTCGAATCCCGTCAGGCGGGAGACGATCTCGCCCTTCACCAGATCAGCGAGTTCCGACGCATCGTCGAGGCCTTCGTCGGCTGCTTTGGCACGTACCACCGAGATGATCCCAGCCGCCGTGCCGACGCCGACATCGGCCCGGATCAACGCTTCCTCAAGGTTGCTCCAGGTCTGTTCGCTGATGGCTCCACGGCCGAATACTGAACCGAGATAGGCGCCGAGGGCAGAACGCGCGGTGCCGAGGCGGTCCCTGAACGCGGGCGCCGCGCCAATAGTCTCGGCCGCAGACACGGCCGCGGTTGACTCCCGGTCCGCTGCTTCGAGCGGCGGGCTGTCGGGTCGCTCGAGGCGGCGGTCTCGAGCGAGAAAATACCAGGAGAACCCGATGAGAATCAGCGCCGCGACAGCGACGACTACGACGAGGAACATTGCCGCTGGATTCTACCTGCTCCGCCGATCAGCTCAGGCGGCTGCAAGAATCGCTCGGACAGTCATCCGCGTCCCGTCGCGAAGCACCAGGACGTCGACCGCTTCGCCCGGGCGGAAGAGTTTGATCTCGGCGGCCAGATTGGCCATCGAAGTGACCCCGTCGCCATTGATCGCGATTATGAGGTCGCCAGCCTTTATCCCGCTGTCGTCGGCGGGTGAACCGTCGACGACTGATGTCACCAGGGCACCCGCGGAGCCATCTGTCGGGGTGATTCCCTGAATGCCGAGAAAGCCCACATCAAGAGACTCGCCGCTTACGATCCGACGAGCGATCAACACGATGGTGTCCGACGGAATTGCGAATCCCACACCGATGTTGCCGCCTGACGGCCCCGAAGTCACTATCTGCGTGTTGATGCCAATAACCCGACACTCACGATCGGCGAGAGCGCCACCGGAGTTACCCGTGTTGATAGGCGCATCAGTCTGGATCATCTCTACCGGACCAGAATTCTCTCGGTCTGAGCCTCCCTCGGCAACTCGGTCGATCGCGCTCACTACGCCTGCGGTGACGCTCTGCTCAAGTCCGAAGGGGCTCCCGATTACAACTGCCAACTGCCCCACTCGGACTTCCGAAGTAGGAGCAAATACAGCTTGTACCAGGGAATTGACCTCGCCGGGATCAACGCCTACCACCGCCACATCACGAAAGGAATCGCCACCAATAACAGTTCCAACGACTGTCTGTCCATCGGGGAACTCAACATCGACGTTGGTGCTGAGCTCAACCACATGGTTGTTGGTAACGATGTATCCGTTCTCAGCGTCCCACACAACACCAGAGCCTTGACGATCCTCCGTTTTGATCACAACTATTGAGGGGCTGACTGCGTTCGCGACTTCGGCCACCGGCTCTGGAGAAGCTTCTCGGCACGGCAGGCTGGTCTTTGGTTCAAAAAGAGAATCCACAGTCTCAGCGGCTGGCTCTGAGTTGGCAGAAGAAATCTCGCGGTCGTCTACTGAATCCTCCGAACCGGCGTTCCCGGTAGCTAAGCGAGACACGGACGAGTTGTCGTCGGACCACATCTGTCCGACAACAAAACCTGCACCGAGCAGCAGGCATACCGTCACGAATACAGACATGCCCCTGAGCCAAGCTGAAGCATCCCAACGCTTCTGAGCGGGCGGTGAGGCTACGGGCAGCTTGGTGTGCGGCGCGGCCACCGGCTGCGAGGCCGCCGACTGAGGCGAACCGGGGGGCGCTGGAGGGGGCGGCACCCGATTCGGCGGAGTTGCCCCTGAGGAACCAGGAGGCGTCGATCGCTGCGGCACCTCCGCAGGAGGCGGCGGCGGGGACGGCACCCGACGGGGTGGAGACGGCGGAGGGGGTGGAGGCGGCGGGACCGAATTGGTTTTCGGCGCCGCCAAGAAACCGTCTGCACCGACACGGCGATCAGAGTGCTTCACAGAATTCCCAGGCTCATCGCTCAAGTCCCGATCCATGCCTATAACGCTAGGTCTTTTCTAAGGGGCTGCGCGGTTAGGCGGGTTGTGTGGGGGTTCATCGGTTTTTCCAGTCGATGAGTTTGGCGGTGACGATGACGATGGTGACGGCGAGGCGCATGGCGGTGTGGCGTGTGCGACACCCCCATCTGAGCCGCCACATGAGCCTGGGCATTCCCGCCTCTACCCGCCGGGCCGTCAACAACCGCCCGGCGGGCGTGAACCTTGCATCAACATGCGACATACGAGCCCCAACGTGCTGCCAACCTCTATGTCCACTACAGCTAGCAAGACCGATAGACCATCGATGGAAATTCCTACGGTTCAGTTTGAGTCGCTGCCAGTCAGGCGCTCGCTCCCAACGGTGAGACCCCAGATTCTCAGAAAGTCGCCTGCGCATCCGACCTTGGCATTTCCCAAAATGCTCACCTGTCAGAGATACCGGTTGTTCAGGCAGGCGCGTGGACCGTACCGAACGTTGTTTAAATTATTTTTTATGATATTTCTATGATTTATAGGTGTTGTTGTCACAGGGGGTCAATAGAGTTACATCTATGGAATTAACTCCCTTACTCGACCGTTCGGGCAGTGCCGATGGCGACAGTCGTGCTGCTGCCGGGTCGCTTTTTGTTGAACGGGTTGATGAGGTGGCGCTGTCAGATGAGGCTCTGCGCTCGCGGTTGGGGGAATTGGGTCGTGCCGAGTCGACTATCGCCGCGATGAAGTCCCGTGCATTGGCTGAACTGAGTCGCCGTCACAGTAGAGGCGATGCGCAGCGTTTCGTTCGCGACGAACTGCGGGCTCCTGTTCGGGAGGCCAAACGCGATGTTGAATCGGCCGTGCAGCTCGCGGAGCTGCCCGCCACGAGCGAGGCGTTGGATTCTGGCAAGGTTCCTGTGAGTCATGCCCGGCTGATCGCGCGTGCTTCGGGCGAAAGCCCGATTGACGAAGCACACTTGGTGGAGGCAGCGAGTGACCAGAGCTTCGATGAGTTCGCCCGAACGGTGAAACGTCATCAACAAGAAGTTGCCGACGACGACGGACAGTCTTTGTTGGATAGGCAACGCAAGAATCGCAAAGCGCGAATCTTCGAGAGTCCCGAGTCGGGCATGTTCGTGCTGACCGGAGAGTTCGACCAGATCACCGGGGCGCGCATCGCCACCGCGTTGACCGCCAAGGAGCGAAAGCTGTGGCACCAAGAAGACCCGAAAGCCCGACGCACACCCCAACAGCGAATGGCTGACGCTCTAGCCGAGTTGATTCTGCAGCCCGCCGGCGACGACAAGTCCCAGGGCACTGATCTCTTGGTGATCGCCGACTACGACGTGCTCACCCAACAACTCGGCAATCCCCGACTCGCGGACGGTTCAGCGATACCGGTCACCGAACTGCACCGCCTAGCCCTTGAGGCCAACCTGCTGCCCTCAATCTTCGATGCCAAAGCTCAACAAATGCGGCTCGGGCGCAGACTGCGAACTGCCAGCGAGGCTCAACGGATCGCTTTGATCGCCAGGGATCAACACTGCATCGGCTGTGAAGCCAACCCGCTGTGGTGCCGAGCCCATCACATCATCTGGTGGCGTGACGGCGGAACAACCGACTTAGACAACCTGGTGCTGGTATGCGACGACTGCCATCACAAAATCCACGACCACGGCTGGCAAGTCCACCGAAACCCCGACACAGGCAAATACCATCTCAAACCCCCCGCCACTAGACCAAGCCCGACCCCAACCCCGGCCAACCAACCGAACCTCAACCCAAAATCCCCTCCCAACACACCCTTCACCGATCTCGGTGCCATCACCATCACCTGCCGTCCACCGCCGACACTGCTAACAACATCCCTCCGTAGCCGACCAGCGCGGCACCACCGAACAAGGTGACGACCGGGGGGTTGCTGGGGGTTGCGCGCTACTTGTCCTTGGCGACGATCCACATCGCGAAGTACTGGGCGCCCCCGCCGTAGGCGTGGCCGAAGGCGGTGCGGGCGCCGTCGACTTGATGCTCGCCGGCTTCGCCCATCACCTGTAGTGCGGCCTCGGCAAATCGGATCATCCCGGATGCCCCGATGGCGTTGGACGACAACACCCCACCTGAACAGTTCACGGGCAGATCGCCGCCCTCGAGTTTGGTGGCGCCAGATTCGACCAGTTGCCAACCCTTGCCCTTCTCGGCGAAACCCAGAGACTCGAGCCACATCGGCTCATACCAAGAGAACGGCACATACATCTCGACCGCATCGATCTCCGCACGCCGGTCATGGATTCCGGCCTGGGCGAACACGTCATCGGCACACTGCTCACTGGCCGCGGGCGACACCATGTTGCGTCCGCCGTACGAGTTCGACTCCGAGCGCATGGCAGTGCCGGCGACCCATGCCACGGGTCCGTCATGGGCGTCACCGCCCGCTTCGTCGGTCAGAACCATGGCACAAGCGCCGTCCGACGACGGACAGGTCTCGGAGTAGCGGATCGGGTCCCACAGCATCGGCGACTCGACAACCTGCTCGAAGGTAAGATCGGGCTGGTGGAGGTGGGCGTAGGGATTCTTCAAGGCCTGTTGACGGTCCTTGAAGGCCACCAGACAACCGATCAGCTCAGGAGCGTTGCTCATTGCCATGTAACGGCGCATGATCGGCGAGAAGTAGCCGCCCGCCCCAGCATTGACCGAAGTGGTGAAAGGCTGCGGAAGCGACAACGCCCACATCGCGTTGGACTCCGACTGCTTCTCCCAAGCAATGGTCAGCACAGTGGAATGCACCCGGCTCTGCACCATCGAAGCGGCGACACAGGCTGTGGACCCTCCGACCGAGCCCGCGGTGTGGACCCGCATGATGGGCTTGCCGACACATCCGAGGGCCTCGGCGAGATAGATCTCCGGCATCATCACACCCTCGAAGAAATCGGGGGCCTTGCCCATGACCACCGCGTCGATGTCGGACCAAGTCTTGTGGGCGGAATCCAGCGCTCGCTGCGCTGCCTCGCGCAACAACCCGGCCATTGACACATCGCCGCGGGTCGACGCGTACTTGGTCTGGCCGACGCCGATGACCGCAGTTCGTTCTTTGGCCATGATCACTCCCCCTCCAACACCGCGACCAGGTTCTGCTGCAGACAGGGGCCTGAGGCAGCGTGAGCGACACCACGGTCGCCGTCACCCCGGGCGATCCGCTGAAAAACCTCGCCGAATCGGACAAGGCCAGCAGCCATCATCGTGTTGGCCGCCAACGCACCTCCTGAAGGATTCACATCCACGCCGTCGCCGAGGCCCAGAGCCTCGGTCAACACGGCCTCGGAGGTGGTGAACGGTGCGGCCAGTTCCGCCAAGTCGATCCGGTCCGCACGGGCGCCGGACTTCTCGGCCGCGATCGTTGCGGACATGGACGAGGTCAGGTCCCTAGCGCCGAGAGTATGGGCGTCGCTGCGATGGTCGATCCCGCGGATCCACACCGGCCGCTCGCACAACGAGCGCGCTCTGTCGCCGGCGGCCAGAACCATCGCCGCCCCGCCGTCGGCAATAGCGCCGATGTCGGAGGGGCGCAGCGGATCCGCCGAATATGGCTCCGCGAGGATCTCTTCGACAGACTTTTTCTCGTTGCGAACGGCATGCGGGTTCGTGGATGCGTTCAGACGGGAGCGGCTGGCGATCTCCGCCAACTGCTGTTCGCTCACCTTGCCCGACTCCAGCAGCATCCGAGCCGCGAGACCCTCGACCGCATACGCATCGGGCCAGAGAGGCGCCACATAGTAGGGATCCAGCTGCGTCGCGAGGACATCACGCAGAGAGCCCGGTGACGACTTCCCGTACGAGTAGACGAATGCGGTGTCGATGTCTTCGCATTGCAGCTTGACCCAAGCCTCGTACAGCGCCCAGGCGCCGTCTTGTTCAACATGGCTCTCGCTGATCGGCGGCACTGGCCCCGTGCCGTCGATTGTCATCACGAAGGAGAACGCCTGGCCGGCGAGGAAATCCGAGGAACCCGAACAGGTGAATCCCATGTCTTTCTGCGACAGGCCCACCGCGCTCTTGGCCTGTTCCATCAGCGGGATCATCATCTCGACTTCGGACTCGTTGGGTATCTGTGCCTCCTGGCGCTGAGCGAATGAAACAATGGCGACGTCTTTCATAATGCGCCCCTCTGTTGGGAATCGACCCCACCCCGCTCGGCGCCGCGCCGTGTTTGCTGGGCGCCGACTCTGCCGATTCGTTCGATATCGGCGATCACTTCATCCGGCTCACCGGTCGGCTCCCAGCCGAGAATGTTGGTTGCGGAAATCCCGAGTTCCTCGTCCGGCTTCCAAACCGCTCTGACCCGCATTCCCAAGCGCACAGACTCCAGTTCGCAATTGATGACCAGTCCCATGAAGCCGACCGACGCCCCGTCGAGCACGATCCACGCCGAGCAATACGGCGGCTGAAGGTCCGGTCGGGCCGCAATCGGCACCCGGGTGATGTTGAAGGACTCCACGTAGCCCACATCGGGCAAATCGACCATTCCGGTGGTCGCTTTGCCGGCCACCGGGCTGACCCCTCGGGGAGGTACGAACACCTGACCGGTGTCACCGCAGCGATCGCCGATTATGCGTTTGTCCTTCATCGCATACAGGTATTCCGAAAGCGCCCGTCCCGGCGTGTAGGAGTAGTTCAAGCGAATGGGCGTGCGCACGCTCTCCACGGCTTCGACAGAATCGAGATCCACTGTTGCCGAGGCCTTCGGCCCGGTCTCGTCGGACTCGGGCACGAATCCGCAGATGTCGGTGATATGGCCCTCGCGCTCCTCGCGCCATTTGATCTGCACCCGCATGCCGGTCGACATCTGCTCGGGCCCGCCCACCAACACGGCGTGCAGCATCGGCGTGTCCGTGCCGTCGAGCTGGATCAGAGCCCATGCGACCGGTTGATCGAAAGGCTGTTGTTCACGCCTCGGACCGCCCCACGACCACGACACAACCACGCCGCTCTGCCCCACCTCCACCATCTCGTCAAGGGCCGAGGCGTTGGCCGGATCATATTCGAGGGGCGGGCACATCACTGTGCCGTCGGCTCGTTTCACGCCCAGCACCACGCGCTCTCTGAGTCCAGTGAGAAATCGCCCCACCACGGGTCCAGTGGTGCGGGTGAACGGGTACTCGAGCACCAGCGGCGCTTGCAGCACTTCTTCGGGCATAGGGCCCACCCCCGGTTTCTTTGGATAGCGGCGCCGAACCTACAACGGCTCGCTCATCGGACGCTAATACGAGCACCAAGCTCGACAGAACACTCCCTACCCGCGCTGCGACTTCGGCGCGGGCCCGCTCGCAGACGCGGATACGGAGGGGAGGGGGGAACCTCCCAGATCAGCCTCTGGCCAACTCCAGCCAACCGTCCACCGTGGAACGA
This sequence comes from Acidimicrobiaceae bacterium, assembly GCA_026706815.1. Taxonomy (GTDB): domain Bacteria; phylum Actinomycetota; class Acidimicrobiia; order Acidimicrobiales; family Aldehydirespiratoraceae; genus VXYK01. Next base: position 13,167 of record JAPOYA010000026.1, on the reverse strand, counting down.
TTTGCCTCAATCCAAGCGTCGGCGTCCGCCCGGATCTCCTCTTCGGAGTAGTCATCGGCGTCTGCCATCTTGGCGTTCTGTTCGACTATGTCTGCCAAGGGGATGGCCACCTGCTCAAGCAAACGCTCGATGTCCGGGTTGTCGTTGAGGAAGTCTGTGTTGCCGACTGCACGGATGCTGCTGACCGCCCAGCCCAGATTGCACGGGTCCGAAGCGCAACCACGGAGGCCCCGGACTTCCGTGGTGCCCTCCTCGTCCTCGAGGGCGTCAGTCTCAAGCCACACCACCTCGGTTCCCGGCCTCAGCACTTCATAAGTCCAGTTCGGCGTCCATGCGTAGAACAGGGTCGGCTCGCCGTCGGCCACTCTTTGTCGAACTCCGCTGATCAGGTCGTTGTAGTCGCCCGAGATCTGCTCGACGTTTCCGCCCCAGTCGTGCTCGTTGATATGGGTGTTGATGGTCCTGAAACAGGCCCAACCCTCGTTGCAGCCGTTCAGGTCGGCGAGACCGTCGCCGTCGTGATCGAAGAGTTGTGCAACCGAAGCGTCGGCCAACTGGTTCATTGAGGTGATGCCGTGGGCGTCGGCTGTCGCCTTGTCGATCAGATACCCCTGAAGCGCCCCTGATCGCACCTGGTAACCGACCGGTTCAATATCGGTGTCGACCGACAGCCCACTGACCAACTCCGCCTCCAGATAGATGTCGTGGAGCGGAAACCAGCCGTTGACCCACAGATGGTACTGGCCGCTGTCGAGAGCGGGATAGAAGCTGTTCGGATCGAGAGTGCTGGCGGCCGGATCGCTGACCGTGTAGCCGAGTTCACCGATGAGCTGGGCATAGATCGCCGCCTGCATGTAGCCGCTGTCCCAAGTCGCGCGCGCCATCGTCACGGTACCGTCGTCATCGTCGTCAGACGCGCAGGCAGTCAGCAGAAGCGACGTGACGGCCAGTATGCCTACAACCAAGGTTGTGGTTCTTGCGAACATCTTGCGGTTCTTCATCATTGATGCCCTCGCGTTCTCGTGTGTGCCGGTCACGTCTTGGTCCCCTCACTGAGGCGCGTTCCGACCTTTTCGATCAGTCCCTTGTGGCGGCTGCGGAAGATCACGTCGTCATAGTGGTCCTCGAGCATGTCGAGCTCTTCCTTGAACGCAATAAAGAGGCTCCAGCACATCACCAGAAGGATCAGCGCGAACGGCAGCCCCGTTGCGACCGCGGCGGTCTGGAGCGCTCCGAGACCTCCGCCGAGCAACAGCACCACCGCCACCGCGCCTTCCATGATCGCCCAGAACACCCGCTGGGGTTTGGGCGAGTCGAGCTTGCCCCCCGAAGTCAGGTGATCGACGACCAAAGAACCGGAGTCCGAGGAGGTCACGAAGAACGAGATCAGCAACAGCACCCCGATGAACGACACGACTTCAGTGAGCGGGAACGCCTCGAGCATGTCGAACAGGGCTGTCGCCACATTCTCATTGACAGCCGAAGCCACATCGCGTTCACCGCTGAGCTGCAGGTCGATTGCTGACCCGCCGAAGACGGCCATCCACAAGAAGCACAGGACCGACGGCAGGAAGATCACGCCCATGAGCAGTTCCCGCACGGAGCGCCCTTTTGAGATCCGCGCGATGAACATCCCCACGAAAGGAGACCAGGAGATCCACCAACCCCAGTAGAAGATGGTCCAGCCTGCCTGCCAGGAGGTGCCTGAGAGGGCCTCGTTCCAGAACGAGAGCTCGGGAAGGACCTGCACGTAGTAGCCCAAACTCTGCGTGTACAGCGAGAGGATGAACAGCGTCGGACCGACAAGGAGCATGAAGATGAGGAACGCCGCCGCCAACCAGATATTGAGCTCGCTGAGACGCTTCACGCCCGCGTCGAGCCCGGCGACTACCGAAATGGTGGCCAAGCAGGTGATGCCCGCAACAAGCAATACCTGGAAGGTCGTGGTGTCAGGCGTGCCGAACAACTTGTTGAGTCCTGCCGAAGCCTGGCCCGCTCCGAAACCGAGCGACGTCGCCAGCCCGAACAGGGTCGCCACCACAGTCAGCGTATCGATGGCGTTGCCCCAGTTTCCGTAGATCTTCGGACCGAGGATCGGGTAGAAGATCGAGCGGAAGGTGAGCGGAAGGCCGCGGTTGTAGGCAAAGAAGCCCAATGCCAGCGCGACTAGGGCGTACAGCGACCAGCCGTGGATCCCCCAGTGCAGATAGGTCGTCGCCATCGCCGCTTTGGCAGCGCCTGCAGTGTTGGCCTCCACCCCGAAAACCGGCGGCGGTGAACTGAGATGGAAGATCGGCTCAGCGACTCCCCAGAACATCAAGCCGATGCCGAGCCCTGCCGACAACAACATCGCATACCAAGACAATGTCGAGAACTCCGGTCGGGCGAACGGACCGCCGAGTCGGATCTTGCCGAACCGGCTGAGCGCGAAGAACAGCGCCACACCGACGAAAATGTTGAAGTCGATGATGTACAGCCAGCCCAAGTTGCTGTTGATGAAGTCGAGGATCGAACTGAACGCGTCCGAGGTTCGCTCTTCGAAGATGAGCGACAGGGCTATGAAGACCGAAAGGAAACCGGCAGCCGAGAAAGTCACCTGCGGATGGATGTCGAACCCGGCCCGCACAATGTTGCGATCCCCCGGCTCGCGGTCGGCGACTTCAGGATAGAAGTCGATGTCGGGATCGATCTGGAGTCCTTGGAACTTTGCGCGGTTGTGGATGGCGGACTCGCGTCGGCGCTCCTCCTCTTCCTCCCAGTCGTGCAGGGCCAAAGTGGCCTCTGTGAGATCAATGTCCGTGTCATCGGGACTTCGATGAATCCGCGGATCCCGCGCTCCCTCGGTCTCTCCGGCGTCTTCCATCACGGCCCTCCGATTTTTCCTTTTCCTGGCGGCGATTTAGCCCATGGCTAGATAGAGATTACTAGTATCACATGTGCAGATAGTTCGTCAAGCACGAAGCAATACCGGTCCGAACAACCCGCCGCAGACCACCTTGAACACCGTCAGGCGGCGCGACCAGGAGCGGACTAGCGTTGGTCGTGTCCAAGGGGGTTAAACCATGCGCCGAGCCGCCAGCGCAGTCCTGGCGATCCTAGCTCTCGTGGTGCTCCTGCAACCGCCGGGCGGAGCGATCAACCATGGACAATCAACCGGGGCTGCGGTGCGCATGGCGCGCGCCACCTGGGACACGGGCTGGTTCCAGGCCGAGGTCTATCGACTGCTGCTTGAGCGCTTGGGCTACGAAGTCGAAGGCCCGGTGACAATGAGCAACCCAGAGTTCTACGATGCCGTCGCCGCAGGAGACGTCGACCTGTGGGTCAACGGCTGGTTCCCGGCGCACGATGTGTTCGTCGCCGACCGTGAATCGATTGAGAAAGTCGGCACGTCCGTAGACGATGGAGCGCTCCAAGGCTATTTCGTCGACGCCGCCGCCGCCGAAGCCCACGGAATAACGAACTTGGGCGACTTCGCTGATCCCGAACTCGCCGCTCTGTTCGACCATGACGGCGACGGGCGAGCCGACTTGGTGGGATGCGAAGACGGTTGGTCCTGCGCGATAACAATCAACCATCATCTTGAGGTCTACGGGCTGACCGACACAGTTGAGCACGTTCAGGGCCAGTATTCGCCCCGGATAGCTGAGACCATCGCCCGCCAGCGGGCCGGAGAACCGGTCCTCTATTACACATGGACCCCCAACTGGACGGTGGGCGTGTTGGCTCCCGGTAGGGAGGCGGTGTGGTTGGAGACTCCGTTCCCATCGCTCCCCCAGAGCACTGCTTCTGAGCTCGAACATGCCTTCATCGCCGGGATTGGGGGATGCGCCAACGATCCCTGCGCCACGGGTTGGCCGCCCAACGACATCAGGGCGGTGGCCAACTCCGACTTTCTTGACACCAACCCGTCGGTGCGGAGGCTTCTCGAACAAGTGGTTATCCCGCTCGACGACATTTCTGCACAGAACGTGCGGTTGGTGAGAGAAGGCGGGGATCCCGACGACATAAGACGCCACGCCCAGGAGTGGATTGATGCCAACTCGGCATCGGTGAATCAATGGATCTTCACAGCCGACCCCGACGCGGTCGCGCTGACGGACTCCCCGAGCGACGACACCGCCAACGCGGGGGTCCTGAGTGTTGCGGCGCGTCCCGTCGCTCCGTTCGTGATTTACGGCAATGGCTCCTACAGCGGATTCGAAGTGGAGCTCGTCCGGCAGCTAGCGGCCAAACTCGGTATGTCGGTGGAGATCTACGCGGTCGACACCGTCGCCAAACAAATCGACGACATAGACCGAGGGGTCGCCCAAGTCGGACTCGGAGGGGTGTCGATCACCGAGTCGCGTGAGGAGGTGGTCGATTTCACGCTGCCGGTGCTCGACTCCGGCCTGACCATCCTGACGCCCACGCGGGACTCGCGAGATATCGGTGATCGGATACTGGCCTTCTTCGATGCCATCGCCTCGTCTGACCTTCCCTGGTTGCTGGCGGTCTTCGGAATCGCGGTGCTCATAGCTGCACACCTGGTGTGGTTCTTGGAGCGCCATCACAATCCCGATTTCGCGGTCCCCTACCGCCGAGGTATCTGGGACTCGTTCTATTGGTCAGTGGTGACGATGAGCACCGTCGGTTACGGAGACAAGGTGGCCCGTCGTACCAGTGGCCGCGTGCTGGCGCTGATCTGGATTGCTCTGGGGACCTTGGTCTTCGCCAGCTTCACTGCTGCCATCGCCTCTTCGCTGGCGGTCAGCGAACTCCGATCCGACATCTCCGGGCCTTCGGATCTGCACGGCCGACGAGTGGCGACTGCCGCCAACTCCGCCGCTGAGACGTACCTTCCCTCTATCGGGGTGGGTCCTGTGCTCGTCGACAATATCGACGACGCCTATCCCCTTATGTTGGAGGGCGAAGTCGACGCGATTGTGTTCGACGCTCCCGTGCTGGACTTCCATGCGGCCCGAGAAGGAGCAGGAGAGGTGACGACGCTCGGAACCGACTTTGAGAGGGTCCAATACGGTCTGATGCTCCCCGAGGACGATCCTGAGCTGCGCGAAAGCCTCAACCTCGCGCTGCTCGACCTAATCGAGAACGGTGTTCACGGTCGACTGCACGACACCTGGTTCGGCGCGGAGAAAAACTAATCTCCGTCGACTGCAAAGAACCACATGAGGCTCGAGTTCGATCGCGCGACGGAGTGAACCGCTCGACCAAGAGATCGTGGCGCTAGCCGCGTTCGAGAGACTCAACTACGAGGAGATCGGCATGGTCGTGAACAAACGCATTACGACCGTGAAGAGCAGGCTCTACCGTGCCAGAAAACAACTCAGACACGACTTGGACAATCCCGGCCACACGGCAAGCAACAACAAGAATCCGACTCCGCCTCGAGGCTCTGAACAGCGGAGAACGCCATGAACATCCATGAGAACGACCCCCTCGAATTGATCCGACAGGCCGATCCGGCACCACGTGACAGCATGCCAACTTCGATGTCTCCGTTGGGCCGCTCGATCCGTGCTCGGGTCGCAGAGGAAATGATCGCCGAGCGACCACGCAACAACCGACGTCTGGTCGTGCGTGTGCTCATAGCTCTGGTGGTCGCCGCGCTCGCCACGGCGGCGACATGGATCATCACCCGAGAGGCATCTGATCCCAGCGGGGTGGTCTGCTACGAGGAAGCGTCGCTGGAATCAACGGGCGTCGTCGCAGCAGCCCCCTTGGACGCGTCGCTTTGTGCCCCGCTGTGGGCTGAAGGGGTACTGCAGAATCCCGCAGTCGAGCGGGGTGCGGCACCGCAGCTCGTCGCCTGCGTGAATCCTCACGGGGTCCTTGTCATCTTCCCGGCCTCAGACAATAGCGACGTGTGTCGTGACCTCAACCTCCCGCGCCACAAATCCTCGACCACTGAGCAACTTCTCGTGGACATGAACAACAGGCTCAACCGTCTGTTCGCCGAAGCCCCATGCCTGGGACTCGACGACGCGAACCTCCAGACAACCGAGATTCTCCGCGCCACTGGCCTTGAGGACTGGACCGTCGCCGCTACAACCGCAGCGACCGACGAGCGGCCGTGTGCCAGCTACGGAATCGATGCCGGATCCGAGACCGTCGTACTGGTCCCGGCTCCTGACCAGCGTTGAGCATCGTTGGCGACACGGCATCCCAATCTGTGGGTTGCAAATCCAACAATCTGCGGGTTGACACCTCTATATTGTGCGGTATCGAATCGCTTGTGGGGTGCCCGAACCAGGTTGGGGATCGTTGGCGAGGAAGAGCTCGGCGGCGTCCTCCAACTCGCGTACGCCCTGCTCGAAAGGGTTCCAGCCGTTCTTCCAGCCGATCAGTTCTGAGAACCAGATGTGCTCTAGGGAACGAATGATCTTGTCGCGGCGATCACGCGGATAACCGGCGGGAAACGCGGTTCCGAGCATCGCGCTGAACATCTCGTGCATCTCCTGCTGACAGGCCGCTACCTGCTCCCCCTCGGCCACCAACCCGCCGATGAGAGCGGCGCTGACCTTCTGATTGCTTTGCATGGCCCGCGTTGTTCGCCGCAACAGGTCGAGCACCCGCTCAAGCGTCGTCTCGCCGCGTGCAGGATTGCGGGCCACGTTTGCCTCGAGCCCCCGGAGCCATTCCGCCAGCGTCTCGGCCAGCAGATGGTCTTTCGACGTGAAGTAGTGGTAGACGGTGCCCAATGCGACGTCGGCTCGTTCGGCCACCTCGCGCATCTGCACTCCCTCATAGCCTCCTTCGCCGGCGAGTTCCAGCGCCGTACGCAGCACTCGCTGGCGGCGCTGTGCCTGTCTTTGGGTAAGGGTTCGCTCTGAACGCACGCCGAGATGCTAGCGAAGCACCCTTGCGCACCAGAATTCGACGACGCGGAGAGTGCCGACTTCTGGAGAATGCGCCTTCTGGAATAGCGTCAACACATGCTGATCGACGTTTCTGTGACCAGCGACCTGTCCGGAGCTGCCGAAGGCGCCAGCGAGCTTGCGGCGACCGGGATAGACGGTCTGTTCACCTTCGAGGGGAACAGCGATGTCTTCTTTCCGCTGATCCACGCAACCGAACTCGACGTGGACCTCTATACCAACGTGGCGATTGCCTTCCCGCGTTCACCAATGCACCTCGCCTATTCGTCATGGGATCTGCAGCGGGCCTGCGGCGGTCGGTTCGCGCTCGGACTGGGTACTCAGATCAAGCCCCACATCGAACGGCGCTTCTCGTCGCAATGGAGCCGTCCTGTTGACCGCATGATCGAGTTGATCACCGTATTGCGAGCGATCTACGCCAACTGGAGTGATCAAACACCGCTCAACCACCACGGCGAGTTCTACCGAGCGGACCTGATGACCCCGATCTTCGTACCGGCACCGCTCGGGCATCCGACTCCGGAAATCTGGGTCGGAGCACTCGGACCCCGCATGACACAGGCGATGGCCGCGCATGCCGACGGCATCATCATCCATCCGTTCAACACCGGTGCGTTCTTGGCCGACAAGACGATGCCGATGATCGAGACGGGCCTTGCCGAGAGTGGCCGGGAGCGGTCATCGCTGGTGCTCAACGTCGGTTGTATAGCGGCCCCGTGCCTCACCGACGAGCAGTACGAACGGGCAACCACAGCAATCCGATTCAACCTCGCCTTCTATGGTTCCACGCCCGCCTACCGAGTGGTGCTCGACCACCACGGACTCGGCGATCTGCAACCGCGGCTGCGTGAGACAACCAAGACCGGCGACTGGGCGACGCTGGGCGAACTTGTCGACGATGATGTCGTCGATCTGTTGGCTGTGCGAGGGACACCTGCCGATTGCGCCAAGCGGCTGACCGAAGAATACGGAGACCACACCGACCGTCTTTCGCTGACCGTCTCCACGCCAGCCTCCACATCAACCTCCACATCAGCAACTACTTCAAAGAACGAGGCCCTCGCCGCGATGGTTCAGGAGATGCGAGCCATTCAGGCCACTCAGTCGACGTAGGAGAGTTCGAGGCCTGAATCGCAGCCGGTCACCCGGTCGAGGTTGCGGTGCAGGTTGATTATCCGCCATTCCTCACCCGACAGTGTGAGATGGGTCAAACCCGGTGCGTGAAGCCCGCGCTGGGCGCGCGCCAAGTTGGTCTCGTCCTGGTCCAGGACGAGACCAAAGCTGTAGGAACCGGGCTTCGAGAGCAGACCGACGTCATGCACATGCACATCCCCCGGCTCGGAGACATGGTCGAGCGTACACGCCAGTTGCCACGTGGTCGGCCAGAGTCTCTCCTCTTCGATTCGGCCCAAGCCACCTCGGTGTACCGACCGGCGTCGACCTGCACGGGTTTGCCCACTCGACCGACCGAGACGATGGTCTCGCCGGTCTCGCCAACGGGCGCATCGTTGGTGTGGACGTCGGGAGCGCTGATCGCCATCGCCGACTCAGTCCGCGTTTGAACTGAGCATCTCAGCCACTCGAGTCTTGGCCATCACGCCGTCGAAGGGGCGCCCGATTATGGCTTTGTCGGGTCCGACGAGGATCGGTCGCTGAAGCAGTCGGTGGTACTTGTCGAGCACCTCCACCACAGCGTCCACGTTGCCGACGTAGTCGTCTTCGTTGAGGCCGAGTTTGGCGAACTGGGCGTCCTTGCGCACCAGGTTCTCGACTGGTTCCTCAAGCTTGGCAATCAGATTCCGCAGGGTCTGTTCGTCGGGGAAGTCCTTCATGTAGCGGACCTCGGTGAAGTCGACTCCCATCTCCGTGGCGACCGCCACGGCGTTGCTTGAAGAGTTTCAATGCTGGTTGTGGTAGATGGTCAGGGCCATTGTTTGTCCTTGGATTGCCATTGTTTGTCTTTGTATTGATCGCGAAGCTCGTATTTGAGGATCTTCATAGTGGCATTGCGGGGCAGAGGTCCGTTGTAGATCTCCAGTTGCTCGGGAGTCTTCTGCACCATGAGCCCAGCCTCTCTGCAGGCCGCTGACATCTCCGCAAAGGTCAGATCGGAGTGTCCCGCGGCGGTCTCGATGACCGCGCAGACGCGCTCGCCGCGCTCGGAGTCGGGCAGTCCGATCACGGCCGCGTTCTCCACCGACGGCAGCGAGTAGAGCACATCCTCGACTTCCTTGGCCGAGATGTTCTCGCCTTTGCGGATGATGACGTCCTTGACACGCCCGGTCAGCGTCACATGGCCATCGGCGTGTTCGACTCCGAGGTCGCCGGTGCAGAACCGGCCCTGCTCGTCGAACGCCTCGGCGTTGAGACCCGTGTCGGTATAACCCTTGAACAACATTGGTCCAAAGACACGAACCTCGCCTTCGACCCCGGGCGCTGCGACGGCGCCGTCAGCGGTCACGATGGTCACCTCGCATCCTCTGATCGGGGCGCCCTCGGTGTGGGCGAGCTGTTCGTCGGTGTCTGAGGGCGAACCCTGGCTGATCATCGGGCATTCGGTCATGCCGTAGCCGTGCGCGATGGGTATGCCCATCTTCTCTTTGACTTCAAAGAAGATCTCCGGCGGTTTGGGTGCACCGCCGCCAGCCATTGCTCGCAGCCGCGGCATGGACCCGCCGCCGAGTTGTTGATCTTGGGCCAGGAACATCTGGTAGAAGGCAGTCGACCCGCCGACGATCGTCGCGCCGTGTTCGGCGTATGCCGCCACCGCCCCCGCGGGGGTGAACTTCTCGATCAGGATCGCCCCGAAACCGTCGGCCAACAGCATCACGATGAAATCGGGGCCGCCGATATGGGCGTACGGGAAGGCGATGGTGCCCATGTCGTCGGCGTTGGTTTCCAGCGCCAGAGCGAGCCCGGTTCCCGCCGCCATCAGGGTCTTGTCGGAGTGCTTGACTCCTTTCGGATCCGATGTGGTGCCAGACGTGTAGTAGATCCAGCGCACGGCGTCGCCATCGGTCGGCGCCGGCGGCAACTCCTGTGGGTCGCCCTCGGGAAGGTTCGCGTATCCGTCGAGGATCTGCGGACGGGGGTGGAGATCTCGGCTTGCTTCGGTTGCCATCGCGCGGTAGTCGAAATCGTCCCAGACCCCCGGGGTGAAGACGAAGCGCGCTCCGGTTTGAGCGATGCAGAATCCGACCTCTCGGTGGCGGTAGATGTGAATGATCGGGTTCTGGACAGCGCCGAGCCGCGACAGAGCGAAACTCAAGACGATCGTCTCTATCCGTGTGGGCAACTCCCAGGTGACCGGGGTGCCCTCGGTTATTCCCAAGCCGTGCAGACCTGCCGCAACTTTCTCAGCCTTGTCGCGGAACTCGCGGTAGGTGAGTTGTCGACCGGCGTCGTCGATCAGGAACAGCCGGTCGGGCGAGAGCGCAGTCCGGCGTTCGAGCAGCTCCCAGAACGTCGTGGCATCGAGAATCTGTTCGCTCACTTCGCCTCCCATCGCCGCTCTCCTATCGCCGCTCAAGTTGACGCGGCGCGATCAGATATTACTCGCGCCTCCAACGGAGGCGAATTCAGCGATTCCGGGAGGTCTCAGGCGATTTCGGCGATCCAGGTCCAACAAAGTGAGTCCGGCTGGCTCTCAGACCGCTTCGGCGCCGCGTTCTCCGGTGCGGATGCGAGCCAGCGTCTCGACCGGCGTGACCCACACTTTGCCGTCGCCGATCTTCTCGGTGCGTGCCGACGCGAGAATGGCATCGACCACACCGTCTGCTGTCGAGTCGTCGACAAGTACTTCGATTCGAGTCTTGGGCGTGAACGTCACCCGGTATTCCGTCCCGCGATAGGTTTCGCTGTGACCGCCCTGGCGGCCGAAGCCCTGTACCTCCGACACGGTCATGCCGGCAACGCCGACATCGGCCAGCGCGGATTTGACGTCTTCGAGCTTGAAGGGCTTGATCACCGCAGTGACGAGTTTCATGGTGGATCTCCGTTTCTTATTTTGTTGACACAATCATACTATGTATCAATGCTGAGGACAGTAAATTGCCAATTTATAGCTCTATATTTCTAGAAATATAGACCGAATAATAGTATTGTATTGATACAATAATCAGATGGCTGAATCTGAAAGCGCACCAATCGTCACCTACCGCGACCACCGCGGGGTCGAGAGACGGCTCATAATCAGGCTCGAGACAGGAACCAACATCCCGGCTTTCGAACAACTCCGTGCTCAACTATCGGTGATGGCCGCGGTTGGACGCCTCGAGCCCCAAAGCAAACTGCCCACGGTACGCGAGCTCGCGGCCGCGCTGGACCTGGCTCCCGGCACTGTGGCCCGCGCCTACCGAGAACTCGAAAACGACGGAATCGTGGAAGGCCGCGGTCGTCGCGGAACCTTCGTGGTGGACGAGCCTCCCCACAGCGAACCGCTCCAAGAACGCCGCGAGAGGGTGGCCGCCGCGGCTGACCGCTTCATCTTTGAACTTCGCTTGCTCGGAGTCGGACTCGACGAGGCACTCGCAGCAACAACCGCAGCAGACCGCCGACACGGTGCCAAAACAAAAGCGGCGCCCGCTCAATGAGGCGGGCGCCGCGTACACCCCTGGAGGGAGGCGACACTTCTTGTTTCTTGGACCAGAAGATCGTCCGAGGGTTACACACCTCGGCGTCAGGATGTCGGTCGCCACAGGGTGTAGGCAGTTCATTGGCCCTCCGCGCAAAATATCCGGCGCTGCGAACTGTTCGCCCGGCATCAACGCCTGCTCCACACGCCAGCGGGCTGCCTCCAGGAGCACGAACCCGAGAGGCAGCCCGATTGGGGTACCACCATTAGCCACCATCACGGTGTGGCGATTTTGTGAGGATCAGCTACAACTACGCCTAGTTTCCGCTTCGGCCAGAATCATCTCGACACGAGCGCCGAGAACCTCTCCGGCTGATTCGCCATGCACAGCGTCGCCCAATTCGTGCGTCACGCCGTGCCGCTCAATCTCCTCGCCCCACCGCTGTTCAGCGAACGCTTGTTGTTCAGCCGCTTCTCGACAGGCCTCGGCCGATGAAGACGACGAGCAGCCTGTCACAAGTACCGCCGTCACAACGACGGAGCCGACCAGACGGATCCACATCAGGTGCGTTGGGAACTGGCCCGCAACGGGAACCGCCGACGCCCCCACCGGAGCCAAACGTTGCACCAAATAATCACCGGGATCGCTCCGATCATGTAGAGGACGATCCTCATGTTGACTGTCACCTCCGTGAAGAGACCCACGATCACCGGGACGGTCATCATCGCGACTAACAGACCGAAGAATGCCCATAACTCGCGCTTGCTGCGATAAGCTTTTGGGTTCTGTTGTTCACTCATGATGGCAACACCGTACCCGCTATAACGCCGCACGCTGCGCCAGCTCCTACGCCAATCGCCCCTGCTGCAGGAGCACCGACTCCGCCAGTGCCCACAGCCGAGGCAGCTCCAATTCCAACTAAACCGGCTCTTCGCGTTTTGGGGTGGTGTGATGGTTGTGGGGTGTCCGTGGTTGGGTGCGGGGGGTCCTCCGGGATCGGTGCTGGCACAGCAGCCGAAAACTGGGGGATTCCCGTGGAGGGCGACCCTGTGCGCGTGTGCGGGTTGTTGGTGGGGCTCGGCGAAGTCGGCGTGGGCGGCGAGGAGGGCGAGCCGTTGGGGGTGCGTGTGCGCTGCCGGGCGCTGAGGCCGCCGTGTGGGCTGTGCGGTGGGCTGTTGTGGTCGCTTGGCGGGCGGGTTGTGGTGCTGGTGGGCCTGCCGGTGTTCGGCGGGCCGGTGCGGCTGGTGTGGCGCAAACGCCGCTGGAGGTGCCCGCAGCGGGGTTGTGGTGCAGGGTCTGTGACCGGGCAGAGTTGCGGGGTCGCTGCTTGCGGGGAGGGGTTGACGGCACGCGCTGGCCGGTGGGCGACGCGTCAAGCCGGCCGGGGCCGCGCTGTGGGAGACGTCGCTTCGGCGCTGGGGTGCGGGTGGCGCGCTGTCAACGCGTCTGTGCAGCGCTGGGGCCGTGCGCTGCTGGAGGCGGGCACTTCTCGGGTCTCGGCGGTGACCGCGTTGGGGCTTGACGAGACCCTGTTCGCGCGCCGGGGCCGCTATCGGGCCAAGGCCTGGCCGGCGGGCATCGCCGGCGCCGCGTCAGGCCAGTCGCCCGGCATGGTCCCAGGCCGCACTGAGGTTCCCCCCTTTTTGTGGAGGCATGCTCTATGAGGAGGGGCTGTGTCCAGACCGCGAGGGAATTTCGACCGGGGGTTCGGTGATGGG
>JAPOYA010000007.1 GCA_026706815.1 Acidimicrobiaceae bacterium | reverse complement strand
GCCAAGGCGGCTGACCCGTGGAACGGCGCGCGTCCTGATCTGCTGGAGACGTTCACCCGTTCGCACAACACGATGCTCGGCAAAGACACCTACACCGTGGCCTTGCTCAAGGCAAGGCCCGACCGTCAGCAGTCGAACTGGCAGGGCGCCGGGCCCAACGAGTTGTGGCAGAAGATCTACGCCGAGTTGGACCGTCTCCAAACATGCCGTGCAACGCCCACACCAGACACGCCGCCGCCTCCTCCGGTGGTGCCGGAGATCAGCGTGACAGCAGGCGCAGGTGTGACCGAGGGCAGCGCCGCGGTGTTCACGGTGACGGCTACCCCAGCGCCGGCAGCACCGTTGAGCGTGACCGTCACGGTCGCCCAAACCGGCGACTTCGGCGTCACTACCGGTTCGAAGACGGTGGTTGTGCCCACATCGGGTTCGGCGCAGTTGTCGGTCACCACTGTCGGTGACAACACCGACGAGCCGAACGGGTCGGTGTCGGTGACGGTGAGCGCGGGCAGCGGCTACACCGTGTCGGGCACGCAGGGCTCGGCGTCGGTGGCTGTGTCCGATGACGACGACCCCCCGCCTCCGCCTCCGCCGCAGACACCGGAGGTCAGCGTCGCCGCGGGCGCTGGTGTCACTGAGGGCGGCACCGCGGGATTCACGGTGACCGCTGACCCTGTGCCGGCGTCGCCGTTGACTGTGACAGTCAACGTTGCCCAGTCCGGCGACTACGGCGCGACAACCGGAACCAAGACCGTGATTGTGCCCACAACAGGCACGGCGCAGTTGTCGATAGCGACAACCGGCGACAGCAGCGATGAGGCCGACGGGTCAGTGTCGGTGACGGTCAACACCGGCTCTGGCTATACCGTGTCGGGTGCCCAGGGCACCGCGTCGGTGGCTGTTGCTGATGACGACGCGACGACGGTGACGCTGGCGGCGCCGGTCGCCGAGGACGGCGGCACGCGTGAGATCACTGTGGCTTTGGGCCGGGCGCTCGTGTCGGGCGAGTCGGTGACTGCGCCGTTGGCAGTGACCGGCGCGACAGCCGGGGTTCATTACACGCTGGCGCTCAAGCAGGGCCAGAATCTGAACGCACACGTCACCCTGCTCACCGCCAGCCCGCACAGCGCCCAGAACCCGGCGGTGGCGTTCGCCACAGGCGCGCGACAAGCGACGCTGGTGCTGACCGCGGTGCCCAACAGCGACACCGACGAGCGCACCGTGCGGATCGCATACGGCACAGGCGCACGCTCACCGTCAAGCCAAGGGCTCTCGGGCGGGATCACCGCCAGCGGCGGGCCAGTGAACACTGTCATCGCCAACGACGACCAGCCCCCGCCTCCGCCGCAGCCTGTGGGGGCGAGTCTGTCGGTGCGCGACGTGGAAGTTAACGAGAACGGCCGCCGCTTCTTGAGGTTCATGGTGTACCTGAGTGAGACGCCTGATGAGACGGTCACTGTGCAGGTGACCACACGCGATGTCACTGCCGAGGACGGCGCCGACTACCGCGGCGTTCCCGCGGGCAGCCGCACGCTGAGGTTCGCTGCGGGCACAAGGCTGCTGTACCGCTACATCTACATACCCATCCTCGACGACGACACACCCGAAGGCGACGAGACCTTCCAAGCCATCCTCACCAACCCGACCGGCGCCCCCATCGCCCGCGGCACAGCCACCATCACCATCAAAGACAACGACTGAGGGCGCGCGCAAATAGGCGGTTATCCGGGGTTCCAGCGGTTTCGCCAGTAGATGAGTTTGGAGGTGGTCATTTCCGAAGAGCCGCTTAAGGACCTCTTTCACCGAAGGACTCTCCCCCAAGGAGAAATAGAGAGACAGCTAGTACGAAATATGCCGTGAAACCGATCCCGAACCCGATGGTGAACAGCCCGTACGCGTCGGCACGGCGACGCGCCATTCCCACGGCGAATAGAGCGAGTCCAGCAAAGACAGACAAATTAAGGGCAAATGTTGTAAGGCCGACCCCGCAGCCCGCGCCGCAAAGAAGCCATTGCATCGTCTTGCGGGAGAGGATCTTGATGGGTTGTCTCAAGGTTGGTCCGGTTGATGCTTGCACCCCATTGAACGTACCATGCGCCGTTCGGCTTCCCGGAGAAGAACGTGAACGCTGGCTCGGTATAAAATCGTCGTCGTGCCGAGCGAACCGACTGTTTGAGATGGACAGGGAGCCTGGTTCGCTGTGTGGCCGTCGGGTGCTGCTCCGGCCCCTCGAAGCGGGCGACTTCGGCAGTTGGCGGGAGGTGCGCCGCCGCAACCGGGATTGGCTGACGCAGTGGGAGCCGCAGCGCCTCAGCGGCGCGCCCGACGTCGTCGAAGACCGTGCGGCCTTCGCCGACCGCTGCTCAGCCCGCCGCCGCGAGCGGCAGCGGGGTTCTGGCCACAGTTTCGGGATCTTCGTCGACGACGTGTTCGCGGGCGAGATCAACCTCAACTCGATCCAGCGGGGCCCCTTCCAATCCTGTTACGCGGGCTACTGGATCGACGAGGCTCTGGCCGGCAACGGCTACATGCCCGAAGCGCTGGTCGTGGTCGCCCGATTCGCTTTCGAGGAGTTGCGCCTGCACCGGATCCAAGTGGCGATCGTGCCGCGCAATACGGCCAGCCGCAGGGTCGTCGAGAAGCTCAAGCTGCGCGACGAGGGGACTGCGGTCAGGTATCTCGAGATCAACGGCGTGTGGGAGGACCATGTCCGCTACGGGTTCACCGCCGAGGAATGGAACGAGCGCTCAGACGAGCTCGTCGGCGAGTGGGTCGGCGGGCATCGGTAGCTCGGACTTCTGGACTTTGCCCATGGAGTTGCGGGGAAGGCTGTCGAGCACCGAGATGTGGTCGGGGATCTTGTAGCGTGCCAAGCGCCCGGCGAGAAACTCGCGCAGTGCCGCTGTGTCGAGCTCGAGACCTGCTGTCACGACCGCTGCGGCCACCTGCTCGCCGAGCCGCTCGTCAGCTATGCCGTAGACCGCTGCCTCAAGCACCTCGGGGTGGTCCAACAAGACCTGCTCCACCTCGAAGGGATACACGTTGGCACCGCCTCGGATGATCAGCTCAGAGCGTCGTCCGGTCACCGTCAGGCGCTTGTTGTCGTCGAGCATGCCGATGTCGCCGGTGTGCAAGACGTTGCCGCGGAGCAGTTCGCGGGTCGCGTCGGGGCGCCGCCAATAGCCCATCGTCGGCGTCCAGCATTGGGCCCAGGGCCCCGCGGTCGTGGGGCGCAGACAGATCTCACCGGGTTGGCCGGCCGCCAGCTCACGGTCGCCTTCGTCGACGATCACGACCTCGAGCAGGTCCAATGCGTAACCCGTGGCCGAGTCGTCGATCGGCTCGTGGATCGACTCGCGTACGATGCCGGTGGGCGCTTCGGAGAGGCCGTAGCCCATCAGGGCGCGGATGTCGAACTTCTCGGCGAAGGCGCGGCGGGTGTTGGCCGGAGTTGCCGCACCGCCGACGAGGATCGACTCAAGTGACGCCAGATCTCCGGGATCGACACCGCGGTGCAGAACAAGATCATGGAGTTGCGCGGGCACCAGAGTGGTGCGGGTGAGCCGGTGGCGTGCCACCTCGGCACAGAACCCCTCGGGGTCGCCACGGTGCAGGACGACTCCGGTGGTGCCCCGCGTCCAAGCCGAGACCACTCCGAGGATCAACATGTTGAGGATTGTGTGTGCCAGTGGCGTGCCCTGGCGGTCGGTCGGCTTGGGTGGATGGGTGCTCAGAGTTATGAGCCCGGGCCACAACAGATTGTGCTGGCTGTGGACAGCGCCCTTGGGTGCGCCGGTCGTGCCCGACGTGTAGGCGATGGCGGCGGGCGCATGGGGATCGATATCCGGGCGGGGAGCGCTCGCCGGGTCTGCTGTCGAGACCGCATCGTTGTACGCGGACTCGCTGATCACCGTGCCTTTGAACGCCGTGCTGTTCGACGCGGCGGTCGCATCGTCCGCGGTAATCCACAAGCATGCCTGTGAGTCATCGAGGAGGTGGGACTTCTCCCGAGGAGCGAGGTTCAAGTTGACCCCGAGCCAGACCGCCGTGAGGCGTTGGGTGGCGAGGAACCCGATCGGGACATCAGCGCAGTTCGGCAGCGACCACGCGACCCTGTCACCGGGGCCCACACCCAGCGAGGCCAGAGCAGTCGCGGCCTGGTCCACGCAGCGGTCGAGCTCCGCGAAGGTCCACTGGCGTTCGCCGTCGATCAAGGCGATCCGCTCGGGAAAGCGCTCAAGGGGCTCATCGAGAATCGCGGCCAGAGTGGGAGGGCCGACCGGATAGGGAAGGGGAGTACGGCGTTTGACGAGACCTGTCGCCTCATCGACCTCCACCTCAACCTCGACTTCAGCTTCAGTCCCCCCAGCCTCAGGCTCTGAGTCCACGATGGCTCAGTCCCTGGAGCTGATCTTCCTCTGGAGGCCTTCGACCAGACTCCGAAACGCCGGTTCGCCCATCGACCAGAGCTGAGGATGGAGTTCGTGCTCTACGGACTGGGCGGATTCGCTGATCGTGTCGAGTGTCAGGATCGTGGCCTTGGTGCGAGCCGTCAGCTCCTTGGGCTGCGCCGCGGCGCGTGCCGCCAGCGTCAGGCACTCCTCAAGCAGATCGTCGTCTTCGGCGACCTTCCAGACGAGTCCCGTCTCGAGGGCCTGCTCGCTGCGTATCACCTCGCCGAACAGGACCATCGCCATGGTGGTCTGGCGGCTGGTTACAGAGCGCAGGCGCCAGGTGTGCCCCCCGCCGGGATGCAACCCGATCTGCAAGAACCGGGAGTCGAAACGGGCTTTTTGGCGTGCTGCTACGACAATGTCGCAGGCCAGGACCATGTTGAGACCGGCCCCGACAGCGGCGCCGTTGACCGCGGCGACGGTCGGCATCGGGCAATGCGCGATACGCAGGAACCCCTCGTAGATCCGCCTCATGCCGGCCGGGTCCTGGTCGGCTAGCAGGTCGTCGAGGTCCGCCCCCGCGCAGAACGCCGGCCCGGCCCCGGTCACCACCACGGCACCGATTCCGTCGTCCGCCTCCCACTCGTCGAGCGCGGCGACGATCTCGTCGTTCATGGCCAGGTTGACTGCGTTGCGTTTCTCAGGATCGTTGAGCGTGAGCACGGCGACCCGGTCGTGAATCTCTGTGGTTACTAGTCCCATATCGCCCATTCTGGCAGGACGCCGCCCCGGTCCACTGGTCGGAGCGCGATTTGCCGATGCCTCGCGGTCGGGCCCTGCCTGCGATCGGGCCGGCCGCGGATGGCGGCTGAACTCCGTAGCCTTGCCAGATGCCCGACGTTGCCGATACCAGAGCCGGCGCCTTCGCGGCGCTTCGCTATCGCAACTATCGCCTGATGTGGATCTCGGCGGTCGTCTCCAGCACCGGACGCTGGTTCCAGGTCTTGGCGATCCCCCTCATCGTCTACGACCTCAGCGGCCAGAGCGCAGGTTGGGTCGGCCTGTCCGGGTTCGCCCAGATGCTGCCGGTCGCGCTGCTCTGCCCGTTCGCCGGCGCTGTCGCTGACCGCTATCCCCGCCGCACGATCCTGATCCTCACCCAGTCGGCGCAGAGCGTCGTCGCGCTTGTGTTCGTGCTGATGTGGTTCGGCGACGTCCGGTCTCCGGGCGCCTATGTCGCCGTGTCGATTCTGGCGGGGACGACCAGCGGCTTGAACCTGCCCGCCTGGCAGGCCTTCGTCAGTGAGCTGGTGCCCCGCGACACGTTGATGTCGGCTGTGACGCTCAACAGCGCCCAGTTCAACATGTCCCGCATGCTGGGTCCGTCGTTGGCGGGACTCGTGATCGCGCAATGGGGCCCGGGCTGGGCGTTCCTGCTCAACGCGGCTTCGTTCCTCGCGGTGATCGCGGCACTGGTCTCATTGCGGCTGCCGCGGATCCAGGTTGAAGTGGACGGGCGCCTGAGGCCCCTGAGCGAGTTCGCCCAGACGCTGGTGTACACGCGGGCAAAGGCCGGAATCTCCACGGCGGTCTTCGTCGGCGCCGTGATCGGCTTCTTCGGCATAACCGCGCAGCAGATGTCGATCGTCGTCGCCGAGGACGTCTTCGGCCAAGGCGAACGCGGCTTCGGCTGGATGCTCTCGTCGGCCGGAGTCGGCGCCGTGGTCGCCTCGCCGATAGTCGCTGAGGCGGCGCGCCGGTTCGAGCGCTCGCGGATCCAGCAAGCAGCGCTGCTGCTTTACAGCGGCGGGGTCTGTGCGATGGCGCTGGCGCCGTGGTTCGCCATGGCGCTGGCCGGAATGCTCGCCATGGGCATGGCCCACATCGCCTCGGCCTCAACGCTCAACACGACAATACAACTGCAGGTCGACGAGCAGCTGCGGGCCCGTGTGCTGGCGGTGTACCTGACGGGGCTGTTGCTGTCGAGCCCGCTGGGGCAGCTCATCATGGGCCAGACCATCGAAATGCTCGGCCCGCGCGAGACCTTCTTGGCCTTCGGCCTGGCGTTCTTCGCCCTGGCAGTCCTGCTCGCGTCTACCCAGCGGCTTCGAGCCCTCGACTCCGGCAGCGGGACGCACCAACCGTCTGCGGCAGCACATCCAAGCACTCCCGCGCCGCCGCGTCAGCCCTCAGCTCAGCCCGCGATGACGCGGGACACGGGCCCTTCGAGCGACAGCGCGTAGAGCTCGCCGTCGGCGTCCTGGCCGAAAGAGGCCAGCGAGCCGCCGGGCACGACGATGCCGAAGTCCCGAAACACCACTTCACCGGTTGAGATCTGCACGGCCCAGAGCCGCGAGGTGCAGTAGTCGCCGAACAGGTATGAGCCGACCAGTTCCTCGATCTCTGAGCCCCGGTACACGAAGCCTCCGGTCACGCTGCAGCCGTCGTGGGGGCCGTACTCCCATACCGGGTCGACATTGCCGGGGGGTTTGTCGCCGGTGAACTCGTGCAGCCCCTCCCGCAGACGCCAGCCGAGATTGGCGCCGCCGCCCCCGCCGTTGGCGGCGAGCAGGACCGTCACCTCCTCGTAGAGGTCCTGTCCGACGTCCGCGATCCAGAGGTCGCCAGTTTCTGCATCGAAGGAGAAGCGCCAGGGGTTGCGCACCCCGAACAGGAATACCTCCGGCGAACCGAGCGGGGCGTCGCTTCGGGCATTCGGGTCGGAGGCGAAAGGATTGTCGGCTGGGACCGCGTACGGTTCAGTTGCATCTGGTGTCGGCGTGATCCGCAGTATCGACCCCAGCCAGGTGGCGGGGTTCTGGCCGTGGTCCAAGGGGTCGCCGCCGGCGCCTCCGTCGCCGAATGCGACATAGAGGCGGCCGGCCGGGCCGATCGCGAGCGCGCCTCCGTTGTGGTTTCTGTACGGCTGAGTCTGGCGCAGGATCGTGCGGCGTTCACCGCTCAGAGAGGTGCCTTCTCGTTTGAAGGCTTCGAGTTGAGTGTTGCCGTTCTTGTCGGTGAAATTGGCGTACAGCCAGTCATCGCTCACCGCAATGCCGAGCAGGCCCTGCTCACCCACGGCGATGGTCTCCGCCGAGAGGTCCAAGATCGCCTCGACCACCTCGCCTTCTGCCAGATCGACCCGCAGCACTCGACCGCCCCGCTCGGCGATCCAGACCATCGGGTCGCCGGGC
The DNA here is from genome assembly GCA_026706815.1 of Acidimicrobiaceae bacterium. Taxonomy (GTDB): domain Bacteria; phylum Actinomycetota; class Acidimicrobiia; order Acidimicrobiales; family Aldehydirespiratoraceae; genus VXYK01. Next base: position 65,853 of record JAPOYA010000007.1, on the reverse strand, counting down.
GCTGTGGCCATGTCGATCGGCTCATCGAGTGAGATCACCTGCTCCAGGGCGATGTTGGCGTCGAGCAGGTTCCCATCGCTGCGCGCGGCCTGCGCCGAGTCGTCGGTTCGCGCTGCGCTGCCGGTTGGCGTGGGGTTGCCGGTTGTCCCGGTGCTGTCGGATGGCGTTCGGTTGTCGGGCTGAACAGCAGTCGGCAGCTCGTCGACAGGCGCGGTCGTGACCACCGGCACGGTCGGCCGCGGCTCGGCCAACTCGTCGTCCGTTGCACAAGCTCCGAGCACAACGAGCCCAACGGCAGCCACAACACCGAGTCTTCGGATGGTGCTGGTCATCATGGGTGTATACCCTGACCGACCTTTGCCCGCTACCAGCCCGAGCCTTCGGCGTCTTCGTCGAGGTGGCGCTTGCCGGTGTCGCAGTCGTCGAGAACCGGACACCAGCGACAGGCCGGCCCGGCCACGAGGTTCGGTTCGCGCGCAGAGGCCAAGAGCTCGACGATCTTGGTGGTGCCGTCGATGAGGCGGGCCGCAGCTGCGAACAGAACGCCTTCGGTCACGTCTTCGGGGACGAACCTGCCCTGGTCGAGGTAGTAGGTGGTGATGCGCCTCGGAGGAACACCGAGCCGGACTGCCTCGATGAGGGCGTAGAAGCGCAGGTCTTCGAGGTGCTGGGGTGAGAACCCCCCGGTCTTGAAGTCGATCAGCACCTTTCCAGCCCGAGTCCCCTCGGGGTGGCCGAGCGTGAGGTCGACCTTGCCGCTGAACACGAAACAGTCGTGGACCTCAAGCCGGAGCCGGCTCTCGGTGACGGGTCGCCATTGGGCCTTCAGCGGAGGGAAGCACTCCAAGAACTTCACAACCCGGTCGTTGCTCTCGGCTCTCAACTCGGCCCGCTCGGTCTCGTTGGTGGCCCTCAGCCAGTCGCCGAGGCTGTCGTCGCCCTCTGTGAGACGGCTCAGGGCCTCGTCGACCAGCGCCAGCGGCTCGGGCTCGCGGCGCCAGTGGATCGACAGTTCGATCGCCTTGTGCGAGATGGAGCCTCTGGCCGAGGGGACCGACCACTCGAACGGCGCTTCTTCTTCGGCCAGGTATCTGCGCTCGCAGCCCATCACCTGTCCGAGAGCGTGTTTGGAGACCCATATGGCATCGTCGATCTCGGCGGCGCGCTCCAGCAGGGGCTCGAGGCCCTGCTCGACAGCGCTGTTCAGCTCGGTGCGCAGGGTTGTCTCGAACACGGGCCGCTCCGCGCGGCTCGCTCCCAGCATCTCGACAACTTCCTGCTGCGCGGGGTTCAACTCGACAGGAGTCTCCATGCACTGCACTCTGGCACAAGTTCCGCGCGTCGGGTGTCACACCCGTCTGAGAGTATGGGATCCATGGAAGCTACATCGCTGAGGTTTGCGGCAGCGGCCCGTACGCTGGGTCAAGCCGCGAGACTGCGCGAGCTTGTCGTGCCCTGTTTCCGCTCCCCGCCGGGAATCGAGGGTGTCCAACGCACCATCAAGCGCCGCCGCGGCGTGCCGACAGTGGCGGTGCGCCTTCGTGGACGGCCCTGGCCCGCCGTGGTGTCCGACATGATCGAGGGGATCGTCGTGGCCAACGGCCTCAGTGGCGCCCGAGCCGATCGAATCCGAGCCGCGCTGTGGTTGGCTGTCGACAGCTCAACCGAACGAGCCGAGAGAACCGGACCGGCTGATGTTGCGCGCCGACGCGAGCGGCTGGTGGCAATCTGATCCTTGGCGTTACCGTATGGCTAAGCCCGGGTGGCGGAATCGGTAGACGCAGGGGGCTTAAACCCCCCGGGAGGGAGACCTCCATGCGGGTTCAACTCCCGCCCCGGGCACAAGGCATCTGAGAGACGAGGAGACCGCCCGTCGTCGTCGACGATTCCACGGGTGTTCGATCAGGTGATGTTCAGGAGCCAGGACACGCCGAATCGGTCTTCGACCCAGCCGAAGCGCCGGCCGAATCCGTACTCGCCGAGGGGCATGTGGACCTGTCCGCCATCCGCGAGCGCATCGAAGAGGCGTTCCATCTGGGCGTCGTCGTCGCATTCGATGAATGGCGCGATGCCGGGAGTCATGTCCCACTCGTGTTGGATCGGGGAGTCGATGCATACGAACCGGCGGCCGAGCACGCGGAAATCGGCGACCTTGACCTGGCCCTCGGGTCCGTCGCCGTTGCCTTGGTAGAGGTCGAGGCGATCGAGCGCGTAGTCGTCGAAGATCTCGCTGTAACGCTCGAGGGCCTGTTTCGCCAAGCCGTTCTGGAACAGGATGTGGAAGTCGATTGACGCCATCGCGTCACGTCCTTTCGTTGGGTTGATGTCAGTGGGCGAGGAGTTGGATGAGGTTGCCGCAGCCGTCGTCGGGGACCGTCGGCGACGGTGCAGCCGCTTTTGCGGGTCTGCGCCCGAAATCGTGGATCCGTTTCACTGGGCGGCCTTTCTGAGAGCGGCGCGTCGGGCGGCCATGCGGGCGTCGCCTTCGGCGGTTCCGTCATGGAACGTGTCCAACAGGTCGTCGAGCGGTGATTCAGGACCGCCGTAGTTGCACTCGAGGAAGCGGTGGTGGAGCTGGTGGTGGAAGTCCCCGACACGGAACTTCAGACCGCCCGGCAGAATCACCGAGTCGTAGCCGGTATGGGACAAAGGGGCGCCCAAACCGTGGTGCAACACCATGAAATAGAGGTGGATCGGATGCGACGGAACCAGGAACAGCAAGAAGACGTCTCCGAAGAGGACCAAATGCTCGACCGGGTGCATGGCCAGCCCCGACCACGGTCCGACGTTGACGTTCTTGTGATGCCAGGAATGGACCTTGCGATACGCCCCTGGAATGTGCAACAACCGGTGCCCCGCGCCGAAGTACAGCACCGACCACCACGGGATGATCAGGATGAACGCGAGGAACCATACGGGATTCGAGTCGAACGACGTGAGCGAGAGCCACCCCCTGCCGTAGCCGTGGAGGACCAGCACCTCCGCCGCTGTCCACACGAGCACAGCCGGCCCGAGGCTCAGCGCCATGTTGTCGAGAACCTGATCGCTGAACAGGAAGATCCGTTTGTCCGTGGCGAGCGGTCGGGCGTCGTAGCGGAGTTCGTCGCCCTGTCGGCGGGCCCGGTACAGCCAGAGGTGGACTCCTCCTGCGACCACCAGCATCACGCTGAGATTCCGGGCCCAGACCGCCGCGATCCACCCGAAGGACAGCGTTGCGGTGGTCTCGGTCGAAGGGGAGAGCCATCTCCAGAAAATCAGCGCGAAAGCCAGCATCGTCACCCGCGGCGTGAGAGGCCCCCAGCTGCGCAGCAGGTGGCGCAGTGTGGCGCCGGGGTCCAGCGGCCAGTGAAGAAACGGCGCCGACCGTATCGGCAGGGGCGGCGTGCAGTGCCAGCGACTGCCCCGGCTGAGACTCATGCCGATTCACCGTCCCTTCTGCGCGACAGGGGCTCTGCTCGACTTCTGCCCGACAAGGGTCCCAGCCTAAAGCAGACGCGGGCAGTCGGTGCTTGCCGGTCATCACAGAGCGGTTAGCATGGCGGACGTGGACGGCAACGGGCATTCCGGATCGCCGAGCATGCTGCTTGACGGCTACGACGCGAGCCGGGTCTATGACGAGGTGTTCGACGCCAACGGAGCGGTCCGCGGCGCCTACAGCCGGATCGTGGAGCGGTTCAGCGAACTCGACGCCGCAGAGCTGCAGCGTCTCGGGGAACTCGTCGCCGGAGAGTTCCGCCGTCAGGGCATCACCTTCACCGTCTACAGCGAGGACGAGGGAACCGAGCGGATCTGGCCGATGGACCTGTTCCCCAGGCTCATCGCTGCGACCGAGTGGGAGGAGTTGGCCCGCGGCCTCTCCCAGCGGGTGGCTGCCCTCAACTGTTTCCTGTCCGACTTGTACAGCGGTGAAGCAGCGGTGCTGGCCGACGGGGTTGTGCCCCGCTGGCTGGTGGTTTCGTCGCGGGGCTTTGAGCGCAACGCCATGGGGATCACCGTCCCGCATGGCGCGCACTGCAACATCGCCGGAATCGATGTGGTCCGCGGCGCCGACGGGCGGTACCAGGTGTTGGAGGACAATCTGCGCAACCCGAGCGGAATCTCCTATGTGATCGAGAACCGGGCAGCCATGGCCAAGGTCTGCAGTTGGCTGTTCGACGACCATACTGTGCAGCCCACCGAGCAGTACGGGCGGATGCTGCGCTCGACGCTGGAGTCGATGGCGCCCGGCGGGTCCGACCACGCCCGAATCGTGGTGCTGACGCCGGGCATCTTCAACTCCGCCTACTTCGAGCACGCCTTCCTCGCCCGCTCGATGGGAGTGGAACTCGTGGAGGGCCGCGACCTCGTCGTGGAGGATCACACCGTCTACTCCCGCACTATCGAAGGGCTGGTGAAGGTCGATGTGGTCTACCGGCGGATCGACGACGACTTTCTGGACCCGGTGGCATTTCGTCCCGACTCGTCGCTGGGGGTTCCGGGGCTGCTCGGCGCGCTGCGCGCCGGGACCGTCGCGGTCTGCAACGCGCTCGGCAACGGCGTGGCCGACGACAAGGCCGTCTACCCCTATGTGCCCGACCTGATCCGCTACTACCTGGGCGCCGAACCGATCATCGACAACGTCGCCACCTACACGATGTGGGACGCCGATCAAAGAGACGAGGCGCTGGGGCGGCTCCACGAACTGGTGGCCAAGCCCGTGGGGGAGTCTGGCGGCTACGGCGTGCTGATCGGCCCCCACGCAAGCGAGCAGGAACTGCAGGCCGCGCGAGAGGCGATCACCGCTGAGCCCCGCGAATGGATCGTGCAGGAGCTCGTACAGTTGTCGACGCTTCCGGCTCTGGCCGAGGACCGCCTGGAGCCGCGCCACCTGGATCTGCGGCCCTTCGTGCTCACTGCCGAGCGGACCGAGGTGTTCCCCGGCGGGCTGACCCGGGTGGCGATGCGCCGCGGTTCGCTGATCGTCAACTCATCGCAGGGCGGCGGCTCCAAGGACACCTGGGTGCTGGCCCCGGAGCCGCCATGATCCTGGCCCGTCACGCAGAAGCGCTGTTCTGGGCGGGCCGCTATCTGGAGCGGGCCGAGAACACCTCCAGATGCCTCAACTATGCGGCCAACTCGATCACCCACCTGCGCGACGAAGAGGCCCGCGTCGAGGGTGGACTGCTGGTGAAGACCCTCGGCCTGGAAGAGGAGCTGCGGGCGGCCGGTCCGCTCGAGAGCCGACCGCAGTTGATCGCGTTCCTGTTGTCGGACAGCGACAATCCCGGCTCTGTGGTGTCGTCGGTCAGCGCGGTGCGCGAGAACCTGCGCTCGGTCCGGGACCGGATTCCCATCGAGCTTTGGGAGGAGGCCAACGGGCTGTATCTGAGGTTCCCGTTCCTCGGCCACGCCAATGATGCGCCCAAGGAGCTGCACGAAGTGCTGTTGATGGTGCGACGGGCCTGTCTCGCCGTGTCCGGCGTGCTGAACGAAGGCATGAGACGCGACGAGGGGCACGCTCTGATGGTGGTGGGCCGCATGCTGGAGCGGTCGATTTTCACTGTGAACCTGCTCGAAGCCAGTTGCAGCGATCCTCGGGGAGCGTTGGACGCCAGCCGCATGCTGCGCCTCACCAGCTCCACTCAGGCCTATCACCGACAGCACGGCAATGCCCCTGACTTCGAAGGAGTGGTGCGGTACCTGCTTCACGCTGCCGATCTGCCGCGGTCGGTGCGCTCGTGCCTGAGCTGCGCCGAGGAGTCTCTCAACAGTCTGGCATCAGGCGCCTCGGCGTTGGACCGCCCCCGCCAGAGGGCCGCTTTGGTGCGCTCCCGTCTCGAGTTCGGAGACGTCTCGGACGGACTGGCGTCCGCGCCGCTGCAGACGCTCTCGGAATTGGCGCTGGAGTTGGCAGCGCTGGCAGCCGACGTACAGGCCGGTATCGTGCCGCCGCTGGCGCTCGCTGAGATCCACTCGCAATATCTTCGCCCCGGCCCGGCGGATGGGGCCGCGTCGTGAGGACGGTGGCCGACCTTGGCTCAGGCGGGCGGCCGCGGTGAGGCTCTCAATCTCCTACCGGATGCACTTCCGCTACTCCGAGCCGGTGACTGAGTCGCAGAACGAGGTGCGGGTGCGGCCACGCAGCGACGAGCGCCAACAGGTTCTGTCGTACCGGCTCAGCTCGCGCCCCGAACTGCCCGTGCTCTCGGTGATCGACTATTGGGGGACCTGTGTGGAGCACTTGGGCCTTCGCACGCCCCACACCGAACTGGAGCTGCTGGCCGAGGCCGCTGTGGAGACAGAGCCGAGCCCCGCGATCGAGGCTGCGCCGGCTCCTCTGTCGCTGGCCGACGAGGACTTCCGGTCAGAGCACTACGAATTTCTGGCGCCGTCTGCGCACGTGTGCTGGGAACCCGGTGGCGCGGTGGAGGGGCTGGCCGCGTCGGCCGTTGCCGATGCCGCCTCGGTTCCCGAGATGGTCTCCGCGGTGATTGCTGAGGTGCGTTCTGCGCTGCGTTACCGGCAGGGCGCCACCGACATCGGCGTCTCCTTGCCGGAACTGCTCGCGGGCGGCGTGGGCGTGTGCCAGGACTTCGCCCATTTGGCGGCGGGCATGCTGCGCAGCGCGGGCGTTCCGACGCGCTACGTCTCGGGCTACCTGTTCGCACGCGATGAGACAGCGCCCGATGCCGGCAAACTCGATGCCGGCGATGCCGCCTCGGAGGGTGCGGTCAGTGTGCAGACCCATGCCTGGATCGAGGCAGCGGTGCCCGGTTGGGGTTGGTGGGCGCTCGACCCGACGAACGGGGGCGAGGTCGGCGAACGCCACGTCGTGATCGGCTGCGGGCGGGACTATGGCGACGTTCCCCCGGTCCGGGGGGTTTTTGCGGGCTCGGGAACACCGGAGGTCTACTCCGAGGTGGTGATCGGCAGGCAAGCCGACGACGGCCCCGAGAATCCCGCCGGCGCCTCCGCGAGGCCGCGCCCCGTGCGTGTTGTGCCGCAAAACCCGAACCGGCGCGATCAACAGTCCGCCCAACAACAGTGACGCCCGGTAGCGACACCTGATGCAACTGATTGTAGTTGCGTTTTAGTTGCATTACAGTAGTCGTATGGTTTTTACCGAAGAACTGCTTGAGGCAGACCTCGCCACTGCCTCGCGCGTGGCTTCCGAGACGATCCCAGACATTGTTGTCGCGCTAGACCAACTCGTTCCGCGGATCACCAGCGGAACGGACCGCACGATACTGCGCCGCTATGTCGTCTTTGTCGACGCTGCTGCGCAAGCGTTGACGGCTTTGCCTGCGCGTCGTTCTGGGAATTCCCCGTCGTCTGCGGTCGTGTATCGACTGCTTCGACGGGACAACGTCGAGTTGCCTTGGGTCGCTCCGTCGCCGGATGGACTCGGTATCGTGACGGCACTCGTTGATCGGCTGCGGGGTGTGGTCGCGGGCTTGCCCCAGCAGTGCGTACAAGCTCGACGCGATATTGACGACGATCAGTTCAACTGGTTCATGAAGGCCATCGCCGAGATTGAGTATGAACAAGAACTTGCGTCGCCGCTGCGGAGAGCCATGACGACGCTGGATCTTTCGAGCGCCGAGGTTGCCGACCTCATGGGTGTAACGCGTCAAGCGGTCGACAAGTGGCTGCTCTCGGGTCCGCCCTCTGAACGGATGGGCAAGATCGGGGTGATCGCCGAGATCTCCGATGTTCTGCGCTATCGCCTGCGCGCCGGAATGCCCGCTGTCGTGGCGCGCCGAGAGGCTGACGCCTACGGCGGCCGCTCAATGCTTGATCTGATCGCCGGAGACGAACACGAGTGGTTGCTTCAATCAGTCAATGAGAGTTTCGACTTCGCGCGTGTGGCGTAGGCATGATCACGACTCCGATCGGCGGCGTGTACCTTCGCGTTGCTGATCCAGACTGGGTTGATCCTCTCGATCCGCAGTTCGCGTCGGGCTTTTCGGGGCAGCGGTGGAACCCGCCAAGTGTTCCGTGTCTGTACCTGAACGCGGATTTGGACACGGCGCGTGCCAATGTGCGGCGACTCTTCGACGGTCTTCCCTACGGGCCGCACGACCTTGACCCAGCAACGGCGCCTTTGTTGCTCGGCGTTGAGGTCCCAGATGGAACAGCGGCTGACGCGTACACCGACGAAGGCCTTGTTGCCATGGGTTTGCCGATCACGTTTCCCCACGACGACAACGGCGGCCTGATCCCGCACGACGTCTGCCAACCTGTCGGTCAAGCGACCTTCGACGCGGGACTCGATGGCGTCGACTGCCGTTCCGCCGCCGTTGGAGGCAACCGTGAACTCGCCTGGTTCCCCCGCCCAGAAAAACCTCACGAAACCTCCAGACAAGCCTTCCAAGACTGGTGGTGAGCGCTATTGCGAATTTACGTAGACGAGAGTTGTGTTATCTGATAACTTCACGGTATGGCAATTGCCGCGGAATTGATTCGCGAAGCTCGTTTGATGGCTGGTTTGACCATGACGGAGCTAGCCGAGCGAGCGGGAACTTCGAAGCCGACACTCTCGAGGTATGAGAACGGGTTGGTCGACCCAGGGGCCGAGACTCTGAATCGGCTTCTTCGGGCTTGTGGGCACGAGCTTCGGAGTCAACCAGTCGGGCTCCCGTCGTCGCTCGCTGAGATAGCAGACAGGTTCAAAGGACGGAGCGAGCCAACTGCCGAAGACGTGACCCGAGTGCGCGATGGCAGAGAGCTGCGAACCGCCTCTGACCTTCAGGCATTCGCTGCCGAACTGCGCGAACAGGGACTTCTCGCTACGTGAACAATCCGGCTGGCGACTACGGAGATCTTGACGAGACGAGGATCTTTCTAGCGCTCGAGGATCACCAGGTCGAATACGTTCTCGTTGGCGGGAGCGCCGCAATTTTGTGGGGTGCAGAACGAGCAACACGAGACGTGGACTGTGTTGCTCGCCAGACCACAGAGAACTATCGACGGCTATGCGGCGCCCTGAAGCAGATGGGCAACCCCCGTTTGCGAATACAGGGAGTCGATGACGAATTGGCAGCCGAGTTGTCGAGCGAACTGCTCCATGAGGACTTCTTCGCTCGAACGGAGGCGTCGACTTGGAGGACCGATAGCGGCAGCATTGATGTCCTAAGCGAAATCCCCGGGGTTGACGGTCGTCCCGTCCACTACCAGGACCTCCGTGTCCGCGCCACGCTCGCCCCAATCACCGAGCTTCGAATCCCCGTCGCCTCACTCGACGACATCATCGCGTCGAAGAAGAGCAGCAACCGGCCGAAGGACCGCGAAGCATTGCCGGAACTCGACCAACTCCGACAGCGTCTGCAAGGAGGAGACGGCGACCGATAGCTATGGGAAAGCAGCGGACGCTTGCGCGGATGACGGTCTTGTCGCCATAGGTTTGCCGATCACGTTTCCCCACGACGACAACGGCGGCCTGATCCCGCACGACGTCTGCCAACCTGTCGGTCAAGCGACCTTCGACGCGGGACTCGATGGCGTCGACTGCCGTTCCGCCGCCGTTGGAGGCAACCGTGAACTCGCCTGGTTCCCCCGCCCAGAAAAACCTCACGAAACCTCCAGACAAGCCTTCCAAGACTGGTGGTGAGCGCGTCTGAGGATGGGCCGGCTGTCACACACCGTGTCTAATGTGTCAGCGCAACGGTCAATGCCGTGTCTGGACGGCAAAAGATGAGGAGCGAGAATGACTCGTGAACAAGAGTTCCGTCGTCGTTTGTACGAGGCGCACCGCGACCGGCTCGTCGCGGACGAACAGTGGTATCAAGAGGCCAAGGGGACCGCAGACAGATTCCCCGCCAGCGCTGCCGAGGCGCTCGGACTGCTCGACGATCTGGCTCGAACGGGAGATCTCGAATCGTTCAAATCGTGTACGCAGGCGTGGGCGGTGAAACCGACAACGCTCGGATTCAAGGGAACGATCGGCCAGATGATGCTGAACATCTTCGTAAAACGCGCCGATGAACCGGAACGTGTCGCGAGACTGCTAGTCGAGTCGTTGAGAGTTCCCGCATCTGACGATGAAGCTCGCGCCAAGCTTGAAGCGTTGGCCGACTATTCAAAGAGCATCAAGAGAGGCTCTACTCCAGCACTTGTCAACGTAGCCTTCGTTGCATCGTATTTCTGGGGCTTGGCCGATCATGAACGCTGGCCGGTCATATGGCCGAGTGCTGCGCGCTTTGTTGACTTCTTGACTGGGGAGCCGCTGCCGTCCGATCCACCCGAGAGGTATCAGACTTTTTCGAGTCAGGTCCGCGAAATCTCCTCTGACAATCAAGAGTTCGAGATGACTGCTGATTCGTGGGAAGACCAGGACTGCCTCGACGAAGTGCTCTGTGATCGCGCGGAGTTCGGGCGCCACAGCGCTGAGGCGAGCGAACAAGATCTGAAGCAAAACGCGAAAGCGCTTGTGAGGCTCGCTGATCATTGGGGGGATTGGCTTTGCGAAGAAGTCAGCGGTGCGCTCGAAGACGACCTGAAAGTCAGCAAACCAAAGATTCAGCAGTCCGATGGCAGCTACCGCAACGACTTCTGGGTCGACCTGCGCTCCGAACAAGGGGTGTACCTGGGATTGCGGGTCTGGCTGAATCACCGTGGCGTTGCCGTGGGGCTGTTCCCCGGATTTGAACCGAAGAACTTGCGCGAGAAGATCAGGCCGGTGATCGAGGCTGCGGACTTCCAAGATTGTGAGATCCTGGGCGGGAACGACTCCGACATCGGCAGAGACGTCGGCTTGACGAGAGGAGGCTACGTTTACGGGCGCTGGTTCGAGCGAGAACAACTGGCTGAAGTCAGACTCACAGAGACAGTCGTCGAAGTCGCAACTCTTTTGAAGCCACTGTATGGTGAGTTGTTGAGTCTGGGACTCGACGACGAGCAGAGGGTCGATTCAGCTGATCCGCTGGAGCCCGTTGTCAAGCAGTTTCTCGCTGAGAGCGGGTATCCGACTCCAGACGATGATGCTCACCGCGCCAAACGTGAAGAGTTCAAGGCACTGCTAGCCCCGGACGTGTCGTTCGACAGATCAAGAATCAGCCGTGTCTGGAATACGGGCGAATACGGCGGCCCAGGGCCGATGCCAGCGCTCAACGCATCCTTCAACGACGCTGATCAAGAAGAACTCGACAGGATGACTGATGCGATCCGGTTCCTGTGCTGGGGGGAGGAACCGGCTGCTGAGCGAATAGACCGCATGCTCGACGACACGCGGTTCAAGATCAAAGGACTCGGCGAGTCGGTGATAATGAAACTGCTCGCGATTGCTCACCCCGAGATCTACCTGACCGTGTTTCCCTATAAGGGAGACCAAGGAAAGCGCAGGATGGTCCAGCTCCTCGGGATGGAGGAAGCAACCGGTTCGGAAGGTGAGGTTCAGGTGGCTTCCAACAAGGCACTTCGTGATCGTGTCGAGCGCTTTTTTCCGAATGATCCATGGGGGATGGGCAGGTTCCTGTATTGGCACCTCAACGAATGGACGAAACAGGAGACCGAGGATGATCGCGATGTCCTTGGAGAATTGGCCGACGAACTGCGCATTGACACGGCCTTCTTAGAGAGAATCGGATCCCTCCTCAAGGACAAGGGGCAGGTGATCTTCTACGGTCCTCCTGGTACCGGCAAGACGTTCCTGGCCCAAAAGTTGGCGGAGGCCTTGGCCCCCGACGCGGGCCGCCGCGCCATCGTTCAGTTCCATCCCTCTAGTTCATATGAGGACTTCTTCGAGGGTTACCGTCCCGAAGAAGGAGCGGATGGTTCGTTGGCCTATCGGCTGAAGCCTGGTCCGTTAGCGCGCATGGCGGACGAGGCTCGCGCCAATCCCGATCAGAAACACATCATGATCATCGACGAGATCAACCGGGCCAATCTGCCGAAGGTTCTCGGTGAACTGCTGTTCCTGCTCGAGTACCGCGACGAACCGGTGCATACCCTCTACCGGCCCGATGACTGGTTCTTTATGCCTCCCAATCTTTGGTTCATCGGGACGATGAACACCGCCGACCGCTCGATCGCCTTGGTCGACGCTGCGCTCCGGCGCCGGTTTCACTTCGTCCGGTTCTTCCCGAACCAACCGCCGATAGAGGGGCTGCTCGAGCGCTGGTTGAAAGCCAACGGTGAGCCAGAGTGGGTTGCGGAGTTGGTCGCGCAGGTGAACGATGAACTCAAAGACGAACTGGGCGGGTCGCACCTGCTGTTGGGACCGAGCTACTTCATGAAACGAAACCTCGACGAGGAGGCGTTGCGCCGCATCTGGGAGCACGACATCGAGCCATTCATCGAAGACCAGTTCTTCGGCAACCAAGAACAGATCGACAAGTTTCGTTTCAACGAAGTCTTGAAGCGCTATCGCGAGGAGTCTGGGGTCGAAGAGACCGCCGAGTCGGTCGTCGAAGCGCAGGAAACCGACGAACTCGATTCCCCGAGTGAAACACCAACGGGCGAGTGATTGAACCGATCGAACTCCGCGAGTACGAGTCGACGACGGTGCGGCTTTCGGATAGCCAAGCGCGCCGACTCACCGCTGCTGGGCGCGGCGCGGTTGCTGTCTCGCTGACCGACGAACCCGGTCTCTACTCGTTGACTGCTCAGAACTTGGTCGGCACGCTCGTCGTTGACGATCTCCGAATCCTGATCCGTCCGAAGATTCGGCCCGAGAACCTTTTCTTGCTGCTTGAGGTGGGCCTCGCACCCAAAGCGTGGCGAAAAGAATCCTTTGAGTACACCACCAGCGCAGACCTGTTGCCATCAATCGTGGGGTTCTACGCCCGAACACTTGCCAACACGCTTACCCGCGGTCTGCTGCGGTCGTACCGTCCCGAAGAAGAACGCTTAGTGGCGTTGCGCGGCCGAGTCGATGTGGCGTCCCAGTTCCGCCAAGCGGGGGTGCCTATGCCAGTCGCTTGTCGCTATGACGAGTACACGCCCGACATTTTCGAGAACCGCTACGTGAAAGCAGCAGCCAGACTGGCCGTACGTGTGCCGGGAGTCCAAGCCGAGGATCGTCGTCGGTTGCTCCAACAAGTTGTCGCGCTTGAGGATGTGTCCGACGCACCCGTTCGCCCCGATGGTCTGGACCGGTTGCTGTTCACGCGTTTGAATGCGCACTACGAACCGGCACTACGTCTCGCCCGCCTCTTGTTGGAGAACCTGACCCTGGTCGACCAACGCGGCAACCGATCAGCGTCTTCGTTCCTTGTCGACATGAACCGATTGTTCGAGGACTTCGTGACCCAGAGGCTCCGACGCGCGCTTCGGGGCCGACTCGAGATTCGCAGCCAGGTCAACTTTCACCTGGGAGTGGGCAAGCAAGTGCCGATTCGCCCTGACCTTGTCTTCCGCAAACAGGGCAAGGAGCTGTATGTCGCCGACATCAAGTACAAGCTGACCGCTGATGCCAGCGCTCGCAACAGCGACTACTACCAGCTTCTCGCCTACACCACCGCTCTCGATCTGACCGAGGGCGTCCTGATCTACTGCCTCGTTGACGGTGGCGAGCCCGAGAGCACCGTTGCAGTCCGCCACGCCGACAAACTCCTCCACACTCGCGCCATCAACCTCTCAGGCCCACCAGACTCCGTAATCGCCGAGGTCAACCAAGCTGCCGACTGGATCGCGAGCCAAGCAAATCGTCTCAACGTTCGCTGAGAGCACACGCCGATCAACGCCCTAGCACCCGTTGTCAGAGAGACGGCACGAGTTAATGCGAGAGTCCACCACCGCCGTCTCAACCGCGATCCTCTCGGCGAACTCTCAACCCACCATCCGGCCGTAGGGCGAATGTCCAGATCGAGCCCTTTCGACCAGATCGAGACTAAACTCCGTTTGGGTCACTACTTGGAGGTTCCAGATGAGCCAGACAGCAGAAGACTCCTTCAATTTAGCTCTCAAACATCTGGAACGAGTGTCTGTCTCTTCGTACGATCCGGCGAACTGGCTTGATCTCTCGACTTTCGGGTTCTACTGCCTAGAGGCCTGCATCGTTGCGGCGGCTCTTCACTTGCAGCGGCCGCGTCCTGGTAGTCACCCGCGCAAGGTGGAAGAAGCTCAGTATCTCGCGCTTGAGAACGGCCTGCCGGACGTGGGGGACTTACTCGTTGATCTGAACAACATGCGAAAATATGAAGCGTACGGAGACGCCGACCCACCCGATGGCCTCGACCCTGAGGATGTCGCATCCGAAATCGAGGAATACGTCGGAATTGTCAGGAGTCTCCTCGCGCGATGACGAAGCAACTGACGCCGGAACGAGCGGCGAACGCCGAACATGCAGCAGGCAATCGACATGCCGCGGTGCATAGGTGGCCCGACGATCCCGCGCGGACATGGACACTCGATGCCGTGGAGCGAGCGGCAGCGAATGAGGCCATTCTGGCCATCGTTGCCACGGGCTCGTCTGTTCGCGACGTCGAGCACAGCGATGATCTTGATCTGGTACTCGTCTATCGAGGGTGTCGTCCCGTCATGCCACGGCCACCGATCTCGATCGACCTGCGGCGTTGCGGGCACGACGAGGTGCTGCAGAAGCTAAAGGACGGTCATGACTACCTGTCTTGGACGGTGCGGTACGGTACGGCGTTGTTTGAACGCGGCTCCTGGTGGACCATTCTGCGAACCGACTGGAAGGGTCGCCTGTCCTTGCCTTCGGTGGCTGAAGCGCGCGAACGCGCTCAGAAGGCAGAGCGTCTCTATCAGAAGATGACCGAGCTCGGAGACACAGACGCCGCAGCCGAATTGGAGCTATCGATGTTGACGTTTCTTGGTCGAGCTGCGCTGAGCGAGGCCAAGGTCTTCCCGAAGTCACGGCCAGAAATTCCATATCAGTTACAAGAAATCGGCGAACGAGAATTAGCCGATCGCATCGTCAGCGCCTTGGAACGTCGCACGAAGCGAACGCTGGCGGATTCGACGATCTGATAAGGACGGAGCGAGCCAACTGCCGAAGACGTGACCCGAGCGCGCGATGGCCGAGAGCTGCGAACCGCCTCTTGACGGGTCAAGGATCTTTCTGGAGCGCTTCTAGCGGGGAGCGAAGCAGCGGACGCTGAGGCCCGATCCGACCATGCCGCCGACGGTCGACAAGGCAAGGTCGCCGACTGTGTCTTCATAGGTCAACGAGAGTCCGCCTCCCGCACCGGTCTCGGCTACGATCCACTCGGCGATCTCCCAACCCACGATGGCCAAGGCCCCGATGCCCGCACCCAGAAGCCAGGCGTCGGCTCTCGACGTCTGGCTTGCCGAATCGGCTCGGCGGAATCGCCAAGCGTGGAAGGCCGACACCAGCAGCACCCAGTTCAAAGTGTGCAGGACATCGTCGGTTGTGGCGAAGGCATCGTAGAAACCCGCGAGGTTGCCCAGTGTGTCGAGCAGGAACGGTGCTACCACCAGCACGTCCGCAGTCGCCGGATAAGGATCGAAACGTCGCCGCCAAGCTGCTGGAACCACCACAGCCGAGAGCATGAACAACGGAAAGCGGAATCCCATCCCCTTGCCTTCGAGATGGTCCAGCGGAACCGTCAAGGCAACGGCGAAAGCGAGCGCCAGAGCGACCTTCATTCCCACCGCCACCCGGACTCCCCAAGGGCCGCTGTCGAGCCGATGCACTCCACTGGTCATGCGCTGATCCTCTGACCGCCGATCGCCTAGGCGAGTTTGGCGGCTATGTCGCTGGCTGCCCGCAGCGCGGCGCCATCGCTTGACGCGTTCCAAGAGCCCGGATGCACCGGCTGACTTTCGGCTTCACGGAGCAGATCCGAAAGCAGCGTCGCTCGGTCCACCCCGACCGGGGACCACAGATACATCCCGAACGCCCCGGGGATGGGGTTTATCTCGTTCAACAAGACGGTGTTCTCGCCATCCCAGAGAAAATCGATTCGCGGCGCTCCACTGGCCTGCACAGCCGCGGCGAGTGTTCTGGCGGCGTTTTCGATCGTCTCGGTGATCGCCGGCGGTAGCTCGGCGGGCAGTTCACGGGGCGCAGATTCCATGCCCTCTGCGCCCGACAGGTACTTCGTGGCGTAGTCGTAGACACCGTCGGCAATGGGCCGCTCGATCGCCGAAACCTGCAACTCCGGGAACCTGCGCACCGCGATGTTCAGATCGATCCAGCCGTCGAGGTATGGCTGAACCACGAGCCCGGAGCGCGCGGAAGCGACCTTTGACAGGGACTCGACGGTCGCAACGTCGGCCACGCCGACCTCGACGCCGATCGATGAGCCGCCGAACCTCGGTTTGACCGCCCAAGGAGGACCGAACGGCGGGGCGAACTCGGCTCCGGGCTCGAACGGAATGCTCGGAATCGCGTTGATCCCGACCGTTTCCGCGATTGCGGTGGTCGCCAGTTTGTCCATGGATGCCGCGCACGACCGCGCACTGGGACCGGTGACACGAATACCGGCCAGACGAAGCAGCGAATCCAGGCTCCCGTCCTCGCCAGGACCCCCGTGGCAACAGTTCAAAACAACAGAGATGTCGAGCGGTCGGCTCCTCAGGCGCCCCGGTTCGGCGAATCCGCCGGGGATCGTGAACTCCAGCGGAGCGAGGCCCACTCGATCCAACCCGGCGAAGTCTTCGGCCTCTGCATCGGCGGGCACGTGTTCAAACCCCGCCTGCCTGGTCCAGTAGACGAGGCCCGCGTCGGTGCCGGCGTTGCGCAGCACGCGTGCCGCTTGCAGTCCGGTCAGAATGCTGATGTCGTGCTCCGGCGACGGCCCCCCGAATACAACTGCGACCTTCAACTTGACTCCTCGGTCCTACGGATAGTGGTCGGGCAGGTCGTTCTCCCAGAGAACTCCGTCACCTGCGCTCAGATTGAGCCGAACCCACTTCCGCGCAGCGTCACGGTTTGAGACCTCGACCACGATACCGTCGACCGCCGACGCGCCACGGCGAAGCGCCCGGCGGTTGGTCCGTCCGACGATGACGAGGCCACACCCGGACTCGACGACCAACCGAGCGAATTCGGCATTCTCAGAGTCCTGCTCATCGCCCAGTTCGACCATCCCGGGGGTGATGACCACAGATCGGCCCTCGCGGCTGTGAGCCAGCAGCGTGGCCAGCGCTGCTCTCGCACCGGCGGGATTCGAGTTGAAAGTGTTGTCGATGACCGTTACGCCGGAATCTGCGACGGAGACGCGCGCCCGGTGCTCACCGGTTTCGAGCCCTTCGATGAGCGTCCCGAGGCGATCAGGCGCCAAGCCGGCTTCCACGGCGAGGGTCGCGGCGACAGCAACATTCGAGCCGTGCACCGAATCGTGAAGTGAAGCGAGCGGATACGACTCAGCGAAATAGTCGAGGCGCAGATCCCCTCCGGCGTCGTCAGCCGACACCCGGACGTCGGCAACGCTGTCACGTCTGCCCGAACAGCGGATCACCCGATGAGTGCCGGCGATCCGTTCGGCCTGCACCGCCAGCTCCGGCGCGTCAACGTTGAGCACAACAGTCGCGGCGCCCTCGGCGATCTCCATCTTCGCCTCGACTATGTTGTCGATCGAGCCCATGCGCTCCAGATGGACGGGCCCTATCGCGGTGACCGCCACGATCTCCGGCTTGACCCACTGGCAGAGTCGCCTGATTTCACCGGCCCCATAAGTGCCCATCTCGGCGATGAAGACTTCTGTGGACGCACTCAGGTGCTCGTTGACCGCCCGCGACAATCCGGCTTGATTGTTCCACGACGCAGGCGAGGCGACAGTGGGACGAATCGGACCGACCAGCGCCGCCAAATGCTCCTTGGTCGAGGTTTTGCCGTAGGACCCGGTGACCGCGATCACAAGCGGGCCAACCGCGCGGAGCCGCTGCTCAGCCCTTGTTTGAAAACGTCTGGCAAGCCTCGACTCCAAAGGAACGGCCACCGCTGAAGCGGCGTCAACTGCCACACACCCGAAAACTGAGCAGATCGCCGCCGCGGACGAAGTCGTTGCAAAGACGCTGAGCAACCACAGCGCGACTGCCCAGAAGAGAACCGACAGAACCGCGGTGGTCTTCATTCGCCGCGTGAATCGAAGCTTGGAAGTCCTGCCGCGCAGCGGGAGCCCGACTGGTGTTATTGCGGCGATCACAACAGCAGCAGCAGTTGCCCCGAGCCCTGCCGAGCCTTCCAACAGAATTGTTGCGGCCGCCAGAATGAGCCCGAGCGGCGCAAGCCCCATGTTCGGCACAGGCGTGGTCTCGAGCCAGCGGAAAAGCGTTGTGTTGACCGATCCCGGCAGGTAGTGCTCGCGTTGAGCGACACGCCACCACTTCGGCATCCAGATCACCGCGCCGACGACAGCAAGAACGACTGGAGTCATTGTCCCAGGATCCGGTCGATCAGCTCGACAAAGAGCGCGGGATGTTGAAGATGGACGTCGTGGCCGCAATCTCGCTCCTCGAGAACCGACCCCTCCACGATCTGCTGGGCTCGTCTGGCGTCTTCGACCGGAGCGGCGCTGTCGGCCCGACCCCACACGAACGCGGTCGGGCAGCGAATCTGATTCAACTCTGCCTGGTAGGACTCGTTCACGACCTTGATCAAGGTCTCTCGCATGACGCCAGAAGCAGCCGAGTAGTCCGCTGAGCCGTATTTCTTGCGGGCGGACTCGAGGCGGGCGTCGCTTGCGAGCCCCAGTCTGTGAAGCCTCCTCGCAACGCGATACGCCAGAGGCGGTCGTGAGCGCGACTCGTCTCGAAAGAGCGGCGTGCCGGCGATGATCAGGCCGCGAACAGACTGTGGGGCGCTTGCCGCGATCTGCAGCGCGATCCGACCTCCGAACGAGTGGCCGACAAGGAGAACCCTCTCGGAGTCCGCCCATTCGGTGATTGCCGCAAGCACCTCGACTGCGTACTCGGCTGAACCCATGCCAACCGGGGGTTGGGCCGATGAACCGAAACCCGGCAGATCCAGCAGCATTCCGGGCCTCTGATTCGCAACCGGAGCGAAGTCGTTCCGTGAGCGGCCCCAGCCGTGCAGATAGCTGATCGGCGCCTCCAAAGGAGCCGCGGGGATCTCCGCGATGAGTCCCAAGGTCCCGAATGTTGCTACAGGCATCTAGTGGCCGCTCCCGTCACCCCGCGATCCTAGCTGTGCATGCAACTCGGGGCCGCGCAACGGGGTCGCGGCCCATGGTGGGGCGAGAGCGGGGCAAGGGCATTGACGGGTCGCAGAGCATTGTGCGCGCAGAACGGGCACACTGGAGCAGTGAGCGTGAACTGGGACGCAGTCACGGCTGCTGGACTGTACGACGCGGAGGCCTCGGATGCGGAGACTCGCCGAGAGCTGATCGAGCTGCTGGCCTCCTACGGCGCCACAGTCGAGCAGATGGTTGCAGCCATCGAGATCGGTGAGTTGTGGGAGTTGGCGGTTGTGCTGGTGTACGGGACTTCGGGGGACATGTCCGCCCGCGAGCTGGCCCGGCGGGTCGGCGTGAGCCTGGAGACGATCGAGTCGGTCTATCGGGTGGCTGGAGTGCCGGTCATCGATCCCGATGAACGCCGGTTCGGGCAGCAGGATGTGGATCTGGTCTGCGGCCTGGGAGAGGTCGTCGGAGGCAAGTTCTTCCAACACGAGGAGTTGGGTGAGGTGCTTCGGGTCTTCGGTGAGGCCGTCGGCCGCATTGCCGATGCGGCGGTGGCGATGTACCAGCAGGGCGCCTACCAGAGGATGATGGCTTCGGAGGGCAGTGAATTGGAGCGGGCGAAGCTCACGCTCGCCAGAGCTTCGGAGGCCATGGTCTTCCCTCGGCTGTTGGATGCGCTCATTCGCCACCACATCTCCGAGGCCGCCGATCGTCAGCAGGCCACCCAGGTCCAGGGGAGTCCCTCAGAGCGTCTGCTGGCCGTTGGATTCGTGGACATCGTCGGGTACTCCGCGCGAGCTTCTGAGGTGTCGATGGGGGAGTTGTTCGACCTGGTGTCGGGCTTCGAGAACCGCTCGCTGGACATCGTGGCCGCCAGCGGAGGGCACACCGTCAAGCATCTCGGCGATGAGGTCATGTTCGTGGCCAACGACGCGGCCGCCGCCTCCACCATCGCCATGGACTTGGTCGATGCCTTCGGCAACGAGGGGGAGGTGACGCCCCATGGCGGAGTCACGTTCGGGCCGGTCGTCAACCGTCGAGGCGACTACTACGGTCCGGTGGTCAACCTGGCCTCGCGCATCGCGCGCCAAGCCGTGCCCGGCGAGATATTGGTGTCTTCGGACATGGCCTCCCACCTTGTCGATGTCGACGGCTTCGAGACCTTCCCCGCCGGACGGCGAATGTTGCGGGGCTTCGCCGACCCGGTCGAAGTCCACACGCTCAGCCGCCGGACGTAAGCCGCCGTCCGCAGACCTGTTCTCGGCTCAGCAGGCAGGGATTCGAGCCAGACGCGAGCCGACGATCTCGTGAAGCTCGACAACCGGGTCTGCTCCCTGCCAGTACTGCGAATCGCCGATCGCGAAGACGCGGTGCGGCGGACCGTCCCCAAAAGACCGAGCCGTGCCGGCCACGATGCCGTCCACCACGACCGCGAACGAGATCGGAGCCGCGGGCGGGGCGTCGATCAGCCCGAACACATAGCCGATCGACCCGTCCGCTTCGGGGATCGAAGTCGGCCGTTCAGAGATCCAGCAATGTGTCGACGGTCCAGCGGCGGAGTCCAGCGCCCGAGTCCCGATCAGGTGATGTGCCCCGCCGAGCCCGTACAGGCTGCCCGAACGTCCGTCGCCGAACACTTCGTGCATGTCGTCCGCTAGTTCGTCGATGACCGCCGTGAAGTCCTCCGGCACCTTCACGGGGCCGCCGACTCCGTCGACAACGCGGTCTGGGACTGCCTGCGGGTTGAACATGTCCTGCCCCGCGAATGCCCATGGCGCTTCGACTTCGAGCATCGCTGCGATTGTGGGCACGACGTCGACCAGCCGCACAGGATGAGTTTGAACAGTGCCGGCCCTCTGGCCCGGCTCTTTGAACAGCAGCGGAACACCTGCGATGCCGCCGACGTTGATTTCGCCCACACCCCTTGCCCGCTCGCCGGCGACGAAGGACACTCCGTGGTCCGCGGTGACGATCAGCATTGAGCGGTCCAGTTCACCGATCGCTTCCAGGCGGTCCAGGTATTCCCCGAGAAGGCGGTCGGTTGCGCCGAGTTGCAGCAGATGGCGTTGCTGCCCGAATCGCGCCTTCACCGGGTCGTCGTCCCATCTCGAGAAATACCCTGGAAGGCCGATGTCGGCGTAGCTCGAGCCGTCGGGCCTCAGCCGCCAGGGCACGTGGGGCAACAACGCGTGCAGGTAGTGCAGGCGGGGCAGATCGCGGGCTTCGATAGCGGCGACCTCTCTTCGGAAGTCGAAGACCCGTGTGTCTGAGGTGATGAGGCTGTCGAGGAATGCGGTCCGCTGCGCGGCTATGCGCTCAGGGTCCACGGGATCTGTGCCGGAGGCGACCTCTGCCGCGGTGGCGAGGTCGAGGGAGGTCGCAGTTCGGCTCGTGTCCGCTGCCGGTGTTGTCGGCGTTGTCGTTGTTGTCGGCGTTGGTTCTTGAGCAGTCACAGTGGTGGTCGTGGTTGTGCTGGTGTTCGCGGTCGGGTCGGCGGTTGTGGTCGGCCCCTTCCCGAAATTGCCCCATCCGGCGCCGATTGAGGGAAGGCCCAGGTCGATGCCCTCCGGCGCTGCGAGATGCCCGAACACGATCGCGGCGTCCTGGAACAACAGCGACAGCGAGCCTTCGCCGTCGCCCTCTGTTTCGTCGCGGGTCGGCTCGGCCGACGGCGCAGCGGTTGAAGCCGCGGGAACCGTTGTCGACGCCGTCGGGTTGGTCGTTGAGGTGGCGGAAGCCGTGCTTGTGGGCGCGCCGGTCGTGGTGGTGGAAGCCGTCGTGTCGCCTGCGATCAGTTCAAGAACCCGCTCCGGTGCTGAACCGTTGCACACGGAGTCGGGGCACAGATCAACAAGCGGATCCCGCGATGAGGCGTCGTACACCCCGCCCAGCAAGGTGAACAGGTTGTCGGGATACATCGAATAAACCGGCGCGGCCCGAGGCTCCAGGGTGCTGGCCAGCAGGGCGGGCACCGCCAACTCTGTGGTGAATCCATCCGTCGTGGCGTTGTTGAAGACATGTGAGGTCTTGCCCAGTCTCGCGAAACTGGGATAGCGGACCGAGTCGATCTGCCCTGCTTCGTCGAGCAGCGAGTGCCATGGCAACTCATCGAACACGAGCAGATAGATCGGTGGAAACCGGTTGTTCAACCGCTCGACCATCGAGATCTGCTCGGCGGCGCCCGGGCCGACCGCAGCGTTGGAGGAGCCGTCTTGGCCGGTGCCGGCGTCGGCCGGCGCAGCCTGGCCTGTGCCTGTGCTCTCGAGTCGGCCTTGACCCGGCGGGGGCGCGATGTCGTCCAGGTCTTCCCCGAGCAGCGTTTCGAGCGTCACTGCCTCAACATCGTCTGGAAAGACGACACTGTTCGCGGGCGAGACGAACAAGAAATAGCCTACGACGACTCCAGGCAGCACAGCCAACAGCGACACCGCTGAGCGCACCCGCTCATGTCTCACATAGAGCGTCATCAGGCCGTGCGTGCAACCGATGGCGACTGTGATGACAAGCCAGGCCGGCCCGCCGATCACATCCACCACCTGGATTATGAACAAGAACGTCAGCACCGCCATGGCGCCCCGGAAGATGCGCTGACCGAGGCGCTCGGAGAGGGCGTGTACGGCGAGCATCACCGCGCTGAGCACGACAGCGGGAGCGAGCGAGGCAACGATCGCGAAGACCGCGATCTGGCCCGGAGAGCTTGAATGTGCGGTGAAGAAGGTCGGGTTCTCGCCGAGGACGCCCAGCAGCGGTTGGCTGATCGCCAAGGTGGACAGCACCAGCAGATGCACCATTCGCCACAGCAACGCCTTCAATGTTCTCACAGTCTCCGTTCTCACAGTCTCCGTTCTCACAGTCTCCACACGAGAAGTGTGACCTGCGCGCGCCGTCACCGCACAGCAACCAGCGCCGTCGGCGCCCATGGCGCTGCGGAACCGCGGCTCGCTCGGCGAGCGGTCAATCCCAGCGGGGCACGGCGTCGATGAACTCAAGGGCGGCGTCTATGAAGCCGAACTGCTTGAGCAGTCCGAAGCGGTCGATGCCGGGGATCATTCCGACCGCGCGCCGGGCAGCGCATAGGCGAGAGGCCGAGCGCGAGGTTGAGCAGACGATGGCGCTTGCTTTGGTGCTCCTGTTAGGGTGCCGGGCAACCAAATGGGGGTGAGACAGATGAACAGCGCGTATCTGGACCCGGCATCCGGCAGCGCGATCATCGGCGCGGTGGCAGCGGGCGGCGCCGGCATAGCGGTGGCGGGCAGAGCTGTGCTGTCCAAGTTGGGGTTCGGCAAGAGCAAATCCTCCGACAAGGCTTCGATCTGCGAAGGAACAGACGACTCTGAAGGAGTCGGCGAGTCCGACGAAATCGCCCAGTGATGACCCCGGGCAGCGGCCCGGAGGCGGTTCGCTACGACAGCGGGTCGTTTCGGGATCCGGACTCGCGTGTGTGGCGTGACGGCGCCCGCGTGCTGCGTGGCCTCAACGAGGCCGCGGCCGCCGATTTCGCCGCGTTGAGCGCCACGAATTTCTATCGCGGGGCCCGCAAGGCCGGAGATCTGGTCACCAGTGAGCCGGTTGAAGCGACTGGCCCCGAGGGGTCTCAATGGGCGATGGTGCTCGAGCATGACCCCGTCGAGGTGATCAGCTACGCCCACGAATGGCCGTTCTCCATGCTGCAGGACGCGGCGAGCCTCACCCTCAAGTTGGTGCGAGCAGCGATCGACGAAGACATGACGAGCAAGGACGCCACTCCCTACAACGTCCAATTCGTCGGCGCGAAACCGACTTTCATCGATGTCGCGTCATTCGAGCCTTGCCGTGAAGGCGAGCCTTGGTGGGGATACCGGCAGTTCTGTCAGATGTTCCTGTATCCGCTGATGTTCACGGCCTACAAGGACCTCCCGCACCAGCCATGGATGCGGGGCGCGGTCGACGGCATCACCCCGCAACAGGCTCGACGGGTGCTCCAGGGACGCCGCCACGCCGGCAAAGGCCTGATCCCCCATGTGTGGCTGCACGCCAAGGCCGACCGGCGATTCAGCGGGGGATCGGCGGGCACCGTCGACGACTTGAAGCGGGCCGGGTACAACAAGAAGATATACATCGGTCTGGTCGACAGACTTCGCAAGCTGGTCGACAACTTGAGTTGGAAGCGCTCCGACTCGGCATGGGCCGACTACTCGCAGCGAAGCCATTACCCATCGAGCGACCTGTTGGGCAAAGCCGGCTTCGTGCGCGAGGTCGCAGCGCGGCGCCGTCGTTCGCATGTCTGGGACATCGGCGCCAACGACGGCATGTTCAGCCGGATCGCAGCTGAGCAGGCCGATGTCGTGCTGGCCATGGATGCAGATGCCCTGGTCGTAGACCGCCTGTACCGCGCGCTTCGCGAGGACGGCACCGAGGGCATCGTTCCGCTGGTGGTCAATTTTGCGGACCCGACTCCCGGCATCGGCTGGCGAGGCGAGGAACGCCCGGCGCTGACCGAGCGCTCAAGGCCAGAGTTGGTGCTGGCCCTCGCAGTCGTCCATCACTTGGCGCTCACCCACAATGTGCCCACCGCGGCGATTCTCGATTTCCTCTTCGAGCTCGACGCCGAGGTGGTCTTGGAGGTGCCCACAGAATCAGACTTGATGGTGAGGGAACTGAAGAGCCACAAGCGCGCGGGCGTCCATGACGCTTACACGCTCGCCGTCATAGAGACGCAGATCAACGAGCGATTCGACGTCCGTCGACGATCAGAGCTCAAGGGAGGCGCCCGGGTGCTGTTCGACTTGGCGCCGAGAGCTTGACAAACGCCTCCGAAGGGTCTCAGCTGAGCACGGGAACGCTGCTCAAGGACGCGGCGATGGCCTCATCGGAGAGGTCGAAATCGCTCACGGCACCAGAGATGTAGGACTCGTAGGCCGAGAGGTCGAGATGCCCGTGGCCGCACATCGCGGTGAGGATCGTCCTGGACTCTCCGGACTCCTTGCACGCCAGAGCCTCGCGGATGGTCGCGGCGAGGGCGTGTGTGGGTTCAGGAGCGGGCACGATGCCCTCGGTGCGAGCGAACTGCAATCCGGCCGCGAAGCACTCGCTCTGGGGGATGGCGACGGCCTCGGTGAGGCCCAGGTCGTGAATGTGCGACACCAGAGGCGACATGCCGTGGTACCTCAAACCTCCGGCGTGGATGGCTGCGGGAATGAACCCGTGGCCCAGTGTGTGCATCTTGAACAGGGGAGTTGAGCACGCAGTGTCGCCGAAGTCGTAGCGGTATTCGCCCTTGGTCAGAGTAGGGCACGAAGCCGGCTCGACACAGCGGATCGTGGGCGCCATGTTGCCCGCCAGCTTCTCGCGCAAAAACGGCAGCGCCAGTCCGCCGAAGTTGGAACCGCCGCCGGTGCAGCCGACGAGCAGGTCTGGGGTCTCGCCGACCATGGCCAGCTGACGGAGGGCCTCCTCGCCGATGACTGTCTGATGCATCAACACATGGTTCAAAACGCTGCCCAGCGAGTAGCGCACCGCCGGGTCCGCTGCGGCCACCGACACCGCCTCGGAGATGGCGATGCCGAGCGAACCGGGATGGTCGGGGTCCGCGGCCAACAGCCCGCGTCCGAATTCGGTCACCGGGGAGGGACTCGAGTGCACCGTCGCGCCCCACAGCTCCATCATGGTCTTGCGGTACGGCTTCTGACGGTAGGACGCGGCCACCTGCCACACTTCGCATTCCATGCCGTATTGCGAACAGGCGAAGGCCAAGGCGCTGCCCCACTGTCCCGCCCCGGTCTCGGTTGTGAGCTTGGCGACGCCCTCGGCGCTGTTGTAGTAGGCCTGAGGGACCGCGGTGTTGGGCTTGTGGGAACCGGCGGGGCTGACCCCTTCGTATTTGTAGAAGATCTTTGCCGGCGTATCGAGCGCTTTCTCGAGTCGCCGCGCCCGGAACAGCGGACTGGGCCGCCAGAGACGCAGCACGTCGAGCACCCCGCCGGGTATGTCGATGTAGGAGTCGCTGCTGACCTCCTGGAGTATCAGCGCCATGGGGAACAGCGGGGCGAGATCCTCCGGTCCAGCGGGTTCCAGAGTGCCGGGATGCAGCGGCGGCGGCGGAGGTGCGGGCAGGTCCGGTATCACGTTGTACCACTGGGTCGGGAGCTCCGACTCCGGCAAGTTCACCCGGTAATATTCTTCTGCCATGGCCTGATTCCTTTCGTGGCGGTCATCGTTGGTAAGCGCTGGACAATATCCCAAGAGGCGTCCAAGCGGCGAGCCTCCACCCGCAGTTGTTGGGTGGGCGGTGTCTCGCTCGGCTGAACGCAATAAGGTCCATGTCATGGACCGACCGACCTGCGTGGACTTCCACTTCGACGTCATGTGCCCGTACGCCTACCAGACTTCGCGCTGGATAAGGGCCGTGCGCGAGCAGACCGAGCTCACGGTCAACTGGCGCTTCTTCAGCCTCGAGGAGATCAACCGGGCACAGGGCAAGAAGCACCCGTGGGAACGTGAATGGTCCTATGGCTGGTCGATGATGCGCATCGGGGCTGCGCTGCGCCGCATCGACATGGCCCATCTTGACGATTGGTACGCGGCGGCGGGCAAGGCGTTGCACGAAGACGGCAACAAGCCGCACGAGCCCGACGTGGCCCGGCGCCTGTTGTCCCAGATCGGACTCGACCCCGGCATCGTCGACGCGGCGATCGGCGATCCGACCACCCACGACGAGGTGAGAGCCGAGCACGACAAGGTTGTCGCTGCGTCGGGCTATGGGGTGCCGACCCTGTTCTTCGCCGACGACGACGGCAGCGAGCAGACGATCTTCGGCCCGGTGCTGGTGGATCCGCCCCTCGACGACGCGGCGCTGCGGCTCTGGGACACGGTCTGCGGCTGGCTCGAGTTCCCGCATCTCTATGAGATCCAGCGTCCCAAGACCAAGGCCGACGAACTGGCCATCGCCAGCACTTTCCGCCCCTATCTCGAGGCCCGCGACTGGATTTCGGTCAACCGCGGCGTCGAAGTCGGTTTCAGCGAAGACGGCTTCACCGTCGTGGGCGCCACTACCTAGTCGTTCGTGCAGCGAGACTTCTTCGAAGGATTGACCGTCGGGTCCAAGTCCGCGCGGATCAACCGGGCCCTGCGCGAGTTTGCAGACGACTCGGGAGAGTCGATCAGATCTAAGATTGATTTCAAGTTAATGTTAATACATTAGATTATAATTCATCTGTGAACATACGAGAACATCAACACAGAGAACTTTCTCCGGCCTGGAGCGCGAATAGGGTGGAGACAGTGGCTTATGGAGAGCTGGGAAACGGTGCCGATGACTGCGCGTGTTGAATCGTTCGAACTCGGTGCAATGTCTTCGAGAGCAGTCGCTGTGCGTATGGCCGAGATCCTCAGGGCTACTTACCCCGACAGTGAGAACGAGTACGGCATTGGTTCTGGTGCTGGTCTCCGCAGCGTCACCGGTGTGCCAGAACACAGAGAGGCAGGTACGCCTTCGGTGTTTATTGATGCCGATGGGCCAGGACACGGTCAGGCTTGGAGTGCATCTGGTGATAGTCAGGCCTCGCTCGACATTCACGCGGGCCGATTGCTCGTTCGGGTTGGCGCGATCAAGCACCGCGCGGCGATTGGTGATGTCAACTCGTTCATACGCATGGTTCCGAAGCAGGATCGATCTGAACTGGAGCGGCATTTGATGATCCACAGCCTCTTGGCTTGCACCGACGAGGAACCTCGATGCGCGAGTTGTCCGCTCATCTCGTTCTGCGAGACTGGCCGCAAGCGCGTCGCGTCCCAACATGGGAACACCACGGCGGTGGACCTCTTCGGCGGCGCCGGTGCACTCGGGTTGGGATTCCGGTGGGCCGGTTTCAGCATCGTGGCGGCGGTTGAAATGGACCGGCACGCCGCGCAGACCTATCGCCTTAACCATCCGGGTGTGCCCGTGCTCGAGGCACCAGTCGAGAAGGTCACAGCGGAAGGGTTGCGATCCTGGTTGTCAACCCTGAACGCTCCCTCGGCGGTCATCGCGGGCCCGCCGTGCCAGGGTTACTCAGCGGCAGGATCACGCGACTCAGATGACCGGCGCAACCTGCTCTTTCGACATGTCGGACGGCTCGCTCGCCAGCTTGGCGCGCGATCGGTCGTGGTCGAGAACGTCCCCGGTCTGCGCCGTGTCAACGGTGTCACTTACACCGACAAGATCACAGCGTCTTTGCGGCGATGCGGATATCGGACTTGGAAGCAACCGGTTGCTCTGAGGGCGTCCGACTTCGGAGTTCCGCAGAATCGCCAGCGACTCTTCTTCGTCGGGGTGAAACGCGGGATCGACCTTCCCGAACCCCCGAGACCGACGCATTGGTCGTTCGACGGCCGAATACCCGAGTCATCGCTGCCGAAGACACCCTCACTGGCAGAGTGCCTCGAAGACCTGCCGCGACTCGAACCGGGAGAAGGGGCCGAAAGGCTGCGACACCCAGACGGACGCGTCGTGTTGAACTCTCAGGCTATGGCGCATTCGTCGCGAGTGGTCGCGAAGATCAACTTGATACCGCTTGGCGGTGGCCCGATCTCATACCGCCGGCTTGAGCGCGGCGTAGCCCGGACCTTGGTGGCGGGCCATCGGGCGCTGCCCGTGCACCCTGATCAGGATCGCACGATCACAGTTCGTGAGGCGGCACGTATCCAAGGCTTTCCTGACGATTACTTCTTCTGCGGCCCGCGCTCCGTGCAGCCTCTGCAGGTTGCCAACGCGGTGCCCCCCGCGCTCGCGGAAGCGGTCGGTCGGCAGCTTATGGAGTCATTGGAGGCGGCGTGAGTTTCGCTCCCGAGACTCGGTCGGCTACTGACGCCAGACTGACCGAGGACATCAAGGCAAGCACGCGAGACGAGCCGGTGAGCGCCCGTCTGAGAACCGATGAGCGTGTGTTGGCCCGCGTCACCGACGGGATCTATCGGCAACCCGGGTCAGCTATTCGCGAACTGGTGTCCAACGCGTATGACGCTGACGCGACCCGAGTGGTCATCAAGACCGATCGTCCAAGGTTCGAGACGCTGACGATCGAAGACGACGGCAACGGGATGACGCCTGATGCGCTCGCCTACCTGCTCCATCACATTGGTGGAAGCGCGAAGAGATCACCAGACGGCAGCGGCTTGGGCATCACGGACCAGGACGATCCCCTGCGTAGCCCGAACGGCAGACGACTGATCGGCAAGATCGGGATTGGCTTGTTCTCGGTGAGCCAGCTCACCAACCGGTTTCACCTCGTCACCAAAACCCAGGGTGACGATTCGCTCACCGTCGCGTCCGTCGTGCTTCGCCAGTACTCCGACCACAGCCCATCGGAGACCGACGACGAAGGCAAGTACGAAGCAGGCCTCGTGAAGATCTGGCGCGAGCCGGCTTTGAACCCAGAGGCCCACGGCACGACGATCACCCTGACCGACATCCGGCCTCAGACCCGCCGCACGCTTCGCAGCAACGAAGTGTGGGCTGTCGTTGACGCGGACCCGTCGCTGAACCCGGAAGATTCACGAGCGGTCGAGCCGCCGACGTTCCACATCGGACGAGTCAAGCACGACGACCCATCAAGCCTCGAGGGCGATGCGGAGCCATACGACAACCTTCCTTGGTCACATGACGATGATCCCGAGCCTGCTTTCGCGAAGCTGGTTAACGCCGTCTGGAAACAAATCGAGGGCAAATCGACAAACCCGCGACTTAGCGACATCTTCGACTACTACCTGCGCATGGTCTGGCAGCTCAGCCTGTCCATACCGGCGCCCTACGTGTTCGGGAGTCCCTTCGAACTGCCCATCGGCGACGGGATGTTACCTCTACGAGATCCCGATGGCCACCAAGGCCGCAGCCCAGAGCTTTGAGCTTGCCGAGCGAGAAACGATTCTTGAAACGAGATCGATCGGACATGGCGCCAGCGTCGGCGATGACTTCGCCGTCTATTTCGACGACTTGCGTCTCGCACGTCCTCTCAAGTTCACGGACCTGCCGAATACGACGCACGCTGTCCGCAAGCCAATCTTGTTCGTGGGCTCTTGCAGCGAGGAATTCAAGGGCATCCCTCATGAGTTATCCGCCGGGCCGCTTGAGTTTGAGGCGTACCTGATCTGGACACCTAAGGTCGTACCCACCGAGCACCAAGGCGTCCTGGCTCGCGTTCACGGCTCCAGCGGAACGCCATTCGACCCCACGTTTATGCGCTACCAGGTGTCTGAGCAGACCCGGCTCAAGCAGATCACCTGCGAGATCTTCGTCACCCGCGGCCTCGAAGCAGCATTGAATATCGACCGAGAGTCGTTCAATTTCGCGCACCCGCATGTCGTGTACCTCACTCAGTGGCTGCACGCCACGCTTCGCCGCGTCGCGACTGAGCAGAAGCGAATTGCGGCAGAAATAAGGGCTGACCGCAGGGAATCCGCCGAAGCGGAGGCTCGAGCAGCGTTGTCCAACGTCGCTTTGAAGGCTTGGCGCGAAGAATCTGATGATCCCGGCGCAGAGCCGCCCCGTGTCGTGTTCGCCGAGCATCCTGACGAGTCGTTGTTCGAACCCGGTACCTACCGATTCCGGAGGAAGCCGATTCTTGGTGAAGAGTCGGCTCGCGCCAAGGTCGCAGATTCGACGACCGAGAAACAGATGCAAGCACTCGTACAGCTTCTAGCGGCATTCGACGTGCTCGAACACCTCTCGGAACAACAGCAGGAACGGCTTCTGGCTGGCATTCGCGAGATTCTTGAGGCATCCGCATAGTGAGCGATGTCTCGGGTGACAACGATGAACTCGTCGCGGGAATGTTCAGCAATCTCGACTATGAGACGGCCGAACTGGACCGGAGGAAGTTCAAGCCATGGCACCGGCCAGGAAGCAATTCGTCCGACGCGAGCAATGGGCCGAGCAGGTCCGACGCCTCTACGCCAAACGACCGCCTGCGGATCCGCTTCGCTACTTGGGTCTGCCGGGTACGGACCTTATCGACCTGAGGTACCTGTACGAGCAGATATGTAGAACGTCCAACCGTCCTCTGATTTTCCTCGGGTTCAATTCGGAAGCACAACCGCGTAGTCCAGCGCGACGCGAGCTCGACATCTCGCTCTACGAGGTGAGCCGACTCCCGAACGTCCAACTGAAATCTGACGTGATTCAGGACGATCTCAGACGCATCAGCGACGAGTCATCGATCGCATGGAAGCGTGCACGAGAGTTCGGGCCGTTCGATGTCGTCAACCTAGACCTGTGCGACGGATTGGCATCCGACTCGCCTACGACCCAACGGTCGATCTATGACGCTCTCGGCCAGGTGACAGCTCTGCAGAGCCTCAACTCGACGCCATGGCTGTTGCTCGTCACAACTCGAATTGGACGGAATATGTTCGACCCCGATGCCGAAGATGAGATCCTGCAGCGATTCCGCGACAACGTTTGCTCCTGTGATGGGTTTGTCGAAGAGTGCCAACAACATCTTGGACTGGATGCCACGACGATCGATTCCTCATCTTGCAGCGATGACGACTATCTCAAGCTCATGATTGTTGCACTGGGAAAGTGGCTAGCTCAGCTCGTTCAGGCTTCGAGAACCAGTCGGGTCGCACTGGTCAGCACCCTCGGCTACCGGGTCGTCGCGAACGCCCCGTGCGAGGACCTCGTCTCGATCGCGCTGCGATGTGAGCCGATCATCGCAGGTCCCGAGAACGCACTGTCTCCTACCCCGCTGGAGCCATTCGAGGAGTGCGAGACCGCGAAGAGAATCGTGAGACGGACTGCTAGCCGCAAGGATGTCGACGCCTGGCTCGAAGGCGACCTTGCCATGCATGAAGCGCTTGTCGCCGAAATGGAACAACTCTTGACCGCGGCCCGATATGACAGTTCGCGCTATCGACCGTGGCTCGACTCACTTACTGCATAGCGCAAATTTGACTGCACCCCGCGAACTACGTCCCGTCGGACCGTGCTGCTTCGCTTGTACCTAGGCGTTTCGACAAAATACGGGGCTTGCCTTGCCTCGGGCGGGCATTGATCGTCTAGCCTCAGAGTCGTCATCCACCACTAATCGACAGAGGAATCATCTAATGGCAACTTCGCAGCCCGCGATCCTCATGGATCTTCAGAAGTACCAGTGGTACGTCCACATGAGCCGTACCGAGAACGCCGATCTCGGCCTCATCAAGAGCGCAATACAGGACAGCCTTGCCGACGCTGCGGCACAGGGGGTCAACCTTTGCGTCCTCTTCGGCCCGACCCTCGCCGACGACCTCGGGATCGAAACCGACGACTTCCAGGCATACCCCGGATACGAGTCGCCCGACGGGTCCCGCGTCGCCAAGGGAACCCAGGAGGAGCTTCTCATGTGGCTCCATCACGCAGACAAGGATCTGATCTGGGAGGTGCAGCACACCTTCCGCAAGGCAGTGGCCGGGCACCTCGAGGTGGCCCGCGAGACCCCGACGTTCATCTACAAGAACAGCCTCGACCTGACCGGCCACATCGACGGCACCGGCAATCCGGAGCCCGAGGACCAGAAAGACCGCGGCATTGTCGATGACGGCCAGCCGGGCGAGGGCGGCAGCTACTGCATCGCCCAGCGCTGGGTGCACGACATGGACTTCTGGGCCACGCTCTCCCTCGAACAGGAGGAGAACACCTTCGGACGCACCAAGGCCGACTCAGTCAAGCTCGAGACCCAGGTCCCGACCTCGCATCTGTCCCACGTCGAGCTCCGCGAGGGCGCGACCGCCGACGAGTCGACCCCCAAGCGGGGCGAGATGGTCCGCCGCTCCACGCCCTATGCGTTCCACGAGGGCACCGTCGGGCTCTACTTCATGGGCTTCTGCAAGACCCAGGCGCCGATGCGCGAGCGCATGGAGGCCATGTACGGAGCCGGTGGCCAGGCTCTGGACGCCATCACCGACTACTCCACCCCGGCCTCGGGTTCGTTCTACTTCGCCCCTTCTGTGGAAGCGCTCGAAGCAGCACTCGCCTAGGCTCGCGGCACAGACCGCGGATGAGCGACACACCGCGCATTGCGGGGCTGGAACCCACTTTCACCAACATCGACGATGGCGATATTCCGTTCATCGCGGTGCGCAGCCAGCGCAACGCCGACGGCTCGGAGTCCCATGTCTGGGAGAAATGGGTGGCTTTCTCGACAGATCCCCTCTACCTGGCATTGTTCGCTCGCTGGGATCCGGGCATGATCGTGCGCCATCACGGGCACTACAGCCCGCACACGCTCACCGTCCTGTCCGGGTCCTTCACCTGCGGCGATGTTGAACTCGGTCCGGGCGGACATATCGAACTGCCGCTGGGCGCCTCATTCGGCCCCTTCGTTGCGGGTCCCGAAGGCGTGGAGCTGTACGAGGTGATGATGGGCGACCCGCGTTCTTGGAGCGACGACATGGATTCCATGGCGCGCCGGCTCACTGATTGCGGCGTCGAACAATTGCCCGACCCTCCGATCGAGCTTCCTGCCGGTCTCGAAGACCTGCGAGCAGCCTTCTCTAAAGGCAAGCAGGGCTCCAAAGGCGAGCAGAGCTCTGAAGGCCAACAGAGCTCGGAGGGCTGACTCAGATGCCAGACCCCAAGATCGTCACCGTCCTAGAACCCGAAGACGAATACACCCACGAACCCGATCCCGTTTCCAACTACAACGAGTCGATGTATCTCAACGGCTTCGACCTCGAACGAGAACTGGGCGCCTGGTTCAGGATCGGCAACCGCGTCAACGAGGGATACGCCGAGATGTCGGTGTGCGTCTATCTGCCCGGCGGCCGGGTCGGCTTCATATACGGCCGACCCGAAATCACCAACAACGACGAGATGCGCGCCGGGGGGCTCGAGATCAAGGTCGAAAAACCGTTCGAGCATCTGAGGGTGAATTACGACGGCAAGGTGTGTCTGCTCGACGAACCCCGCCAAATGGCGAACCCTCGTGTGGCGTTCCGCGACAATCCCTTCGTTGACTGCTCGGTGCGTCTTGATGTGACCGGGATATCGCCGATGTATGGGGGGATGCCCCAATGCGAAGACGGCAGTCCGCTCAAGACCGACTCCACCAAGAGCTTTGCCAAGGCCCACTACGAACAGCACACCGCGGTTGTCGGAACTATCCAGGTCGGCACTGAGACGATCGCACTCGACGGTTTGGGATTGCGAGACAAGTCATGGGGTCCCCGCTATTGGCAAGCGCTGCGCTGGTATCGCTGGTTGCCGATGATCTTCGGCCCCGACTTCGCCATGATGCTGTCGATAGTCGACCGCGACGGCACCCCCGCCCGCAGCGGGATGGTGCTCACAGACGGCGAATATTCGCTGATCCGAGACTGCACGATCGAATCCGAGTGGGACTCCGAGCACTACCAGACCTCGATGCGCGCCTGGGCCGCCACAGACGACAACGAGTACGAGATAGTTGGCCGGGTGCTGTCGATGATTCCTCTGCGCAACCGTCGCACCACCGACGACGGGCAACAATTGCACACCCGTATTACTGAGGCGATGACCCGCTACGAGTGCAACGGCCGCGTCGGGATGGGGATGAGCGAATACCTCGATCAGATCGTCGATGGACTCCCCATCGGCACCGACATGAGCCTATGAGAGGCGTCAGGCGCTGATGAGCGCTGAGTTGGCGAACGCACTTGCCGTCTCGCTCCAGAGCGCACTCGGCGACGTCGAAGTCCAAGGTCTGAAACGTTTGTCCGCCGGCGCCAGCCGTGAAACGTGGTCGTTCGATGCGGTTGCCTCGAACGAATCTCACGAGTTGATCTTGCAACGCCACCGATCCGTAGTCTCACCGCTCAGCGGGGGACTCGACGAACCAGCGCTGCTTCGATGTGCCCGTGCCGGCGGCGTGAGGGTGCCGGAAATAGTGGCGTCGGACACGAGTGGCGAGAACTCGATCGGCGCGCCGTTCATGATCAGTCGACGAATCCGAGGAGAGTCGATTCCCCGCAAGATTCTGCGTGACCAAGCCTTCACGGGGGCACGCCAAGGCTTGGTCGATGACTTTGGGAGGGAGTTGGCGGCTATACATCGCCTGGAGATGGACTCCCCCCATCAGATCACGGCCATCGACGACCCGCTGGCGGTGCAACGAACGATTTACGAGGCTTTTGGCGATCCGCATCCGGTCTTCGATCTGGCTTTTCGTTGGCTCGACCAGTGTCGCCCGCAGACCAGGCAGCCGTGTGTCGTTCACGGCGATTTTCGGATGGGCAACATTTTGGTCGATAGCGGGGGACTCGCGGCGGTTCTGGACTGGGAACTTTCATACATCGGCGATCCCGCCTTCGATCTGGGTTGGCTCGTGGCGAGAGCCTGGCGTTTCGGTGAAGTCGGAGAGGTTGGAGGAGTCGGCACCAGAACCGAACTGCTCGACGCGTATCGGGCGAACGGAGGCGCAGCCGTCACCCTTGCAGAACTTCGCTGGTGGGAGATGCTGGCCTGCCTTCGCTGGGGTGTCGTGACCATGGCGATGGTCGCCGAGCATCGGCGGGGTAGCAGCGGTTCGATGGAGCAGGCTGTGATCGGGCGTCGAGTCGTGGAGACTGAATACGACGTGATGCTCCTGCTGAGGCCGGAAGTACTTGGCAAGGCATTGGCATGAGCACCGACCAAGAACTTGTGAGGAACTGGCCTCACGATCTGCCCGATGCGGAGGAACTGCTCGAGGTCGTGCGCGCATATCTGGCCGACGATCTGGGTCCGCGAGCCGAAGGCCGCGACAAGTGGTTGTTGCGGATAGCCGCCAACGCTCTCGGCATCGTGGCCAGAGAAATGCGCTCGGGCGCCACCGACCGCGCTGCTCACACCGCGAGACTCGCGTCGCTCGGCGTGCAGAGCGAGTCTGAGTTGGCCGAGGCGATCCGCACCGGCGCGTTCGACGACCGCCAAGGCGAACTCGCAGAAGCACTTTGGGAAACCACGCTCGACAAGCTCGCGGTTGCCAACCCCTCCTACGGCGTCGATTCAAGTCCCAGCTGATCGCTGATTGAGGCAATGCCGATGGGGTTGACGGGTTGACGTACAGTGCCTATGCTCACTCTATGAGAACAGATGCGGACAAGTCCGCTAAACGTGTCGGTCGCCAACGGGTGTTTCACGGCCCTAGTGGCGCCGTTCGGCACCGTGGGGATTCGGGCCGGTTGGAGTCTGAGTCGCGTGCGAGCCGCGGGGAGTTCTCTGTGATGGCTGCCGCTGTTGTCGAAGGAGTTGTCGCTGAGTTGGAGCAGTGTCAGGAGCAACTCGCGGAGTTGACCGAACAGGAGGCGAATGAACTAGGGCACAGTGCTGGGGAACAGATTGCCGCAGCGGTGGTGTGGTCGCGTATCGTTGGAGACCGTCTCGACACCTCAGAGGTAGCACGGATGCTGGGCGTTACTCGTCAGGCGCTCGCGAAGCGTCAACGAAGCGGATCCTTGCTGGGGCTGCGGGGTCGAGCAACGACATGGTTCCCGGTGTGGCAGTTCGATACCCGAGAACGCTGCGTGCGACCTGTCACTGCCGATGTGATCGCCGCTTTTCGAGAGCATCTCGGTGACGTCGATCCCGTACTTGTGGCTTCTTGGGCGACAACGGCCCAAGACGAGGACCTCGGCGGTGCGACTCCGTCAGAGTGGATCGAGTCGCGGCCTGACCATCGGCGACTGATCGAATCGGCGCATCGGGCAGCAGCCCGATTGGCTCAGTGACAGATTGGGGAAGCTTCCCTAGCTGTGTCCTACAGTCCGGGGAAGACCTTTATCGAATTCACCGGCGCGAACAAACCCCGGAACGTTTGAGTCGCAGCGGTCATCAACGCTTCGATTCGCCGTCTGCTCAACGCGTGCGCGGCTACGGCGTCTGCTATCTGGGCACTACTCCCGTCGCCGCATACTTGGAGGTGTTCGGGCGGATGCGAGCGCTTCCTGTGCCTGAGATCACGGATCGGCGCCTGTCGGTCGCCCGCGTCGTGCGCGCCGTGAGGTTGGCGGACTTGACCAACCGCACGGTCTTGGGAAGATTCGGTGTGACCGCTTCCCATTCGACCGCTTCTCACTACGCGGAGTCTCAACGTCTCAGCGCGCTCTTGCACTCTGCAGGGTTTGACGGCATCCGCTACAGAGTGAAGCACGACCCGGCGATGGAGCTTGAAGCTGTCGCTCTCTTCGGTCCTCCCGCGTTGGGCGACACGGATAATGCCGCAATCTCATGGTCGGACCCCTTGGAAATTCCCGCCGAGACCATTTTATCGGGCCACGAGTTCGGCATCGACGTACTGCCATTGTTCGATTTGTGACGACCTCGTTCGGCGGAGTTCCTCGAGATCATCTGGCTCTGAGACGATGCACGCGCTTATTCAGGTCGTGTCAATCTGCACCGGCGGGACGGCCAACACCCCCGACACGCGTGTCCGACGCAATGCAACCGCACCCGCATAACACCTGAACCCATCGGGGTCCCCTGGACAGGCGACACAGACATCACCGATACCAACAGGGCCCCGACCCCCCACTCAGGGACCCTCAACCACCCCACCCCCACAATTACGCGCAGGCTCACAAGGTTGGCCCGAGATAAAGGAGGCTGCAGGTGGTGAATCGTGGTCCGACCCCGGCAGGGTTAACCAGGCACTACTCGCGGTCCAGCTTTGCTGCTTTTCGGCTTGGTATGCAAAACACAGCAGTATGCACCGCCCACAGTCCCGAACTGGATTTGCTTGCGGTTACCGTGCCCGCGCGGGTGCCCCGTGCATCGCTCATTTCCCAGATCACAGTGTCATCGGTCTGACCGATAACCACAAAGTTGTCATAATAGAGTTCCTTTTCTTCGAGGAGAGCCTCGTGAGCTGTCGGGAACCCGTACCCCTCCGCCAAAATTGAGTCAACGTCTCCTTTCCACCGACACTCCGGAAACTCGGCAGGCACCAAGTATGCATCATCAGCGATTTCGGGAATACCAGAATCGGTCTGACCGCCACATGCGCTCAAACAGAACACAGCCAAAACGATGCTGCCCAGAAGCAACCGGACAGACAGATGTCGAACAACCGCGTCCTGCATTTCGCTCACGACCCGAATCCAACCGACTTAGAAGGGACAGGTTGGGGTTGAGCGCGAACCGGTTGCCTAATATGCCGACACGATGGTGTGTTTGTCATGAGATTCGCACGATCAGGGTCTCCGCGGAGCAGCCGCCGCTCGGCCGGTCGAAGGCGCCGACCTCGACATGGCTGACGCCGTCAAGCCGCTCGGTCAACCACGCCGCCAGCGGCGTCGCCATGTTGCGGTATTCATCTTCTTCGGGTTCGCTCACAACGATAGATTTGCCGCGTCGTGAGCGGCTGTCGAACCGGACTACCCTGCCACTTCATGAACCGACGATGGCTACCACCGTTGATCGTCGCACCGTTGATCGTGGGCGTATGGGTGTTCGGCGTGTCGTTGCCGGCGTCGGCACACGGCACTGGAAGCCGCACCGATCTGCCGCTGCCGGCATGGCAGATGGCGTGGGCTGCTGCGTTCTCGGTGATCGTTTCGTTCGTTGCGCTCGGAACCTTCTGGGACAAGCCACGGCTCGTTGCCTCGGCTACGGGTCGGCGTCTGGTTTCGCTGGCGTCATCGCCTGCGAAGACCCTCGAGGTTGTCTGCAAAGTCGTCGGAGTCGCCCTGTTCGCAGTGGTGATCTTCGCGGCGTGGTGGGGTAAGCCCGGCACAGCGACGAATATCGCGCCGACCGCGTTCTTGATCTGGTTCTGGGTCGGACTGCAACTTGTGTCGGTGCTCGTGGGCGACGTGTACCGAGCGTTCAACCCGCACACGACGATCGCCGATACCGCCGCGTCTCTGAAGGCCAGAATCCGCAGGACACCGCCGTCATCGGCAGGCGACGACAACAGAGACGGGACCGGCGGCTGGGCTGCGGTCGCTATGGTCGCAGCCTATCTGTGGTACGAACTCGCCTACCACAGCACCGACTCGCCCCGGTCTGTCGCGGTCTTCTTGACCGCGTACTCGGCAGTGATGCTCGGCGGCGCGGCTCTGTACGGTCGTGATTGGATCCGTACTGCCGACGGTTTCGCGGTGTTGTTCACAAAGATCTCGCTGATCGCGCCGCTCTATCGTGACCTGTCCCAAAACCTGCGGCTGAGGACCCCTCTGGCAGGTCTCACAACCTTGCGTGGCGGCGTTTACACGGTCGCTTTCATCTTGACGGTGCTGGGGTCCACGACGTTCGACGGGTTCACCCGCAGTTCGATCTGGCTTGATCTGGCAGGCGACCTCACCGGCTGGGAAGCCACGTTCGTCAACACCCTGGGCTTGGGCGCGATTGTCGTCATCGTGGCTCTGCTCTACGCGCTGGCCGTCAAGGCGATGGCTGTCGTCACTGGCGACTCGACCCGAGAACTGGCCATTGAGTTCGCCCCGACGCTCGTGCCGATCGTGGTGGCCTATGCGGTAGCGCACTATTTCAGTGCCCTCCTGCTGGACGGGCAGTTGTTGATCAACCTGCTGTCGGACCCGTTCGGGCACGGCTGGGACCTGTTCGGCACTCGTGACTATGCGATCAACTGGACGCTGGTCAGCCCCTCCGAGATCGCCTGGGTTCAGGCTGGCTCAATTGCCGTTGGGCATGTGCTTGCGGTGGCCGCAGCACATGACCGGGCAATCGACCGGTATCCGCGTGAGACTGCGTTGCGCTCCCAGTATCCGATGCTGGCAGTGATGGTCGCCTACACAGTCATCGGCCTGCTGTTGTTGCTCGGCACCTGATGCGCTCGGCTGCCAGTGCTTTGATTGTCGCCTCAGGTGCGCCTCGGCGCTCCGTTGAGCGCGCCCCGCAATCTGATCTCGTGATAGCAGCCGACGCCGGGTTGGAAGTGCTACAGGCAGCGGACCGGCCTGTGGATCTGGTGGTCGGCGATCTCGACTCTGTCTCAGCGGACGCACTGTCGGCTGCGGCTGCGGCCGGAGCAGAGATCGCGCGATATCCGCGTGACAAGGACGAGTCTGACCTTGAGCTCGCCTTGTCTGCGGCGATCAGCAGAGGGGTTCAACGGATCCATGCAGTGTTGCGCGACGGAGGCCGTCTCGATCATCAACTGGCGAATCTGTTGGTGCTGGCATCGACGCGTTGGCGATCCGCCGAGATCGACGCGGTTGTGGGGGAGCATCGGGTCTGGGTTGTACACCGTGAGCGAACGATTCCGCTGGTTGCGGGCGAACCGCTGGCGCTTCACGCCGTCGGCGGTTCGGCTGCCGGAGTGACCACCACTGATTTGAAGTACCCCCTCGTCGATGCGGATCTGCCCGGCCTGGTGGCTCTGGGGATCTCCAATGAGGCCGTGGCCGCCTCGCCTGTGGTCAGGATCGAATCGGGGGTGGTGCTGGCGATCAGTTAGTCCTAGCGGTCCAGCGCCCGTTCCGCTGCTCGATCGTCAACCGCAGGCCGAAACAGGAGCTGAGCAGTTCGTCGGTGAGCACCTCGCGTAGCGGACCTTGGGCTAGGGTTCTCCCGTCACGAAGCAGCAGGCAGTGGGTGAAGCGGTTTGGAATCTCTTCAACATGATGGGTCACCAGCACCATAGGAGGGTTGGCGGGATCTGAAGCCAGGTCGTTGAGCATCGAGATGAACTGTTCACGACCGGCCAGGTCGAGAGCGGCCGTCGGCTCGTCCAACAGAACCAGCCCGGGATCTGTCATCAACGAACGCGCCACGAGGATCCGCTGGCGTTCACCCTCTGAGCAGGTCCCGAACCGTCTCGCAGAGAGGTGGCCCGCTCCGACCTGGTCCAGGACTCGCTGGGCGTTGGCGCGGTCCTCGTCGCGGTATTCGTGCCACCAAGGTTCCAGAGCGGCGTTCAACGCGGTCATCACCACATCGGACACCAGCACCTGTGGACGCAGCATCTTGGCCAGAGCAGCGCTCGTGAACCCGATGCGCGCACGCAGGGTCCGGATATCGGTGCGCCCCAGTCGCTGTCCGAGCACAGTCACCTCTCCGGCCGAGGGATGAAGCCACATCGAGGCGATCTGCATCAGCGTCGTCTTCCCCGAACCGTTGGGACCCAGAACGACCCAGTGCTGCTGGGGCTCGACGCGCCAATGAATGCCGCGCAGAACCTCCACGCCGTCAATCGTGCGCCGCACCGCGCGCAGCTCCAGCGCAGCGCCGGCCGGGGGGCTTGGCTGTGCGTTGCCCGTTGGATGAAAACCCATCAGATCATTACCCTCACCAACAGTGCGATGGCGGCGGCTGTCGCCCCGATCAGCACGATCGGAGTCAGACTGCGGGCATCGACATGCCTGCGCAGCGGCCCGGAAGCCGCGAATCCGACGATTGCACCGGGGACGAGGGCTGCGCCGACAATCAACTCGTCGGCTCCGAGGCGACCGGCGAGCGCGATACCGGGA
The DNA here is from genome assembly GCA_026706815.1 of Acidimicrobiaceae bacterium. Classification (GTDB taxonomy): domain Bacteria; phylum Actinomycetota; class Acidimicrobiia; order Acidimicrobiales; family Aldehydirespiratoraceae; genus VXYK01. Next base: position 24,424 of record JAPOYA010000007.1, on the reverse strand, counting down.
ACAACCATGAACAGGCCGGCCGTGAAGTACATGCCCATCGTCGAGCGAAACTGCGGGCCTGGGAGGTGCTGCAGCAGCAGAGCCATGGGCGGTCCCCCGAAACCCACCGAAGTGGCGCTGAATCCCGAGAACCCGCCTGCTCCAAGCAGAGTTTTGGTGTTGACAGGCAACTCCAGCGGACTGATCGACAACAGCACAGCCAACAGGATGATCGCCGCGACCAAGAGCTGCAGGCTCGTGTCGGTCACTCTTGCCAGCACCAGCGAACCCGCGATGGTTCCGGGAAGGCGGCCGGCGGTTCCCCATCTGACCGAAGACCAGTCGATGTCCTGACGTTCGCGCAGCGCAGTGGAAGTCGTGAGCACGGCATTGCCCACGAAGATCGGCCCCGGGACCAAGTCGGGGTCGAGCAGGGCGAACAGAGGGATGGCCAACAAGCCGCAACCGAAACCGATCGAACCCTGAACGCATGAAGCCACGGCCATGATCACCACAGCAGCAACAATGATCTCGGGTTCGACATTCATGGCTTGGTCCCGCGGTTCATCTCGCGGTTCATTCTGCCCCGCCGTGGGCAATCCAAGTGGCATGCATCTCGGCGTATCGGCCGCCCAGGGCCGCCAACTCGTCGTGTGAGCCCAACTCTACGATTTCGCCGTCGTGAACCACCGCGATCCGGTCGGCCCGACGAGCCGTGGCCAGACGATGGGCGATGATCACCGCCGTGCGGCTCTCGAGCACGACGTCCAGAGCTGTCTCCACGCGCGATTCCGAGACGAGGTCGAGGTTGCTGGTGGCCTCATCCAGAATCAACACCCGGGGCCGCGCAACCAGAGCGCGAGCCAATGCCAAGAGCTGCCGCTCGCCGGCCGACAACGACGCCCCCCTTTCATGGACCACTGCGTCCAGTCCGCCCAGTCGTTCCACCAGATCGTCTATGCCGACAGCCTGCAAGGCCGCCCACAGTGTGAGGTCGCTCGCGTCCCTCTGGGCGAAGGCGAGGTTGTCGCGCACCACTCCAGCGAACAGGAACGGCTCCTGGGGAACCACCCCGAGTTGGGACCGCAGGCTGGCGATCTCAACTGAGCGCAGATCATGGCCGTCCATCAGAATCGATCCCTCCTGGGGGTCGTAGAATCGCATCAACAGCTGCGCGACCGTCGACTTGCCCGCACCGGTCTCGCCCACGAAAGCCACCGTTTCCCCGGGCTCGATGCGCAGCGAGACATTGTGAAGCACCGGACGCTCGTCGGCATACCCGAAAGTCACGTTGCGGAGCTCGATCTCACCTTCGACCGGAGGCAACGGGTAGGCGTCAGGAGCTTGGGCCACCGATGGCTCGGTGCTGAGCAGCTCACGCAGCTTGACGATGGCCGCGCCGCCCTGCTGATAGGAGTTGTAGAGCTGGACAAGCGTCTGGATCGGTGCGAAGAACGACGTCAGGAACAGCAGGAAGGCGGTCATTTCACCGATGCTGATGCGTCCGTCGACAACCATGGCGCCGCCCACGCCGAGCAGCGCAGCCTGAGTGCAAATGCCTGTGAACTCAGTAGCAGGCGCGTAGATCGAGTTGGCTTTGGCAGCCGCCACAGCGGCATCACGGTGTTCACCGACCAGATCGCTGTGCATAGCCATGTTGGTCGACCTGCGGTTGTGAGCAGCGATCACGCGGATGCCTGCGAGCGACTCCGAGAGGTTCGAAAGCAACGCGGCGATGCGCTCACGCACGATCAGATAAGAACGCGCCGATACATCCCGGAACCACAGCGAGGTGATCAACGTTGGCGGCACTGCCACGGCCAGCGTGATCACGGCCAGGAGCGGGTCATAGAAGAACAGCGCGGTGGTGATCACTCCCAGAGTGAAGACCTGCACGAGCAGGTTCACGATGCCCTCTTGGAACAGAACGGCCAGGGCCTCGATGTCCGAGGTCATCCGGGTGATCAGAACTCCGGCCTTCTGCTCGTTGTAGTAAGCGATGCTCTGGCGCTGCATGTGGCCGAAGACCCGAATTCTCAGGCTGTCGTTGAGGTGCTCTCCCAAACGCCCCGTGTAAGACACGCGGGCATTGCTGAGCACGCCCGCAATGACAACCGTTGCGACATACACCACAGCGGCGGTGACCAGCACATCTCCTCGACCCGTGCGCACCCCGTCGTCGATGCCGATCTGGGTGAGGACCGGCCCCATTTGCAACGCGACCGTCTCGATGAGCACCAGCGCGACCGCGGCTGTGAGACGGAACCGATGGGGCCACAAGAAGCGTATGAGGGTGAACGGGCGCCGGTCCCATTCATCGTGCCGCCAATGCACTTGGGGGTATGCGTGCTCCGGCTCGTGCTCGAGGACCTCGACGACCTTCTCGCGCAGATCCCCGGGCACCTCGGCATGGGGCAGGCCCGCCGCGGCGTTGGCCTCCAACGACGTCGGGCCCCCGCCTCGGGGACTGAATCCGCCGCCAAGGGCGAACATCATCGAACCCCGCGGGCATCCGGGCTGCCCTCATCTGGGGTGCCGACAATCGAGGCGAAGTCTGATGTGGTGTCGGCGAGAATCGAGGCGTAGCGCGGGTTGTCCTCCAACAGCTCGTAATGGTCGCCCGCGGCCGAGATCCGCCCTTCGTCTAGGAGCAGCACACGATCGGCGAGGGCGATGGTCGACAGCCGGTGCGCGATCAGAATTGTGGTGCGATTCGAGCGACGCCGCGTGACCGCATCGTGGATTCGCTGCTCCACGCCCACGTCGATAGCGCTGGTGGCATCGTCCAACACGAGGACCGCCGGATCAGCTAGCAGCCCTCGTGCCAGGGCGAGGCGTTGGCGTTGACCACCGGAGAGCGTGGCGCCGCGCTCTCCAATCTCGGTCAGCACTCCCTGGGGGAGATCGACTACGAAATCGACCGCGGCAGCGTCGGCAATAGCAGCGTCGACCTCGTGGGGTTCGGCGGCGGGGCGGGCAAAGGCGACGTTGTCGTACACGCTGGTGTCGAACAGAAAGGGATCGTCGGTCACCACGCCCACGGTGTCGCGCAGGTCACTCAACGACAGAGTGGCAACGTCATGGCCGTCAATACGGACGGCGCCGGAATCGGCGTCGTAGAAGCGGGGCAGCAAGCGGGCGATGGTTGATTTGCCGCTACCGGTCGGGCCCACAATCGCGACCGTCTCGCCCGGTTCGATCGTGAAGCTCACTCGGTCGAGCACCGCTGAACCATCGGATGAACCATCGGAGCCCGGGTAGGAGAATCCGACGTCTGCGAATTCGATCCGGCCCACAGGCTCGATGAGACGGACCGGATCGTCGGGCTCAACGATGTCAGGCTGTTCATCCAGAATCTCGAACACGCGCAAAGCAGCGGCTGCCGCGCGTTGCCATTGCAACAGCATGAATCCGACCATCCGGAAGGGAGTGGCGAGCAGCACGACGTAGGTGCTGAAGGCGACGAGATCGCCGATTTGGATGTCGCCGTTGATCGTCTGAACGCCCCCGTACCAGAGCACCAGCGCCAGGCCCATCCGCGGGAAGGCCTCCATGGCGGGCGCAAAGCGGGCTCGCGTGTCGGCCACGGCGGTCCCGACCCAACGCAGGCGATACGAAGCTTCGGCCAGGACCTGAAGCTGAGCCTCCTCCTGCGCGAAGGCTTTGACGACGCGGGCGCCGCCGATGTTCTCGTCGACGATCGTGGCCACTTCGGCTTGTCGTGCCTGAGCCACCCAGGAGAGTGGGAATATGCGTTTTCGCAGGCTCACGCCGAGCACGAACACCATCGGCAGGCCGGCCAGGGCCACCACCGTGAGCGCCACGTCCGTTACGAGCATCACGGCCAAGGCCATTGTCAGCAGCACCAACTGCATGGCGATCAGCGGCCCGAAGGCGAAAAGCAGCTGGATCGACCGGATATCGGTGTTGGCGCGGCTGATGATCTGGCCGCTCTGCACCCGGTCCCAATAGCTGAACGACAGTTCGGTGAGCCGCGCGAAGATCAGGTTCCGCAGATCGTTCTCGATCCGATGAGCGGCCCTGAACAAGCTGAAGCGATACCCGAAGCCGAACACGAACCGCATGAACGCGAGGAGCACGAGCGCGATGACGAACGGGGTTGGAGTGTCGCCGTCGGCGATGGCGTCTATGCCGCGCCCCACCGCCAGCGGCACCAGTACCGTGGCGACCGTGGCCAGCAGCCCGAACAGGATCCCGCTGACGAAAATGAGCTTCTGCGTCCACACCACGGGCCGTACGCGGCGAAGCCAGCCCTTGGATTCGTCAGGATCGACACTGCGGGACGGTTCTGGGTATCGGCTCTTCGGCGGAGGCCGTGTGGGTCGTGACGCAATCTTGGAGAGTCCCACAGACTCAGAGGCGGAGCGCACGGCAGGCATCGTCACAACCTACGGCTACATTCTGAGATTGTGATCCCCACCGCCCTACGGCTTCTCGCCGCGCTGGGCTTGATTGTCGCCAACGCCGGCTTCGTCGCCGTCGAATTCGCGCTGGTCTCCGTCGACCGCACCAAGGTCGACGAGCGCGCCAAGCACGGCAGTGGTTCCGCCCGCCATGTTCAACGCCTGTTGAGCCGGCTCTCCTATCACCTGTCGGGCGCGCAACTCGGTATCACAGTGACCTCGCTCATGCTGGGGGCGGTGGCCGAGCCCGCAGTCGCCTCTGCGATCGAGCCGCTGCTCGAGCAGGTATCCGGAGTGGACTCCCAAGCCTGGTCGATCGCGTTGGCGTTGTTGATAGCCACGGTCGTGCAGATGGTGCTGGGCGAGTTGGTCCCCAAGTCGCTGGCGACGAGTCATCCGCTCGCAGCTTCGGCGCTGCTCGCCAGACCCACAGCGGTTTACGGCATCCTGGCCCGTCCCCTTGTGGCGTTGCTCGACGGACTGGCTGTGCGCCTCACCCGCGCGCTGGGAGTCGAGCCGACCGATGAGCTCGAAGCGATCCGCGACCGTGAGGAGATCGAGTTGCTGATCCGCTCGTCGGGCGAGAAGGGCACGCTCGATGCGGGCGAGGTTGAGCTGTTGACACGGTCGATTCGCCTGGCGGGGAAATCGGCCGACGACGCCATGGTTCCGAGAGTCCGCATGGTGACGATCGACAAGACCGCGACCATCGACTCGCTGGTCTCGCTGGCGGTCGAGACCGGGCACTCGCGGTTTCCGGTGATGGGGGACGGCCTCGACGACGTCGTCGGCGTCGTCCATGTGAAGTCCGTCCACACGGTCGCCCCCAAAGACCGCGGGGCAACCCAGGTGGTGGCACTGATGGCGCCGGTCCTCGCCGTGCCCGAAGCCCGTGCGCTCGACGACCTGCTAGTCGACTTGCGCGAAGGCGGACAACAACTGGCCGTGGTGATCGACGAGCACGGCGGCACCGCCGGGATCATCACTTTGGAAGACGTGCTCGAGGAGATCGTCGGGGAGATCGACGACGAATACGACCATCGCTCCGCCGCTCTGACCAAGGTGGAGGCGATCGGCTCGACGGTCGTGCCGGCCTCGCTGCACCCCGACGAAGTCCGCGACGCCACCGGTTTCGTGATGCCAGAAGGGGAGTACGAAACGCTCGCGGGACTGGTATTGGACCGCCTGGGACACATCCCCGATCCGGGCGAGATGTGCACGGTGGACGGCTGGCGCCTCGAAGTGGTGGCGATGGAGCGTCTGCGTGTCGCCTCAGTACGGGTGGTGGCGCCGGCGAAGGAGATGAAGGCGTCAAAGACGGGCACGCCATGACCGTCGGCCTCCTGGCAGTCTCGGTCCTGTTGATCGCTGTCAACGGCTTCTTCGTCGCGGCCGAATTCGCCCTGCTGGCGAGCCGGGTCACGAGGCTGGAGCCGATGGCAGAACGGGGGGACGACGCCGGCGCCTCAGCGGCGCTCGAAGCTGTTCAGGACCTGCAGCCGCAGCTCGTGGGCGCTCAGCTTGGAATCACCATGGCGTCATTGGGTCTCGGCTTTGTAGCGGAGCCTGTGGTGGCTTCGCTGATCGAGTCGGCGGTCGAGTCGTTCGTCGAGTTGCCCGGCGGGGTGCTGCACACAATCTCGTTCGTGGTCTCGATGGGACTCGTCGTCACCGCGCACATGGTCGTCGGCGAGATGCTCCCCAAGAACCTGGCGATCTCCAACCCGGAACGCGTCGCCCGGGTGATCGCCCCGATCCATGCGTTCTATCTCGCGGTGTTGCGGCCGGTGGTGTGGACGCTCAACGCCGTCTCCAACGGGATCGTGCGGATGATGGGCACCGAGCCGGTGGACGAGATCAACACGGCGCTCACGGTCAACGAGTTCCACACACTCTTCGACGGCGTCCTCGAGGAGGGCAAGATCGAGGACGCCGAGCATGATCTGCTGGCCGGAGCGCTTGCGTTCAGAGACCGCACGGCCGGGTCGATCATGGCGCCGGCCTCCGAGATCGTGTCGGTGCAGCGCTCCACGCCGGTCCATGAGATCGAGCAGATCGTCGCTGCCTCGGGGCACAGTCGGATTCCCATGGTGGGCGCCCAGCCCGACAACATCGTCGGATTCATCCACTCGAAGGACTTGTTGCGCCTCGGTGACCTCAACGGCAATGACGCTGCGCATCTGGATCAGGTGCCGTTGGAGATGATCCGCCGGATGCTCATAGTCGGCCCTGATCAGCCGGTGCGCGATCTCATGTGGTCGATGCGACTGCACCGGTGCCACGCGGCGCTGGTTCAGACGCCGCAAGGCCAGCTCCTCGGCATGGTCACCCTCGAAGACGTCCTCGAGGCCCTGGTCGGCGATATCCGCGACGAGACCGACCGCGAGGATTAGTCGGTGTTGACAAAGGCTGCGCGGTTGCCCTTCGCGATGAGACTTAGAACGGGGATTTGTCAGTTAGAGCCGACCCGCAGAAAATTAGGGTGCAGTAAGTGTCTTTGCTCCGGAGGTGATGTGACAAAGCAGAGCCACCGGTTTTTCAGCCGGTCCTGAACGTCAACGGCCACACGCTAGCTCCGTTCTACACCGAGTGGAACCCGCCTGACGGCGACCCCGACTTGGGTGACATCATGATGCTGCCGGCCGCCGACATCATCCGGGTCACCCTCATCGACGGCATCGACACATTCCGCACCATCGATGTCCGGTTCTATGACCAGCGCCCATCTGAGACCGCCCCTAGGCTGGCCGAAGCGGAGTGCAGCAACCTGAACACTTCCCCTAAGGTGCTACCCGAGGACAACCCGAACAAGGTGTCGGGGCCGATCAGGCTGTTGGAGTGCGTCATGGACCGCGAAAACACCCACTTGGCCATCGATGTTTCGGCGTTCGCGCAGCGGTGCTCGATTCTGTACATGGTGGTGCCGGTGATATGGTGGCCCGAGGTGGTGCCGGAAGGACCCGTGTATCCCGATTTCAGAACTGCCTCATGGGCGTTCTCGCTGCCGACGGCCTGCGACACTGCTTCAGGCGCCGATGACGTGGAAGCCGCCGTCGACATGGATTATCGAACCGGTGGTGGAGCGGAACCAGTCTGACAGCAAAGCGACTGTCGTCTCCGCTACCGCGCTCGAATCTCCCACATCCCAGCCGAGCGGCGCACGGTCGTCCCACACCTCCTCGAAAGCTGAGAATCCGGGGATTGATTTGGCGGCCATCGTCCGAATCGGCCCGGCGGCCACCAGATTGCAGCGGATCTGAGACGGCCCGAGTTCACGGGCGAGATATCGATTGACTGATTCCAGGGCGGCCTTGGCGACTCCCATCCAGTTGTAGGCCGTCCAAGTGACTGTCGCGTCGAAGTCGAGCGCGACAATCGAGCCCCCGTTGGCCATGAGCGGCGCCACAGCGTCAGCCAGCAGCTTCAGCGAATAGGCCGAGATCTCGATCGCGACCTTCACATCGTTCCAGGCAGCCCCCATGAAGTCCTCGCCCAGACAGGCTTCGGGCGCGAAGCCGATGGCATGCAGGGCGCCGTCCACACGTCCCCATTTCGCCTCGAGTGCTTCGCGCAGGCTCTGTGCATGGCCCGGCTCGGTCACGTCGAACTCGAGGACTTCGGCCTCGACCGGCAGTTTGCGGGCGGTTCGCTGGGTTAGGCGCAGGCCGCGGCCCGCGCCGGTGAGCACGATCTCGGCACCCTGCTGTTGAGCTCGGGCCGCTACGCCGAACGCCAGCGAAGCGTCGGTGAGGACGCCCGTCACCACTATTCGTTTTCTGTCCAAAAGACCCACGATCCTCCCTTGCTGTGCCGGAGTCTGCACCGACACCGTACCCTCACTGTGATGCACATCGGATTACTGGCCGCGCTCGGAGCTGCAAGATGATCCCCGCGCCTAGCAGTCGTTGAGCTCCCATGGCGCCGATGCAGCTCTACGACACTCACCGGGGTGCGACCGTCGAGTTCTCACCCGGCCCGGTAGTGACGATGTACGTGTGCGGCATAACGCCCTACGACGCCACTCACCTCGGCCACGCCGCCACATACGTCACCTACGACGTGCTGCAGCGCAGGCTGCGCGACCTGGGGCACGAAACTCGCTGCGTCCGCAACATCACCGACGTCGACGATGACATCCTCGCTGCTGCACGACAACGCGGAGTCCACTATCTCGATCTGGCCTTCGGCGAGACGGCTCGCTTCGACGACGATATGGAGGCCCTCAACGTGCTGCCGGCTTGGTCGGCGCCGAGGGCGACCGGCGCCGTCCCCGACATCAGGGGGGTGATCGAAACGATTCTGGAACGTCAGGTGGGGTACGTCGTCGACGGCGCCGTCTACTTCGACACACGCGCGGCCAAGGACTTCGGGTCGCTCGGTTCGCTGGGCCGCGAACGCATGCAACGGCTCGGCTTGGAATGGCGCGAGGATCCCGGCGATCCCCAGAAACGCGACCCTCTTGACTTTCTGATGTGGCGTCCGTCCGGGCCCGGTGAGCCTGCTTGGGAATCGCGCTGGGGTCCAGGTCGTCCTGGCTGGCATATTGAGTGCACTGCGCTGGCCCTGCGCGAGCTCGGACCGTCGATCGATCTCCACGGGGGCGGCATCGATCTGCTGTACCCGCATCATGAGTGTGTCAGGGCCCAGAGCGAAGCGGTCACCGGCGAGCCGTTTGTGAAGCACTGGCTGCACCAGTCGATGGTGTATCTCAACGGCCGCAAGATGTCGAAGTCGACCCAGAACCTGGTTTTCGTGCATGAGCTTCGATCTCGATACGACCCGATGGCTGTCCGCCTGGCACTGAGCGCTCACCACTATCGCCGTCCCTGGAATTGGAGCGACCAGTTGATGTCGGATGCAGCAGAGCGCCTCGAACAGTGGCGCAGCGCAGGTACCGGAGACGCGGCGATCCACGAAGTGCGGGCGCACCTCGATGACGACCTGGACGTGCCGGCTGCGCTCAAAGTGATTGATGAAGCTGTGGCGCAGGGCCGGGGCGCGAGCGCCTCGGCAGCGCTCATCGGCGTTGTCCTATAATGCTCTTGCCATGAGGGACTACGGACAGTTGCAGGCCGCCGCGAAGATCCTCCTGCGTCCGGTGCTTTTCTTCCTGTGGCGGGTCACCGTGGTGGGACTGGACAATGTGCCTGCCGACGGTCCTGCGATCTTGGCGTCGAACCATACGTCGGTGAGTGACAGCTACTTCCTGCCCGCCGTGCTGCCGCGGGGGATCACTTTCGTGGGCAAATCGGAGTATCTCGACGATTGGAAGACCCGCCGCTTGTTTCCGGCGGTCGGAATGATCCCCATCGACCGCGAGGGCGGCGACGCCTCGTCCAGAGCGCTCGATGCAGCCGCCCGAGTGCTTGAGGGCGGGGAGCTTTTCGGCATCTACCCGGAGGGGACCAGGTCGCGTGACGGTCTGCTGCACAAAGGGCATACGGGCGCGGCGCGACTCGCTCTGCGGACCCGGGCGCCGATCATTCCGGTGGGAATCCTTGGGAGTCGCGCAGTGCAGCCGCCCGATGCCAAAGCCCCGAGGCCGTTTCGCCCTGTCGAGGTCCGGTTCGGCAAGCCGCTGCATGGGGCGCCCGGGGGAGCGGCAGCCGATCAGCGGTTCCGCGCGCGCCAGTTGACCGACGAATTGATGTTCGAGATCGGCAGCCTGACTGGCCAGGACTACGTCGATGAGTATGCTGCCAAGGGTCCTGCGGCGCCGGTCGAGCGGGCGTAGGCGGCGACCGCTCTCGCGAACTGCTCTCCGGCTAGCTGCTCTGGGTGGGCGCCCCATCGGTGGGCGAATAATGCGACCTGCGGCCCGAACGCGGCCGGTATCGTTGGCGGTCTATGCCTGATTCGATCTCCGTGGAACTGCTCGACGGGTCCAAGCGACGGCTCGGCGTCGGGTCATCGGCCGCTGATCTGGCTGCGTCGATCAGTCCGCGCCTTGCTTCTGAAGCGCTTATAGCGGTGGTAGACGGCGTGGAGCAGGATCTCAACGTTGCTTTGAGCGACGGGTCGACGGTCGAAATCGTCACGCCGCAGTCCGAAGCGGGTCTTCGCACTATCCGCCATTCAACCGCGCATGTGCTGGCTCAGGCCGTCGTCGACCTCTACCCGGGGACGCAACTTGCGGTCGGTCCGCCGATCGAACACGGCTTCTACTACGACGTCGAACTGCCCGATGGCCAGGCTCTCTGTGAGGGTGATCTAGAGCGGATCGAGGCACGCATGGCCGAGATCATCGCTGAGGATCAGCCTTTCGTGCGCCACGAACTGGACGCCGAGGAAGCGGAGGCCTTCTTCGCCGGCGATATCTACAAGGCCGAGATTATCGAGCGTGTCGCGTCGGGCTCGGCGACCGGTGAAGATGTGGGCGAGGTCGCCGACGCCTCTTCGATCAGCTATTACGCCAACGGCGACGCCGACAGCGACAGCACGTTCCGCGACATGTGCACTGGTCCGCATGTGCCCAGCACCGGCCGGCTGGGAGCTTTCAAGCTCCAGTCTGTTGCGGGGGCCTATTGGCGGGGCGATGTTTCGCGCCCGATGCTTCAGCGGGTGTATGGAACCGCTTGGTCGTCGCGCAAAGAGCTGAAAACCCATCTGCAGATGTTGGCTGAGGCAGCCAAGCGCGATCATCGCCGCCTTGCGGTCGATCTCGATCTTTTGAGCTGGCCCGAGGATCTCGGCCCCGGTTTGGCGGTCTGGCACCCGAAGGGCGCCCTGGTCCGCAAGTTGATGGAGGACTACAGCCGCAAGCGTCACGAACAAGACGGCTATGACTTCGTCTTCACCCCGCATCTGGCCAAATCGGTGCTGTGGGAGACCTCTGGACATCTTGATTTCTACGCCGACTCGATGTATCCGCCTATGGAACTGGACGGCGCGTCGTACTACCCGAAACCGATGAATTGTCCGTTCCACGTGATGATCTATCGTTCCGGGCAGCGCAGCTACCGTGATCTGCCTCTGCGTCTGTTCGAGTTGGGGGCGGTGTATCGCTACGAACTGTCAGGAGCGGTCCATGGCTTGATGCGGAGCCGTGGATTCACGGTGGACGACAGCCACATCTTCTGCTCTCAAGAAGACATTGCGGCCGAGTTGGCCTCACTGCTCGATTTCGTGCTCAGCGTGCTTCGCGCTTTCGGGTTCGACGACTTCGTCGCCAAACTCTCGACCCGGCCGCCCGACAAGTCGGTCGGCGAGGATGAACTCTGGTCCCAAGCCACAGAGGGTCTGCGCGATGCGTTGACCGCTTGCGGCTTGGAATACGCGGTCGATGAGGGTGGAGGCGCGTTCTACGGCCCCAAGATCGATGTTGATGTGGGTGACGCGATCGGTCGTTCGTGGCAGCTGTCGACCGTGCAACTCGACTTCAACCTTCCAGAGCGCTTCGATCTGGAGTACATCGCTGCGGACGGTTCGCGCAAGCGTCCGGTGATGATCCATCGGGCCCTGTTCGGATCGGTGGAACGCTTCTTCGGCGTTCTGCTCGAGCACTATGCAGGCGCCTTCCCCACTTGGCTGGCGCCGATCCAGGCGAGTGTCCTGCCGGTGGCCGCGGTCCACACCGATTACGCCCACTCGGTTGCGGCCCGCTTGCGCGGCGCGGGGGCCCGCGTCGAGGTGACCGACGCCGTCGAGCCTCTCGGCAAACGAGTGCGCAACGGCAAGGTCGAGAAGATCCCGTACATCCTCGTTGTGGGCGACGATGACGTGGAGAACGACACCGTCGGAGTCAACCGCCGAGGCCAGAACGCGCCGCAGCGCGATGTGCCGGTAGCCGAATTCGCTGACCGGCTTGCGCCGGAAGCCGCCGGTCCGGTCTGAGTCCCGTGCCCGACCTGGAGCTGGTCGTGAGTCCCCATGGTTGAGCGCCTCTGGGCCGGGTGGCGGATTCCGGCTTCTGAAGCCGGCGCCGACGCCGCGTTGGATGTGCTGGAGGGCAGGACGCTCTTCGAGGCCGTACTAGACAGCGGACTTCCAGATGCACAGACCTACATTGTCTGGCGGGGCGGACTCTGCTTCGCGGTGCTCAACATCTACCCGTACGCGCGGGGCCATCTGATGGTGGTGCCCAATCGCCCGGTCACCGCGCTCGGGGACTTGACTGCTGACGAGCACAGCGAACTCTGGGCCGCTGTGCGCAGCGCCACGCTGGCCGTTGCAGCCGCGTATCAACCCCACGGCATCAACGTCGGCGCCAATCTGGGCCGGGGCTCGGGCGCGGGTGTGCCGGATCATCTCCATGTTCACGTCGTCCCGCGATTTCGTGGGGACACCAACTTCATGACCTCGGTCGCCAATGTGCGGGTGATGCCCGAAGCCCTCTCGGACACCTGGCGCCAGATAGTCGCCGCCTGGCCGGCGGACGGCGGCGCTTAGCCTGTTTCCGCTGTTTCCGCCGAGTCGGCTCTGGCGGGCGAGTCAGTCTGGCCGTGGAAGTTCCAGCCCCAGCAGGTGATGGTGTCGTCTGCGCGGATCGCGCAGGAATGGAACGCTCCGGTCGTGATGTTTTGGAACGTTCCGGTTGGTGGGTTCGTTTGCCCGTAGGAGTTCCAGCCCCAGCAGGTGATGGTGTCGTCTGCGCGGATCGCGCAGGAATGGAACGCTCCGGTCGTGATGTTTTGGAACGTTCCGGTTGGTGGGTTCGTTTGCCCGTAGGAGTTCCAGCCCCAGCAGGTGATGGTGTCGTCTGCGCGGATCGCGCAGGAATGGAACGCTCCGGTCGTGATGTTTTGGAACGTTCCGGTTGGTGGGTTCGTTTGCCCGTAGGAGTTCCAGCCCCAGCAGGTGATGGTGTCGTCTGCGCGCAACCCACAGGAATGCTCGTAGCCGGCGCTGACGGTCAGGAACTCTCCGGCGGGCGCGTCGGTCTGGTTTCTGTGGTTGTTCCCCCAGCAGGCGACGGCGCGGTTGGTGCTGATGGCGCAAGTGTGGCTCCCTCCGGCGCTGACGGTCAGGAACTCTCCGGCGGGCGCGTCGGTCTGGTTTCTGTGGTTGTTCCCCCAGCAGGCGACGGCGCGGTTGGTGCTGATGGCGCAAGTGTGGCTCCCTCCGGCGCTGACGGTCAGGAACTCTCCGGCGGGCGCGTCGGTCTGGTTTCTGTGGTTGTTCCCCCAGCAGGCGACGGCGCGGTTGGTGCTGATGGCGCAAGTGTGGCTTGCGCCCGTGGAAACCTGTTGCAACTGTCCTGAAGGCGCATATGTTTGCCCCCAATAGCCGTCGCCCCAGCAGGCGACGACGCCGTCGGTGCGCACACCGCACGAATGCAGCCCTCCGGCGCTGACCGAATTGAACAAAGAGGGGTCGCAAATCGGGGTGTCCGGGTCCACGGTGACATCGGGCTCGCCCTGATAGCGGTAGAGGAACGTGACCAGATCAGCTCGTGTCAGGGTCTTGTCCGGAGAGAAGGCAGTCGGCGAGGTTCCGGTGGTTATGCCGGTCGTCGCCAGCCAAGAAACAGGAGCGTGCTGCCAGCTTCTGAACACGTCGTCAAAGGAATGCGCCCCGGTTGTCGGCCGACCTGCTGACCGGTACAGAAAGGCTGCGAGCTCGGCTCGTGTCAGGGTCTTGTCGGGCGAGAAGGCAGTCGGCGAGGTTCCGGTGGTGACTCCTGCTGCAGACATCCACGCAACGGCATCGTTCTGGGCCTCGACGTCGATATCGAGAAACGAGTGGGACGCAGCGTCAGGCCGTCCCGCCATGTTCCAGAAGTACAGAGCGGTCTCGCCGCGTGACACCGGAGCGTCAGGGGCGAAGCAATTCCCGGAGATATCGGTGATGCCGTTGTCGATCGACCACTGAACCGGCTCTGTGTAGTAACGATCCTCGACTACGTCACCGTAACCGGCGACAGCGCCCGCAGGCGCAGACCCCAGCAGCGAAACCGATGCTGAACACAGAATCAACCCGCACCAACCCACCGACCGAACCTGCATCACCACCGTCCCCCGGACTCGAGCCAAATCGAACCGCCAAACAATAGCCCAACGCCGGTAAAGCCTGAGCAATCGATGAAAGCAGCGCGCCGTCGTGTGTTGCTAGGCTCGGATCGGTGAACAACGACCAAGCCGACCGCGTCGCGGGTGGGACAGAGCGAGATTCAGAAGTCCGCGATTCGCTGCCGGAGGCTCTCGACCCCAGTGCAATTGCGGAACCTTACCTGTTCCCGAACAACAGCAGGCGCCGTATTCCCGCCGTGCTGTACACAGTGATCGGCGCCGTCTGCATCCTGGCGAGCGTCGTGATCGGCGAAGACACGCCCGTTGTGAAAGGCTCCTTCGTCAACGACGGAGTCCTCGTAGCCGGGATAGCTCTGATCCTGGTGGGCTTGTACCACGCCCAGGCTGGATGGGACCTGTCCTTCGACGAAGAGCAGGCGTTGCAGGCAGCTGCCCGCGATGTCGGTTTCCCGGTCGGGCACGCGTCGGCGCAGCTCGGATGGCGAGGTTTGCGCAGCCGGCCCACCTGGAAGGTGCTTCTCTACAGCAACGAGCCCTCCCCGAAACACCGGGGGCTGGTGCTGGTGGACGGCATCGACGGCGAGATCATCGACAGATTCGTCGAACAGAACCCCGAAGACTGGACCGACTCCCGCGGCTGAGATGGTGCTGCTATCGTGAAATCGTCCCCTCGAGGAGCGTTTCATGTTCGATGGAAACTGGCGCACGGCAGTCGACCGCAGCCTTACCCCTATTGGCCACAGCCTGCGCCGCACGGGCGTCACCCCTGACGCCATAACAATCGTCGGAATCGTCATGGCGACTGTCGCAGCAGTGACGATCGGCGCCGGCTATCTCCGAGTCGGCTTGCTCTTCCTGCTTGTAACAGGCGTCTCAGACGCTCTCGACGGAGCAGTCGCGCGTGCTGCTGACTCCGGCTCCGACAGGGGCGCATATTTCGATTCTGTCTCCGACCGGCTGACGGATGCCCTCTTGTTCGGTGGAGTCGCCTGGCATCTGGCCAGCACTGAACCGGGTCGAATCATGATGTTGCCGGTCGCCGTCATGGGTTCGGCGATGTTCGTCTCGTACCAGCGGGCCAAAGCCGAGTCGCTCGGTTATGAGGCCAAAGGCGGGATCATGGAACGGGCCGAGCGCGTCATCATGCTTGCTTTGGCCCTGCTGTTCCCTGAGGTGCTCATACCGATCCTATGGATCATGCTCGCCCTCACGGGGGTCACCGCGCTGCAGCGCTTCGTCAAAGTATGGCGTCAGGCGTCGGTGGACAGGCCCCTCCCGGCCCGTCGGCCTCGGCGCCGGCCGCGCCAAGGCTCGCGCAGGCGCAACGAGTCGGCTTGGGCTCAGCGAATGCGCGAGCGTCGGACACTGCGCGAAGGCTGACCGTGGCATCGGTCTCCGCCTATCGGGCGGGGTCTCTGTTGGCCCGTCATGTTCCGGTTGTCGCCCAGAACGCGGTGGCGCGTGCCGTGGGGGCGGCTTCGGCGAACACGGGACAGAAGCGGCTGGTCGCGGCTCGCAATCTCGAGCGCGCGCTCGGGCGCCCCATGTCCTCTTCAGAGACGCGTCGCCGCGTCGCCAGGACCTTCGAGTGGTATACCCGCTACTACGCCGAGAGTTTCCGTCTGCCCAGTGTGCCGGTCGCCGAAATCGATCGGGGATTCGGCTTTGAGGGGTTCGGTGAGATAGCCGCGGCGGTCGAACGCGGTCAGGGGCCGATTTTGGCTCTGCCCCACCTCGGAACCTGGGAGTGGGCGGCATGGTGGCTGGCCCTGGTACCTGAATTCAAGGTCACCGCGGTGGTTGAACCGCTGGAACCGCCTGAATTGTTCGAGTGGTTCGTCGGGTTCCGCGAGTCGTTGGGCATGAATATCGTGCCCCTCGGACCCGACGCCGCGAAGACGAGCATCCAAGCTCTGAAACAGGGTCAAGTGCTGTGCCTGTTGGCGGACCGGGACATTCAGGGCAATGGCGTCCCGGTTCAGTTCTTCGGTGAGAAGACCACTCTGCCCGCCGGACCCGCAACCTTGGCTCTCAGAACCGGGTCGCCGCTCATTCCCTCGGCTGTGTATTGGCGCGACAACACCCGCCATGCCATTTCCACGCCGCCCCTCGACACTACCCGACGCGGCAAGCTTCGCTTGGACGTCGCCCGTGTAACCCGGGACTTGGCGAGAGATTTCGAATATCTGATATCGCAGGCGCCCGAGCAATGGCACATGCTGTCGCCCAACTGGCCCAGTGACTACGACCTGCTCGGCCTGCCACGGCCCGAGCACCTGCGGGAACTCTGATGCGCATCGGATTGATCTGCCCCTACAGCTTGACCATGCCCGGTGGGGTCCAGTCGCAAGTATTGGCGCTGGCCCGGGCGCTGCGCCGTCGCGGTCACGCGGTGCGGGTGTTGGCTCCTTGCGATGGGCCGCCACCGGACGCCGGCGTTACGCCCCTGGGCCTTAGCTTGCCGGCTTCGGCGAACGGGTCGATCGCCCCCGTCGCACCAGACCCCTCGGCTCAACTCCGGGTCATCCGGGCGATGCGCGATGAAGCCTTCGACGTCATCCACTTGCACGAACCGCTCGCTCCGGGACCGACGATGACCGCGTTGCTGACCCGCCCAGCGCCGTTGGTCGGCACGTTCCATGCCGCGGGCCGATCACTGTCGTATGAGCTGATGCCCAAGGCGGTGCGCTACCTGGCTCGTCGGCTAGACGACCGTGTGGTGGTCTCCGAAGACGCTCGCAAGCTCGCGGTGGAACACCTCGGTGGTGAATACCACATTCTGTTCAACGGGGTCGAGGTCAGCCGCTATCGCAAGAGTCCGGCCCACGCCACCGATCGCCCGACCGTTCTGTTCATCGGTCGGCACGAACAACGCAAGGGACTGCAGGTTCTGCTTGAGGCCGTGAAGCTGCTTCCGTCTGATACCCGCGTCTGGATCGCCGGCAGCGGCCCCGAAACGCAGAAACTCAAGACGCAGTACGGTGCCGACCTGAGGCTGGAGTGGCTGGGGCCGATTGACGAGACCGAGAAGATTGCCCGACTCCGCGGCGCCGACGTCTTCTGCGCGCCCTCCTTGTTCGGCGAGTCTTTCGGGCTGGTGCTGCTTGAGGGCATGGCGGCGGGCACGCCGGTCGTCGCCTCCGATCTCGGTGGCTACGCCAACGCGGCCAGGAATGGGCGAGATGCGGTGTTGTTCCCCGCCGGTGACCACAAGGCGCTGGCGGGCGTCATCGGTGAGCTGCTGCGAGACAAGGACAGGGCGGCTGAACTTGTTGCCTCGGCCAATGAAAGAGCCGATGAGTTCTCCATGGCCCGGTTGGCTGATCTCTACCTCGAGCGTTACGCGGCGCTGCTGCGGTAAGACCGCGCTGAGTGGGGGTCAGCGCCGGTATTCTGAGGCACACGACGAACCGGCTCGCGGCCCGCATTAGCGCGGACTGATGGATCTTGCGGAGAGCACCTATGCCCGATACGGCACCCCGATTGGTTTTTTTGATCCCGGCAGTTGTCGCCGGTCTGATCGTTGCCGTGGGTTTTTCGTTGTTGGAGCTTTTCGACCCGGGGGTTGTCGTCGGTGCGGCAGCAGGCTTGGCGACCGCGGTCGGGGTGGTGATCCTGTTGGATCGACGCGCGTTGAGCGCGGCCCTTTCGACAATGGGCGCCCAGCGGATTGAAGCGGGGACGGAGCCCCGCCTTGAGAGCCTTGTGGCAAGCATGTGCGCAAGTCACGGAATCGCAGAGCCGAGCCTGCATCTGGTCGATTCTCAAGCGCTCGACTCAGCTGTGGTCGGTCGGGGCAGTGAAACGCAATTGGTGGTCACGACAGGCGCGCTGCGCGAATTGGATCGACTGGAACTCGAAGCGGTGGTTGCGCGCCAGTTGGCCCAGTCAGAGGCCGGTGTCCATGCCGCGACGACCTTGGCATCCGTCGGCCCGCTGCTCGGTCCGTTGGCGAAGCTGGTGCGCCGAGTTCAACTGGACAGTCAGCGTCTGGCGCTCGCCGATGTGCAAGGCGTGCTGATGACCAGATATCCACCGGCACTGGCCGGAGCTTTTGAGAAGGCGGCACTCGGCAGTGGCGTCTCGGGCACTAGCTCAACACGGCATCTGTGGATGATTGGACCACTGGACGGCACTACAGGAGTGCAGCCGCCGCTGCAGGATCGCATTGATGCACTGAGAGAGTTGTGATGCGCCCGAGACTCGGGTTGTCGGCGCCGGCCGTGCTGTTCGCGCTGGTTGCAGGTGCTTGCCTCGGGAATGGAAATGGGGTTGAGGTAGCTCCGCTTGAAGCCGAGCCGACGGTTGATGCTCAGACCACCACGGCTTCCACCACGGATTCCATCACGGCCTCCACCACGACGATCGCAGAGGCTGTCGTCACCACTACCACTGTTCAGGCGGGGCCGGTCGCTCCCTTCACCGGCCTTCCGGCTGAAAGTGAAGCTGCCTCCACCGCCTCTGCATTCGTTGTGAAGATCGGCAACAACAACGATCAGTCGCGGCCTCAGGCGGGATTGGCTGAGGCCGACATCGTCTATGAAGAGCTGGTCGAGGGTCTCAAGACGCGTTTCGCCGCGGTCTTCCAAACACAGGCGCCTCCTCAGGTTGGACCGGTTCGGTCGGCCCGCACCACCGACGTCGAGTTGCTGGCGGGCCTCGGAACCCCCGCATTCGTGTTCTCCGGTGCGAACACCCCGACCCTTGCCGAACTGCGCGAGGCGGCCGACAGGGGAGTGTTTGTGGACGCGGGAGCGTTGCGCCGCCTGGATCCGTATTTCAGGCTCGGTTCGCGCAGCGCCCCGTACAACCTGTGGGTGGACATGGAGATGATCGATTACAGCGGTTCGGGCGTGCCCAGTGCGGTGTTGAGCTACGGCGAACTCCCCGAGGGCATGGGGTCTGAAATCGGGGGAGTGGAGATCACCTACCAAGCCAGTTTCGGACGGCAGGCCACCCACCTGTGGGATCCGGCAGCGGGCGGCTGGGTGCGAGTGCAGGACGGAAGTCTTCACACCGTGCTGAGAGGCGACGAAGAGGTGGAGATCGCTCCCGCGAATGTGGTGGTTCTGCACGTCGTCTACGAAATCTCCCCAGCCGACCCCGCATCGCCTGAAGCCCGGTCGTTCGACAGCGGTCCGGTGCAG
This sequence comes from Acidimicrobiaceae bacterium, assembly GCA_026706815.1. Lineage (GTDB taxonomy): Bacteria > Actinomycetota > Acidimicrobiia > Acidimicrobiales > Aldehydirespiratoraceae > VXYK01. Next base: position 4,906 of record JAPOYA010000007.1, on the reverse strand, counting down.
GTGTTCACACGCGGCCAGGTCGTTGACGGCACTTGGACTCGGTCTCAACAAGCCCCGGTGTGGAACTTGACTGACCACAGCGGAGAGGCCATCAGTTTGCAGGCCGGTTCAACATGGCTCATCCTCGCCGCGGCTGATGGTTCTCGCTTCCCCGCCGCCCACATCGCCACATTCGACCCCGCCGAGGCCGCAGCGCGCCTCAACACAGCCCGCGCCGCCCGCGCCTAGCGGCCCGAGCGGGAGGTGCAGCGCAAGCGAACATGAGCAAAAGCAGCGCAATCTTCTGCGTCGTAAAGACACGAGGGTCATAGGATGGTCAGCATGGGACAGAACAACAAACGCGAGACTGGCACAACTCTCGTGAAGCGGGGCTTGGCTGAGATGCTCAAGGGCGGCGTCATCATGGATGTCGTAAACCCGGATCACGCAAAGATTGCAGAGGACGCTGGTGCGGTCGCGGTGATGGCCCTTGAGCGCGTGCCCTCCGATATCCGCAGAGACGGTGGAGTTTCTCGGATGTCCGACCCGGAGATGATCCAGGGCATTCAGGCGGCGGTCTCGATTCCGGTCATGGCCAAAGCCCGCATCGGCCATTTTGCCGAAGCTCAGATGCTTGAGGCCATCGGCGTCGACTACATCGACGAGTCAGAGGTGCTGACGCCGGCCGACGAAGCTCACCACATCGACAAGTGGGCCTTCGCGGTTCCGTTCGTCTGTGGCGCCACAAACCTGGGCGAGGCGTTGCGGCGCATCAGCGAAGGGGCCGCCATGATCCGCTCGAAGGGCGAGGCGGGGACCGGCAATGTGGTGGAGGCCGTGCGTCACCTCCGCTCGATCGTCGGCGACATCGGCAAAATCACCCAGGCAGACTCCGCAGAGCTGTTCGACTGGGCGAAACAACTCCAAGCCCCGCTCCCGCTTGTTCAAGAGATTGCCGAAACCGGGCAGCTCCCCGTGCCGATGTTCTGCGCCGGCGGCATCGCCACCCCGGCCGATGCATCGCTGATGATGCAACTCGGGGCTCAGGCCGTCTTTGTCGGGTCCGGGATTTTCAAAAGCAGCAGCCCCGCGAAAATGGCGTCAGCAATCGTGGAGGCCGCCACCCACTATCAGGATCCGGCAATCTTGGTCAAGGCGTCTACCGGCCTCGGCGATGCCATGGTCGGCCAAGAAATCTCAAAGCTCGACATGAAGTTGGCTGAACGGGGTTGGTAGCGCCAACCGTTGGAGTCCTTGCCCTTCAGGGCGCTTTCGCCGCTCACACGGTTGTCCTTGAGTCTTTGGGGTGTGCGACCCGGCAGATTCGCACACCCGATCAGTTGGAGGCGGTTGACGCGCTGGTGGTGCCTGGTGGCGAGTCGACGACGATGTCGATGTTGCTTGAACGGTCGCAGCTGCTCGAACCCCTGCGAGATCGCGCACAGCAGGGTCTGCCGATATTCGGAACTTGCGCGGGCATGATTCTGATGGCTTCTGAGATCTGCGACGGGCGAGACGACCAACACGCCTTGGGAGTGCTCGACATGGCCGTGGCGCGCAACGGGTATGGCCGCCAGATCGACAGTTTCGAGACTGACGTCGACGTCGCTGGGCTGGACACGCCCTTTCATGCGGTGTTCATTCGATCTCCGGTCGTTGCCCGGCTCGGTCCCGAGATCGAGCCGCTCGCCGAAGTCGACGGCTGCCCGGTCTTGTGCCGCAAAGGTCCCGTCATGGTTGCAGCCTTTCATCCGGAACTGTCCGGCGATGACCGACTGCACCGTCGTTGGCTGTCGCTGAAGGGATAGATTTCTCTCATGAGCGGTCATTCCAAGTGGGCAACGATCAAGCACCGCAAGGGCGCCGCGGACGCCAAGCGGGGGAAGCTGTTCGCCAAGTTGATCAAACAGGTAGAGGTTGCCGCGCGCTCCGGCGGAGGCGACCTGGATGCCAACCCGACCCTGCGGACGATGTACCAGAAGGCACGCGACAACTCAGTGCCCCTTGACACGATCGAGCGGGCAGTCAAGCGTGGAACCGGCGAGCTTGAAGGCGTCGCCTATGAGCAGATCACCTATGAGGGCTATGCCCCCGGGGGAATCGCGCTGCTGATCGAATGCTTGACCGACAACCGCAATCGCACGTCCAGCGAAGTCCGGTCCACGCTGAGCAAGCACGGTGGTTCGTTGGCCGAGCCGGGCGCGGTGTCTTGGCAATTCGAACGCAAGGGTGTGGTGCTGGTACCGACTTCGGTCGACGAAGAGGATCTGATGATGCTCACTGTCGACGCCGGAGCTGAAGACATCGAAGACGTCGGGGAGATGTGGCGGATCGTCACCGCGCCGGGTGATCTCAACGAGGTGCGCGATGCGCTCGACGAAGCCGGAGTCTCCGTTGAGTTCGCGGATCTCACGATGTTGCCGACATCCACGGTTGAGATGACCGATGTCACCGACCTGAAGAAGTTGCTGAACCTGATCGATGTGCTCGACGACCTCGATGACGTTCAGGACGTCCAGGACAATTCAGAGGCTGCGGCGGACCTCGTGGAGTCGGTCCGGGCAGGCTGAGTCTTCTAGGCCGTCTCGCTGGTGCACAGCTGTTGGCCTATGCCGCGCTTGAGCCGGCGCCGGCGACTAGGGTCGTACGTATGTTCGTACTAGGAATCGATCCTGGTTTGTCGCGCTGTGGCTACGGTTGTGTCGAACACGGTCGCAAGCCCCGAGCAGTCGCGGCGGGCGTGATCCGCACAGACCCGAGTCTCGAGCGTCCCTTGCGGTTGGCGGAGATTCAACGAGAGGCCCGGGCATTGGTCGGCGAGCTCAAACCCCAGGTGGTGGCGATTGAACGGGTCTTGTTCCAGCAGAACGCCACTACAGCCATGTCGGTGGGTATGGTCAGCGGCATCATCATGGTCGAAGCGGTTTCAGCAGGGTGCGCGGTGGTCGAGTACTCGCCCAATGAGGTCAAGCTGGCTGTGGCTGGTTGGGGAGGCGCCGGCAAGGATGAGGTCGGCCGGATGGTGCAGACCTTGTTGGGTTTGCAGAAACGTCTGGAGCCCGCAGACGTCGCCGATGCCGTGGCGGTGGCGCTCTGTCATGTCGCCCATATTCCCGCGGGTCGCGCCGCTGGAGCGCTGCGATGATCGGATCGCTGCGGGGACAGTTGCTCGAACGCACCTCGGAAGCAGAGATGTTGATTGAAGTCGGCGGCCTCGGTTACCGCGTTCAAGTGACTCCCTCGGTCTCGGCGTCTTTGGGTGCTGTGGGCGGGGAGGTCTTTGTGCACACGCACCACGCGGTGCGCGAGGACAGCGACACTCTCTACGGTTTCTCGACCATCGACGAGCGGCGCGTCTTTGAATCGCTGATCAGCGCTCACGGAGTTGGTCCAGCCCTAGGACTCGCCATCATGTCGGTACACGGGCCGACTGCCCTGCGCACAGCGGTGGCCCACGACGATTTGGCTGCCCTTTGCCTGGTGCCCGGAGTGGGGCGCAAGACAGCCGCCCGCTTGGTCATGGAACTCAAGAGCAAGCTCGGCGTCCCCGCCGCCGACTCGGTCGGGGTGCCCGGCGAACCAGCGGAAGCCTCCGCGCAGCGCGGGACCCAGAACGATGTTCGAGCAGCGCTCGAGAGCCTCGGCTACGGCCCTGAAGAGATCCACGCCGTACTCGTGGAAATGCCTGCAGACGGCGACACGAGCGAGCTGTTGAGAGACGCTCTGAGGCGCCTGGCGTCGGGAGTTTGAGCAATGCGCGAGGAGCTGCTCGACGACGCCCAGTCCGATGAGGACCTGCTCACGCCCGACGAGACTGCCACAGACGCCGCACTTCTTGCTGACCATGGGCTTCGGCCGCGGACCCTGGCAGAGTTCGTCGGCCAAACCGAGCTCAAGAGCCATCTTCGAGTGATTCTCGGTGCTGCGTCGAAACGCCGTGACGCAGTCGACCATCTGCTGTTCGCGGGGCCGCCTGGACTTGGCAAGACGACCCTGGCGTACATAATTGCCGCCGAGATGGGGTCACACCTGTCGGTCACCTCGGGCCCGGCGCTGGAGCGGGCCGGCGACCTCGCCTCGATTCTGTCGAAGCTCGAAGATGGAGACGTCCTGTTCATCGACGAGATCCATCGCCTGCCTCGCCCCGTCGAGGAAGTCCTCTATCCGGCGATGGAGGACTTCAAAATCGACATTGTCCTCGGCAAGGGTCCTGCAGCCCGTTCGATTCCCCTTGACCTGGCCTGCTTCACGCTCGTGGGCGCCACAACCCGAACGGGTCTGATCACCGGGCCGCTTCGGGACCGCTTCGGACTCGTCGCCCGCCTGGATTTCTACGATGTGGACGCTCTGGCGGCCATTGTCCTGCGGACCGCAGGGATTTTCGGTGTCGGCATCACCGAGACAGGTGCATGGGAAATCGCCCGCCGCGCCAGAGGAACACCTCGCATTGCCAACCGGTTGCTGCGCCAAGTACGCGACTACTCAGAGGTTGAACGCGACGGTCGCATCGACGCAGGCGTCGCAGCAGCCGGTTTGCAGTTCTTCGGCGTCGACGAACTCGGTCTCGACAAAGCCAGCCGAGCGGTGCTCGACGCCCTGTGCAGGCGTTTCGGAGGCGGACCGGTCGGCTTGTCCACGCTTGCCATCGCGGTGAGCGAGCCTGCCGAGACCGTCGAGGACGTCTATGAGCCCTATCTCATCCAACAGGGTCTGTTGATGCGCACACCCCGAGGCCGAGTTGGAACACCAGCCGCCTTCGAACATCTGGACATGGCTGTTCCGAACCCGGCGACGCCGACTGCGCCGGCTCTGTTCGACGCCGCTGAACCAGACGCCCTGGATTAGGGGTGGCGCGGATCAGAGGTGGTGCGACCTAGTGGATCCGCCCCCGCAGACCCTCGACGACATTCGCTATGAGCTGCCGGCC
>JAPOYA010000016.1 GCA_026706815.1 Acidimicrobiaceae bacterium | reverse complement strand
TGCTTCTCCATGCGCAGCGAGTCGAGCGCGTGGTTGCCGACGTTGGCGACGCCTAAGTCTTGACCTGCCTCCCACAGTGCGTCGTATATCGTGCCGAGGTCTTCGGTGGGGGCGTGCAGCTCCCAGCCCAGTTCGCCCACGAAACCGACCCGAAGCGCCCGCACGGCGCAACCGGCGACAGCAATCTGCGCAGCGCTGAGCCAGGGGAAGGCCGAGTTGTGAAGGTCGGCGCCCGTGCATCTGGCGAGCAGTTCTCTGGCCGCGGGGCCGGCGACGGCGATCACTCCGAGGTCGTCTGAGCGGAGGCGCAGTTCGGCCCGCGCGCCGCTCGGCCAGTGGGTCTCGAAGTGCTCGCGGTCCTTCTGTTCGCCCACGGCGGCCGACACCACATAGAAGTGGTCTTCTGCGAGTCGGGTGATCGTGGCTTCGCCTTCGATTCGGCCTGTGGGCGTCAGGAAGTAGCTCAGACCGATCCGCCCGATTCCGGGCAGCGTGTTGGTTGTGAGCCGGTCGAGGGCCGCAGCGGCGTCCGGGCCGACGAGATCGAACTTGGCGAAGGCCGTGCTGTCGAGGATGCCGACCCGCTCCCGCACGGCGCGGCACTCCTGCGCCACGACCTCGAACCAGTCTGTGTGGCGGAACGCGACCACGTCTTGTTGGGGCAGACCCGCCACCGTCGGGAACCATTTCGGCCTCTCCCAGCCGTAGACCTGCGTGAACACGGCGCCCCGGTCAGCGAAGCGCTCGTACAGCGGGGTGGTCCGATAGGGCCGCAGCTTTGGGTGTTCGAGCCCCGGCACCGGCGTCTGGTGGCGGTATTCGTAGTCTTCGGCGCCTTTGATCCGCCCGTAGTTCTCGGCGTCGTCAGCGGGCACGAAGCCGAAGCGGCGGGCGTCGTAGCCGCGCACGCTCACCTCGGTTTCGCCATGCACCATCCAGCGGGCCAGTTCTCGGCCGAGGCCGGGTCCGTCGGCGATGCCGACTTGCACTCCCGCCATCATCCAGAAATTGGGAATGCCCGATGGCCCGAGCATCGGCTCACCGTCGGGCGTGTGCGCGATCGCGCCGCGTATCACTTGCTTGACGCCGACGGGTTCGAGGACGGGCACGCGTTCGAAGGCTCGGGCCAGCCAGAAGCCGATGCGGTCGAAGTCTGCCGGGAACAATGGATTCTCGAGCGACCAGGCCGGGCCGCCGGGCCATGCGGTCTCGGCGTTGTGCTGCTCGTAGACGCCGATCAGACCCGATTGCTGCTCTTGGCGCACATAACCGGAGATGTAGTCGTCGCGCATCACCGGGAGTTCGTGCTCGAGCTCGGCGAATTCTGCGACGACGTCGGTGATCAGGTAGCTGTGAAGGACATTGGCCATGGGAACCGACAGGCCGACCATCCGCGCGACCTGGTGCGCGTAGCATCCCGCGGCGTTGACGACGTGTTCAGCCCGGACGCTGCCTTGTTCGGTTGCGACGTCGAAGGAGCCGTCTGAGCGGCGATTGATTTCCAGCACGCGGTTGCGGCGGCTGACTCGCACTCCTTTGGAGCGGGCGACCGAGATCAGCGCGTTGGTTGCGCCGCTGGGGTCGACGTGGCCGTCGTCGGGCGTCCAGACTGCGCCGATGATCTCGTCGGTGGCATAGAAGGGGTGCCGCTTCGCGATGAAGTCGCCAGAGACCCATTCCATGTGGTTGCCCGCGTAGTCGGCAACGCCGAGTTGGCTCTTGAGCCAGTCGACCTCGATCGGCTCGTAGGCCACTCGGAGGCTTCCGCTCTTGTGCCAGGAGGTGGCGACGCCGCTCTCTGCTTCGAGCGATGCGTAGAGCTCGCAGCCGTATTTGCGGAAGTGGGCGAGGGTGTAGCTCGACACCGAGTGCGTCACCTGCCCGGCTGCATGCCAGGTCGATCCCGAAGTCAATTCGGCCTTCTCGATCAGCAGCGTGTCGGTCCATCCCTCATGCGCGAGGTGGTAGGCCAGACTCGCTCCGCAGATCCCGCCGCCGACGATGACCACCTGTGCCGACTCGGGAATGATCATTGGCAACAATCATACCATTATTTGAGAAATATAGTACACTTGTTTGCTGATGGAGATACCTGTTCTGGCGAAGCCAGGCATCGATATTGATGCGGTGCGGGCGTATCGGCGCGGCCGTGTCCTTGAGCAGATGGACGTCGCCGACGTCGAGCTGCTGGTGCTGTTCAACCCGGTCAGCCTTCGGTACGCAGCCGATTGGCGGGAATACCCGCTCTATCAGTCGCGCATCCAAGTGTTCGACCTGTTCGTGGAACGCGACGGCACGATGACGATGCACGGCGGCTACGGCGCGTTGCCGCCCGCGACAGCCGCGCTGCGTCCGAGCCATGCTTTGAACAGCTTCGACGGTGGACTGGACATTGAGACGCACGCTCGTCGCTTCGCCGCTGACGTCGCCGCACTGACAACGGACGGCGCGCGGGTCGCTATTGAGCAGGCCCATCCCTGCGCCGCTCATGCCCTGCGCGACCTGGGCTTGCGCGTCATCGACGCGGAACCGCTGATGGCGGTCGCTCGCTGCGTCAAGTCCGCTGAGGAGATCCGCTGCCTGCAGCATTCGATTGCAGTGGCGGAGGCGGCGATAGACCGCGTGCGATCCGCGGCGGAACCCGGCGTCACCGAGAACCAACTGCTGTCCCTGCTCCATCAGGTGAACATCGCGAACGACGGTGACTGGATCGACGCACGCATGCTCTGCAGCGGGCCGCGCACGAACCCCTGGTACCAGATGGCCACGGACCGCCCGGTCGCAGCCGGTGACCTCGTGGCGATCGACACGGACATGATCGGTCCCTTCGGCTACTGCGCCGACATCTCACGGACCTGGCTGGTGGGTGAGGATCCGACCGGGCAGCAGCGCGACCTGTACCGGCGGGCGCACGCCGAGATCACCCACAACGCCGCACTGCTCGAGCCTGGACGGACCTTTCGGGAGATCTCCGAAAGTGCCTACGAGCACGATGAGGAGTTCATCGCGCACCGTTACACCTGCTTGGCCCATGGTGTGGGGATGTCCGACGAATACCCGAAGATCGCGTATCGACAGGACTGGGAGAACGACGGATACGACGGTGAGATCCTGGCCGGCACTGTGATGTCGGTTGAGAGTTTCGTCGGCTCGGACCGCGGCGGACCCGGTGTGAAGCTCGAGGACATGTATCTGGTGACTTCCGACGGCCCCGAGCGGCTGTCGGCCTATCCGTTTGAAGAGGCCTTGCTCGAGGAGGCGCTGATGTGAAAACCGCGCCGACTGCATCTGGCGACCTCACGCCGATCCTGCAGTCCCTCACGAGCGCGCTCGAAGACATGTCGCCCCAGGTGCGACAGGCTGCCACCTATGTCTTGAACCACCCCGGCGAAGTGGCGGTCGCCTCCATGCGCGGCATCGCCGAGTCTGCCGAAGTGAAGCCCAACACCCTGGTCCGCATGGCCCGGGCCGTCGGCTTCGACGGCTATGAGGACTTTCGCTCCCCGTTCCGACAGCAGGCGGCCGACGGAACGCCTTCGTTTCCCGACAGGGCCAGGTTCTTGCGATCGATCAACGAGGGCGGGCGGCACGGCGCTCTGCTCGTTGAGATGGCCTCCGCGGCGCTGGGCAATGTCGAGTCGCTGTTCGCGGAGGTTCAGACGGCTGACCTCAAAGGCGCCGCCGATCTGATCGACGCCTCTCGGCACACCAACGTCTTGGGTGTGGGAACAGCCAAACCGCTCGCTGAGAACTTCGCTTATGTGGCGAGCATGGCGCTGGGCAATGTGACCGCCATTCCCACTATCGGTCTGGCCATCGACGACGTGGCACGCATGGGCGCCGACGATGTGCTGCTGGCCATGACCTTCAGCCCCTGTCGAATGGAGATCGTCGAGGCGGTTCGTCTGGCAGTGACGCGGGAAGTCCCGGTCATCTCGATATCGGACAGTTGGGCTGCTCCGATCATGGCCATGGCGACCAAGGCCTTCGTGGTCCAGAACGATTCGCCTCTGCCGTTCTCCTCGAGCATCGCCGCGGTCGCGCTGTTGGAGGTCCTGCTTGCTTTCATGATGGCCGACTCGCCCTCCGATGTGGTCGGGGCGATCGACTCCTTCCACGCCAACCGCCGCACCGCCGGCATCTACACAGACTGACATGCAGACGACCAACGACGGCAGTGCTAGCGCTTGGAGGGCTCCGGCTGCGCCCGGCGCAAGCAACGCGGCTCCGGCTGCGCCCGGCGAGTACTACATACCGGGGCTGGCCGGCGAATACGTAGCGCAGCGGTACGGGATCGCGCTCGCCGACATAGCCAAGCTGGGATCAGCGGAGAATCCTCACGGAGCATCTCCACTGGCCCGTGAAGCAGTGCTCGACGCGATGGACCGTCTCCATCTGTATCCGTCGTGGACCTCCGAGCCCCTGCGGATGAAGCTCGCAGACGCCTACGGCTACGCTCCTGAACAGGTTATATGCGGTTCTGGGGAGACTGAGATCATCTCTCTCATCATCCGTGCTTGCTGCGATCCCGGCGGCAGGATACTGATGCCCGGACCCTGCTTTCCGATCTATCACCTCTTCGCCGAGGCGGAAGGACGGGTTCCGGTACTGGCCCATCAGGCGACGGACCGCGATTCGATGGCCCTGAATGTCGATGCCTACATCGCCGCGGTCGAGTCCGACACCAGCATCGTCTTCATCACCAATCCGCACAGCCCGTCGGGCACTTGGCTGAGCGAGGCGGACGTCCGACGCATCATCGAGGCTGCGCCGCAGGCCTTGGTGGTGCTCGACGAGGCCTACGTCCACTACTCCGACACGCCCGGTTACATCCACCTCGCCCGGGAGTACGAACACGTCGCGGTGCTGCGCACGTTCTCCAAGGCATTCGGTTTGGCGGGTTTGCGTGTTGGGTTCGGCGTTGCCGCCCAAGCCGTCATCGACGCGCTGTTGGCGGTGAAACCCACATGGAACATGGGGCAATTGCAGATAGCCGGCGGAATGGCAGCCCTGGACGACGACGAGCACGTCGCCCGCACCGTCGGCACCATCACCGAGGCCAGAGAGTATGTGCAGGGCCGTTTCGGCGAGTTGGACAGTTTTCGGATGGTGCCCCGCAGTCGCTCGAACTTCTTTTTGGTGGAAGTGCTCGATCCCGACACTGACTCCACCGAGGTGTTCAACGGTCTGCTCGAAAGGGGCGTGATCGTCAAGGACGGGGCAGACTCCTGGCGCGGGCTCGGTGACCGTTTCCTGCGCTGTGATGTGAACCTCAAGAAGCGGATGGATCAACTAGTCGACGCTTTGGCTGATCTTGAAGACTTGAAAGACTTGAAAGGCTCGCAAGGCTCGCACTAGCGGCTTACTCGAGTGCCGAAAAGGGACGCGACGATGGGAGATGAGAGACGATGGGGAGGGAGACGATGGGAGATGGGAATGGACGATGGGAATGACAGCGGCCGAAGGCCTTGATCCGCGCTACTACACGGACCCTGAGATCTTCGCGCGCGAGCTCGAGAGCATCTTCGCCCATACTTGGCAGCTTGTCGGACACGAGTCGCAGATCGCCTCGCCCGGGCAGTTGACCACTGTGAGGGTGGGGAACGAGAGCGTGATTCTGGCCAACGACGACGGGGTCATCAGCGGTTTCTACAACGTCTGCCAGCACCGCGGCCACCAGCTCATCGCCGACGGCGCTGCTACCGACATTGCTGCTGCTGCCGACATTGCTGCCGACATTGCTGCTGCCGGCGGCGCCGCAGCCACGATGTCAAGCATCACCTGCCCCTACCACGCTTGGTCATACGGTCTCGACGGACGCCTGCTCCATGCCCGCGGCGAAGAGGTGGGCGATCTGTGTGTGCCGAAGGTGCGGGTCGACTCCATGTCGGGTTTCCTGTTCGTCAACCTCGACCTGGGGGCACCGTCTCTGGAGGAGACAGTTCCCGGGGTTGCGGCAGAGCTGGAGGCGATCGCTCCCGATGCGGCCGAGCGCAAGCTGACCTGGCGGCGCAGTCATCTGATCCGGGCCAACTGGAAGGTGGCGGTTGAGAACTACAACGAGTGCTATCACTGTCCCAACGTGCACAAGACGTTCACGGCGGGGGTGGTGACTCCAGGGAGCTATCGCATTGCGCCGCGGGGGTTCACCATCCACCACACCGCACAGGGGCCGCCACCGGACCGCTCGGCGTACACACGCCAGGCCGACAGCAGCGAATACGGTGCTTTCTACACTTGGCCGGTCTCGTCGATCCAGTGCTATCCGGGCCGGGTGCTCAACACCTTCCGCTGGGTTCCTCTGGCTGTAGACCAGACGCTGTTGATCCGCGAGTGGTGGTTCGACCGAACCGAGCCGACCCCCGAACAAGCCGAAGTGATCGCACTTGATTGGGACACGACGGTGAGCGAGGACTTCGAGATCATGGACTCGGTGCAACAGGGCATGGCCAGCCGCGGCTACCGACCGGGCCCGCTGATCGTCGACCCCAGCGGCGTCGCCGGTGTACACGCCGAGAACGCGGTCCCCCATCTCCACCGCCTGCTGCTAGACGCCCTTGCAGATCAACCCCACGTAAGCCAGGCTCACGCAGATCAACCTCACGCAGACCAGGCTCACGCAGACCAGGCTCATGTAAGCCAGACCCAGGGATAGAGCGCTCACGGTGGCCAAGTGACGCAGCCTGTGCCGCCGGGGTCTGAGTCGCCGACCCGTGATCTCGCGGACTTCCTCGCGGGTCTGCACGGCCGAGTGGACGATCGACTCCTGGGCTGCGCGGTCGACGCCCTGATCGACACGTTGGGATGCATGGTCTTCGGAGCAGCCCAACCATGGTCACAAGCTGCCATCGCCCACGCGCTTGCCAGTGGAGGAACCGGCTCAGCGACGGTGATCGGCCGGGCGTCCAAGACCTCGCCCGCCATGGCCGCGTTCGCCAACGGTGCCTCGGCCCATGCCTTCGAGCTCGACGACGTGCATGAGGAGGCGATCAGCCATCCCGGAGCAGTTGTGGTCCCCGCAGCGCTGGCGCTCGCCGAAGATCTGGGGGCGTCCAACCTGGATCTCGGCGAGGCGATCGTGATCGGCTACGAAGCCATGGGCCGCGCCGGGATCGCAGTGGGACCCGCCACACACATGCTGGCGGGGTTCCATCCGACTTCGATGTCGGGTGTCTTCGGATCGACCGCAGCAGCCGGCCGGCTGCTCGGCTTCGACTCAGCGACTCTGACCCATGCTTTCGGCGTGGCTGTGTCGTTGGCGTCCGGGACCATGGAGTTCGCGTCCTCGGGCGGGATGGCTAAGCGGATACATGCGGGACGCGCCGCTGAGGCCGGTGTGTTGGCAGCGTCGCTTGCATCTCACGGGTTCGAGGGGGCCGCTGACGGTCTGGCCGGGAGGTACGGGTTCTGCAATGTGTTCGGGACTGATCCCCGGACCGACCTCCTCACCGAAGCGCTCGGCACCCGATGGATGATCGACGAGACAACCGTCAAGCCCTATGCCTCCTGCAGTGACGTACACCCCCTGATCCAGGCAGCGAGCGAGCTGCGAGCCGAGCATCGACTCAGCGCAGACCAGATCGACCAGATCGACCGGATCGAGGCAGAGTGCCCCACCAAGGCCGCTGCCCAGAACAACCTGGACGGCACGGTGTCGGTGATGGCGGCGCAGTATTCGGCCCAGTTCAACATTGCGGCGGCGATCCTTGGCGACCCCACAGACCCGGCGACCTACCAGCCCGACCGGATTGCCGATCCGGCCGTCGCCGAGCTCCAAGCCAAGGTGGTGTCGCTGCGCGCGGCTGAGGAGTTTGACGACACCTATGCCCACAGGATGGGCGGGAGGGTGAGGATCTTCCTCTCCGACGGGAAGGTGTTGGAGCGGACCGTCCACGGACAGAGGGGTTCGATGCACGACCCGCTCAGCCAAGACGAGATCGACGCCAAGTTCCAGTCGCTTCTGCCCGCCTCGGCGCCGGTGGAGTTGGTTTCGAGGCTTCGCAGCAACCTCGCAGATCCGACAGCCCCGGTCTTTCACATCTGCGAACTCTTGGCAATTGCGCACTAGCTCTTGGCAAGTGTCAACGCTTTCGGGTCGGCTGGCAAAGAGACTGGGCTGAGACTGGGCTGGCTGTCGCCTTCAAGGAGGTCCTATCGGCGGCAGTCAGCCCAGCCAGCAAAGAGAGTATGCGGACAACCCGTCACGGGCTGCTCGGGTTACCTCACGGGCTACTTGGCGACAGTGCTACTTGGCGGCTACTTGGCGACAACGCAGGCATACCATACGAGAACATCATTTGTGTTGATCAGGCGGAACGCATGCACAATCGTGTGAGTTTGGGGGTTCACGGTCGCGTACTCAGTCTCATTCTCACCGTCCAGACAGCCCAGAGCGCCCGTTTGGCCTCGATTGTGTCTCCAAATGATCGGGTTACGCGTGCTCGTAGGGGTCGGGGTGTTGCGGTCAGGGTTCTCAGGGTCCGTTATCTCCTCTACCTCATTTGCCTCGTCGGTGGCATCTTCCTCAGCGCTAGGCTCCTCGTACCACGGGTAGGGTTCGCATTCTCCGTCGCGTATCGTCCCGTCGCATTCTGTTGGGTTTTCGGCGGGGCCACTGAGGTTGTAGGTGGAAGGGGAAGGCACGGGATTGCTCGTCGTGGCACGGATCGTCGAGCATTTAGTAAGGGACGAACCATTGTGGTTCGAACCGTCGATTGCCGAGTCGCTTTTGTCCCCCTCGAAGCAAGCGGCCTTGTTATAGTTGGCACCCTCGGTGTCGGTGATCACCCCGTCTCCGTTGGTGTCGGCAAGGTGATCAATGAACTGTTGTTTGCAAGTCCAGCCGAAACCGGGGACATGGACCGCTACGTAACCCGGGTTGCAGTCTCTCTTTTCGATATCATCCGGGGTGTCAATCGGCGCTTGGCCCAGAGCGGGGGGGGGGGGGGCGACCCCCAATGCAGCGGCAATTAGGGCAACTGCAATCAGAGTTCGCATACTTCGCACTCTTCGCATTGTCAGATCCTTTTGGTTTGGGTGTCTGCCCTCGGGTGACACTGATAACTTGGCTTCCTGTCTAGCCATGTAATGCTACAGCGAGTGATTATCACGGCACCACCATGGTATAAACCTCAGCCAGAAAAGTCAAGGATGGAGGAGCGCTTTCGCCGAGGTCCTCGCCGAGCGGGCCATCGCGCCGGGCCATCGCGCACCGCCGCACCCGCCCATACCGGCCGCACCCGCCCATACCGGCCCCAGGCCAACGGCAAAGCCGAACGGATCATCTACCGGACCCCCACAGACGAATTTCTTCACAACTACAGGTTCAGATCCGAAACGGACGACGCATCCGCCTCAAACGCTGGGATCCACGACCACAACTGTCACCGACACCACACCGCCACAGGCGATCCCACCCGCAACACAAGCAGACAAGCCCACGCGAACCGACAACTAACCATCGGGCGCGTCCGTGTCATGCCAGTGATGACCGCGACCCCTTAGGAGCATCATGGGCCGTTCGGCGGGTTGCCGGGGTCGATGACCTTGAACCTCATGCCTGCCTTCATACCTGCCTTGCCGGTCTTGACGACTCTGTAGCCCCGGTCGTGGATGTTGTGATGGCAGCTCGGGCAGACCAGGCACATATTGTCGACATCGGTCAGGCCTCCCTTCTCCCAGGGAACGATGTGATGCATTTCGCAGCGTTGGGCGTCGGCCGCGCAGCCCGTACAGCGCCTGTCTCGGGCGATTATCGCCTTGATCTGGGCATCGCTGGGGAACCGGCGGTCGCGTCCTGCCCAAAGAGGTTGTCCCTTGCCGTCGAAGATCACTCCCGTGACTGTTGAGAGGCACATCATGCGTTCCAGCACCGTCTGGGGGAGTGCTTCGCCGCCGACGATCTCGGCTACGCCCGTGGGTTTGTCGCCGCTCAGTCGCTCGATATCGACGATGGCGGTCAACTGCATGCGCGGCTTTCCCGATTTGTGCCCTGTCGAATTGGTGAGCAGCGCGGTGAAGGCGTCTGCTCGTCGTTGGGCAGGTGTGCGCACATCATCGGGTGAGCCGTCTCGTCCGCCGTCGTCCCGCCACAGCCTGTCGTATTCTGCGTTGACGGCCTTGCGCACCTCTTGATAGGCGACCGGGTCCAGTTCCGCCAGCAGGACTCCCATGCCTTCATCGTTCACCCAGTCCTTGAAACTGCGGCGCTGACGCTGCTTCTGGTATGCGCCGACGCCGTCGTCTGCCTGGTTGCGGTTCACCCAGCGCCGCGTCTGCTCCGCGAAGACGTCGACCGAAGAGCTCTCGGCAAGCCTCAGCAGTTCGCTGTCCGCGCTTTCAGAGGAAGTCTTGGCCGCTGCAGCAACAGCCACCGCAGCGTGCTCGGCGGTGATCGCTCCGGTTGCCAGCGATTCTGCCAGCTTCGGCATCTTCGTCAATCCGGCGGCGGTCTTGGCAATCGAGTTCGCGCCGCGGCTCGACATGCGCCCGGCCTCGCGCAGCATCGTCTTGGAGTTCACCCCGTTGTCATCCAGCCCCTCGATCTCGGTGGCACAACGTGCCTGCAGCGAAGTCAGCGCGGCGATCGCGCGCCCGGCACCCTCGACGACCCCGGTCAACTCCTCACGGGAAAGGCCCGCAGTCACTACCCCTCGGGCCTGTCGGATCATTGAATCGAACATGACCACAACTTAGCGAAAGGGTATGACACTGCCTAAAAAGAATCAATCAGTAGATGCCATCCAGTCTTCAGGGAGGATCACCGTATTCATCTCGGCACCGGTACGGGTGATGGCCTTGACCGCAATTGGCCGGTTGTCGGGCGGGATGTCGAACGGCTGCGATTGCAGGGACGTGAGGTTGGCCTCGGCGTCGGGGTCGAGATCCTTGGCCAGGCTGCGCATCGCCGCTTGCAATCCCGCTCGATTGCGCACTCCGTTGGGGAAGTAGGTCAGCCGCGCAATAAAAGACAAACCATCGTGGTCGGTGTCGATCATCCAGCAGTCGATATCGTCGACAGTGGTCTCGCGCACAGTGCCGGCTCTTCGCTCCCCGCGGATCCCATGAGCCGCCCACTCTAGGTTGTGCTGCCGGGCGTGGCACGGATTAGGTTCGGCGAATGGATTCGAGTCCGCAGCAACACGGAGTTGTGAGGAAACACGGTGTCGTGAGACAACGCGGAGTGAACCGGGTCGTCATGGCCGTACGAGACATTGAGGCGGGGCGAGAGTTCTACGAGAAGCTGCTTGGCTGCGAATTTCATCCCGGCAACGACGAGGAGGCCGCTGCCTACGGCGTCAAGGTGCTCTTCTCGTTTGACGCCGGCGTCGAACTGGTCGCGCCCATCGAGGGCGGGAACAGCCATATAGAGAAGACTCTCGACGAACGCGGCGAGGGCATTGTCGGCGTGGTCTGGGCAGTGGACGACGCTGATGCCTCGAAGTCCGCAGGAGAGGAGCTGGGCGTGTCCACCTACTACACACTCGACTATTCCCAATCCCAGATCGACCGGGATCTGCAGGGCCGTTTCTCGCGCTATTACGAGCATTTCATGAATGGACGGGGCACTCCTCTGGGCAACGCGTCGGTGCTTGTCGGCGAATTCGACTGTCCCGGGGGCTGACCGGCCTGCATTTCACATCGGTGAGTTCACATCGGTGAGTTCACATTGGCGTGTCGCGCGTGCAACGCTGTGCCGATGAGCCGGACCGACTTCACCAGGCCCGCTCCGGTGCGCATATCCGATCTGGTCGCCCCTGAGTATCCCGAAGGGACAGCAGCCGCGTTCGAGATGCTGGCGCCTTTGGCCGAAGAGCTGGAGTGGACCTCTGGGGCGGTCCTGAGCCAGGCCGTCGCCGAGACCGGGCTCGAGGATTTCGGCGACGGCCTGCACGAGGCGCCGCTCGCCAGTCTGGTGAGGGCCATGCCCAGCGAGGGCGACCTCTCTGTCCTCGGCCGGCTGAGCTGTTATTCGACGCTGGTGGGCTATGCCAGACAGAAGCTCCTGGCAACCGACCTGCTGAAGCGGCATCCGGAGATCCACGACATCGAGGTCGAGCGCCCGGTGGTGATCGCCGGGCAGGGGCGCACGGGGACGACTCATCTGCACAACCTGATGTCAGCGGATCGGAGTTTTCGGACGATGCCGTACTGGGAGAGCCTGGAGCCGGTGCCTCCGCTCGCAGAGCAGGGGGTCGATCACGGCCCGAATGTTGAGGACGATCCCCGTTTCGGCCGTTGCGCCGAGAGTCTGGCGGGCCTCAACGGAGCGCTCCCGCACTTCAAGCGGATGCACGACATGACCCCGGAGCATGCGCATGAGGAGATCGCCCTGCTGGCCATTCCCTACGGCGGGATGGCCCCCGAGACCATGGCTGCGATGCCGTCGCACCGCGACTGGTATCTGGCGAGCGACCAGACCCCCTACTACGAATATCTGAAGACGATGCTCAAGGTCTTGATGTTCGTGAGGCCCACGGGCGCTGACCGTTGGCTGCTCAAGTCCCCCCAGCACGTTGAGCAGCTCGGGCCTCTCATGTCGGTGTTCCCCGATGCGACCGTGGTCTGCACTCATCGCGATCCAGTGGCAGTGGCCGAGTCGATGTCGACGATGCTGGCCTATACCGCCCGCATGAGCCGCAATCCTGAGACGGTCCGCGACGTCGGCCTCTACTGGATCGACCGCATGCAGCGGATGTTCCGCGCCATGGCCGACGAGCGGGAACTGGTTCCCGCCGGGCAGTCTATCGACGTGAGGTTCCACGAGTTCATGGCCGACGACTTGGCTGTGGTCCGCGACGTCTACGAGCTGGCCGGGCATCCGTGGTCTCCGCAGGCAGAGTCGGCTGTGTCCGGCTATTTGGCCTTGCATCCTCGAGGGGTTCACGGCAGTGTCACCTATCACATTGAAGAGGACTTCGGCGTCGACCCCGGGGCGCTGGCGGCCGACCTGCGTTTTTATGTCGACCGCTTCGGTGTGGAGGTCGAGGGTTGAGGGCGGAGCGCGGGGCTGTTCGAATGAGCGTCGGTCCTCTAGCTAGCCGTCTAGCCGTCCATCCCGATTCCCGTTTCAGGGGCCGAGGACGGTTATGGGGACGACGCTGACGCCCTCCGGGTGCTCAAAGCCGTAGCCGCTTGCAGTCAGCACCGCTAGGCGCGAGGGAGGCTGGGTGTTCGCCGGGTCGATCTTGTCTGCGAGCCTGCGCAGCGATTTGACGGCGTTGTCGACGGCTGCCCGCCCGCCGAGTTCGACTTCCACCGCTAGCCAGCGTCCATCCGGGAGCCGCACGATTGCATCAACCTCCAAGCCGTCGCTGTCTCGGTAGTGGAAGAGGTCGCCTTGGGCTGCTTGCGCGTAGACTCGCAGGTCCCGCACGGCCAGAGCTTCGAAGATCTGGCCGGCGTAGGCCAACTCGGCCAGTACTGCTTCGCTGTTGACCCCGAGTGCTGCTGCTGCGAGCGACGGGTCGGCGAGGTGGCGCTTCGGCGCATCGTCCGCATCCGCACCCGCAGGACTCGGCCTGCGCCTGAATGACGTGTGATGTCGTCCGGAGGGCTGGCCGACCCGGTCAAGATGAATTGTCCGGGAGTTCCGCGGTCGTCGCAGGCGCGTCGCATGGGGTTCCAGATGTTTGGGGCGATCTGCCATTCGTCGATCAGCCTCGGGGTTGCGCCCTCCAGTATGGCCGCGGGGTCGAAGTTGGCCGCTAGGCGAGCAGCCGCAGCGGCGTCGAGCAGCGCTTCGCTGGCGGAGCACCGGCGACCGGTCCAGGTCTTGCCGCAGGCTCTGGGTCCTTCGAGCAGCACCGCAGGCGATGCCTCCAGCGCAGTGAGCAGCTCGTCCTCGACAACCCGCGCCATATACCCGGCGGGCGCAAGCCCGGGGCGTGCATCGTCGGGCAGGTTGTCGTCTAGTGCTTCCACTCCCCAGAGCGTATCACCAACTGCCTGTTTATAGGCATATTGATCACCCGCATATTGGCAGTTAACCAGCCTGTTTGCAGGAATCCCCGCCCCCCTGACGAAGAGCGCGGACGTGATCCTCGCCCACGAGTCGGACAGGATCACTAGAGACGCGGTCGGGGGAGATGATCGAGCTCTTGCCGGTCTCGCCGGTTGCGGCAACTTGGTCGTCAAGCTCAGCTCCTGGGTGTTCGACGCGGCTGCGGTCGGCCCGCGGTCAGTGGTCTCCCGGCTGCTCGACTTGTTCGGCGCCGGTCGCGTCGTCTGGGGTTCGGACCATCCTCAGGTGCGTGATCGTGCTTACTGCGAGCTGGTCGCGCTGGCCGTCGATGCGGCCTGTGGGCTCGACCCGGCGACCCGGGCAGCCGTTCTCGGTGGGACCGCCGCCCGACTCTGGTTCGGTCGTTGAGCGGTGGGCGGGCGGTGAGTGGTGGCTTTGTGCGCTGGGTTCTGGTTTGTGACGGTGTGGTCTGTGAGCTTCCCCCCTAATCGTGGAGGGGTTGGTTGTGGGGGTTGGGGGTGTGGGCGTGTTCGTAT
>JAPOYA010000011.1:17653-76882 GCA_026706815.1 Acidimicrobiaceae bacterium | reverse complement strand
CGGCTGGTTGGCCAGCCAGGCGCGTGCCGTCTACATAAAGGGCAGGCGCAGCTTTTTGTTGCCCAAGTTGCCGCTGAGTTCCCCGCCCACTAGTCTTCGAGACAGCGTGGTCCCCTTGGTGCCTGTTCCGACTAACTTCCCATCGATTTCTCGCGCTCCGGTGGCCGCGCTCTGTTTTCGTTCACTGGCAACTCAGGAGCACTGGTGACAACACGCGCCGAACCACGAGAACGCTATTCATTCGGAAACCTCAAAGAGGTTCTCGAACTGCCGAATCTGATCGCAGTTCAACGGAAGTCCTTTGAATGGCTGCTCAAGGAGGGGCTGGCTCAGACCTTCCGAGACATCAGCCCGATCCGCGACTTCGCGGAGACGCTCCAGCTCGAACTCGAATTCGACCCCGACGACGAGGACCTGTGTCCGCCGCCGAAGTTCACCGTCGAAGAATGCAAAGAGAAGGACATGACCTACAGCGCGCCGATCTTCGTGCGCGCCCGCTTCATGAACGCCAACACCGGCGAGATCAAGGAGCAGACCGTCTTCATGGGCGACTTCCCGATGATGACCGACAAAGGGACCTTCATCATCAACGGCACCGAGCGAGTGGTGGTCTCACAACTCGTGCGCTCCCCCGGAGTCATCTTCCAACCCGGCGAGCGCTACCGGCTGCGCAACCGCAACAAGCACCAGATCGTCACCGGCACCATCCATCCGTATCGGGGTGAATGGATCGAGTTCGACGTCGAGCAGAAGCCCGGCAAGGACACGACCGCCGGCGCACGGGTCGCCCGCAAGCGTCGCATCTCACTGTTCACCCTGCTGCGGGCACTCGGCTACGACGAGGAGAACGAACCGGGATTCCTCGACCGGCTGGTGGAGCACTTCTACCTTCTCGAGGGCCAGTGGGAGAAGGACAAGGACATCGCCCCGACCCGCGAAGAGTCGCTTCTGGAGATCTACAAGAGGGCACGCCCCGGGGAGCCGCACACGGTCGAGTCCGCCCGCTCGTACTTCCGCAACGCCTTCTTCGATTCCCGTCGCTACGACCTCTCCCGGGTGGGCCGTTACAAACTCAACCGCAAGCTCGGTCCCGAGATCGAATTCCTGGAGAAGCAGTTCAACCTCGACCTGCAGCGACCCGACCCGGACCAGTCGGTACTGGCCCAAGCCGAGATGCTGGCCGCCACCACGTACCTGCTCAACCTGGCTCACGCCACTCCCGGCTACCGCCTCGACGACCAGGACCACTTCGCCAACCGCCGCATCCGCAGCGTCGGCGAACTGATCCAGAACCAGGTGCGGATCGGCCTGTCGCGAATGGAACGGGTCGTGCGGGAGCGCATGACCACCCAGGACGTGGAGGCGATCGCCCCCCAGACGCTGATCAACATCCGACCGGTCGTCGCCGCGATCAAGGAGTTCTTCGGGACTTCACAGCTCTCGCAGTTCATGGATCAGGTGAACCCGCTGTCGGGCTTGACCCACCGCCGCCGGCTGTCAGCGCTGGGTCCCGGCGGCCTGTCCCGGGAGCGAGCGGGCTTCGAAGTGCGCGACGTCCACTTTTCGCACTACGGCCGCATGTGCCCCATCGAGACGCCTGAGGGTCCCAACATCGGGCTCATCGGCGGGCTGGCGTCCTACGCCCGGGTGAACCCCTTCGGTTTCATCGAATCGCCCTACCGGGTGGTCACCGACGGGAAGGTCACCGACGAGATCGTCTACCTCGCCGCCGATGAGGAAGAGGAGTTCGTAGTCGCCCAGGCCAACGCCCCCATCGACGACGAGGGCAGGTTCATCAACGACCGTGTCCTGGTGAGGCGCTCGCCCCAAGCCGTGTCGCTCACAGAGCTGCGCGCCCAGCTCGACGAGGACGTGTTCTTCGGCG
This sequence comes from Acidimicrobiaceae bacterium, assembly GCA_026706815.1. Lineage (GTDB taxonomy): Bacteria > Actinomycetota > Acidimicrobiia > Acidimicrobiales > Aldehydirespiratoraceae > VXYK01. The sequence goes on along the minus strand of JAPOYA010000011.1, from coordinate 74,997 downwards.
CGACCACCGAAATCTCATCGGTCCCCCCCGACGAAGTCCAGATGATGGACGTGTCCCCCAAACAGATCATCTCGGTCGCCACCGCGCTGATCCCCTTCCTCGAGCACGACGACGCCAACCGCGCCCTGATGGGCGCCAACATGCAGCGCCAAGCTGTGCCGCTGGTGCGTTCCGAGGCGCCCTACATCGGCACCGGCATCGAAACCGACTGCGCGACCGACGCAGGCGACATGGTGCTCGCCGAAGAGGACGGCACCGTGCTCGAACTCGACGCTGAACACATGATCGTCGACTACCGCAAGCTCGGCGAAACCAACATCCGGCTCAAGCGGTTCGAGCGCTCGAACCAGGACTCGTGCATCTCGCAAAAGCCGCGGGTCGCGGTCGGCGACAAGGTCAAAGCCGGCCAGTTGCTGGCCGACGGTCCCTCAACAGACAACGGCGAGCTGGCACTCGGCAAGAACCTCCTCGTGGCGTTCATGCCCTGGGAGGGCTACAACTTCGAGGACGCCATCATCCTCTCGGAGCGGCTCGTCAAAGACGATGTGCTCACCTCAGTCCATATCCATGAGCACGAGATAGACGCCCGAGACACCAAGCTCGGGGCCGAGGACATCACCCGGGACATCCCCAACCTGAGCGACGACGTTCTCGCCGACCTCGACGAGCGCGGGATTATCCGCGTCGGCGCCGAGGTCGGGCCGGGCGATGTGCTGGTCGGCAAGGTGACGCCCAAAGGCGAGACCGAGCTCACGCCCGAAGAACGCCTGTTGCGGGCCATCTTCGGTGAGAAGGCCCGGGAAGTGCGCGACACCTCGCTCAAGGTCCCACACGGGGAGAGTGGCAAGGTCATCGACGTCAAGGCCTTCAGCCGCGACGACGCCGAGCTTCCCCCGGGAGTGAACCAGCTGGTCAGAGTGTACGTGGCCCAGAAGCGCAAGATCAGCGTCGGCGACAAGCTCGCCGGCCGCCACGGCAACAAGGGAGTCATCTCCAAGATCCTGCCGATCGAGGACATGCCCTTCAACGCGGACGGACAGCAGGTCGACATCATCCTCAACCCGCTCGGCGTGCCCTCGCGCATGAATGTCGGCCAAGTGCTCGAGGCTCATCTCGGCTACTGCGCGCGCTGGGGTTGGGAGACCGACGGCGAGAAAGTCGGCGTCGAAGCCCCCAGGGGAACCGAAACCAAGACTCGCCCGACCACCAAACCCGCGACTTTCATCGCCACCCCCGTGTTCGACGGCGCCAAGTGGGACGAGAAGGAACTCGCAGGCGACAAGCCGGTGATCGTCGACATCTTGAAGAACCTCAACCCCGAGAGCCACGACGGCGCCTCCCGCCTCATCGGCGACGACGGCAAGCAGGTGCTCTACAACGGTCGCACCGGCGAACCCTACGACAACCCGATCATGACGGGATACGTCTACATCTTGAAGCTGTCGCACCTCGTCGACGACAAGATCCACGCCCGTTCCACAGGTCCGTACTCGATGATCACCCAGCAGCCGCTCGGCGGCAAGGCCCAATTCGGCGGGCAGCGGTTCGGCGAGATGGAGGTGTGGGCCCTGGAAGCGTACGGCGCCGCCTACTGCTTACAGGAGCTGCTCACCATCAAATCCGACGACGTCCTGGGCCGCGTCAGGGTCTACGAGGCCATCGTCAAGGGCGACAACATTCCCGAGCCCGGCATCCCCGAGTCCTTCAAGGTGCTCATCAAGGAAATGCAGGCTCTGTGCATCAACGTGGAGGTCCTCTCCAAAGAGGGCCAGGAGATCGAGATGCAAGAGCTCGATGAAGAGACTTTCAGAACCGTCGAGGAGCTGGGCATCGATCTCCAGCGCCCCGAACGCGGTTCGGATGAAGAAGATGCAGCCCGCGCCGCGGCTCGTGCGGCCCGCGGCTGAGCGGCAGAACTAGAGAGCTGAGAGGACAGTCATGCTCGACGTCAACGATTTCTCCAACCTGAAGATCGGACTCGCAACCGCAGACAGCATCCGCACCTGGTCCAACGGTGAGGTCAAGAAGCCCGAGACCATCAACTACCGGACGCTCAAACCCGAGAAGGACGGTCTTTTCTGCGAGAAGATCTTCGGCCCGACCAAGGACTGGGAGTGCTCGTGCGGAAAGTACAAGCGCGTCCGCTTCAAAGGCATCATCTGTGAGCGCTGCGGCGTCGAGGTGACCCGCTCGAAGGTCCGTCGTGAGCGCATGGGGCACCTCGAGCTCGCCGCTCCCGCGGTGCATATCTGGTACCTCCGCGGCACCCGCTCCTGGCTGGCCTACCTGCTCATGGGGACCCAACCCCGGGAGGAACTCAAAGCCAAGCAGCTCGAGAAGGTCATCTACTTCGCCGCCAACCTGGTCGTGTCTGTCGATGAGGAGCGGCGCGACGCCGACCTGAGCGAACTCGAGACCGAAGTCGTCGCCGAGCGCGACGCCATCGACTCCGAGATGGAAGAAGAGCTCGAGAGGCGCAACGAGCAGCTCGAGAGCGAGCTCGAATCGCTGGAACAAGACGGCGCCAAGGACTCCGAGCTGAAAGCCCTGCGCCGCCAGGCCGACCGGGAGCTCGCCGACATACGCGAGCAGTACGAGCTCGAACTCGACACGCTCGACCGGGCGTGGGAGGAGTTCACAGGCCTCTTCGCACGGCAGATCGTCGAAGACGAAATGCTGTGGCGCGAGATGCAGGACCGCTGGGGCAACTACTTCGAGGGAGGCATGGGGGCCAGCGCCATAGCCCATCTCGCCGAGACGCTCGATTTCGACGAGGAGGAGGAGACGCTCAGAGCGCAGATCAACCCGGTCGAAGGTCAGCGGGGCCTGTCCGCGCAGCGCAAGCAGAAGGCCATCAAGCGCCTCAAGATCCTGGCCGCGTTCAATCGCCGCGACGACCACGGCCGTCGGATCAACAGCCCCCGAGCCATGATCCTGGACGCCATTCCGATCATCCCGCCGGAGTTGCGGCCCATGGTTCAGCTCGACGGCGGCCGTTTCGCCACGTCGGACCTCAATGACCTCTACCGACGGGTCATCAACCGAAACAACCGGCTGAAGCGTCTGCTCGACATCGGTGCTCCGGACATCATCATCAACAACGAGAAGCGGATGCTGCAGGAGGCAGTCGACGCGTTGTTCGACAACGGACGTCGTGGACGCCCCGTGACCGGTCCCGGCAATCGCCCCCTGAAGTCTCTGTCGGACATGCTCAAGGGGAAGCAGGGCAGGTTCCGCCAGAACCTGCTGGGCAAGCGTGTCGACTACTCGGGCCGTTCGGTCATCGTCGTCGGGCCGACGCTGAAGTTCCACCAGTGCGGGCTGCCCAAGATCATGGCCCTCGAGCTCTTCAAGCCGTTCGTCATGAAGAAGCTGGTCGATGCGGAGCTGGCGCAGAACATCAAATCGGCCAAGCGCATGGTTGAACGCCGCAAGCCGCAGGTCTGGGACGTTCTCGAAGACGTCATTCAAGAACACCCAGTGCTTCTGAATCGCGCTCCAACCCTGCACCGCCTAGGAATTCAAGCCTTTGAACCGGTTCTGGTGGAGGGCAAGGCGATCCGCTTGCACCCGTTGGTCTGCACCGCCTTCAACGCCGATTTCGACGGCGACCAGATGGCGGTGCATCTGCCGTTGTCAGCCGAAGCTCAGGCTGAAGCGCGAGTGCTCATGCTCAGCGCCAACAACGTTCTGAGCCCGGCGAACGGTCGTCCCCTGGTGACGCCCACCCAGGACATGATCATCGGCGCGTTCTATCTGACCGAGCAGGTCGACGATGCCGTCGGCGCAGGCCGGGTGTTCCGCGATGCACGCGAGGTCCACACCGCGTATGAACGCGGTGACCTCGCAATCCACACTCCAATCCAGTTCCGGGTCCCCGACCTGTTGGTCAGCGCTCCCGGCAAACCCGCCGAATACGAGCCGACCACCGTGGGCCGAGTCTTCTTCAACGAGACCCTGCCCGACGCGTACCCCTACATCAACTCCAAGATCGACAGGAAGGCAATGGGTCAGATCGTCGACGATCTGGCACGCGGCTACGCCAAACAAGACGTCGCGGTGAGCCTCGACGCCATCAAGGACCTCTGCTTCAACTACGCAATGCAGTCGGGTCTGACGATCTCAATCGACGATGTCGCAACGCCCAAAGAAAAGGCCAAGATCCTGGACCGCCATGAGAAGATGGCCGACACCATCGAGGGCCAGTTCCGCCGCGGCGTCATCACCGACGGCGAGCGTCGACAGATGGAGGTCGAACTCTGGTCTCGCGCCACCGCAGAAGTGACATCGCGCATGAAGGACCAGCTTGAAGCGGACGATTTCAACCCGGTCAACATGATGGTCACGTCAGGCGCCCGAGGAAACACGACCCAGGTGCGTCAGATCGCCGGGATGCGCGGACTTGTGGCCAACCCCCGTGGCGACATGATCCCCCGCCCCATCAAGAGCAACTTCCGCGAAGGCCTGAAGATGCTCGAGTATTTCATCGCCACTCCGGGCGCCCGCAAGGGCCTGGTCGACACCGCGTTGCGCACTGCCGACTCCGGCTATCTCACGCGTCGGCTCGTCGATGTTGCCCAGGAGCTCATCGTCAACGACGAAGATCCATTCGACCGGCCCGGTGTGATACGGGGGATTTGGCTCGACGATATTCGACCCGACACCCCAGACAAGCTCTCCCACCTCGAAACCAGGCTTTTCGGTCGGGTCCTCGCCGATGACGTCGAATTGTCCGACGGCTCGGTGATCGAGCGGGGCACCATGGTCGGCGACGATGAACTGGCCGCGCTGCGCGACGACGAGTCGGTCGACCGTGTGCGCGTATTGTCACCGTTGACCGACGATTCGGCGTTCGGGATCTCCGCCAAGTCCTACGGGATGTCTCTGGCGACCGGGGGATTGATCGAACTCGGCGAGGCAGTCGGCGTGATCGCCGCGCAGTCGATCGGCGAGCCAGGAACTCAGCTCACCATGCGCACGTTCCACACCGGCGGTGTTGCCGGGGCACAGGACATCGCCGGCGGTCTGCCGCGTGTTGTCGAGCTCTTCGAAGCACGCACCCCCAAGGGCAAGGCCACACTGGCCCGCATCTCCGGGGTGGTCCGAGCCGGCGAGGACGACGGCCGCGGGCGTGAGGTTGTGATCGTCGCCGACGACGGCGAGGAACAGTCCTACACCATCCCCTCAGGTGCTCGCCTAGAGGTCCAGGACGGCCAAGAGATCCGAGCCGGTGATGCACTTGTCGAGGGAGCGCGCGACCCCAAGGAGCTCCTTGAGATCAAAGGGGTGCGCGAGACTCAGCAATATCTCGTCACCGAGGTTCAGAAGGTCTACCGCGACCAGGGTGTGTCGATTCACGACAAGCACATCGAGTTGATCGTGCGTCAGATGACCAAGCGGATCCTGATCAACGAGCCCGGCGACACCGATTTCCTGCCCGGCTATCAGGTGGCCCAGAAGACCTTCGCCGACACGAACCGTCGGGTCATCGAAGAGGGCGGGCAGCCCGCGGAGGGTCGTCCGCAGTTGATGGGAATCACCAAGGCGTCGCTGGCCACCGAGTCGTGGCTCTCCGCGGCGTCGTTCCAGGAGACAACTCGTGTCCTAACCGAGGCTGCGATCGAGTCCAGGAGCGACTCCCTGCACGGCTTGAAGGAGAACATCATCATCGGGAAGCTCATCCCTGCGGGCACCGGCATGGGCGAGTATCGCAACATCGCACCCAACGCTCCCGAGTACGAGCCGATGGACTACTACTCCAGCGACGATCCGCAAGAAGATCTAGCCGCATGGCTTGCTTCGCAGACAGCCGTAGCCGAAGCCGAAGCCGCCACCCAGTAGCCGCCGATCACATTGCTCAACCTCAAAAGAGCGGGCAACCTCAAGAGTGCTCAACCTCGGAGCCGGACAGGTTGAGGTTCCCCCGTCTCGCTCGTATGCTTTGCCGTCGGCCTGAGCGAGCCCGTCAGCCGCCGGCTGCCCGATGCAATTCAACTGCAATTCAACAATTCCCAGGAAATCTTCGTGCCCACAATTCAACAACTGGTCCGCAAGGGTCGCCAATCGAAACGTCGCAAGGAAGCGACCCCCGCGCTCAAAGGCGCTCCCCAACGCCGCGGCGTGTGCACACGCGTCTATACCGCCACCCCCAAGAAGCCGAACTCCGCGCTGCGCAAGGTGGCCCGCGTTCGCCTCACCAGCGGTATGGAGGTGACGGCCTATATCCCCGGTGAAGGCCACAACCTTCAAGAGCACTCGATCGTGCTCGTCCGCGGCGGTCGCGTGAAAGACCTCCCCGGTGTTCGTTACAAGATCGTTCGCGGGACGCTCGACACTTCAGGTGTGCGCGACCGCAAGCAGGCCCGCAGCCGATACGGCACCAAGAAGGAAGGCTGACATGCCTCGCAAAGGTCCCGCGCCGCGCCGGGAGATCCGCCCCGATCCGATCTACAACTCCGTGCTGGTCACACAGTTCATCAACAAGATCCTTCAACGGGGCAAGCGGACATTGGCCGAGCGCATCGTCTACGACGCGCTCGAGTCGGTCGAACAGAAGACCGGAGCCGAGCCTGTCGCCACTCTCAAGCGCGCAGTCGACAACGTCCGCCCCCAGCTCGAAGTGAAGAGCCGCCGTGTCGGCGGTGCGACCTATCAGGTGCCGATCGAAGTCCGGCCGCGGCGGGCTACCACGCTCTCGATCCGCTGGATCGTCAGCTACGCCCGCGGGCGCCGCGAGCGAACCATGGCCGAACGCCTCGCCAACGAGATCATCGACGCCGGCAACGGGATCGGCGCGTCATGCAAACGACGTGAAGACGTCCAGAAGATGGCGGAGGCCAACAAGGCCTTCGCCCACTACCGCTGGTAATCCAGCGGCAGTGCTCTGACGAACCCATCGAGGAACTGCTATGGCCACGAAGCGAACTCCGCTCGCCAAGACACGAAACATCGGGATCATGGCCCACATCGACGCGGGCAAGACCACGACCACCGAACGGATCCTCTACTACACCGGCCGCTCCTACAAGATCGGAGAGGTCCACGACGGCGCGGCGACGATGGACTGGATGGAACAGGAGCAGGAGCGGGGGATCACAATCACCTCGGCTGCCACCCATTGTCTTTGGAACGACCATCGCATCAACATCATCGACACGCCCGGGCACGTGGACTTCACCGTCGAGGTCGAGCGTTCACTGCGCGTGCTCGACGGTGCTGTCGCAGTGTTCGACGGTGTGGCCGGTGTTGAACCGCAGACGGAGACTGTCTGGCGCCAGGCCGACCGCTACGGCGTCCCCCGAATGTGCTTCATCAACAAGATGGACCGCACCGGCGCCGATTTCTTCTTCGTGCTCGACACCATCAAAGACCGTTTGACCAGCAATGTCGCGGTGCTCCAGCTGCCCATCGGCAGCGAGAGCGACTACTCCGGCGTCGTTGACCTGGTGAAGATGAAGGCCCTCGTCTGGCGCGGCGAAGACCTCGGCGCAAGCTGGGATGAACTCGAGATCCCCGCTGAACTGGCGGATCAGGCCGAGGAGTGCCGCACGCTGCTTCTCGAAGTCGCCGCTGATCAAGACGAGGACGTCATGATGAAGGTCCTAGAAGACGAAGAGGTCAGCGAAGCCGAGCTCAAAGCCGCGATCCGCAAAGGCACCCTCGAGAACGGGCTTGTTCCGATACTCAACGGCACCGCCTTCAAGAACAAGGGCGTGCAGCCGCTGCTCGATGCCGTCGTCGACTTCCTTCCCTCCCCGCTCGACATTCCACCGATCGTCGGCGAGGACCGCTCCGGCAGCGAGACGAGCCGCAAGGCCAGCGACGATGAGCCCTTCTCGGCCATCGCCTTCAAGATCATGACCGACCCCCATGTCGGCCGGCTCACCTACTTCAGGGTTTATTCCGGCTCATTCGACAAGGGCACCCAGGTTCTCAACACCCGCACTTCGAGCCGCGAGCGAGTCGGTCGCATACTCGAGATGCACGCCAACGACCGCGTCGACAAGGACAGCGTCGCCACCGGCGACATCGCCGCCGCGATCGGCCTGAAGAACGCACGCACCGGCGACACGCTGTGCGATCCCGGTCATCCGATCACTCTGGAGAACCTCGACTTCCCCGATCCGGTGATCGAGGTTGCGGTCGAGCCCAAATCGAAGGCCGACCAAGAGCGGATGAGCAGGGCTTTGCAGGCTCTCGCAGAAGAGGACCCCACCTTCCAGGTCAGCACCAACGAGGAAACAGCCCAAACCATCATCGCCGGCATGGGCGAGCTGCATCTCGAAGTGCTCGTCGACCGCATGATGCGCGAGTTCAGGGTCGCGGCCAGCGTCGGCAAGCCGCAGGTGGCCTACCGGGAGACCATTGCCCGCCCGGTGCTCGACTACACCTATCAACACAAGAAGCAGACCGGCGGCAGCGGCCAATTCGCGGTCATCTCAGCCACCCTCGAGCCCAACCCGGGCGGTGCCTACGAGTTTGAGAGCCAGATCACCGGCGGCGCCATTCCCAAGGAGTACATCAAGCCGGTGGGCGAAGGCATCAAAGAGGCCATGAGCAACGGCGTGCTGGCCGGCTTCCCGACCGTCGACGTCAAGGTGACTCTCACAGACGGGAAGATCCACGATGTGGACTCCTCGGAAATGGCCTTCAAGATCGCTGGAAATGCCTGGTTCCGAGAGGTTGCACCGCGTGCTGCGCCGACGCTTCTCGAGCCCGTGATGGCCGTAGAGGTGGTCACCCCTGAGAATCATCTCGGCGACGTCGTGGGTGACGTCAACTCTCGTCGCGGTCGCGTGCAGGGCACCGAACAGCGAGGAAACAATCAAGTCGTGAACGCACTAGTGCCGCTATCTGAGATGTTCGGATACAGTACGGATCTGCGTTCGCGCACGCAGGGGCGGGCAACGTACACGATGCAGTTCGACTCGTACCAGCCCACACCTGCAAACGTCCAGGAAGAGATCGTCGCCCGCGTCCGCGGCGCATGATCGTGTTCCAACCCCAACCACAGTAAGCAAGGAAGGCAGTTATGGCCAAGGAGACGTTCAAGCGGGACAAGCCGCACGTCAACGTAGGAACGATGGGCCACATCGATCACGGCAAGACCACGCTGACTGCAGCGATCACCAAAGTCCTCTCTGATCACGTTGAGGGCTCGGCCTTCACCGATTTCGAGAACATCGACAACGCTCCGGAGGAGCGCGAGCGCGGCATCACGATCAACGTGTCGCACGTTGAGTACGAGACGCACAACCGTCACTACGCCCATGTCGACATGCCCGGTCACGCTGACTACATCAAGAACATGATCACCGGCGCGGCTCAGGTAGACGGGGCCATCCTCGTCGTGTCCGCGGCCGACGGCCCGATGCCCCAGACCCGCGAGCATGTGCTGCTTGCCCGTCAGGTCGGCGTGCCCAAGATCGCGGTCGCGCTCAACAAGGTCGACATGGTCGACGACGAGGAGCTGCTCGAGCTCGTTGAGATGGAGGTGCGCGAGCTCCTCAACGAATACGACTTCCCCGGCGATGACACTCCTGTGGTACACATCTCCGCTCTCAAGGCTCTCGAGGGCGACGCCGAGGCGGCCGAGGCCGTGTTGGAGCTCATGGCCCAGGTGGACGACTACGTGCCCACCCCCGAGCGCGACCTCGACAAGCCCTTCCTCATGCCGATCGAGGACGTCTTCTCGATCACAGGCCGCGGCACCGTGGTGACCGGGAAGGTCGAGCAGGGCATCGTCAACACCGGCGACGAGATTGAGATCGTCGGCATCCGCCCGACCTCCAAGACGACCTGCACCGGTGTGGAGATGTTCCGCAAGCTGCTCGACCAGGGCCAAGCGGGCGACAACATCGGCGCACTGCTGCGCGGCGTCGACAAGGACGGCGTCCAGCGCGGCCAGGTGCTCGCCGCTCCGGGGAGCATCACTCCCCACACGGAGTTCGAAGCTCAGGTCTACGTGCTGTCGAAGCAGGAAGGCGGCCGGCACAAGCCCTTCTTCACCAACTATCGACCGCAGTTCTACTTCCGCACGACCGACATCACCGGCACTATCTCGCTGCCCGACGGCACCGAGATGTGCATGCCCGGCGACAACACCGCGATGCATGTCGAGCTGATCAATCCGATCGCCATGGACGAGGGTCTTCGCTTCGCCATCCGCGAAGGCGGCCGCACCGTCGGCGCCGGTTCGGTCACGAAGATCATCAAGTGACGAGCTGACCATGGCGACGGGACAGAAGATCCGCATCCGGCTCAAGGCTTACGACCACGAGATCATCGATCAGTCGACAAAGAAGATCGTCGAGACGGTCAAGAGGACCCAAGCCCACCTGTCGGGTCCGATCCCGTTGCCAACAGAGAAGCACCGATTCACAGTCATCAAAGGCCCGTTCAAAGACAAGGACTCCCGGGAACACTTCGAGATGCGCATCCACAAGCGCCTGTTGGACATCCTGGAGCCTTCTCCCAAGACAGTCGATTCCCTGCAGCGCCTCGACCTGCCGGCCGGCGTCGACATCGAAATCAAGATCCAACAGGCCTGAGACAATCTGCTCTAGATTCTTGTGGTGAATGGAACCTAATTTGTCGCGCGGGCGTCGATGCAGGTAACCGACGACATAAGGGGAAATGAATCATGTCCAATCCGGCGAGCGCGTCCGGCATGTTCAAAATCGCAGCGGCGACTGCGGCTCTGTGTTTCTTCGCAGCAGGCTGCAGCAACGACACGGTCACGGTCAACGAGGCGCAACCGGCCGCCGAAGCCACCGCGCCCGCCGACGAGACGACCACGACAGAAGCACCTGCTGAGGACCTCTCCCCGGCGGATCTTCTGTCGGTGGCCGTCGAGGCGACAACAGGGAGGGCTGCGCGCGGCCAGACAAGGCTGGAAGGCGAAATGGTCGAAGCTTCCGGCGAATCGGTGGCAGTGGATTTCCAGCTTGACGCCGAGGGAGACGTCGAAGCGATGTTCGCCGACGGCGGGGACCCGTCGGCTCCACCGCTCACGGTTCGAATCGTCGACGGACAGACGTACGCGGGCTACCCGGGTGCTTTCGCACAGCAGATGTTCCCCGACTTCGGTGGCGAAACAGCCTGGTTGACAGTCGGCCCCGCGCATGCGGAGCAATTCGGGCTGGCCTGCGCATCACCGCTGGCGAGCCTTGGGACGGTCTCAACCGAGTGCGACCCGGCCGCGGATTTGCGGGGTCTTGTCGATGCGGCCGAAGAAGCGACAGTCCTCGGCAGCGAAGAACTGCGGGGAGTGCCGACAACACAGATCCGATTCGTCGTCCCATTCGCCGGCCTGGCGGCCGTCGGTGCTGGACAAGACGCCCTTGGAGGAGATCTCGGCGGCGCCCTCGGAGGGAGCCTGCCCGTCGATGTCTGGATCGACGACGACAGGCTGCTGCGCAAGCTGGCCGTGGACCTGGCCGGGACATTCGGTGGATTCGCCGATGCGTTCGGCGCAGAGGACAACCCCGGCACCGCAATACCCAGTTGGCTGAGCGTCATCGAGTACTTCGACTTCGATGACGGCATCTCAATCGACGCGCCTTCACCCGAATCATTGGTAGGCGACTTCGCCCAAGTCCAAGCTGCGCTCGGCTAGCAGAACCCCGGGCTGCAGAATCCCGAGCGCAGACGCTATTCGTTGAACTCCGCTATTCGTTGAACTCGCGGTGATGCAGATAGCCGGAGATGAACGCCTGAACGGTTGCGGCGAAGGGCAGAGCCAACAACGCTCCGACTACGCCGAGCAGCGCCGCTCCCACCAACACCGAGCCGAACGCCACCGCCACATGGATTTCCATGGTGTGCGCTGTGATTCTCGGAGACAGCAGGTAGTTCTCGACTTGCTGATACAGCACGATCATGACCAGCACCCACAGTGCCTTGCGCGGTTCGTCGAGCAAGGTGACCAGCACCGGCAACGCACCCGCGAAGTATGTGCCGATCACCGGAATGAACTGAGAGACCACTCCGACCCAGAGCGCAAGGGGTATCGGAAAGGGAACATCGAGAATCTCGAAGACGATCCCGTGCGCCAGAGCCGAGAGCACTGCGAGGATGGTGCGGGAGAAGACGTAGCCTCCCGTCTTCTCGATCGCCAGATCCCAGATGTTCATCAACATCTCCTGGCGTTTCGGCGCAAGCAGCGATCCGATCGTGAGCCTCAGCTTCGGGCCTTCGGCAACCAGGTAGAAGGTGAACAGCAGAACCGTGAACGCCTGGAAGACGATGTTGAGCAGGGCGGTGCCGAGGTTGACCAGATCGTCGGCGAAGCGCTCGGCTAGATCGCTGATCCCCCCACCCTCGACGAACTCGTCTTGAATCCTCTGCAGGTCGATGTCGTCGTCGATGTTGTCCTGCAGCCAGCCTTCGAGGTCATCGAGGTAGGTGGGGGCCTCATCGATGAGACTGTCGATCTGGTCGGCGAGGGCTGTTCCTATTGCCGCCGAGAAACCTGCCATGGCGAGGAACGAAACGAGATATACGATCCACACGCCCACACCGCGCCGGATCTTCCAAGTCTCCATTCGATTGACGGCCGGTTCGACCGCGAAGCTGATGAAAATCGAGATCAGAAGAACCACGAGCAACGAGCGCAGCGCCCGGACCGCGCCGGTGCCGATGTATACGACGACCCAGCCGAGCCAGAACAGGGCAATCGCTTTAACCACCCAGCGGGGCACCGAAGACGAAGATGCGGACGTCTCTTCTGCGTTGGCAACACCACCGTTGCCTTCAGCTGTCAGGCCCGTTTCGTCCGGTGTCATCAACGCGGACGCTACAACGAAGCGGGCGACGATCCGGGGATGCTCCCGAGGCGCGAATCCCCTGTTGCGCTCCGGTTGCTATAGGGAGATTTGCCGATAAGCTCAGAAGCCTTGTTCGGCAAGGGTCTCCCCTTCGGGACTCGCGCCACAACAACCGACGTCGATGAAGGCCTACGGGAACCGCATCGCAAAACCGAACCACGCTCCGCCGGGTCCGCCCGTGCGGAGCGCTCGCGTGAGCGGCAGCTCTCACTAGGACCACAGGACTTTATAAATTATGGCCAGCAAGGCGATCGTCGGCGAGAAAGTCGGCATGACGCAGGTATGGGACGATCAGAACCGTGTCGTCCCAGTCACTGTTCTGCGCGTATCGCCGTGCCGTGTCGTGCAGATCAAGACGCCCGAACATGACGGTTACTCCGCGATCCAGGTGACACTCGGGCAAAAAGATGCAGGAAAGCTGAACATGCCCGAAGCGGGCCATTTCTCCGCAGCCGGCGTCGAACCGGGACGCAGACTCGTTGAGCTGCGGCTAGACGACGTCTCGGAATATTCGGTTGGCCAACAGATCGCGGCCGATCTCCTCGATCAGGGCGAACGCGTCGATGTAACGGCGATATCCCGGGGCAAGGGCTTCTCGGGTGTGATGAAACGGCACGGTTTCAAAGGTTCGCCCGCTTCCCACGGCGCCCACAAGGTGCATCGGAAACCCGGCGCCATCGGTCAATGCGCCACGCCGTCTCGCGTCTTTCGAGGTCGCAAGATGCCGGGTCGGGCAGGCAGCGAGAAGGTCACCACCCTCAACCTCGAAGTGGTCAAGAGCGATCCCAGTGCCGAAGTGATCCTGGTTCGGGGCTCTGTGCCGGGCCCTGCAGGCGGCACCGTGATCGTCCGCAACGCAGTGAAGGGCGGCTGAGATGGCTGAGGCCCAGAATTCCGAGAAAGCGACGACTTCCAAGAAATCAAAGGCGGCTGAGAGAACGGTCACCGTGAAGACGCAGCAAGGGACCGACGCCGGCAAGGTGGTGCTGGCTGCCGAACTCTTCGGCGTCGAACCGAACATTGCGGTGATGCACCAGGTCGTAACGGCCCAACTCGCCGCCAGAAGAGCCGGTACGCACAGTACCAAGAGCCGCTCCGAAGTTCGAGGCGGCGGTGCAAAACCGTGGCGCCAGAAAGGCACGGGCCGCGCCCGCGCCGGATCGCGCAACTCACCGATCTGGCGTGGCGGCGGCATCGCCCACGGCCCCAAACCCCGTGACTACAGCCAGCGGACGCCCAAGAAGATGGTCAAACTCGCCTTGGCGGGCGCGCTGTCCGATCGGGCCGGCGAGGGCAACGTCATCGTGGTCGACGAGTGGAGTTTCGAGACGCCCAAGACCAAGGACGCGAGCGCAGCGCTCGAGGCCATCGGTGCGACCGGCAAGGTTCTCGTCGTCCTCGATGATGGCGACGGCAACGCCCAGAAGAGCTTCCGCAACCTTCCCCACGTGTCCTGCCTGAACTCAGCTGAACTCAACACCCATGACATCTTGGATTCCGATGTGGTCGTGTTCACTAAAGCGACGCTCGACTATGCAACCACCGGACCGCAGACTGCCAGTGAGCAGACTGCCAGTGACAACGGGGAGGAGCAGTGAAAGACCATCGTGACGTGATCCTGCGCCCCGTTGTCTCCGAGAAGTCCTACGCGTTGCTCGAAGAGGGCGTCTACACCTTCGTTGTAGCCCCGAAGGCCTCCAAGTCCGAGATCCGCGATGCCGTCGAGGCGATCTTCGACGTCTCGGTGCTGAAGGTGAACACCCTGAACCGCAAGGGCAAGCGCAAGCGCGAACGGCGCTCAGGTCGCTGGGTTCGCAGCAGCGATCAAAAACGTGCCCGCGTCACCCTCGCCGAGGGTGACTCAATAGATCTGTTCGAGGCCTGACATGGGTATCCGCAAGCGCAAGCCGACAAGTCCAGGACGTCGCTTCCAGACGTCTTCGGACTTCTCAGAGATCACCTCTACAACACCCGAGCGCAGCCTCGTCAACGGAAAGTCCAACACCGGTGGGCGGAACAACCACGGACGCAAGACTTCTCGTCACCGCGGCGGCGGCCACAAGCGGCGTTACCGAATGATCGATTTCAACCGCTCCAAAGACGGTGTGACGGCAACGGTCGCATCCATCGAATACGACCCGAACCGAACCTGCAATATCGCTCTTCTGCACTATCACGACGGCGAGAAGCGCTACATCCTCGCCCCCCGCGATCTCCAAGTCGGCGACAAACTGCAGTCCGGGAGAGGCGCCGACATTCGAGTCGGCAACGCTCTGCCGTTGCGCTACATCCCCGTCGGCACCGTGGTCCACAACGTGGAGCTCAAGGCCGGAGCCGGAGCCAAGATGGGTCGCTCAGCCGGCGCTGCCATCCACATGGTCGCCAAGGAGGGAGACTACGCCACTTTGCGCCTGCCGAGCACGGAGATGCGTCGGGTGCCGATCGACTGTCGCGCCACGATCGGCGAGGTCGGCAATTCGGCCCACGAACTCCTGAAGATCGGCAAGGCCGGTCGCAACCGTTGGAAGGGCAAGCGCCCGCAAACCCGCGGCGTGGCCATGAACCCGGTCGACCACCCCCACGGCGGTGGCGAGGGCAAGACTTCAGGCGGCCGCCACCCGGTGTCGCCTTGGGGCAAGCCGGAAGGCCGAACCCGCAAGAAGAAACAGGAATCCGACAAGCTGATCGTGCGCCGTCGCCGGACACGCGGTTCACGGAGGTAAATCGTTATGCCGCGCAGTCTCAAGAAGGGTCCGTTCGTTGACGACCACCTGCTCAAGAAGGTGGACGCTCTCAACGAGTCGGGCGCCAAGAAGGTCATCAAGACCTGGTCGCGACGGTCGACCATCATCCCTGACATGGTGGGCCACACGATCGCGGTCCACGACGGTCGCAAGCACGTCCCGGTCTATCTGACCGAGTCGATGGTCGGCCACAAACTCGGCGAGTTCGCCCCGACCCGCACGTTCAAGTTCCACGCGGGCCAGGAACGGGGAGCCCGTCGCTGATGACCGGCCCCAAGACCAACGAACGCCCCGGAACACGGGCACAGGCCAAGTACGTCCGATCGTCGGCGTCCAAGGCGCGGGAGGTGCTCAACCAGATTCGCAACAAGTCATACGGCGAGGCCTCTGAGATTCTGGCCTTCTCCGAACGCCAGATCAGCAAAGACGTGTCCAAGGTGCTGGATTCTGCGGTGGCCAACGCCGCCCACAACGACAACCTGACGGCCGAGGACCTGTTCGTCTCAGCCTGCTACGCCGATGAGGGGATGACCCTCAAGAGGGCCCGACCGCGGGCCCGTGGTCGCTCCACCTCCATTCTGAAGCGGACTTGCCATATCACCGTGATCGTGAGCGAGTACGACGAGGCCACCCTTGAAGCGCTGCGCGGACGCGAGGCGGTCAGCGGTCGCAGCGTCTCCGGCAACGCAGCTGAAGCCCGCAGGCGCAGAGTTCAACGGAGCCGCGAACGCGAGCAGGTCGGCGAGATCGAAGACGGGACCGAAGAGGCGCCAGAGCCTGAACAACCTGGGCAAACAGTCGAGGAGCAAGCCGCGGAGATCGTGGCCGCCACCGAGAAGGCACTGGCGTCCGCTGATGCTCCGAGCGACCCCGAAGACACTGTCAAGACCGAAGACGCCACTGAGACCGAAGACGCCGCCGCTGAAGACAGCGACACCAAGAAAAAGAGCGAGAACACCGGAGAGGAAGACTGATGGGACAGAAGGTCAACCCCTACGGATTCCGCCTCGGCGTCACAACTGAATGGAAGAGCCGTTGGTTCGCCGATCGCCAGGAGTACGCCGACAACGTGATCGAGGACTGGCAGATCCGCGACTTCCTGTTCACCGAACTCCCCCACGCGGCTATCAGCCGGGTCGAGGTCGAGCGCACCCGCGACCGGCTTCGCGTGGACGTTCACACTGCCCGACCTGGGATTGTCATCGGTCGCCGCGGCAGCGAGGCAGACCGCCTGCGCGCCGGGTTGACGAAGATCACCGGCAACGCCAAAGTTCAACTCAACATCCAAGAGATCAAACAACCGGAGTTCGACGCCGCGTTGATCGCCCAGGGCATCGCCGATCAGCTGGCCGGACGCGTGGCGTTCCGGCGAGCCATGAAGCGTGCCGTGCAGAACGCTCAAAAAGCAGGCGCCCTCGGCATCCGAGTGCAGTGCTCAGGCCGTCTAGGCGGATCGGAAATGGCTCGCAACGAGTGGTACCTCGAAGGCCGCGTGCCGCTGCACACGCTCCGCGCCGACGTCGACTACGGCTTTCGCGAGGCCCCCACCACCTATGGGCGAATCGGCGTGAAGGTATGGCTCTACAAGGGCGACATCCTGCCCTACAAGACCCAGACCGAAGACAAGGCCACCCTGGAAGCCGCGATGGCCACCGGCGAGACGTCCGGCCAGTCGAGGTCCCGCAAGATCGTCTCCTCGGCCGCCGCCCGCCGCCGTGAGGCTCCCGAGCGCGAACCGGACATCGACGAAGAGCCGGCGCCGCTCATCAAAGAAGCCGACCCCGAGTTCGAAAAGCTCCTCGACGAAGAGGACGCCATCGAAGCCTCGACTCGCGAGCACAGCGAGACCCCCCACTTCCGCGCGAACGACTGAAGGCTGCCGTCATGTTGATGCCGAAAAAAACCAAACATCGCAAACAGCACCGAGGCCGCACCAAAGGTGTTGCCAAAGGCGCAACCGAGGTGACCTACGGCGATTTCGGCATCCAGGCTCTCGAGCCCGGATGGATCACCGCCCGTCAGATCGAAGCCGGCCGTATCGCCATGACCCGCCACATCAAGCGCGGTGGCAAGGTCTGGATCAATGTCTTCCCGGACAAGCCGGTGACAAGCAAACCAGCCGAGACCCGGATGGGGTCTGGCAAAGGCAATCCAGAACATTGGGTTGCCGTCGTCAAACCCGGTCGCATTCTTTACGAACTGTCGTACCACGACGAGAACGTCGCCCGCGCCGCGATCGAACGCGCGATCCAGAAGATGCCGATCAAAGCCCGCTTCGTGACCCGTGAGGAGGGGTTCTGATGGCCAAGAAGACCTCGTTGGCCGAGATGGGCGACACAGACCTCTTCGAGCGTCTCGCCGACTGCAAAGAAGAGCTGTTCAACCTGCGCTTCCAGTTCGCCACCAACCAACTCGACAATTCGGCTGCTCTGAAAGCCGTCAAAAAAGACATCGCCCGCGTGCTGACCGAGCTGCGGGCACGTGAGATCGCCGACGCGGAAGCGCTCGAAGCGACAAGGGAGGCCTGAAAATGACGCAAACAACTGAGCAGCGCAACGCCCGCAAAGTCCGCGAGGGCCTAGTCGTGTCCGACAAGATGGACAAGACCGCCGTGGTTGAAGCCGTCGACCGCGTCCAGCACCGTCGCTATTCGAAGACCATTCAACGCACCAAGCGCCTCCACGTCCACGATGAGGAGAACACTCTCAACGTGGGCGACCGCGTCCGGGTTCAAGAAACCCGCCCGCTCTCCAAGAACAAGCGCTGGCGGCTCGTGGAAGTCCTGGAGCGTGCCAAGTGATCCAGCAGGAGTCGCGGCTTCGGGTCGCCGACAACTCGGGGGCGAAAGAGGTCCTGTGCATCAAGGTCCTCGGCGGTTCGAAGCGTCGCTATGCGTCGATCGGCGACGTATTCGTGGCAACCGTCAAAGACGCCATCCCGGGAGCGCAGGTAAAGAAAGGCGACGTTGTCCGCTGCGTAGTCGTCCGCGTCAAGAAGGAGAAACGCCGCCCCGACGGCAGCTACATCCGCTTCGACGAGAACGCTGCTGTGCTGATCAACGAGCAGCGCCAACCCCGCGGCACGCGTATCTTCGGCCCGGTCGGCCGCGAATTGCGCGACAAGCAGTTCATGCGCATCGTCTCACTGGCCCCGGAGGTTCTGTGATGAGCGTCAGAAGAAAGCATGCACCGATGAAGATCCATGCAGGCGACCGAGTCATCGTCCTGTCAGGAAAAGACAAGGGCGCCGAGGGCGTGGTGGAACGGGCCATTCCCGAAAGAGGAAAGGTCATCGTCGAGGGGGTCAACGTCGCGCGCAAGCACCAGGCCCCGACCCGCGGCGACCAGCAGGGCGGAATCATCGACAAGGCGATGCCGATCGATGTGTCCAACGTCGCGGTCGTGAGTCCCGGAGACGGCAAAGCCACACGCGTCGGCTACCTGATCACCGAAGAGGGCCGAAAGGTCCGGATCTGCCGCCGCACCGGAGTGGAGCTCTGATGGCCGGCACCACCTGCGCACCCCGGTTCCACACCCGCTACAACGAGGAGATCCGCGCGGCCCTGAAGGACGAACTCGGCCTGCCCAACCTGATGATGGTCCCCAAGCTCGAGAAGATCGTGCTCAACATGGGAGTCGGCGAAGCAGTCGGTTCCGCCAAACTGCTCGAATCTGCGCTTGCGGACATGGCCACGATCGCAGGCCAGAAGCCGGTCATCACCCGGGCCAAAAAGTCGCTCGCCAGTTTCAAACTACGCGAAGGCCAGGCCATCGGCTGCAAGGTCACTCTCCGAGGCAACCGCATGTACGAGTTCTTCGACCGGCTCATCTCGCTGGCCATCCCGCGAATCCGGGACTTCCGGGGACTCTCGCTGAAGTCTTTCGACGGCAACGGCAACTACACCTTCGGGGTGACCGAACAGCTCATCTTCCCCGAGATCGACTACGACACGGTCGGTGCCACCCGAGGCATGGACATCACAATTGTTACGACGGCGACAACCGATGAACAGGGCAGGGCGCTGCTCTCGTCTTTCGGTTTCCCGTTCCGACGCGAAGGGCAATGACCCATGGCAAAACAAGCACTCAAGCAGAAACAACAGCGCACACCGAAGTTCAAGGTGCGCGCCTACACGCGGTGCCGTCGCTGCGGGCGGCCACGCTCGGTGTATCGCCGCTTCGGTCTGTGCCGAGTCTGTCTGCGCAACATGGCCCACGCGGGCGAACTGCCCGGTGTGAAAAAGGCCAGTTGGTGAGGAGGTGGCGCTGCGATGACGATGACCGACCCCATTTCAGACATGCTCACCCGCATCCGCAACGCCAATGTTGCTATGCACGACGAGGTGGCGATGCCCTCCTCGAAGCAGAAGTTGGCACTGGCCGGCTTGTTGAAGAACGAGGGCTATATCAGTTCTTTCACTGAAGTCGACAACGGTGACCGTCCAGGCAGGACCCTGACCATTGAGATGAAGTACTCGCCCGAACGGGCCCGAGTCATCTCTGGTCTTGCGCGCGTGTCCAAACCCGGTCTGCGCATCTACCGCAGGCGTGACGAGATCCCCCGAGTGCAGGGAGGTCTCGGCGTCGCGGTGGTTTCGACCAACAAGGGTCTCATGTCCGATCGAGAAGCAAGGAAGAACCGCATGGGCGGCGAGATCCTCTGCTTCGTCTGGTGAGGAGCAGATATGAGTCGCGTCGGCAAAGCACCCATCACCGTTCCCGACGGTGTAGACGTCTCGATCAGCGGGGGCTCGGTCACGGTCAAAGGCGCCAAGGGCGTCCTCAAGCAGAAGTTGCCCGGCGGCATCACCGTCAACTCCAACGATGGAGTTCTGGTCGTTGAACGCCCCGACGACAGCAGTGAATCGAAGGCCTTTCACGGCCTGGTGCGCTCCTTGGTCCAAAACATGATCCTCGGCGTGACCGAGGGTTTCAGCAAGGAACTGCAGATTCACGGGATCGGCTATCGGGCCGTTGCCAAGGGCAGGAACAAGCTCGAGTTGGCGCTCGGGTTCAGCCACAGCGTCGACATCGAAGCTCCGGAAGGCATCGAGTTCGAGGTCCCGCAACAGACCCAGATTCTCGTCAAAGGAATCGACAAGCAGTTGGTCGGCCAGGTGGCCGCCGACATTCGCAAGTGGCGCAAGCCTGAGCCCTACAAGGGCAAGGGCATCCGTTATGCGAATGAACGAGTGATCCGCAAGGCCGGAAAGGCAGCCAAGTAATGTCCTACACCGCCAAGAAGCGCCGATTGGACCGCCGTCGCCGCCACTACCGGATTCGCAGAACCCTGCGTGGCACCGCTCAACGGCCCCGTCTCGCCGTGTACCGTTCCAACCGGCACATCTCCGCCCAGATCATTGACGATTCGGTGGGCAGCACACTCGTGTCGGCAGCCTCGACCGAACAAGAACTGCGACCCAAGACCACTGGCAGCGCCAAGAGCAGAACAACCACCACAAGCACAGGCGCCAACAGCAGCGTTGAAACGGCCGGCAAAGTCGGCGCGGCCCTCGCTGAGCGGGCCAAGGCCGCGGGCGTTGAGACGGTGGTGTTCGATCGTGGAGGTTTCCGCTACCACGGCCAGGTCGCCGCACTCGCCGATGCAGCCCGTGAGGGAGGACTGAAGTTCTGATGGCCGATCAACGAGCTACAAACAAGAACAGCGACCGGGAGCGCAATCCGGACAACCCACGCGACGGTGGAGAGGGTCTGCGCGAGTCTCGGGTGATCAACATCAACCGCGTCGCCAAGGTAGTGAAGGGCGGGCGCAGGTTCTCTTTCACCGCTCTGGTGGTGATCGGCGACGGCGCCGGCAAGGTCGGCCTCGGGTACGGCAAGGCCAAAGAGGTGCCGCTGGCGATCCAGAAGGGCACCGAAGAAGCTCGCCGCAACCTGTTCAGCGTTGCCATGGCCGGCTCGACCATAGTTCATGAGACCATCGGTGAGATGGGTGCCGGGCGTGTGATGCTCAAACCCGCAGCTCCCGGTACTGGGGTTATCGCCGGCGGCGCCGCCCGCGCCATCCTCGAGGAGGCCGGCATCAACGACGTGCTCTGCAAATCGCTGGGCTCGTCCAACAACATCAACATCGCTCGAGCCACCATCAATGCTCTGGCGGGCCTGCGCCGGCCCGACGAGATCGCGCGCCTGCGCGGCCTCGAGCCCGACGAGTTCCTCCCCGCAGGCCTTTGGGCTGCGTATCAGGAGAACCAGCGCGGGCCGGAGCCGACCACTCCTGTCGAGGCGTCGTGATGGCTCTCAAAGTCACCCAGGTGCGCTCCGCCATCGGCGCCAAGCCCAAGCAGAGGGGCACCCTGCGAGCCCTCGGCCTTCGCAGGATCGGCACCAGCAGGACACACCGGGACTGTCCCGAGATCCGCGGCATGATCGCCCGGGTCCCCCATCTAGTCGAAGTCACCGAGGTCGACCAATGATCCGACTCCATGATCTGAAGCCACCCGCCCGCAGCAACCGGCGCCCCAAGCGCAAGGCGCGCGGCATCGGCGGCAAAGCCGGAAAGACCGCCGGCCGCGGGCACAAAGGCCAACGCGCCCGCAGCAAGGTCCCTGTCGGCTTCGAGGGCGGTCAGATGCCGCTGTTGCAACGCGTTCCCAAGCTTCGCGGATTCACGAACCCGTTCCGGGTCGAATATCAGGCGATCAATCTCGACACACTCGAGGAGTCGGGCCTCACCGAGGTGTCGCCCGAGTCGCTGCTCGACAAGGGCCTGGTCCACAAGGGCGCCTTGATCAAGATCCTGGGGCGTGGTGAAATCTCTCAGGCGATCAACGTGAAGGCCCATGCCTTCTCCGCGTCCGCCGAATCAGCCATCACCGCTGCCGGCGGCAGTGTCGAGAAATTGGCGCTGCCGTGGGGCGACCGTCGTCCACCGCACGGTAGCTTCAACCAACACACCAACCGCTAACCGCGAGGGGATCGCCGTGCTTTCACGGGTTCTGAATGTTTTCCGGGTCGCAGACCTACGGGTGAAGATCCTGTTCACCCTGTCGATGATCGCGCTCTATCGACTGGGGTCGTTCATCCCCGCACCGGGCGTCGACATCGAAGCGGTCCAAACGCTGCGAGACAGCGCCAACAGCGGCGGGATTCTGGCCTATATGCAGCTCTTCTCGGGTGGCGCGCTGACCCAGTTCGCGATCTTCGCGTTGGGGATCATGCCCTACATCACCTCATCGATCATCATGCAGATCCTCGGGGTGGTCATCCCCAAGATCGAACAGTGGCAACAGCAGGGCGCTGTGGGCCAACGCAAGATAACCCAGTGGACCCGGTACTTGACTGTTTCGATCGCAGTGGTCCAATCCACCAGCTTCGCCTTCTTGTTCCACAACGGCGGGTTGGGGGTCTCGGTCGACCTGCTGCCCAAGTTCAACGCTTGGACGGTGTTCGTGGTCGTGCTGACGCTCACCAGCGGTACCGCGCTGTTGATGTGGATGGGCGAGCTCATCACTCAGAGGGGCGTCGGCAACGGCATGTCCCTGCTGATCTTCACCAGCGTGGTCTCGACTCTTCCCGCCCAGGGCGCCACTGTCAAAGCCGAGAACGGCAACGCCGCCCTAGTGGGCTTGATCATTGTCGCGATCGGCCTGCTCGTCTGCATCGTGTTCGTCGAGCAGGGGCAGCGTCGGATACCGGTTCAGTTCGCCAAACGGGTGGTCGGCCGCCGCATGTACGGCGGTCAGTCCACCTACATCCCCTTGAAGGTCAACCAGTCCGGCGTGATCCCCATCATCTTCGCGAGCTCGGTTCTGTATGTCCCCAACCTGATCGCCGTGGCTCTGCCCAGCGACGGAATCGGCGGGAGCATTCAGCGCTGGGTCGACAACAATCTCGCCCAGCCGACGGCCATCACCTATCTGGTGTTCTTCGGTCTGTTGATCGTCGGGTTCTCCTACTTCTACACAGCCATAACCTTCGACCCGGCCAAACAGGCCGACACCATCCGCAAACAGGGCGGCTTCATTCCCGGGATTCGACCCGGGCCCCAGACCGAGCGCTATCTGGCTCGGATCTTGAGCCGTATCACCTTCCCCGGTGCGTTGTTCATAGCCGCCGTGGCGCTCGTCCCGTCGATAATCATCAGGTTCACCCTCGAGACCGACCCCACGACAACGGGCGCCGGCGCCGGCGCCGGCGGTTTTGCTTTCGGCGGCATCTCTTTGTTGATCGCCTCGGGCGTGGCCCTAGAGACGATGAAGCAGATCGACAGCCAGTTGACGATGCGCAACTACGAAGGGTTCCTTCAGTAGATGTCAGCACTCAGAATGGTGATCCTCGGCCGCCAGGGGTCGGGGAAGGGCACTCAATCACTTCGAATCTGCGAAGCCCACGGCTGCATTCATGTCAGCACCGGCGACATGCTGCGCTCGGCGGTGGCGCAGGGCACCGAGTTGGGCTTGCAGGCATCGAAGATCATGGATGCCGGAGGCCTCGTCTCCGATGGGATCATGAACGGCATCGTCGCCGAGCGCTTCAGCCACAGCGACGTCAACGAACACGGGGTGCTGCTCGACGGCTTTCCCCGCACTGTCGATCAGGCGAACGCCCTCGAGCGCATTCTTGGGAGTCTGTCGCAGGATCTCCGCATCGCCTTGAACCTCGACGTGCCGATCGAGATCGTGACACAGCGGATGTTGGACCGCCGCCGCGAAGACGACACCCCCGAAGCGATCCGGCGACGGCTGGAACTCTATGAGAAGGAGACCGCTCCGCTGCTCGATTGGTTCGCGTCACGGGATCTGCTCTGCACCATCGATGGCATGGGGACTGAAGACGAAGTGTTCGCCCGCATCGACACTGCGATCACCACCCGCGGCTGATGAACCCCAGAACTGCCGTCTTCGCAGGTTGGTCACCTTCGGCGAGTCCGGTAGCGTGGTTGGCTGACCTGGGCATCCGGGTCTTTCCGCGTGCGAGCAACAGGGCTTGAACGCGTCTAGGAGGTTCCCACCCTGCCGAAGCCTAAGGAAGATGCGATTGTTCTCGAGGGCACCGTCATCGAGTCGCTCCCGAACGCCATGTTCCGGGTCGATTTGGAGAATGGCCACAAGGTGCTCGCACACATAAGCGGAAAGATGCGAATGCACTACATACGCATCCTTCCCGGGGACCGTGTCCAAGTGGAGTTGACCCCATACGACCTCCAGCGGGGGCGCATTACCTACCGCTACAAGTAACACCCGGCTTCGGCCGGACAGCGGCCGCAGGATGCGGTCGGGAGTGAAATGAAAGTTCGAACCAGCGTCAAAAAAATCTGTGACAAGTGCAAGGTGATCCAGCGTCGCCGCCGTGTCATGGTGATTTGCGACAACCCCCGTCACAAACAGAGGCAGGGCTGAAATGGCACGCATCAGCGGCATCGATATTCCACGAGAGAAGCAGGTGGGCACCTCGCTCACCTACATATACGGCATCGGCCGGTCCACCGCGCTTGCGGTCTGCGACGCCACCGGCATCGATTCGGCCACGCGGGTGCGCGACCTGACCGACGACGAAGTCGCCAAGATTCGCAGCTTCATAGATTCCGACCTTCGAGTTGAGGGCGATCTGCGCCGCGAAGTCAGCCAGGACATCAAGCGCAAGATGGAGATCGGCTGTTACCAGGGTCTGCGTCACCGCCGGGGTCTGCCGGTCCGGGGACAGCGCACCCACACCAACGCCCGTACACGCAAAGGTCCCAAGAAGACGATTGCCGGCAAGAAGAAGGTCAAGAAGTAATGGCTGCTGCAGGGGCGCGAGGGCGTCGGCCTCGTAAACGAGAGCGCAAGAACGTCACACACGGCGTGGCACACATCAAGAGCTCTTTCAACAACACGATCATCGCCATCAGCGATCAGAAAGGCGACGTCATCGCCTGGGCGTCTGCGGGCAATGTGGGCTTCACCGGTTCTCGCAAGTCGACCCCGTTCGCTGCTCAGCTCGCCGCCGAACAGGCCGCTCAGAGGGCGATGGAGCACGGCGTCCGCAAAGTCGATGTACAGGTGAAGGGTCCGGGTTCCGGCCGTGAGACCGCAATTCGTTCGATTCAAAACGCGGGGATCGAGGTGACCGGCATCAAAGACGTCACTCCGATCCCCCACAACGGCTGCCGCCTTGTCAAGCGGCGGAGGGCTTGAGCAATGTCACGCTATACCGGCCCCAAAGCACGCGTCTCGCGTCGCCTGGGCACCAACATCTGGGGGACCAAGGGTGAGACCATTGCTCTCGACAGGCGTCCCTACCCTCCCGGTGAGCACGGCCGCTCCCGTCGCCGGGGCAACGTTTCTGAGTATCTTCTGCAGCTTCAGGAGAAGCAGAAGGCGCGTCACACATACGGATTGACGGAGCGTCAGTTCCGCAACATCTTCACCGAGGCGAGCCGTCGTCAAGGGGTCACCGGCGACAACATGCTGCGCTTCCTGGAGCTTCGACTCGACAACGTGGTCTACCGCGCGGGCTGGGGTGCTACCCGACCTCAGTCCCGTCAGTTCGTCAATCACGGGCACGTCAACGTCAACGGTCGCCGGGTCACGATCCCGAGTTACCGTGTCCGCAAAGGCGATGTCATCGAGTTGCGCGAAAAAGCGCGGAGCTTCACCGTCGTCCAATGGAACTCCGACGTCTTGGACCGCACGCCCCCGGCGTGGCTCGACCAGAGCGGAGAGTTCCAGACAACCGTTCGTGAACTCCCACTCCGGGAGCAGATCGATGTCCCCGTACGCGAACAGCTCATCGTCGAGCTCTACTCCAAGTAGCCGAGGTAACCCGATGCTCGTCATTCAGCGCCCGACCGTCGAATCCATTGGCGAGGTCGAAGGCAACCTTCAGAGGTTCTCCATCGGCCCGCTGGAGCCCGGTTTCGGCCACACAATCGGCAATTCGATCCGTCGCACACTGCTCTCGTCGATCCCCGGCACCGCGGTGACGCAGGTTCGCTTCGATGACGCCCTCCACGAGTTCGACACCATCACAGGTGTGGCCGAGGACGTCACCGACATCATCTTGAACCTCAAGGATCTGGTACTCGAGATCCACAGTGAGGAGCCGGTGACTCTGCGGCTCGACGCTCGCGGCCCGTCTCTGGTAACAGCGGGTGACATTCAGCCTCACCCCGATGTGGAAGTGCTCAACGGCAACCTGCCTTTGGCCAACGTCAACGAGAAGGGCCGTCTGGCTCTCGACATCACCGTGCAGAGAGGCCGCGGCTATGTGTCCGCCGAACGGAACAGCACTACCACCACCATCGGTGTGATCCCGGTCGATTCGATCTATTCGCCGGTGCGGCGCGTCGCTTTCCTGGTTGAACCGACCCGGGTTGAGCAGTCAACCGACTTCGACCGTCTCATCCTTGAGATCGAGACCGACGGTTCGATTTCGCCGCGCGAGGCTCTTGCTTCGGCCGGTGGCACCCTGCGCTCCCTGGTGCAGCTCATCGAGGAGATGAGCGACGAGCCGCAGGGCCTGCAACTCGGCGAAGCCATCCAGGTGGCCACGGGTGGTCCCGACATGGATCTCTCGATCGATGCCCTGGAGTTGTCTGAGCGCCCGCGCAACTGCCTGAAACGAGCTCAGGTCAACACCGTCGGAGAGCTCCTGCAGAAGTCTGAGATGGACCTCTTGGCGATCACCAACTTCGGGCAGAAGAGCCTCGACGAGGTCGTCTCCAAACTTGACGAGCGGGGTCTCTCGCTCCTGAACCAGGGCTGAGCAATGCCGGGCAAACCGCGCAAGGGCCGTCGTTTCGGCGGCAGTTCGCAACATCAGAAGCTGATGATGGCCAACCTCGTTTCGTCGCTCATCGCCGCTGAGGGGATTACCACCACCTTGGCCAAGGCCAAGGCCATGCGGCCCATCGCAGAGAAGATGATCACCAAGGCCAAAGCCGGCGGCGTTCACAACCACCGCCAGGTGGTCAGATTCCTGGGCGACCGGGAAATGGCCTCGAAACTGTTCGACGAGATAGGCCCCCGCTATGAGGACCGCCCCGGTGGTTACACCCGGATCATCAAGCTTGGGAATCGCTCCGGCGACAACGCTCCGATGGCCCGTATCGAACTGGTCTGACACGTTGGCGGTCGATGCCTGAAGGGGCCGGTCCCGCTGCGGCGCCGCCGCCGGAGGGTTTTGTCCGGGTGCGGATGAGTGTCGCCTACGACGGAACCCCGTTTCACGGTTTCGCTCGCAACCCCGATGTGGCGACCGTGCAGTCCGAACTCGAGGACACTCTGACACAGGTGCTGCGCCACCCGGTCACAGTCACCGGTGCTGGACGCACCGACGCCGGAGTCCACGCCCGGGGCCAGGTCGTCTCCTTCGACGCGGATGAGTCCCACTTCGAGCCGAACGCGCTGAGCCGGGCTGTGAATCGCATGCTTGGGCCGACGATCGCGGTCGACGATGTCGAGACGGCTCCGCCCACTTTCGATGCGCGCTTCAGTTGCACCGGGCGCAGCTACCGCTATCACATCTTCAACGGCCCCGTAGTCGATCCGCTCACCAGGCATTTCACTTGGCATGTGCGCGACCGGTTGGACGTCGACGCGATGCAGCACGCGAGCGAAGCGATCGTTGGCACGCATGACTTCACTTCGTTCTCGAAGCGCAACAAGAGCAAGCCGCAGCAGACGTTCGTGCGCACAGTCCGCGAAGCCCAGTGGCGCAAATCCGGTGACAATGCCACATTTGAAATCACCGCCAGCGCGTTCACCCATCAGATGGTGCGAAGCCTGGTGGGCATGTGCGTCGAGATCGGGCGTCATCGACGGCGAGTCGAAGACATGGGCGTGGTGTTGCGAGCTTTGAGCCGGGACGCCGCCCCGAGTCCCGCTCCCGGCCGCGGCCTGGTGCTCTGGCGCGCTCACTACGACTGAATCCGACGAAATGCGAAGTTGCGCTTGGAAAATGTGTGGTTCGGGGCTCGGGGCCGTAGCCTCATACAGTCCCTTATTCGTCTCGGAGAGTTCCGTGTCCACCACCGCAATCAAAGCCAGCGAGATCGAACGTCTCTGGCACGTCGTCGATGCCCAGGGTCTGGTCCTCGGCCGGCTCGCGACCGAGGTCGCCAACGTCCTGCGCGGCAAGCACAAGGCCATCTACTCGCCCCATCTCGACACCGGCGACCATGTCATCATCGTCAACGCCGACAAGGTCGTGCTGACCGGCGGCAAGGCCGAGAAGAAGATCATGCACACGCATTCGGGCTATCCCGGAGGCATCCGAGCCGAGACTTACGGACACAAGCTCTCCCGCAAACCCGAGCAGGCCGTACACGACACCATCCGGGGCATGATCCCCAAGACTCGCCTCGGTCGCGCTCAGATCAAGAAATTGAAGGTCTACGCGGGTCCTGCGCATCCTCACGAAGCGCAGAAACCGCAACCAATGGAGATCGCTCATGCGGTGGCGCGTGAGCAGGGCGAACAAGGTCGAGGCTGATGTCTGTCCCGATAATGCAATCCACCGGTCGCCGTAAGAGTTCCGTTGCGCGCGTCCGGTTCCGTTCTGGCAACGGTGTAGTCACCGTGAACGGCAGGACTCTCGAAGACTACTTCCCGTCACGGACCCACCGCATGCTCTCGACCCAGCCGTTGGCAGCGACTGAAACGAATGAGATGTACGACATCGACGCCACGATCCACGGCGGAGGCACCAGCGGTCAGGCCGGAGCACTCCGCCTCGGCATTGCTCGAGGTCTGGTGAAGATCGACGTCGAGCACCGCGATGCCCTCAAGAAGGCCGGCTTCCTCACCCGCGATCCCCGCAAGAAGGAGTCGAAGAAGTACGGGCTCAAGAAGGCCCGCAAGGCCCCTCAGTACAGCAAGCGCTGATCTCTTGTGCGGACGCTCGGGTGGGTCGGGTGTTTGAGGGGGAACTCGTGAGCTTGCGTTTCGGGACCGACGGGGTGCGCGGCGACACGCGCACCCTGTTGTCTGTCGAGGCTGTCGCCGCGTTGGGACGGGCCGGCGCCGATGTCCTCGGCGCCGACGGGTTCGCCGTCGGACGTGACACTCGGGCGTCGAGTCCGATGCTGGCCGCCGCGATTCACGGGGGGACAGCTGCCGCCGGCGGTCATTCGGTCGATCTCGGGGTTGTGCCCACACCCGCGGTGGCGCGTTGGTGCCACGACAACGACGTTGCGGGAGCAGTCGTGTCGGCTTCGCACAATCCGGCCCATGACAACGGCGTGAAGTTCTTCGCCGCCGGCGGCATGAAGCTGTCCGAAGATGCACAGCAGGAGATCCAGCAGCGCTTCGATCAGTTCTTCAAGGCGGGAGACACAGCTGTCGCAGGGACTGGGATCGACCGGCATTCAGAGGCAGTCGAGCAGCATATGGCCGCGGCAGTCGAGAGTCTCGCCGGCCGCAATCTCAAAGGCCTGAGTGTGGTCGCGGACCTGGCCAACGGTGCTGCGACAACAGTTGCCGAACGGGTCTTGACCGAACTCGGCGCGGAGGTGGCAGTCATCCACGATTCTCCCGACGGCCACAACATCAACGACGGCTGCGGCTCCACTGACCTCGCGTCTTTGCAAGCCGCGGTCGTCTCTCTGCACGCCGATGCCGGCCTCGGGTTCGACGGCGACGCCGACCGCGTGCTGGCGGTCGACGCTGCCGGTGAACTCGTCGACGGCGATCAGATCATCGCGATCTGCGCGCTCGACCGGCGCGACCGCCAGATGCTCACCGACAACGCGGTGGTGGTCACGGAAATGACCAACCTCGGATTCCGGCTGGCAATGGACGCCGCCGGGATCGAGGTTGTCGAAACCAGAGTCGGTGACCGCTACGTGCTGGAAGCGCTCAATGCCAGAGGACTCTCGCTGGGCGGCGAGCAGTCAGGTCACGTGATCCTCCGCGACCTGGCTACGACCGGCGACGGACTCCTCACCGCGGTCCAGTTGCTCGACGTCGTGGTCCGCCGCAATGAGAGCCTGGCCGACCTGGCCGGGCAAGCCATGACACGTCTGCCTCAGGTGTTGTCCAACGTTGCGGCGCCGAAGCTGATTTCGGACCAGCAAGCCCAGTCGCTTGATCGAAGGTGCGCACCGTTGATCGACGCGGCGATGGCTCGTCTGGCCCCGAAGGGCCGGATTCTGATCAGACCCTCCGGCACCGAGCCTCTCGTCCGGGTGATGGTCGAGGCTGAAACGACCGCCGAAGCGCAGATGGAGGCAGACGCCCTCGCCGACGCGGTGACGCTGCTGCTCGCCCGACATTGAGTGTCGCGCTTGAAGCTAGACTGATATGACAGTTCAGGCTCAGGGAAGCTTCGATCTATTCGCTCGGGCACAGATGGAGGACCCATGTGCGGGATCATCGCTATCGTCCGGCGACCGTCGAAGCGACCGACTCCGCTCAAAGATGAAATCCTGGCACTGCTCGCGGGTGTCGAGCGTTCACTGGCTGATCAGGCACTGGTGGACCTCCCCGATGGTGGAGTTGCGCGCTCCGTGCTTCGTGAGGCGGGCGACAAGCTCTCTGAGATCGATTCGCAGCTGCGCGGGGTTCCTGGACTCCGCCTGCTGTTGGGGGACCGGCCGGTAGCGGGAGTCCTCACTCACAGCTGCAGCCGGATCTCAGACGCGATCCACGAGATCGAAACCACACTGGAATCAGACCCGACATTTGACACCGGCGACCTCGAACGGCACAACCATGAGCTGAACCGCATCCGCGACGCGCTCTGGGCGATTACTCGGGATCGACTCCATGCCGCTGACAGCGTCGCCGAGTTGGGCAATGACGCAACGACAACCAGTGCTCTCGAGGTGTTCCTGTCGGTCCATCAGGCGCTGGCGTCGCTCGACCGGCTCGAAGTCCGGGGGCGCGACTCGGCCGGGATCCATCTGCTTGTGCGCGATCACGCGCTCGATCTCGATGATCCGGCGGTCCAAGCAGAAGTCGCTCGTCGCAGCAGCGACCAGAACTTCGGCTCGGGCAGCGTCAGGGTCATCGACGGCCTCTTCAGCGTGGTCCACAAGGTGGCATCCGAGATCGGCGAGCTGGGCGACAACACTGCGGCTCTACGCGAGGCATTGATCCAAGACGAGTTGTTGGCAACGGCTCTGGCAAACGACACAGCTCAAGCTGTCGTGTTGGCACACACCCGCTGGGCGTCGGTCGGCATCATCTCCGAATCAAACGCCCATCCCCTCAACAGCGAACTGGTCTCCACCGCCGACCACTCCGACGCCGGCCCCTATGTCGTGGGCGTTCTCAACGGCGACGTCGACAATTTCGCCGATCTGATCGCCGAGGAGGGAGTCCACATCCAAGAGGCGATAACCACAGACGCCAAGGTCATCCCATCGTTGATGAGTCAACGCCTAGCGGAGGGGCACAGTTCCGCGGAGGCGTTCCGGCGCACTGTGGCCGCCTTCGAAGGGTCAGTGGCGATTGCGGCCGGCACGGCCACCGCACCGCAACGGCTCCAGTTGGCCCTTCGCGGGAGTGGTCAGGCTTTGTACGTCGGTCTGGCAGAGGACGCCTACATCGTGGCCAGCGAGCCCTACGGGGTGGTTGAGGAAACACCTCACTATGTGCGCATGGACGGTGAAATCCCGAACAACCCGGACAATCCCAATGCCAGCCGCGGCCAGATCATCGAGCTCGACAGCGAACATGCGGGAACCGTGGCAGGCATGCTGCGCCGGGCCTACGACGGCGCCAACCTCGAGGTGACCGACGATGACGTGTTCACCGCCGAGATCACCACCCGCGACATCGACCGCGGCGACAGCCCCCACTACCTGCTCAAAGAGCTGAGTGAGGCCCCTGAGTCCTTCGGCAAGACCCTGCGGGGCAAGATCCTCGACGGCGACCGCGGTCCGGAGGTATCGCTCGGGCCTGAGATCGTCCCCAAAGCGGTCCGCGAGGGGCTGCGCGAAGGATCAATAAAGCGGGTCGCGATAATCGGTCAGGGAACTGCCGCAGTGGCCGGTCAGAGCCTCGCGGTGACCCTTGACGCGCTTGTCCCCCATGGCCGGATAGTCGCCGAGGCGATGCTGGCGACAGAATTGTCGGGGTTCTTGCTTCGTTCGGACATGTCCGACACTCTGGTTGTAGCAGTCAGCCAATCGGGTACTACCACCGACACCAACCGCACGGTCGACATCGTACGGAACAGAGGCGCGCAGGTTATTGCGATCGTGAACCGCCGCGGCAGCGATCTCACCGATCGGGCTGACGGCGTGTTGTACACCTCCGACGGCCGGGATGTGGAGATGAGCGTCGCTTCGACCAAGGCGTTCTATTCGCAGATCGCCGCAGGGTTGCTGCTGGCCATTGCCATTGCCGACGAGTTGCAGGGCGACGAAGGCGCCGATGACCGCCGTTCGCTGCTGAGCGCGGTCCATGAC
The DNA here is from genome assembly GCA_026706815.1 of Acidimicrobiaceae bacterium. Classification (GTDB taxonomy): domain Bacteria; phylum Actinomycetota; class Acidimicrobiia; order Acidimicrobiales; family Aldehydirespiratoraceae; genus VXYK01. The sequence goes on along the minus strand of JAPOYA010000011.1, from coordinate 42,068 downwards.
GTGGCCGAAGCGATGCAAACTGTCCTGGGCCGCCGCGACCTTATCGGAGAAGCGGCCCGTCAATTCGCTCCGGGTCGCCGCTATTGGGCTCTGGTGGGCAACGGCGCCAACCGCATCGCTGCCAACGAGGTGCGGATCAAACTGTCCGAACTCTGCTACAAGTCGATGTCCGCTGATGCGACAGAGGACAAGAAGCACATCGATCTCTCAGCAGAGCCGTTGATCATTGTGTGCGCGGCTGGACTATCGGGTTCCACAGCCGATGATGTGGCGAAGGAAGTCGGGATCTTCCGGGCCCACAAAGCTGCACCGATCGTGATCGCCGACGAGGGCGAGGGCCGCTTCGACACCGCTCTGGCAGTGATTCCGGTCCCCGCCATCGACAGCCGCCTGGGGTTCATTCTGTCGACGATGGCCGGCCACCTGTTCGGCTACGAGGCCGCTTTGGCCATCGACGCCCAAGCACAGCCTCTGCGCGAAGCGCACAGTGCCATCGAGCAGGCCGCGGCTCGTTCCTTTCTCAACGGGGAGCAGGTCCTGGCTTGGGTCGAACCGGTCATCGAGAGATCCGCGGCGAATTTTTTCAACGGCATCCGCACCGGTGATTACAACGGCCACCTCGAAGCGGCGACGGCGGTCAAGCTGGCCTCGCTGTTCCGCTTCGCGCTGGGCTCCTCGCCGCTTGAGGCCTACCAGATCGAATACGGCAAAGTCGGCACACCGGCGGTGATCCTCGACGACTTGGCGGCGGCTCTCAGTGTCGGGATCGACGAGCTGACACGGCCGATAGACGCGATCAAACACCAGGCCAAGACTGTGACGGTCGGTATTTCCCGCTCCGATGAAACGCTGTTGGAGGCGCCGCTGGCCTTCGCGGCGTTGGCAGCCGGCGCTCCCCGCGACCGGCTCAGCTACGCCTCGTTGCGCACCCTGGCCGATCTTGATCCTGCGGTCGATGAAGTGCTGGGCCATACCCGGTATCGAGTCGAGGGCCTTGAAGTCGACGGTACCGGTGAAGCAACCGCGGTGGTCACAGACCGCGATGGGATCTCGCGCCACATCGTGTCTCGCACTGATCGTTTCCCGAGGCTGCGGGGAACCAAGCACCAGGTCGCGCTCGAGCGCCGGGTCTTCGTTGCCCGTGGCCGCGCCGACGACCGCTGCGTGATCATCATTCCCGAACTCAAGGACAACACAACGACGGGCCTGACGCTGCTGCATGTGCGCTTCGCTGCTTCGCTTACCGCAGCCGCGGCCCGCGGCGTTCTGCGCGGCTACCGCAACCGCTATTCGGCGCTCTATGACGCGGTGGTGGAGACCGAGGACGTGTTCCGTGAGGATCTTCTCGCCGCTGAGGACGTCGCTGATCTGCTGACCCTGCCGATCAACGTGCTCGCCGACCGCTGGCGATCGACCTGACGGCCGGTCGCGGACATTTCTCGGTGGGTCTCGGGGCTCCGGATTGCGTCCGGCGTCGGTCCCGTCGGCTTCTGGGCGGCGCGGTAGGCTGGCGGGGTGCTCGGCATCGGAACCGACCTCGTCGACATCGACCGTTTCCGCGACGTACTGGAACGAACGCCGGGACTGGTTGATCGCCTGTTCCGGTCCACCGAACTGGCCTACGCCAACCAGGCCCGCGACCCGACCCCGCGGCTGGCGGCTCGTTTCGCTGCCAAGGAAGCGACTCTGAAGTCCATGGGATGCGGCCTCGGGGCGATGAAGATGCGTGACATCGAGGTGCTCAACCATGACGACGGCCGCCCCGAACTGCGGTTGCACGCCGGCGCCGGCATCAAGGCCGAGGAGTTCGGTGCGACGCGCTTCGAGGTCACCCTCAGCCACACGGACCGACTGGCGCAGGCCGTGGTCGTGGCCCTGGCAGAATAATGGCTCGCCCGTCGCAGCAGCGTGCGACTCAGCACGGTGGGTCCACCGGCACCCCGTTCGAGAGGAAATGCCGCTGATGTTGGCGATCATCACTCCCACCGAGATGGCAGCGATCGACAAAGCCGCCCCCGAACCGGTTGAAGTGTTGATCGATCGAGCAGCGCGCCATGTCGCCCGAGAGGCCATCGAGCTGATGGGCGGGACCTACGGGCGGCGCGTGACCGTGCTCTGCGGCCCGGGCAACAACGGCTCTGACGGTCGCGTGGCAGCTGCACACCTGGCCCGCCGGGGAGTACGGGTCTCGGTGGTCGACGCGCTGGACGCCCCCGCATCGCTGCGACCTGTCGATCTGGTGGTCGATGCCGCTTTCGGAACCGGCCTGACCCGTCCTTATGTGCCACCGGTGGTCGCTCAAGCTCAGCGGGTCTTGGCTGTCGACATCCCGTCGGGTGTCGACGGATTGACCGGTGAGCGTCTGGGCCTCCCGATGTCGGCAGAGCGCACGGTCACTTTCGCGGCGCTGAAACCGGGGCTCGTGTTGGAGCCGGGACGCTCGTTGGCCGGCGAGGTACGGGTTGTCGATATCGGCTTGGATATGGGCTCCCCCTCACGGCACGCGGTTGAAGGCGCCGACATGGCGGCTCTTGTTCCGATGTCGTCAGCCGAAGACCACAAGTGGCGATCAGGCGTGCGCATTGTCGGCGGCTCTGGCGGCATGACCGGAGCGGCCTGGTTGGCTGCCCGCGCGGCTCAACGCGCCGGCGCCGGGATGGTGCAGTCGGCCATGCCCGGCGCGCGTGGCAGCGAAGGACCGACCGAGGCGGTCGTGTTGCCCTTGCCGACGGTCGGTTGGGCTCAAGACGCTCTTGGGGGACTCGATGACCGTATCCGAGCGGTGCTTGTGGGCCCTGGTCTGGGCTGCGACGACCCTCAGAGCGTTCGGGCGATGCTTGGTGTGGCGGTACCGCTGGTGATCGACGGCGACGGGTTGACAGCGGAGATGGCATCGGCATTGGAGGGGCGCCCGGCACCCACGATATTGACGCCCCACGACGGGGAATGGCAGCGAATCGGGGGCGGCACTGGCCCCGACCGTCTCGAACAGACCCGGGAGTTTGCGGTCGAACACGGGGTCACAGTGATCCGCAAGGGGCCGACGACGGTGATCGCCGCTCCAGAGGGCCGAATCCGCGTGGTCACCTCGGGCACCTCGGCTCTGGCGACCGCCGGGACCGGTGATGTCCTGGCCGGGTTCGTCACCTCCCTGTTGGCCCAGGGCCTGGCTCCTTTCGACGCCGCGACCGTCGCCGCCCATGTACACGGCGCTGCGGGCCGCCTGCTGGGCCCCGGCCTGATCGCCGGCGACCTCCCCGAAACTATCGGCTCAGTGCTCCGCACACTGGTCTGAGCGCTGCCGTCCGCGGCCTCCGTCAGCGGATCGCTGATTGGAGTTGGGTTACCCGGACCGGAATCGTGGTTGATCGGCTGATCGTTCCCCACCAATGCCAACTGGGATTGGTGTTGGTTCGTTGCCAGATGTTCCAACGGACCGTGGCTGTCACGTTGAACGGCGATCCGCTGCTGTTGATATAGGTGTAGGTGCAGCGGCTCGTCTGGATCTGGTTTGCCGTCGGATCCCACACCTTGGACACGTCGTCGCGGCAGACCCGGCTCTCACCGTTGCCGAAATCCCAAGTGACGTCGCGCATGCGCGCCTGAACAGTGGCCCAGACAGGGCCGGCGTTGGCGGAGATCTGATCGTAGTGGAGCCGGCTCACAACCGCGAGCCAACTGGGGACCCCGACGACCTGTCGGCGCGGCGGCGACAGTTGAATCTCAGGCAGTTCGAAATTGATGTGGGCTATGGCGAACCGCGCGGCGTCACCACTTGAGACCGCCGATCCCGATATCTCGGCCGCACCGCGGTACCTGGTGATCTTCGGGTAGCCCGGGTACGGCTCGGCAGGGTCGTCGGTCCAGCAGTTGAGGAGATACGTGCTGCTGACACGAGGCCAGATCGAGTCTCCTATCGGATCGAACAGATACTCGCCGAACTCGACGGAGAAGTTGTACCAACCGCAGTAGACGGTAGGTCCACGCCCGGGCCGGCCCGGAGCAGGGCTGAGGCCCAGCGACCCGGGCGTGCCGGCGGTTACAACCAGACCGCTGGGCGTCACCTCGATGTTCGTGCCCTCGTCTCCTTCATTGTCCTGGCCCGAAGCCGCGAAGCTCAGCGCGAGCACCAAGACGACCGTCGTCGGCGCTATTGATATGAAGCGGCGCACAGTTCCTGTGATTCGAATTGTTGGACCGTGCGGTGCTGGCTCACCAGCCAACCACCGAAATGGTCGGTGACCGTCAACTGGACCCAGGTGTAGGAGACGGATTCGTCGATGACCGCATCGGTGTCGAGGTCATAGGTCTCAAGGTTGTCTCGCAGACAGAGGTTGACGACAGCGATGGAGTCCTGGCGCAGAACGGTCGAAGGAGCATAAACCAACCGTTGTCGATCCTCGGGCCGGCGAAAGCCTCTTCGCGCTGTGAGGTTCTCTTGAGCCTCGGCGCGGAGAGCGGCTGCACGGTTGGGGGTCGCAACATCGTCCCAAAGCAGGCTGTGCGGATCCGGGGGATCGTTGGCCTTCGCCAGCACTTCGAAGTAGTACACAATCGCAGCAGACATCTGCTCCTCCTCGCCCAGAAGAGAGCCAGCGCCTCTCGGAGCCTCGGCCGCAGCCAGCGGCAGAGTCGAAGCAGCCGGCAAGGTCGAAGGCACTGCGGTGGTCATCGGCACTGCGGTGGTTGATGGGAATGTGGTCGTGACCGACTCAACTGCATTGCTGCCGTCTTCGCTGCAGCCGGAGGCCACGAGCACAGCACACAACATCCCACCAACACACCGCAGCACCAAACCGCCTGAGTTTTCGCTGACACGACACACCGAACCGCCCGGCGCATCGCTGACGCGACACGGGACACTCCTGATCTCCTTTCCGCCTACGGAGCGCAGTGCCAACCCGCGCAATGCTGTTCCAACACGGCGAGGGATGGATCCGCCTCTCGTCCCGCCAGTAGTTCGCAACATTGTGCCCGCCTGTGAGTTGTTGTCCCGTCGAAGTGAAGATACATGAAATATCTGAATATGCAACAACAAATCCCAGAAACTCCAACGGCTCTCCCTGTGGAGGCTCAGCAAGGGCAAACACAGGTAGTTTTCGGGGGGTGAAGATTGAAATTCCAGGTGTGACCGTCGGACATTGGACCGACTCGGCGGCGCGTACAGGTTGCACGGTTGTCCTGTTGCCGCCTTCGACCACGGCTTCCGGCGAAGTCCGAGGGGGCGCCCCCGCAACCCGAGAGTTCGAACTGCTGGACCCGACTCGGCTCGTCACCCATGTGGATGCAGTGGTCCTGAGCGGAGGGTCGGCTTTCGGCCTGTCCGCTGCCGACGGTGTTGTGTCAGCCCTCGAGGCTCAGAGCCGAGGCTTCAAGACCAGAGCCGCCAACGTGCCGATTGTCGTGGCGATGAGCCTCTACGACCTGGGCGTCGGCGACGCATCTGTCCGCCCCGGTCCGACACAGGGGGCAATGGCGCTGGCGGCGTGCAGCTCAGATCCCACTGTCGGCCCCGTCGGCGCCGGCGCAGGAGCCACGGTCGGCAAATGGCGCCGGCCAGACGACCCATCGGTTGGCGGGATTCAGATGTTCACCGCCCGCAAAGGCGAGTTGACGACAACTGTGCTGGTGGTCAACAACGCAGCAGGCGATATCGATGTCGGAGACGTCACCACCGCAATCGCCGAGGGCGCCTTCGACGGCTGGCCCGAGAGTTTCGGAGCCGACGAATTCGCTGCGGATGCTGTCAACACGGTGATCGGTGTGGTCATCAGCAACGCTCGCCTCGACCCCGCTGGATGCAGAATAGTCGCACAAGGCGCACACGATGGCCTGGCTCGTGCGATCTTCCCCCCTCACACTCGTTCCGACGGTGACGCCTTCGTTGCAGCCGCCACCGGCGAGATCACGGCCCACGTCGACGAGGTGAGGACCCTGGCAGTCGTCGCAACCGAGCAGGCGCTGCGCAACTCCGTTCAATCAAGTTGAGCCCGTACTGATGGAGGTCTCCTCTCATCAAAGTCGCTGGTCGGCAACGGCAAGCTGATCGCCGGCGGAGATCGAACCCTCCGAAGTCACCTCGTCGTGGGTCCCGAAACACGCGAAGGCGCTGAAATCCGACTCCTTGCGAGCGCGAGAGGCCAACGACGCGAGAGGCCAACGAGCCGAAGCGGCCAACGACGCGAGAATCGACTCGGCCGGTTTGAAGCGACCGTGAGCGGGCCGCTCCCGGCACCGCTGTCAGTAACGTTGAAGCGTGAGGCCACCTGCCGACGATCCCCCTGTCGCTTGCCGGACTTCGTCTGTGGACCAGACGCGCCTGCTTGCCGCGGCGGTCGCAGACCTGATCGACGACGGTGACCTTCTGTTGCTGGCAGGCGACCTCGGCGCCGGGAAGACCGCTTTCACTCAGGGGTTGGCCGCGGCTCTCGGTGTGGACGCAGCGGTCACGAGCCCTACTTTCACACTCGCCAACCGCTACGAGGGTCGCCTGGTCGTCAATCATCTCGACGTCTACCGGCTCGAGGATCTCGTTGAAGCCCGCGATCTTGCCATACCGGAACTGTTGGAGCAGGGGGTGACCCTCATCGAGTGGGGGCAGATGATCCTGCCGGCTCTGCCGGCCGAGCGGCTCGATGTGAGCATCACCTTCGGCGACGGCGACGACGACCGGCACATTGAACTTCGTGCCGTGGGCACCGACTGGGTTTCGCGGGTGGGCGCCCTCAGAGCTGCCGCACAGACTTGGGCCCTCCAGCAACGGGTGGGGCGCTGATGAGGGCGCCGTTGATCTTGGGGATTGAGTCGGCGACCTCAAGGGTCGGGTGCGCCGTCGGCGGCCCGGATGGAGTTCTGGCCGCACGCGAGTCGTCTGAACCACGTCGCCACGCCGAGTCCCTGGTCCCACAGATCGCCGAGGCCCTCGGGGAATCCGGCGTGGCCATGGCGGACGTCGGGGTGATCGCGGTCGACGTCGGCCCGGGCCTCTACACCGGTTTGAGGGTCGGCGTCACGACCGCCGTCACAATGGCGCATGCTCTCGGCGCTGCGATGGTTTCCGTTACTTCGCTGGAGTTGGTGGCCCATGAGGCCCGGCGCAGTTGTGCAAGCCGCCGGATTGATGCGGTCATCGACGCCCGTCGCGGGGAATTGTTCCATGCGGCGTTCGGAGCAGACGGCTGCCCGATCAGCGGGCCGGCGGTGCTCGACCCCCGCGATCTCGCCATGATGCTGGCCAGCGAAGCCCGCGACACGCTCCTCGTGGGCGACGGAGTTGAGGCTCACTCCGAGACATTCGCCCAAAAGGGGTTTCACGCCGAGGGAAGTCCTGTTCTTCCGAGCGCTGAGACCATCGTGGAACTGGCAGCGACCGCGGCAGCCGCAGGCAGGACCGTGAGTCCCGACTCGATCAGACCGCTCTACCTTCGCGGGCCTGACGCACAACCGATCGGAACAGTTGCCTAATGTCTGTCTACGTGCCTTCAGACGTGCGCATCGAGCAGATGACCGTCAGCCACATTTCGGCGGTCATGGCCATCGACGAACAGGGTTACGGCGATCCCTGGTCGGCCACGACTTGGCACAAAGAGGTGCGCGACCCCGATCGACTGCATCTAGTCGCCATCACCGGCGTGGAACCACGCAGCGGCAACGGAGAGGACCACGGCGCCGACGGCAACGGCGCCGGCGGACCGAAGGGCGAACGCGTCGTGGGCCATGCGGGCCTTCTCTACCTGGCCGGCATGGCTCATGTCAGCAACGTGGCCGTCGACCCCGAACATCAGCATCAAGGCATCGCCACACGACTGCTCATCGAGCTTCTGGACCGGGCCCGGGCGCACGGTTCCACTGCGGCGACGCTTGAGGCTCGAGCCGCGAACAAGCGGGCTCATCGCCTGTACTCCCGTCTCGGGTTCCAGCCGTTGGGGATCACGCCCGACTACTACACCAAGCCCGCTGAAGACGCACTGGTCATGTCGATCCGCCATCTCGACGAACCTGAGGTTGCCGAGCGCATCGACCGGGTGCGGGCGGCACTGCAATGAGCCCCGCAGCCAGCACAGCCCAGACCACTCGAACCGAGCTGATTCTGGGGATTGAGACGAGCTGTGACGAGACTGCTGCTGCGGTGGTGGAGTCGGGTTCGGTCGTGCGTTCGTCGATTGTGTCGAGCCAAGTGGAGCTGCATGCGCGCTACGGAGGAGTGGTCCCTGAGGTTGCCAGTCGAGCTCATTTGGATCTGATAGTGCCGGTTGTTTCGGCCGCGGTTTCCGACGCTGGACTTGACACCACAGACATCGACGCGATCGCGGCAACATACGGCCCCGGACTGGTCGGCGCGCTGTTGGTGGGAGTGTCGGCAGCCAAGTCGTTGGCCCTGGTCTGGGACGTGCCCTTTGTTGCTGTCAACCATCTCGAAGCTCATCTCTATGCCGCTTTCTTGGAGGAACCGGATCTGGAGATGCCGATGGTGGTTCTGCTCGTTTCCGGCGGCCACACGATTCTCGTCGTGATGAAGGATCATCTGCGCTACCGCGTGCTCGGCGCCACGGTCGACGATGCCGCAGGCGAGGCTTTCGACAAGGTTGCCCGGTTCATGGGCCTCGGTTATCCCGGTGGGCCCGCGATCGACCGTCTGAGCGTGCAGGGTGACCCCGATTCGATTGCCTTCCCACGGGCAATGGCCAACGACGGTTGGAACTTCTCGTTCAGCGGGGTGAAGACCGCGGTGGTCAACCATGTGCGCAAGAACCCCGACGTTGCGACCGCGGATGTGGCCGCGTCCTTTCAGGAAGCGGTGGTCGACGTGCTGGTCGACAAGGCGCGGCGCGCGGCGCGCGAGATCGGAGCTCGGGCCGTCTGCCTGGCAGGCGGCGTCGCCGCGAATTCCCGGTTGCGGTCGCGCACCGCGGAGGTGTGCGAGGCCGACGGGATCAGAGCTGTCATCCCCAGCAGGGCCATGTGTACCGACAACGCGGCGATGGTCGCGGCAGTGGCCTGGCAACGGTTGCAAGCCGACGGCCCGTCACCTCTGACCACCGGCGCCGACCCGTCGCTGCAGCTTCCGGTCGGGTAGAGGCCGAGCGAATAGTCGGGGCGACGGTGGTCCATGCTGCGCGAGGCCGTGGCCCGAGCGGCCCGGTGAGCGAAGCGAACAAGAGCGGAGGCAGAGCGGAACAGCCGTCGCCTGAGCAGATTCTGACTCCAGAAACTGGTGGGCCGCGGGTTGTTCACGCCCTAAGACGCTCCTATCGTTAGCACTCTCTGGACGAGAGTGCTAACGACTAGCCGACTCGGTTCAGAGATCTGACACATCAGCAACTCAAGACCGATCTCGGAGGATCGAATGAACTTGCAGCCCCTTGAGGACCGCATCGTGGTCCGCTCCAGCGAAGCGGAGTCCACCACCGCCAGCGGCCTAGTCATACCCGACACCGCACAGGAGAAGCCCCAACAGGGTGAAGTCATCGCCGTCGGCCCCGGCCGTCGCTCAGAACAGAGCGGTGAAATCATCCCTGTCGATGTCGCAGTCGGCGACACGGTCGTCTACAGCAAGTACGGCGGGACCGAAATCACCGTCGAAGGTGAAGACCTTCTCATCCTGAACGCCCGCGACGTGCTCGCGAAGATGGGCTGAGGTCGCATTCATGCCGAAAATCCTGAAATTCGACGAGTCAGCACGCCGCGGGCTCGAGGAGGGCGTGAACAAGCTCGCCGACACCGTCAAGGTGACGCTCGGCCCCAAGGGTCGCAACGTCGTGCTCGACAAGAAGTTCGGTGCGCCCACCATCACCAACGACGGCGTGTCCATCGCCCGGGAAGTCGAGTTGGAGGACCAATTCGAGAACATGGGCGCGCAACTGGTCAAGGAGGTGGCAACTAAAACCAACGACATCGCTGGTGACGGCACCACCACCGCCACCGTCCTGGCGCAGGCACTGGTGCGCGAAGGCCTGCGCAACGTTGCCGCCGGCGCCAACCCCATGGGCCTCAAGCGCGGCATGGAGAAAGCCGTGGCCGCCGCTGTGGAAGCCCTCGCCGACCAGTCCGTGCATGTCGACGACAGCAAGGACAAGGTTGCGCAAGTCGCTTCGATCTCCGCTGCGGACACCGCCGTCGGCGCGGTCATCGCCGACGCCATCGACGAGGTGGGCAAAGACGGTGTTGTCACCGTCGAGGAGTCGAACACGTTCGGCATGGACCTCGACTTCGTCGAGGGCATGCAGTTCGACAAGGGCTACCTCTCCCCTTACTTCGTCACTGACCCCGAGCGTCAGGAAGCTGTGCTCGACGAGCCCTACATCCTGTTCAACCAGGGCAAGATCTCCAATGTCGCAGAGCTGCTGCCTGTGCTTGAGAAGGTCATGCAGTCCGGAAAACCGCTGTTGATCGTCGCCGAAGACATCGAAGGAGAGGCTCTTGCCACTCTCGTGGTCAACAAGATCCGCGGCACCTTCAACTCGGTGGCTGTCAAGGCGCCGGGATTCGGGGAGCGCCGCAAGGCGATGCTCGCCGACATGGCGATCCTCACCGGTGGCCAGGTCGTTGCCGAGGAAGTGGGCCTCAAACTCGAGACCATCGACATGGCATTGCTGGGCCAAGCCCGCAAGATCGTGGTGACCAAGGACGACACGACCATCGTCGAGGGCGCCGGCACGCGTTCCGACGTTGAGGGCCGTGTCAGCCAGATCAAGGCCGAAATCGACAACACCGACTCCGACTGGGACCGCGAGAAGCTCCAGGAGCGTCTGGCGAAACTCGCCGGCGGCGTGGCCGTCGTGCAGGTCGGCGCGGCTACCGAAGTCGAGCTCAAAGAGAAGAAGCACCGCATCGAGGATGCTCTCTCTGCGACTCGTGCGGCCATCGAGGAAGGCATTGTCGCCGGCGGCGGCACCGCCCTGCTGCGCTGCCGTGCCTCGGTCGACGCGGTGGCCGAAAGCCTCAACGGCGACGAGGCCACCGGTGCCCGCATCATCGGCGCAGCACTGGATGCGCCCACCAAGCTGATCGCCGCCAACGCCGGGCATGAGGGTGCTGTAATCGTGCAGCGTGTGGAGGCCGAGTCGGGTTCGACCGGTTTCAACGCCGCCAGCGGTGAAATGGTCGACCTGATCGACGCCGGAGTGATCGACCCGGTCAAGGTCACCCGCGCGGCTCTGCAGAACGCCGCGTCGATCGCCGGTCTGCTGCTCACCACCGAGGTGCTCGTAGCTGACAAGCCCGAGGAGGCCCCGCCAATGCCGATGGGCGGCGGTGACCCGATGGGCGGCATGGGCGGCATGGGCGGCATGATGTAACACCGCATGGTGCAACGCCCTGCGCTCAACGTGCAGTCCGCAGACGGTCCGGGCCTAGGCCCGGACCGTTGCGCGTCTGTGCTACTCGGGCATTCCGTGCAATCCTTCTGCGCGCGCCACACGGTGGTCTTGCGCGCCGAGCAGTCCGGCGAGTGCTTCTGCCAGCTCACCGGCGTCGACGGATCCTCTGTCCACCATGCCGCTGATGTCCTGCCAGTCCTTGCTGCGTCCGAAGAACGCTTTGAACAACGCCAGGTCACAGCATGACAAGAATGGAATCGACCTTCCGGCGAAATCGCGCATCTCTATTCGGGTTGAGACCTCATTATGGAAGGGATCAGTAGTCAAAAAAATGTCCAGAGGGACACGGCGCCACCAAAGGCGGGCTTGGCCGTCGCGTTCAAGCTGCAACCTCGACCGCTCAGACACTTCGACGTCTTCGGGCAGCGCGCCGAGAACTCGATCAAGCTCTGCGACCGGCGCAAAGATGTTCAGATCGATATCGTTCGTGGCACGCGGCTCTTCGATGCACCACGCCAGTGCCAACGCTCCACCGAAAGCATGGAGTATTCCGGTTCCTTCAAGCGCTTCGTGCGCTCGCAGTATGAGGTCTACGAAATCTACCGGCGGTTCGCGACGGCTCATTCGCTGTTGTCGGCACGGCGGCCGAACGGCGGGAACTCCAAGTCCTCGCTGTGACGAGAGGGGAGGTACGCCGCCAAGTGGAGCAGGGATTCAAGCTTCTCTCCTGGCGAGAGAGGATTCGGCCCTTTCTGCCTGTCCGACTCGGCGCTGGCCTCAACCATGCGCTGCCACCATGGCCTGTCGGTTCGATCAGGTGTTGGATGAGCGGAGAGACTTAGCACAGAGCCAGTCTACCCCGACCTCGGCGGCTGGTCAGCCCCAACGCATTTGGCCATGTGATGTCCGGTGTTGGCCTTGCAAGAAACGGCTTGTTAGGTTCCCGTCCAAACCCCCGGCACAACGAAGGAGAAACCATGTCGGACGCCTCGAATATGGAAGAACCAGAACAGGCGAGCCTGGGAACTGCGACCTATCCGGCAAGGCTCGACATCGAGTATCCCGAAGACGGACTCTGACTCAGCGTGCTTGAGACCCCACACGGCGAGCCGTTCGTGCCGGTGACCGCCGGTCGGGGCGGGCCTCAAGAGATACCACGCCCCGACGGGGCGGCACTGGGCGGGCCAGCGCCTTGGGCGCAAATGCCGATCCAAGATCGCAGGGTCACTCTGCGCGATGTCACCACAGCGTTCTCGCGGCATCGGACTCCGCCGGCGACAGGCGTCCTCGGTGAGGGGGTAAGCCGCAGCGCCGTGCTCTGCCTGCTGTACGAACACGACGACGATGTGTGGACGGTCCTGACAAGACGCTCGCCGCGCCTGCGGCACCACGCTCACGAAGTCGCGTTCCCCGGCGGACGACGCGAAGCCGGAGACGTCGACCTTTGGACGACTGCGGTCCGCGAGGCGCAAGAAGAAGTGGGAATCGACCCGGCGGCCATTAGGCGAATCGGTGAATTGGACAGCTTCACCACCGTGGGGTCCAAGACGATGGTGACGCCGTTCGTGGCGGCCACCGACCAGCGCCCGGAACTCAAACGAGATCCGGTCGAGGTGGAGCTGATACGCCGCGTTTCGTTTGGCGAGCTTCTTCTTGACGAGGTATGGCGCGAAGAGTTCTGGCCTCTGCCGCTCCACTCCGAGCCGAGGGCGATCAGCTTCTTCGAGCTTGTCGGCGACACTGTCTGGGGCGCCACCGGGGCGATGCTCCGCCAACTGCTGGCGATCGCAACCGGAGTCGAAGACACAACGAACACCAAAGACACAACCGACGGCGGAGTTGTAGTCGGGTGAGTGCTGTTGCGACGAATCCACAGACCGAGGGGGCTGAGACGGTTCTCGTGGTCGACTTCGGCGCCCAGTACGCCCAGCTGATCGCTCGGCGGGTGAGGGAGGCCAAGGTCTACAGCGAGATCGTGTCGCCGGCGATCACCGCGGAGGAGATCGCAGCAAGGAACCCGACGGGGATTATCCTCAGCGGCGGCCCAGCCTCGGTCCACGTCGAAGACGCAGTCCTGATCGATCCCGAGGTCTATGACCTCGGTGTTCCCATTCTCGGGATCTGCTACGGCGCGCAGATGATCGCCCAGCAGAGGGGCGGACTGGTGGATCACAGCGGCCGCGGCGAGTACGGCCGGACCACGATGTCGCTCGACGCCGACGGCGGTTGCCTGCTCGGGGGCACTCCCGCAACCCAGCAGGTGTGGATGAGCCATTTCGACGCGATCGTCGAACCGCCCAAAGGCGTCACCGCGACGGCCTCCACGTCAGCAGCGGCCGTGGCTGCTTTCGAGGACCGTGATCAGAAGCTGTACGGCGTTCAGTTCCACCCCGAGGTGATGCACACCACTCACGGCCAGCATGTGTTCGAGCGGTTCCTGATCGATGCCTGCGGGAGTTCCGGTTCTTGGACGATGGACTCGATCATCGACACCGCTGTCGCCCAGATTCGTCAACAGGTCGGGGACGAGTCCGCTATCTGCGGGCTCAGCGGAGGAGTCGATTCTGCGGTCGCCGCCGCGCTGGTACACAAGGCGATCGGTGATCAACTCACCTGCGTTTTCGTCGACACGGGTCTGATGCGGCTCAACGAAGGCGACCAGGTGGTTGAGACGTTCGAGCGCAGCTTCGGGGTTCGACTCGTGCACGCTCAGGCACAAGATCGTTTCTTTGAAGCTCTGGAGGGCATCACCGAACCCGAGGCGAAACGAAAAGCCATCGGAGAGCTCTTCATTCGTGTTTTTGAAGGAGCACAGGCTCAGGCCGGGGAGGCCCGTTTCCTGGTTCAGGGAACGCTGTATCCCGACGTGATCGAGTCGGGGGGAAAGCACGCTTCTACGATCAAGAGCCATCACAATGTCGGCGGGCTTCCCGACGACATCGAATTCTCTTTGGTGGAACCGCTGAGGAGTCTGTTCAAGGACGAGGTTCGCCAAGTGGGCCGCGAATTGGGCCTTCCAGATGAGATCGTTGAACGCCAACCATTCCCTGGGCCGGGCCTCGGCGTCAGAATTATCGGCGAAGTCACTCCCGGCAAGGTCGCGACCCTTCAGCAGGCGGATTTCATCGTTCGCGAGGAGTTGCGCAACGCCGGTCTTGAAAGGCTGATCTGGCAGTCCTTTGCCGTGCTTCCGGATATCCGCACCGTGGGCGTCATGGGTGACGAGCGCACCTACGGACATCCGGTGATCATTCGCGCGGTCACCAGTGAAGACGCCATGACCGCAGATTGGGCGCGTATACCACACGAGGTGCTGGAGGCGATGAGCGGCCGCATCATCAACGAGGTTCCCGGCGTGAACCGTGTCGCCTACGACATCACTTCCAAGCCGCCCGGAACTATTGAATGGGAATGATGCGAGTGCGAACAAGGCCTATGGGAACAGCCCGCTCGGGAACAGAACAGACGGGTGCCGCGAGTGGCTGAGCCGGGGGCGACCGAGATCACGTCTCGACCCCCGAGCGGGCGGGTGTTCGAGCGCGGGCGTCGGGTGCGGCTCGCTGATGTCGACCCGCGGGGACGATGTCGCCTGGACGCGCTGGCGCGGCATCTGCAAGACGTCGCCCGCGACGATTCTGCCGACAGCAACTTGACGAACCCGATGAACTGGATCGTGCGGCGCACGATGGTGGAAGTCCGGACCGCGCCGATCTTTCAGGAATGGATCGAGTTGTCGACTTGGTGCAGCGGTCACGGCAGCCGCTGGGCCGAGCGACGCACCCAGGTCCGTGGTGAGAAGGGTGCTGATGTCGAAGCGGTCACGATCTGGGTCCACATCGACCGCAAGACCTTGCGACCGGCAAGGCTCAACGACGACTTCTTCGAGATCTGGGGTGAGAGCGCGGGCGACCGTCGGGTCTCGGCCCGTACGACTCTGCCAACAGCGGTGCCCGACCATGCAAATGATGACCCGTGGCCTCTGCGCTTCACCGATATCGACCTGTTGGGGCACGTGAACAACGCCGCCCAATGGGCTCCGGTTGAGCAGGCGCTTCACCTTTCGACATGGGCTCCGGGGCCGATCCGAGCTGAACTCGAGCACGGACCCGGCATCGAGCCCGACAGCAAAGTGCATCTGCGCTGGCAAGCCTGCGACGGCGGCGTGGACACCTGGCTCACGACTGACGGCGCAACCAGAAGCGTCGCCCGAGTCCGCCCCCTCGACACCACGACCCGCTGATATCGGCCGGTCGCAATGTCAAGTATCTTGGCGCCGCCGGACTAGACCACTGGGTCAATGCTGGTCGGATGCACCCGACAAGGTGAAGCGCAGCAGACCGTCTTCGTCGCGGCGAACCTCGCCGTCACCGATGAGGCGCAGGTGCTCGAGGTGCGCGTAGGTCTCACTGGCGGCCATCTCCCCCCATGAACGCTCCTTGAACAGCACCTTCATCCAGGCCTCCACCGGTGCGTCCCGATGCTCGACAGCAGCGTCGCGCAACACCTGCAAGCGGTCTGCGTGATGCTCTTGGATGTGGCCGCAGCGACCCGCCAGATCCTCGAAGGGATGTCCATGAGCAGGCAGCACGCAAGTCAGATCTTCGAGGGCGGCCACCTTGTCGAGCGAGTCGAAGAAGGTTGCCAAAGAGTCTCCCAGATCCGGGTTGCCGGCTATGTGGGGGGTGATCGTGGGCAGGACATGGTCTCCCGACAGCAGCACTCCATGCTCGGGATCGAACAGGCACAGATGGTCGAAGGTGTGGCCGGGTGTGTGAACCGCGAACCAGTCGCGGTCGGCGAGCCTGACCGGGTCGCCGTCAGCCACCCGGACAGTGGGATGCGGCGCCAGAAAACGGCGGTTGCCTGCCGGGTCCATGTGCAGCCACCTGAACAGCACGTCATCCGGGGGAGGCTGGCGGACCTCCCCCCACGGGGTCCGCTCGGATTCGGTGATCCGCTGCTTCCACAGCTCGACGATCCCCTCTTCGTCGAGCTCGAGCAGTTCGGTGTCGAGGTCGTCGCCGGCATCGAGCATTCGACTGTGGAACGCCTCGTGGGTGAGCACCTCAGCTCCGGCGACCTCTCGAAGCTGCTCACTCCCCCCGAAATGGTCCGGGTGGCTGTGGGTCACCACCACCGTGTGAACCCGTTCGACGGGTATGGAGGCCGTAGCCAGGCGATCCATCAGCGCCTGCCACGACTCCTCACCGGGAAGGCCCGGATCGACCAGGGCAACACCGTTCGCGTCCTCGAGGGCGTAACAGTTCACATGCCCCAGCCCGGGCATGGATATCGGCAGCTGCATCCGCAAGACCCCGGGGGCGACTTCAAGAACTTCTGTCGCCGCAGGCTCCTGTTCCTGCTTGCGGTAGACCTGATTG
This sequence comes from Acidimicrobiaceae bacterium, assembly GCA_026706815.1. Classification (GTDB taxonomy): domain Bacteria; phylum Actinomycetota; class Acidimicrobiia; order Acidimicrobiales; family Aldehydirespiratoraceae; genus VXYK01. The sequence continues at coordinate 25,369 of JAPOYA010000011.1, read as the reverse complement.
CTCACCCTGGCACCCTATAGGACTCCCGCGGCTCCGGCCGCGCCCGGCGCAAGCACGCCTCCCGCGGCTCCGGCTACGCCCTGCGAAACAACGTCTCTCGATAGTGGCGCAGTTCTTCCAGGCTCTCGCGAACGTCGTCCATGGCCCGATGGCCCGTGGCCTTTGAGGGGGCGGACTCCAAGACCTCGGGGTTCCAGCGACGGACCAGTTCCTTGACGGTCGAGACGTCAACGGAGCGGTAGTGCAGGAACTCTTCGATCTCGGGTAGGCGTTTGGCCAGGAAACGACGGTCAGTGCCAATTGAGTTGCCGCAGAGCGGAACCGTTCGTGCCTTCTCAATATGCTGTTGCAAAAAAGACAGTGTCTGTGCTCCAGCTTCGGCAAGAGTCACTGTCGAGTCTCGAACCGCTTCGAGCAGTCCGCTCTTGGTGTGCATCTTCACGACGACATCGTCCATACCGGTCAGATCCTCATCACCGGCATGAATGATCAGGTCAGGTCCCTCGGCGATCAACTCAAGGTTGTCGTCTGTGATGAGGGTTGCGATCTCCAAGATCGTGTCTCGGTCGGGATCCAGTCCCGTCATTTCCAGATCCATCCAGGCCAGCATGGTCTCAGCGTACGTCGGCGAGAGCCTTACTGAGCCGGATCGTTCCAGTGTCGGGGTCGACACGCAGTTCGTCTACAAGTTCATGGACGGTGTCGTCGAAGAGCCGTACGGCTGTCCCAGACACACCTGTGGGATCGGTGCGACTGGCTTCGAACTCGAGACAGTTGTCCGCGACACGAAAGATCACCTCGATGAAAGAGTCCGCTTCACCGGGCGCCACGCCTTGCGCGTCAGCTGGTTCTTGGGGTCTGTCCAGCCCGTCGAGCAGCATGATCATCGCCTTGTCCATCGCCGAACGCAGATCGTCGATCTCCACAAATCCCATGCCGAGCCGGATGGCCAGCGCGGCTGCTCCCACCCGCACAATCGGCGCGTACAGTTGAAGTGCAGGGATCCGCAGAAAAACATCTTCGGCGTCGGGGGAAGCCACAGCGGCCAGTATCTCACGGCAAGAGCGGTTTGGCCGACGGTAGCCTTATTGGCCGTGGCACTCCTTGTTCAGAAGTTCGGCGGCACATCGGTCGGCGACCCGGATCGGATCCGTGAGGTTGCCGACTATGTGGCGCGCAGCCACAGGCGGGGAGACCAAATCGTGCTCGTCGCCTCGGCGATGGGCAAGGAGACCGACGAGCTTCTGCGTCTGGCCAATCATGTGTCCGGCACACAACCGGGACGGGAAATGGACATGCTCATCACCGGCGGCGAGCGCAAAGCCTGCGCGCTGGTTTCGATGGCCTTGCATGATCTCGGGGTCGAATCGGACTCGTTCACCGGCAGCCAGGCCGGGTTCCTGACCGACTCGACCCACCAGAACGCCAAGATCCTCGAGCTGCGCCCCGACCGTGTCCGCGAGGCGCTCGACGCTGGTCGCATACCCGTAGTCGGGGGTTCGCAGGGAGTTTCGACCGACAACAATGTCACATTCCTTGGCCGCGGCGGTTCCGACACCACCGCAGTGGCACTCGCCCACGCCTTGGATGCCGACGCCTGCGAGCTCTACACAGATGTTCCCGGCGTGTTCACCACCGATCCGCGGCTGGTGGCCAACGCTCAACGGATCGATCAAATCTCATTCGACGAACTGCTCGAGATGACCGCGACCGGCTGCCCCAAGCCGGCGATGCGATCTGTCGAGTTGGCCAGGGCCTACGGAGTGAAGCTGCATGTGCGCAGCGCGTTCTCGTGGGTTCCGGGTACCTGGGTAACCGAGGAGGGTCCCATGGAAGGCGCACTCATTTCAGCGGTAACGCACGACAACAGCGAGGCGAAGATGACCGTCTCTGGGGTGATCGACCGTCCAGGTGTGGCGGCTCTGCTGTTTCGCACGTTGGCGAACGCCGATGTCAACGTCGACATGATCGTGCAGAACGTGTCGGCTCAGGGTCATACCGACATCAGCTTCACCGTGCCCCACGACCAGGTTGAGGCAGCCACCGAGGCGGCCGACTCTATTCTCGAGTCACTCGGCGCGGCCGATGTCGTGGCCGACGACGGAATCGCTCGGGTGAGCCTCATCGGGGCAGGCATGAAGACCAATCCTGGCGTTGCGGCCACCATGTTCGAGACTCTCTCCGACAACGACGTCAACATCGAGATGATCTCCACATCGGCGATTCGGGTGTCGTGTGTGGTTCGTGAATCCCAGGTCGAGCGGGCCGTGGCGAAGCTTCACGCCGCTTTCGAGCTGCACATAGCCCCCGAGGACCGCAGCCATATCTGATGGCTGAACCCACTGCTGGGCCCGCTGCTGACGCGCGGCTGCTTGACCAACCGTGTGGACAACCCAGTCGAACCCCAGATGCACAATTTTGCGTAAATGGTGGCCCAAATTGGTCCACATATGGTTACTATTGGGCCAATGATTCATGTCGAGTTGGAACGGATCGAAGCCCTGGAACTCCTGGGGATGGTGCTCGCCCACCTCAACGACGCCGAGGCAGTCGGCGATCTGTCGCCGCGGGTGCCGACGCTGATGGGAATCCGTGACAAGTTGGCCACCAGTCTGGGGGGAATGCAATGAGCTACAGCGAATCAGAGGTCTCTGCAGTTGATGCTGCTATCGGAAAGTACCGGAACGGGCTTGACAATGAGATCGGGGCCGCGCTGGCCGTGGTCGGATTCAGCGCTGAGCGAGCAGACAAAGAGGCTGCGATCAGAGATGACATGATCCGCGTCGCCCATCGTGTCGGCGCCTCACTCCGACAGATCGCCGAGGTGTCCGGACTCGGCCGGAAAACAGTCAGCGACATCGTTGCCGCCGACCGAGCACGGGCCTGAGTCTCCGCAGAGCGCCCCGCGTATTCTGGTGTTCGCAGGGGCACTACACTCGCTGTGACTACTAGGGGGAAGCAGTGGGGTCCGACGAGCCGACTTGGTCGCTAGGCATCGAAGAGGAGTATCAGCTCGTTGAACTCGACACGGGCGCCCTCGTCCCCAAGCAGCCTCCCGGTCTGTTGGAGAAAGTCGCCGACCTGCGTCACGGTCTGGTGGCCAGAGAGCTGTTCAGTTCGCAACTCGAGATCGCCACCGGGATCTGCACCGATATGAAGTACCTGCGTGCCGACGTCGGTCTGCTGCGCCTGGCGGTCACCGAGGCCGCGGCCGAGTACGGTCTGGCGCCCATCGCCGCTTCGACTCATCCGTTCGCGCGGGTGAGCCAGCTCGAGTACAGCGAAGGGGAGCGCTACCAAGCCCTGGTTGAGGACCTGCAGGGGGTGTCGCGGCAGTTGGTCATCTCGGGATTGCACGTCCATGTCGGCATCGAGGATCCCGAACTGCGGATCGATCTGATGAACCAGGCCTCGTACTTCCTGCCGCATCTGCTGGCCCTGTCGACTTCGTCGCCTTTCTGGGAGGGCCGCGACACGGGTCTGCGGAGCTACCGCACGACGTTGTTCGCAGCCCTGCCGCGCACCGGCTTCCCCGACAAGTTCGATTCGTGGTCGGAGTTCCAGCGCCATGTGGATGTGCTGGTCAACGCCGGGATCATCGAGGACTCCAGCAAGGTGTGGTGGCACATCCGCCCGTCGGAGCGCTATCCCACTCTGGAGATGCGGGTCGCTGACCTGCCCGCGAAGATGGAGGACACCATCTGCATCGCCGCATTGTACGTCTGTCTGTTGAGGATGCTCTGGAGGCTCAAATCTCAGAATCGTCGTTGGCGCAGCTACTCCAACTTCCTGCTGTCGGAGAACCTGTGGAGGGCTCAGCGGTACGGGATCGGCGGTGAGCTGATCGACTTCGGCAAGGGCGCGTTGGTGCCGTTCGTGGATCTGGTGTCAGAGCTCGTCGAACTGGTCCGGCCCGACGCCGAGGCCTTGAACTGTGTCGCCGAGGTGGAGCACGCGCTCACGATCTGCGAGCGGGGCTCATCCGCGGATCGTCAACTGGCGGTGTACCACAGTGCGCTCACCGAGGGTGCGTCTGAGGACGAGGCGCTCCGGGCCGTCGTCGAGGCACTGGTCGCCGACACGATCGCGCCACCCGAGATCTAGCCGACTCGATCAACCCTCTCAACCGACGGGTTCACCAGCCGCGTCCTGGGTGGCCGAGCCAGGCTGCGGGCCCAGGCGGTTCTACTCTTTGCGGGTTACCGGTTGAGCGTGCCGACGTTGACGACGGGGCTGGTGGGACTGTCGCTGGCGATCACAGTCATGAGGTTCGAGGCGAACGTGGCCTTGCGGTCGGCGTCGAGGGGGATGGACAGCTCACCGTCCTCTCCCTCTTCGAGCCCGCGCACCGCGTCGCGCACCATCAGCACAGCACCGTCGACGATCTCTTTGCGCGCCGCCACGATGGCTGCGGCCTGTTGCCGGCGAAGCATGGCCTCGGCGATCTCCGGAGCGTAGGCGAGGTCGGTGATTCGGGCCTCGAGGATCTCGACTCCGGCATCGTCGGCCCGCTCCTGCAGTTCGACGAGCAGATCTGCGTTGACTTCACTGGTGGCGCCGATGAGGGTGGTGACGTCGTCCTCGTCGAACGCGTCGTAGGGGTAGGAGCGGGCCAGTTGGCGGACCGCCGACTCGGACTGGGTATGGACATAGGATTTGAAGTCGTCGACGCCGAATACGGCGCGAGCAGTGTCGACGACTCGCCAGACGACCACAGCCGCGATCTCGATCGGGTTGCCTCGGGAGTCGTTGACCTTCGAGTTCTGGGTCGTGAAGTTGCGGACCCGCAGCGACACTTTCTTCGACATGTACAGGGGATTCGCGATCCGCAACCCGGGTTTTGCGTCTGTGCCGCGGTAGTCCCCGAAGAACATCAGGACTGCGCCCTGGTTGGGCTGCACCATGTAGAAGCTGATCGACACGACGCACACTGCGACCGACAGGACAATGGCCGCGAAGATCATCGCGAGGCTGCCGACGACACCGCCGAAGACATAGAGCAGGACCGACGCGACGAGCATTGCCACATCAAGGGCGAGCCACGGTACGCCTGAGCGGGACCGGCTTGGGGTTTCGTTGAGTTGTTCCATGGATTTCCTTGTTGCTGTAGTTTCGGTTGACAGAACTGTTGACTCAGTTGCGCGGGAAGGCAAGGTCGGCAACGGCAGCCGCGCGAGGGGCGACCACGTTGATCGCACCGTCTTGGACCTGAACCGCGCCCATCGGCTTGAGAGCGTTAACGCCTCGCTCGTCGAAACCGATCGGACCGTAGAACGTGAGCATCTCCGTCTCGCCCAACGCCGACCTCACCGCCTCGGTATCGGTCGAACCGGCCCGTTCGACGGCAACGTGCAACGCGAGCGCGGCAGCCGTGGCCGATGCTGCCTGATATACGGGTGGCTCACTCCACCAAGACTCGTAGAGAGCCGCGTAGTCAGCGGCCGAGCCGAACCACTGGCCCTCGTAGGCCATGGTCGCCTCCCACTGAGTCGGACCTACGACCCCCTCGGCTGAGTCGCCCAACTCCTCGCTGAACTTCGGATTGGAGGGGCCCACGGTGACCAGCATCCCATCGGGATCAAAACCGACCCTCTCAGAAACATCGACGAAGTTCACGGCGTCGGAGTAGAGGCCTCCCCCGAGGAACACGTCGGGGTCGAGTCGGGCGAACTCAGAGATTATCGACGCGAGATCTGTTGGATCCCCGGTATAGGTCTCGACGGACAACACCTCGATTCCGTTGGCCTCGAAGTGCTCGACAGCACCGTTCGCGACAGCGACGGCGAAGGGACTGTCATGGTGGACGATGACAGCGGTCTCAGCTCCTTGGGCCGCGAACGACTCAATGCCGGTCTTCGTGTAGTCACTGGCGATTGTTGCGACCCCGAAGAGATTCTCGAATCCTCGCTGGTACATCGAGTCAGCGCTTGCCGTGCCCTGCACCATGAGCACACCAGCCGCCTCGCTGACGGCTGACGATCCAGTCGTCAGGCTGCTCGAGTAGGGGCCGAGCAGGAAATCGACGTCATCCTCATCGATCAATCGCCGGACCAGATCGGCCGCGGTGTCGGCGTCGGACTCGTCGTCGTAGTAGACGATCTCAACCTCATAGCTTCCATCCGGGAGCTTGACCCCGCCACGCTCTTCGTTCACCCAGCGAACCCAGGTGTCGTACCCCTGCCGGACGGCTTTGCCCTCCCCGGCGAACCTGCCGGTTTCGCTCAGCGCGGCGCCGATCCGGATCGTCCCCGCGGCCTCAACAGCATCGGCGTCCTCGGCAACGTCGTCTGCGACCGCGGTGACCTCGTCGTCGCTGCCGCAACCAGCAGCGCACAATCCCATAACGCACAACAGCATTAGCACCCGAGAAAGCCGACCCATGGAACCTCCAACTCGCCGACATCCTAGCCGTCTGCGACTCATCAGAAAGCCGCGCAGCCAGCCGGCTGTCAGGTGTTCGTCCGCTGCACCCCGATCGGCTGGATCCTCAACGGCCCCCGTACGCCAACCCGATTCGATCTCCCCTGGGCCGCCCGCGAGCCGTGAAGTCGAGGGTTGCGGTGGCCTGACTGAAGAGCAGAACGGTTACGGTACGGCTGTGGCTGAGATATATGGGACTTGCGAGGTCGGATTTGAAGGCGTGCGAGACGCGTTTTCGACCAATTTCGACGAGGGCGACCTGGGTGCTTCATGTGCCGTGGTTCACCGGGGCGAGTTGGCAGTCGATCTCTGGGGCGGGCACCGAGACGTCGCCGCAACCAAGCCGTGGGAACACGACACGATTGTCAATGTCTGGTCGACCACCAAGATGATGGCCGCATTGTGCGTGTTGGTGTTGCACGACCGTGACGCGCTGTCGGTGGAAGACCCGGTCGCGGCGCACTGGCCGGAGTTCGGGGCCGCCGGCAAGCAGGGTGTGCTCGTCCGCCACCTGATGAGCCACACGGCCGGGCTGCCGGGCTTCGATCCGCCGATCACTGAAGAAGAGATGTATGACTGGGACCACTGCTGCGCCAACCTGGCAGCCCAGGCACCGTGGTGGGAGCCGGGCACAGCCTCGGGCTACCACGCATCCACCCAGGGTTGGCTGCTCGGCGAGATAGTGCGACGGGTGACCGGCCGCACACTGGGCGCCTTCTTCCGCGAGGAGATCGCCGAACCCCTCGGAGCGGATTTCCATATCGGGCTTGACGACAGCGAGTTCGATCGTGTGGCAGAAATGCGCACCGACGAAGCAGCGGCGATCGGCAATCTGAGCGACCCGATCCCTGCCCGCCAGGCCCGCGGTGAACCCGAGCATTCCCAGTTCGTCAACACCGACCGCTGGCGCCGAGCCGAGTTCCCCGCCTCGAACGGTCACGGCAACGCCCGCTCTGTTGCGAAAGTCGTCTCCATCCTGGCCCAGGGCGGCGAATCACACGGAATCCGTTTCCTCGGCCCGGACACCATCGAACGGATCTTCGAAGTCCAGGCAACAGGACCCGATCTGGTGCTCGGCTACAACATGAAGTTCGGCATCGGATACGGACTCAACTCGGCTGGAATGCCCCTCGGGATCAATGACCGCACCCTGTTCTGGGCGGGCTGGGGCGGTTCGATGGCTGTGGTGGACGTGGAGAACTCGCTCACCGTCTGCTACGCCATGAACCGCATGATGTCAGACGTGATCGGGGGGATGAGGGCCGCCCGCGTGATATTCGCTGCGCATGACGCCGG
>JAPOYA010000011.1:8539-17556 GCA_026706815.1 Acidimicrobiaceae bacterium | reverse complement strand
CCCGTAAACGGTCAGGGGACGGGAACCGTGACGGTGTCGGTGCCGCTGCGGAGCACCTTGCCGGGGAGTGCGTCGGTGGCCACACCGTCGAGCACAGTGGTGACGCCGTTGACCATCACCCGTCTGATCCCGGTGGCTTCGGAATAAAGACGCTTGCTGTCGCCCGGCAGGTCGAACACCAACTCCACGTCAGTAGCCCCGACCTCGTCGCTGTCGAACAAGACCAGATCAGCGAAATAGCCTTCAGAGACACGACCTCGGTCCCGCAAGCCGAAGAGCCGTGCCGGTACGTCGGTGAGATGCCGGATGGCGTTCTCCATGCTCGTGAGCTGCCGACCGCGCAGGCAGTCGGCAAGCCAGGCCGTGGTGTAGGGGGCACCGGCCATGCGGTCGAGGTGAGCGCCCGCGTCGGAACCGCCGATCATCACCGCTTCGTGTTCCCATGCCTGCGCGCGCAAACGCCAGCTCTCGGCGTCATCGTCGGTCGGCAGCGGCCACCACACTGTGGCGAGTTCGTCTTCGAGAGCGATCTCGACCATTGTGTGGAACGCCCGTTTGCCCCGCTCACGGGCAATGTCGCCGACGGTTCGGCCTTTGAGGCCCTCGTTGGCAGCAGAGTAGGTATCGCCTACCATGTAGTTGTCCCAGCCGGTCAGGCGGGAGAACACCCCCGCTTCTGGAAGGGCCGCCTGATTCTCAAGCCAGGTGACCACCTCGGGGTCCCGAAGCTTCGCCATCCGCTCCGAGTAGTCGAGGCCGAAGACCGTCTTCCACTCCGGGAGTTGATGCAGCGCGCAGAAAGTCCCGAGGCTCATGTTCATGCCGACCAGGATCGGCATCGTGAGAGCCACAATCTTGGCCCCTTCTGAGTTGGCCTTCTCGCATGCGGCGATCTGGTTGCGGTAAGCCTCGGGGCGCGCCGAGTCGATGGTCAATACGTTCCAGTTGAGCGGCCGCTGCCCTTCAACCGACATTTTCGTCATCAACTCGACTTCGTCGTCCTCAAATCCGTTGAGACAACCGTCGGCTACCCATTCGAGGGTCGTGCCCTCGTGGGCTGAGGTTTCCCGGCAGAGTTCCAGCACCTCGTCCCAGGCCGCCCAACGGCTCGGTACGGGGTTCCCGTCCCAGTCGTTGTGAGTGAACGAGCGGCCGGTGGAGAACCCGAGGCCGCCGGCTTCGATCGACTCTTTGAGCAGCTCTCGCATCTGCGCGACTTGTTGTGCGCTTGCTTCACGGCCCACCGAGTCGTCTTTCATGACCAGTCGGCGCAACGCGCAGTGGCCGACCAGGAAACCGACGTTGACGGCCGTGCCGTTCTCTGCCACCCGGTCGAGATATTCGCCGAAGGTGCGCCAGTTCCACGGCACTCCCAGTTCCAACGCCTCAAGTGCCATGCCTTCAACCTTGACCATCATCTTCTTCAGGTATTCGCCGTCGGATTCGTCGCCGAGCGGGGCCAGGGTGAAGCCGCAGTTGCCTCCGATCATCGAGGTGACGCCGAAGAGGTTCGACGGGGTTGTCCGCGGATCCCAGAAGATCTGCGCGTCGTAGTGGGTGTGCGGGTCGATGAACCCGGGACAGACCACCAGTCCGCCGGCATCCACTGTCTCCGCTGCCGGCTCGTCGACTGTGCCGACAGCGACGATCCGACCGTCGCGAATCCCGATGTCACCTCGCACCGGTGCGGCACCTGTGCCATCCACGATGGTCCCACCTCTGATAATGACGTCGAGCATCGCTTCGTCCTCCGGGCTTGGAAGCGACAGGGAGCGCTTCAGGCTCTTCATGCTATTGCCGCATCACGAGGCCACCAAAAGCGCCCCCTTCAACACCGTTTGGAGAGTATTGGGATTCTGATCGGCGGATCAGCAGCCGCTTTCGGTCCAGCTTGCCGGACCCTGTAGGTTGCAACGATGAGCAAACGGACTGAACGTCTCCTAGCAGCGATGACGACCGAAGAGAAGGTTGCCATGGTCACCGGCGGCGACATGTGGCACACCCGCGGCGTCGAGCGGCTCGGCATCCCGAAGCTGAAGGTGACCGATGGTCCCAACGGCGCCCGCGGCGACGGGCTCATGGGTACCGGCAGCCGCACAGCATGCATCCCGAGCGGAGCGGCCTTGGGCGCAACCTGGGATCCGGCTCTGGTTGCCGAACTGGGAGGGTTGCTGGGCGACGAAGCTCTCGCCAAACGTGCGCAGGTGCTGTTGGCCCCCACGATCAATCTGCACCGCTCCCCCAAGGGCGGACGCAATTTCGAGTGCTACAGCGAGGACCCGATCCTTTCCGGGCGTCTGGCCGCCGCTTTCGTGCGGGGTGTGCAGTCGCGTGGCGTGGCGACGACCGCCAAGCACTTCGCGGCCAACGACTCCGAGTTCGAGCGCAACAGCATCGACGCCCAAGTCGACGAGCGAACCCTGCGCGAGCTGTATCTGGTGCCGTTCGAACACGCTGTCAAAGACGGTGGTTCCTGGGGAGTGATGTCCGCCTACAACAGGCTCAACGGCACGTTCTGCTCGGAGAACCACTGGCTGTTGACCACCGTGCTGCGCGGGGAATGGGGCTTCGACGGCTTCGTGGTGACCGATTGGTTCGCGGCCCGTTCCACTGCCGACATGGCCAACGCCGGTTTGAGTCTGGAGATGCCGGGCGAGGGGCGCTGGTATGGCGATCTGCTCACGGCTGCGGTCAACGCGGGTGAGGTGCAGCCCGAAGCCCTGGATCGCATCGCCGGTGATGTGCTCACGCTCATGGAGCGCACCGGCGCGCTCGACCACGACAACGATTTCACCGAAACCGAGTTGGACCGGCCGCAGGATCGGGCCTTGGTTCGCCGCGCCGCGGCAGCCGGCTCAGTGCTGTTGCGCAACGACGGCGTTCTGCCGCTGCATCCCGCCGCGATCTCCAAGGTTGCCGTGATCGGCCCGAGTGCTCACAACGCCAAGGTGATGGGCGGCGGTTCTGCAAAGGTCAACGCTTACCGGGCCACCTCGCCGCTGGACGCCCTGAGAGCGCGTCTGCCCGATGCCGAAATCCTCTGGGAGAAGGGTTGCGACATCGACCGCACGTGTCCGGCGTTGACAAAGCCGCTGGTGCAGGGCGCCGTGACCGTCGACTATTTCGACGGCTTCGACCTCGACCGCCCCGCCGAAACCGCAGCCGGCGGCGAGAGTCCGGCGAGCAGAGCCAAGGCCACGATCCAAACGGGCAGCTTCGATTTCATGGCGTTCGGTGAGCCCGCCCCGGGGGTGTCTGCTGAGGACTACTCGCTTCGAGCGACGGCAACGGTTGTGCCGACAACGACTGCGACCCACGAGTTCCGCCTGGTTCAGTGCGGGCGGGCTCGGGTGTTGGTCGACGGTGAGGTCGTGCTCGACGCGACCGAGGGCGGCTATCCGCGTGGCAGTGCTTTCTTTGGATTCGGCACCGGCGAGATCATCGCTCGGGTGGATTTGACCGAGGGGCAGGAGATCGAGGTGACCGCTGAGTTCTCGAACCGCGACTCGATGCTGTTGTCAGGCATGAGACTGGGTCTGCTCTCGACCGCACAAGAGGATCTATTGGGTCGGGCAGTGGCGCTGGCAGCCGACAGCGATGTGGCCGTCGTGGTGGTCGGCACCAACGACGACTGGGAGACCGAAGGCCGAGATCGTGACCTGTGGGAACTGCCCGGTGGTCAGCCCGAGTTGATTCGCCGTGTGGCGGCGGCCAACGAGCGGACCATCGTGATCCTCAATGTCGGCTCACCGCATGATCTGTCGTGGCTCGACGAGCCTGCCGCAGTGCTGTCTGTTGGTTTCGGCGGTCAGGAGCTCGGCGATGCGATCGTCGACATGCTGCTCGGCGAGGTCGAGCCGAGCGGGCGGGCGCCCACCACCGTCGGCGCCCGTTACGAGCATTTCGGCGCCTATCCCAACTATCCGGGCGAGAACTCGGTTGTCCGCTACGGCGAGGGCCTGTTCAGCGGTCACCGTTTCCACGACGCCATGGGACTTGAGCCCGCCGTCGAGTTCGGGTTCGGCCTGTCCTACACGAATTTTGAAATGTCGGGACCTCGTTTTGCGCCTGGATCCAGCGCTGCGACAGGAGCCGGCGCTCCAACCGGCACCACTATCACTGTTGAAGTTGATGTGGCCAACACCGGCGAGCGGCGCGGATCCGAGGTCGTGCAGGTGTATGTCGAACCTTTGAACCCCGAGATTGCTCGGCCTGTCCGGGAGTTGAAAGCGTTCCAGAAAATCGCCCTTGATCCCGGTGAGACAACCACGGTCACGCTTGATCTGGAGCCCCGTGCCTTCGCCTACTACGACGTCGGCGATCTGTTCTGGGCGGAGTTGGACAATGCCGGTCCGGTGCCCGTCGAGGGAGAGGGACGCCATCGGACCGAAGCCGGCTGGTACGTGGACCCGGGAGATTACCGAATCGTCTCCGGACACTCCTCTCGCGATTTCTCGGGTTCGGTCGTGCTCACGCTCACGGGCGAGGCCGCACAGCTCGACACCTGACAGGCCTAGGAAGAAGGCGTAGGATCTGACCGAGGAGAATCCGACAATGCTGTTCCGACGCGACAAGCAGGCCATGCCCACACCCGAGGAGGCACTTCCGGGCCGGCCCGAGGCGCTTCCAGTGCAGGACGAACATCTCGTTCTGGGCACGCCGCTGGAAGGGCCCTACCCCGAAGGCTTCAAGACCGCCATGTTCGGACTCGGCTGTTTCTGGGGTGCAGAGCGGTTCTACTGGCAGCTCGGCGGCGTCTACACAACGGCGGTGGGCTACGCGGGCGGTTACACGCCGAATCCGTTCTACGAGGAGGTCTGCACCGGGCGGACCGGGCACAACGAGGTGGTCTTCGTCGTGTTCGACCCCGACGCGGTCAGCTATGAAGACCTGCTCATGGTCTTCTGGGAGGTTCACGACCCCACCCAGTTCATGCGCCAGCACAACGATGTCGGCACCCAGTACCGCAGCGAGATCTACGTGTACGACGAGGCCCAAAGAGCCGCAGCACTAGCGAGCCGCGACAAGTACCAGGGACTGCTGAGCGAGGCCGGATACGGTGAGATCGCCACCACCGTGGTGGACGCGCCGGTCTTCTATTTCGCTGAGGAATACCATCAGCAGTACCTCCACCGCAACCCCGGCGGATACTGCAATCACGGCGTCTGCCAAGTCAAATACGCCTGACCGCCCGCGACTGCGCCTGACCGCCCGCGTGGCCGGGTCGGTCAGATCGGGCAGGGTCGGTCAGATCGACTGGCTCGGGAAGCCAGGGCCTTCGTGGTCCTTGCCGTCCATGTTGGCGTTGAGACGAGCCCTGCCCATCAACTCGGCCATGACTGGCCCGAGTTCAGTCGGATCGTCGGGCTGCTCGGCGGTGGGGCCGAGATGCCAGCCCTCGGCGATGCCGACGTGGCGCCCGCGGATGTCGAAGACCCGGCCGGTGACCTTGGCGGCCTCGGGGCTGGCCAGCCAGGCGGTGAGCACCGCGATCCAGCGCGGCGACATGGCCTCCATAGCCGACTCCGTCATGTTCTCCGCCCCGCCCATCAGCGGCAGTGTCAGCCGGGAGACGGCAGTGGGCGCCAAGCAGTTCACCGTGACCCCGTACTTGACGAGCTCTTGGGCAGTGATGATCGAAAAGGCCGCGATGCCGGCTTTCGCGGCGCCGTAGTTCGACTGGCCGACATTGCCGTAGATGCCCGAGGGCGAGGCGGTGTTGATGACGCGGCCATATGCCTCACCACCGGCCTTGACTTGAGAGCGCCAGTGGACAGCGGCGTGATGGGTCGGGCCGAACGTGCCCTTGAGGTGAACCCCGATCACCGCGTCCCAGTCGTCCTCGCTCATGGAGAACACCATGCGGTCGCGCAGGATTCCAGCGTTGTTGACGACGATGTTGATGTCGCCGTAAGTGTCGATCGCCTGATCGACCATGGCCTTGGCGTCGTCGAATCGAGCCACGTTGCCGCCGTTGACGACAGCCTCGCCGCCCATCGCCTCGATCTCGGCCACCACTTCCTGTGCCGGGGTCAGATCTCCCCCCCCGCCGAACTCGTCGCCGCCGAGATCGTTGACGACGACTTTGGCTCCGTGCGCGGCCATCATGATGGCGTGGTCGCGGCCGATGCCGCGGCCCGCGCCGGTGATGAGAGCGACTTTGCCCTCTAGAAGCTTGCCCATATCCCCTCCGGGGTGAGAACCTGCAAAACTGGCAGGAAGTGGAAGTTAACGACCGTTAGCGTGCCACGCTCAGCGCCAAACGACTACCTCAAACACGCAACTGACCCGACACACAGCCCCAGCGGAACTCGCCTTCGGCTGCGGTCTCCGCTACCAGCCGCGCGCCACCCATTCATCGAAGCTCGGGATTTCAATGCCGATGGTCGTGTCGGCGCCGTGGCCCGGCAGCACGATCGTGTCTGCGTCGAACACCCGGAACATGCGGTCCTCGATGCTGCGCAGGATGGTCGGGAAGTCCCCGCCTTCGAAGCTGGTCGCTCCGGGCCCTCCCGGGAAGAGCGTGTCACCGGTGAACAGCAGGGGGGTGTCAGCCACACTGAACGACATCGATCCCGGTGTGTGCCCCGGCGTGTGATGAGTGTGGATCCGCAGCCTGCCGATCTCGATCACCGACTCGTCGGTGAGCAGGTAGTCGTAACTCGGCAGCATGGCAGCGTCCTGCGCGGTGACGCCGACCTTGTAGCCGGCTTCGCGCACGGCGGGCACTGCCTGGATGTGGTCCCAGTGGCCGTGCGTCTCGAGCACGGTGCGCACATCGAGCGCCCGGCACAACTCCAGCAGTCGCTCGTGCTCGTTGGCTGCATCGAGCAGCACGCCCTCCCCCGTTTCTCGGCAGCGGACCACGAACACGTTGTTGTCGACGGGGCCGACGACGATGCGATGAACCTCGACGCGGCTGTCGGACCAGTGCAGTGTTGAAGCAGACGAGCCTGGGGGGGGCGGGGTCACACCGAGATCGTAGCGTCCCGTTTCTCAGGCAGCAGATTCCTCAGGCGGCAGGCTCGTCTTCGACGCCCAACTCCCATGGTTCGTCTTCGACGAAACGCACGTTGCCAAGAGGCACCCCGAAAGCGCCGCAGTTCCAGCAGGCATCGGCGTTGGTGCCTCTCCAGGTGACGTCGCAGCCGATGCAGCGAAACGGCTTCTCGACTCCACAGGTCGCCGACGGGACTGAGACGAGGTCGGTCACAGAAGTCACACTATGCACACCCGCCATTACAAATGGGTGATCCCCCCGAACGAGTCGTCGGATTTCGGGCGTCGCGCTCTAGCCTGCGTTGAGCAGATTCAGGAGGAACACATATGGCCCCAACCCCCTGTCCCAACAGCGACGGCTCAAGCCCCAAGCGGCAGCGGTTCGACGAACCACCGCAGATGTGCATCGACCCGGCCAAGAGCTACACCGCGACCATGGAGACCTCGCTGGGCTCGATGACCATCCACCTCGACGCCGCAGCGGCGCCCAAGACCGTCAACAACTTCGTTGCCCTGTCGCGCTACCACTACTACGACGGGGTCACCTTCCACCGCATCATCAACGGCTTCATGTGCCAGGGCGGTGACCCCGACGGCACGGGCCGCGGCGGCCCCGGCTACCGCTTCGAGGACGAACTGCCCCGGCCCGGGCGTTACGAGATCGGTTCTGTGGCAATGGCCAACGCCGGTCCGAACACCAACGGCAGTCAGTTTTTCATCGTGTCCGGGCCGAGCGGGGTGGGCCTGCCGCCACAGTACTCGCTGTTCGGCAAAGTCGTGTCGGGCCTCGACGTGCTCGACGAGATGCAGCGGGTCGAAACCGACCGCAACGACCGCCCGATCACCGACGTTGTGATCTCATCGGTCACGATCACCGAGGGTACATAGGAGACAAGCCCAGAAGAGACAACCAACGCCTTTCCTTGCGGGTTCCGGGGGCGTTGGCAGATTGACGGGACGCGTGAACTCGGTCGCTCTCGGGGCCACCGGTTACGGTGTCACGGTGAAGGTCAACGTGCCCTCCGTCGGATGCACGCTGTACATGCGATGGGGCACCACCGTGACCGTGACCGTACTCCCGGTCGGCAAGACGGTCACGGTCCGCGGATTGACCCCCCAGAAATACACCCTCGTATTGTACCCTTCACCATAACGTGCACCAATGCCACGCGCACTCGAGGGCTTCCGAGGCGGGCGCACCCCTTGAACATTCAAGTAGACGAGCGGAGGAGCGTTGCCGCTGTGGCGCACCCTGAAGTGGGCATACCCGTTGCCGCTCCAACCCCACCTGCTCAAGCTGATACACGGGTCAGTGCAGGTGTCCTGGTCGTCTTGGGTGGTCGTCTCCAGCGTGTCATCGCTCGGAGCCGGCGGCGGCGTGGACTCGCTGCTGGAGTCCTGCGGCGTCTCCACGTTGTCGGCCGCGGGCTGCGGCGGGCCGTCCTGTGGCACCTGTGGCGGGCTGTCGTCGGCAGGCGGAGGCGACTCCTCCGGCGTGGGGTCTTGGGCTTGCGCAGCAGCGCGGCATCCCTGGAGGCGGTCCAGCTCGGCGTAGACGCTCTGCCAGAGCGCGTTGGGGCCGTTGCCCTGCCAGTTGGGCGTCTGCCTGTCGGGCCGGGCCTTCAAGTCGGAGACGGTGTAGCTGTCCTGGCCCAGCATGGTCTGGTGGGCGCGTCCGAAGGTCTCCGCCAGATCAGAGCGTCCGGTGGTCTTGTGCCGCTCTGCCTTGGCAGCGACCTTGGCCAGCAGTCCAGCGTCGGCACTAACGCAGCCCGTGTCGGTAGTTTCTGCTGAAACGGGGTGCATTAGAGCCGCGACTACTGCCGCGGCCAGCGTCGCGGCAAGCAAAGTTCGTCTGACAGTTGGAGTCATCCTCATCCTCCTCTTTGAAGTGATGCGAGGTACCGAGACTCAAAGTACCCCCCCCCCCCCCCCCCCCAAAAAAAAAAAAACAAAAAAAACAACAAAAAACATAAAAAATAGACAGCAAATGAATAAAAATGACCAGAAGAAGAAGG
>JAPOYA010000011.1:0-8529 GCA_026706815.1 Acidimicrobiaceae bacterium | reverse complement strand
TACATTTGGGTTCATCCCCCTCCCCTTCTTTTAAGGAATGCGGGGTCCCCCCCCCCCCATTCCCCCCCCCCCCCCCCCGAAATGCAACCCCCTACGCAACCAGGCGATGTCGCAACAAGCTGTGCGATGATTAGGCTGACAGGCGCTCAGAAGCAGTGTTCGGACTTGATTGGAGCGAAGGGACTGATATGACGATCGACACGATCGGACTCGTCGGCACAGGCGCGATGGGCAGCGGAATCATCGAGGTCGCAGCCAAGGCCGGGGTGGCCGTCGTCGCCTACGACGTCGACGCCACAGCCGTTGAAGCCGGCAAATCCAGGGTGGAGGGGTCGCTCGACAAGGCGGTGGCGCGGGGCAAACTCGACGAGGCCGCCCGCGACCAAGCCGCGGCGAAGATCACTTGGACCACCGACCTCGCAGACATGGGCGGATGCCAACTCGCGATCGAAGCGGCGCCGGAGAAGCTCGAGCTCAAGCTCGGCATTTGCAAACGACTCGATGAGATTTTGCCGCAGGGGGCGATCATGGCGACGAACACGTCGTCGATCCCGATCATCGACATCGCCATGGGGACCAACCGCCCCGAGCAGGTGTGCGGGATGCACTTCTTCAACCCGGCGACGGTCATGCGGCTCGTGGAGGTGATCTCCACACAGCGAACCGACGCCGCGGTGGCACAGGCTGCCGCCGGCTTCGCCACCGATGTGCTCGGCAAACGCGTTGTGCACTGCAAGGACCGAGCCGGTTTCGTCGTCAACGCCCTGCTCGTGCCCTTCCTGTGCCAGGCAATCGCGATGTTCGAAGCCGGCCACGCCTCAGCCGAGGACATCGACGAGGCGATGAAGCTCGGAGCGGGCCACCCGATGGGTCCGCTCGCCCTGTGCGACATGATCGGCCTCGACGTGATGCTGTGGACCGCCGAGTCGCTCTACGACGAATACAGCGAACGCTTCCTAGCGCCGCCACCCCTGCTCCGCCGGATGGTGTCTGCGGGCCACCTCGGCCGCAAGACCGGCAAGGGCTTCTACGACTACTGAGCCGCTCTGCTTTCGCCGGGCGCTCTGCCTCCGCTTCAGCCAGTTCACGGCTGAGAACGTCGTACGATTAGATTTAAGGCCCGGTTAGCCGTCTCATCTTCATCTGAGATCACCTGCGGTGCCAGACGGGACCGGTGGGGGTGTCCTCGACCACGACGCCCAACGCAGCGAGCTCATCGCGGAGCCGATCGGCTTCGGCGAAATCCCTCGACTCCCGAGCATCCGAGCGGGCCGCGACCAGCGCTTCGATGCCGTCGACGCTGATGCCGTCGCTCTCCGGGACGTCACGGACGCCGCCGACCCCGATCCCGAGCGCTCCTGTGAGATCCGCCACCGTCGCAACCAGACGAGCAGCCTCCCCCATGTCGCTGCCCGGGCCTGCGTCCAGAGCCGTATTGGCTCGCCTGACCGTGTCGAAGATGACAGCCACGGCTTCGGGCGTTCCCAGGTCGTTGTCCATCGCCGTCTGGAATGCCTCAAGCGATGCTGTGTCGCGCCCAGCTCCGTCACGCTCAGGCCCGTCGAGTGGGATGCCCGCCGCTTCGGCACGGCGAGCCATGGCGTCGATGCGTTCCACCGCGGCACGGGCCTGGTTCACAACCTCAGCGTTGACCTCCATCGTCTTGCGGTAGTGGGTCTGCAGCAGAAGCAGGCGCAGTGCCCGAGCGTTGAGCGGATGCTCGTCGAGCAGATCGCGGACAGTGCGGAAGTTGCCGAGCGATTTCGCCATCTTCTCGCCGCCCACGTTGAGCATGGCATTGTGCAGCCAATGCTGCGCGAACGGCCGACCCGCGGCGATAGCTTCAGCTCGTTCGTTGGTGTGATGCGGAAACACCAGGTCGTCGCCTCCGCCATGGAGGTCGAACCCGTCGCCGAGTATGCCGAGGCTCATGGCCACGCATTCGATGTGCCAGCCCGGGCGTCCGGGTCCCCACGGGGAGGGCCAAGTCGGTTCGTCGGGTTTGGCGGATTTCCAGAGGGCGAAATCGAGCGGATCCTCCTTGTGTTCGTCGACTTCAACTCGAGCGCCGGAACCCTCGGCCAGTTCATCGAAGCTGCGGTGTACCAGATCGCCGTATCCCGGAACCGAGCGAACCCGCAGGTACACCCCTGATTCGGTAGCGTAGGCCGAGCCGTTGTCCATCAGGATTGCGATGAAGGCGACCATTTCGTCGATGAATTCAGTGGCGTGCGGACGGTCATGGGGGTGGAGAATGCCGAGTTCGTCCATCACTTCGATGTAGACCGCTTCCCATTCAGCGGCTACCTGCGGCTCGGTTCGACCCTCCTTGTTGGCGCGGTTGATGATGTTGTCGTCAATGTCGGTGACGTTGGCGACGTGGTGGACCTCGACGCCTCGCCATTCGAGGTAACGGCGCAGGACGTCGTAGGTGAGCGCTTGACGGGCATGGCCGAGGTGTGGATGGTCGTACACCGTGGGCCCGCAGGCGTACAGTGAGACCTTGCCGGGGTCCCTCTGGGCCAGGGGCCGAACTTGCATGGTGAGCGTGTCGTACAGGCGGATCAAGGGAAATATCGGATCAGGAGTCAGATCAGTCGGTAGTGGGCCGGTCAGGGGACGGGCGCCGCCGGGTTGTCGAGTTCGATGCCGCACACACCGGCCAGCTCTCGCAACACGGTTGGTGCGGACGGGTCGTCGCCTCCGCTGACAACGGCCTCAGCAAGCCCGAGCAGCTCAGCCCGTGCCCGGGGGGCATTGAGGTCGTTGTCCAAGGCGGCGCGGAAACGGCTCGCGAAAGGGGTCGGGTCGGGACCCGCGGCGGCGTTGGCCGCCGTGAGCAACAGTTCCAGAGACTCTGCGGCGGCGTTGATGTCATCGTCGAGCCATTCCCAGTCGTCGCGGTAGTGGTGGGACATCAGGGCCAGGCGGATTGCTCTCGGGTCGGCGATTTTCGCCAGTTCGCTTACGAAGACGAGGTTGCCGAGCGATTTCGACATCTTCGTGCCTTCGTATGCGACCATGCCGCAGTGCATCCAGTGGCGCACGAAGGCAGTTCCTGTGGCTGCTTCGCTTTGCGCCCTCTCGCATTCGTGGTGCGGGAAGATCAGATCGCTGCCACCGCCATGAAGGTCGATGGTGGCGCCGAGCAGCCCCATCGACATGGCGCTGCATTCGATGTGCCAGCCGGGGCGACCCGGCCCCCAGGGCGATTCCCAGGAGGGCTCGTCGGCCAGCGAGGGCTGCCACAGCACGAAGTCTAGAGGGTTGCGTTGGCGGGGGTCGCCGGGACTGCCGCCGCGTTCAGCCGCCAGTTCGATCATGGTCGCCTCGTCGTAGCCGCTGACGGCTCCGAACGTGTCGAAGGTCGTCACATCGAAAAAGGTCGCTCCCTCAACGGTGTAGGTGTGCCCGCCGGCTTCGAGGGTTGTGATCAGGTCGATCATCTCGGCAACCCATTCGCGGGCGTGGGGCTCGGCTGAGACGGGGCGGGTGTTGAGCGCGGCCATGTCGCCGTGGAAGCGCGCTGTTTCGGCGGCCGCCAACTCCAGGAAGTCCACGCCGAGCTCCCGGGCTTTGCCGAGGATGCTGTCGTCGACGTCAGTGATGTTGCGGACGAGCTTCACGGTGTGGCCGAGTTCTTCGAGCCGTCGGATCAGCAGGTCGTAGGTGAGATAGGTATTGGCGTGACCGAGGTGCGTCGAGTCGTAGGGCGTGATGCCGCAGACGTAGACCGATACTTCTTCGCCTGGTAGGAAGGGAACTATCGAGTTGCGCGCTGTGTCGTAGAGGAGCACCCCCGCAACGGTAGCGCCCCTCGACACTTCTGGTTCAGTCCCTGGCGTCTTTGGGGCCTAGCCGGAGCCCGCGGCCGGAGGCTCAGTGGGCTTGCTGTCGCCAGCTGTGGTAGGCGGCCCAAACCACCAGCATCGGCGGCAGCACCACTACCGCGGCGACCAGTGAGTAAATGACGGTGATGGCGGTGAGCAGGCCGAACTGGCCCATCGGCGCGATCGGGCTGAATACCAGCACCATGAATCCCAGCGCCGTGGTGAGCGCCGAGCCGATGAGCGCCCCGCCGGTGGTGCTCATGGTGGTGTTGATGGCCTCGCTGATCGACTTGCCGTGGTCCACTTCTTCGATGAAACGGTGGGTGACGTGGATTGTGTAGTCCACCCCGATGCCGATGGACAGCGCAGTGATGAGCGCGGTGATCACGTTGTAGCTGTAGCCCAAGAGCACCATGGTGCCGAGCACCCACACCAGCACCAACAATATGGGCAGCACCGAGAGCACCGCCAGCATGGGCCGGAACTCGGTGATCCAGAAGAACAGCGCCAGCACCACCAGAGCGGCCATGATGGTCAGCATGATCGAGGTGGCCTGGCTTTCGGTGAGGCTGTCTGTGACCTCCAGCGAGGTTATCTCGTTCGCCACTGGGGTGATGTCGTGGTCGTCGCCGAACCAAAGCCCATCCACGTCGGCGAACAGCTCGCGGGTGCGGTCGGTGTCTCCGGTGAGGGCGTTGAACTGCAAGATGGTGCGGTCGTCGCTTCCTGCCGGGCCCAAGGCGACCACAGAGTCGAAGCGGGCCGGATCGTGGTCGCGCATCGACTTCAGCATGTCGTCGATGGTGGCGCTGTCGAGGAACAGGGGACTCGACTGATCCAGCGCCAGCTCGGCCCCGATCTGGGCCTGCAAGTCGGCGGGGAGGCTCCAGAAGTAGGCGCCCAGCGAATTGGTGATCGAGCTGCTCACGGCGTCGGGCCGCTGGGAGGGGTCTTCTATGGCGGAGGAGAAGTCCAGCAGGTTGCGCATCGTGCGGTCGTTCGACAGGTCGGCTTCCACCAGCACGGTGACCGGCTCGGTGTTGCCGCCGAGGTTCTCGGCCATGAACACGGCGTCCTCTTTGCTCTCGGTGCCGTCGGGCAAGAAGTCGTTGGAGTTGAACTCGGTTCCGAGCTGGGTGGTCAGTGCCATGAACACTACGGTGACGATCCCGGTCGACGCCAGTATGGCCGAGGGGCGGCGCACGGTGGCGCTGCCGATGGACTGCACCAGTTTGCCCGCGCCGGGAATGGCCTGGTCGATGGGCCGTATCTGCGGCGACTTGCCCTTGGCCTCGCCTCGGCGGTCCAACAGCGAACGCGTCGCCGGAACCGCGGTCAAGAACACGGTGAGGCCGCTGAACACGCCCACCGCGGCTACGACGCCGAAGTCGGCCAGACCCGAGATGTCGCCGAACACGTTCGTGAGGAAGCTGGCGATCGTGGTCACCCCGGCCAAGCCGAGGGGGAGCATCACCCCGGCCACCGACTTGGAGACGCCCTCGGCGGCGTCGGCGCCTTGGCTTCGGACTTCGCGATAGCGGGAGGTGACTTGTATGCCGTAATCCACGCACAGGCCGATGAGCATCACCGGCACCATCTGGGCCAAGACGCTGGGGGCGCCGATGACGTCGAGTCCGTCGGGCCCGAGCAGGCCCTGGAAGCCGAGCGCCCATAGAATGGTGAGGATGAGTCCGCCCAGTGACAGCAGCACGTCGGAGATCTGCCGGTAGAACAGCACCAGCAGCAAGGCGATCACGGCAAACGCAACCAGCATCAGAACGAGTAGAGAGCTTTGGCTGGAGTCGTCGGATTCCTGATCGCTTTTTCCCTTGGAGGCGGCGCGGGCGGACTCCAGTTCCCTCAGATCCACTTGCTTCACGGCGTCGTCTGCTGCCAGCTGTGCCTCGGCCAGCCCGTCGGGGTCGCCATAGGCGTTCACGGTGACTATGCCGACGCCGCCGATCACGCTGCCCGAGTCGTTGCGGGCCACCATCTCGTCGAGGAGCGCGGCCAGCTCTGCATTGGAGTCGCTGGCGACGGCGGCGTCTATCTCCTGTTGCGACGCCGCCGCCAGATCGACCGTGCGGAAATCGCCCTCGGGGCCGGCCAGCATGGCGGCCAGCACATGGCCCGGCGAGGTGGGCGGCCGCGCCTGGAACAGGTATTCGGCCAGATCCGGGTGTCCGGCCGCGGCGTTGGTGGCCGCGGCGGCGTCGGCGGCGCCCGCGGGGCTGAGCACGTCGCCCCGCAGCACCACTTGCATAACTTGCAGTTCAGCGGAGTCCGGGAAGCTCGTGGCCAGGTTGTCGATGGCCTCGACCAGTTCGCTGCCCTCGGGCAGGAAGGCGTCCTCCACATCGGCGGGATCGGCGGTCTTCGTCAAGCCGATCACCGCCACCACCGTCACTGCCAGCAGCACAGTCAGCGCCGTCCACGGTCGGTTGCCCACCCAGCGCCCGTAGACGCCGAAAAACTTGTTCATCCCGGCCTGCCCTCCTCTGGTTGTCCCAGTTCTCGCTTTGCCGATCACTTTAGAAGCAACACTCTAGAAGACTAAAACTCCCGACCGACGTATCGGACGACATCGGGCGGTGTCGAGAGTCACCGAAATCCCGGCCGAAGAACGCGGCGTATTGACAGACGGGGGAGAATCGGTTGATCATGTGGCCCGTGATTCTGAACGCCCCCTTGTTCGCTCATCATCGTTTCGACGTGAACGACATCAGGCTGCACTGCGTGACTGCGGGATCCGGCCCTCCCGTTGTGCTCTTGCACGGCTGGCCTGAGACCTGGTTCGCGTGGCGCAAGCAGATCCCCGTGTTGGCTGAGCACTACTCGCTCATCGTGCCCGACCTGCGAGGCTACGGCGACAGCGACAAGCCGGCGAGCGGCTATGACAAGCGGCAGATGGCCGACGACGTCTCGAAGCTGTGCCGACAGCTCGGCCACGACCGGGTCGCTGTGGTCGGCCACGACCGCGGGGCACGCGTCGCTGCTCGATGGGCCAAGGACGAACCCGATGTCGTCGACCGCCTCGTGGTCATGGACAACATCCCGACGCGGGTGGTGTTCGAGGCGATGAACGGGCGTATCGAGGGGCTGTGCCGCGTCTCGCCGGGGACCTTGGCGCGCGGCTACTGGTTCTTCTTGTTCAACCAGGAGATCGACCTGCCCGAGGCGCTCATCACCGGACGCGAGGAGGTTTGGCTGCGGCACTGGCTTGGCTCGTGGTGCTACAACCGAGATTTGTTCGAGGACTGGGAGGTCGCCGAGTATGTCCGCGCCTATTCGGCGCCGGGCGCGCTCCGAGGCTCCTTCAACGACTACCGGGCGGGCCCGATCGACGTCGCGCAAGACCTTGAGGACGCGAACACCAAGATCGCCGCCCCTGTCATGGCCATGTGGGGCGAGGACTTCGACCTAGTGGGCCAGTGGTGGGACGTCGCTGCTGTGTGGGCGACGATGGCCGACGACCTGCGCACGGTTGCGCTGCCTCGGTGCGGGCACCTGTGCCAAGAGGAGCGGGCCGACCTGGTGAACCCCGAGCTGCTGTCGTTCCTCGACGGTTGGAACGGCTGAGGCGGCACGACTGTGCGCATCGCGAATTTGGACGGCACCGCCGTGATCACCTCGGTCGGCGGAGGTTTCAGGCTCGCCGAGGCCGACGGGGGCAGCTTTGGCGGCGATCCCGACGATGCCGTCGCGCGAATCCCCGAAATCGAGGCGTGGATGGCCCGGGCCCGGCCGACGCTCGATCCAGCCTTGTCGATGGGGGCGCTGGAGTCGCAGCTCCTGAGACTGGGGCCGCCCGTCACCCGGCCGCGTCAGATTTTCGCGATCGGCCTCAACTACCGCAGCCACGCCGACGAGACCGGGATGCAGGTGCCCGACCATCCCATGATCTTCACCAAGTTCCCCTCGGCTCTCGCCGGCCCCGGCGCCTCGGTGGTGCTTCCCGCCGACACCGTCGACTGGGAAGTGGAACTCGTCGCCGTCATCGGCCGGGGCGGACGCGACATCGCGCGTTCCGACGCGCTGGCCTGCGTTGCAGGTTTCTGTGTCGGCCAGGACCTGTCTGAGCGAACGCTGCAGATGGCCAACTCTCCTGCTCAGTTCAGCCTGGCCAAGAGCCACGCTGCGTTCGCGCCCATCGGCCCGTGGCTCACGACTCTCGACGAGCTGCCCGACCCGTTGGACCTGTCCATCGAGTGCCGGCTCGGTTCCGAGACGCTCCAGTCCGCCCGCACCAGCCAGATGATCTTCGACGTCAGCTACCAGATCTCCTACCTGTCGGCGGTGTGCGAGCTGTACGTCGGTGACTTGGTCTTCACTGGAACGCCGGACGGCGTCGGCTTCGGCCGCACGCCCCCTAGGTACCTCGCCGCCGGCGACGTGCTGATCTCGGTGATCGAGGGCCTCGGGACGCTTCGCACCCCGTGCGTCTAGCGGTGTGACGGCAGCAGTGTTCGTTTAGAGGCCGCACCGGTGAGTGTCCACCGGTCGTTGTGTTGTCCCGGCTTTGATGTCGGGGGACTCCAACAACAAAGGCTCGGTGGAGGTTGATGTCATTGCGCGCGCGTTCGGCCGTGAGAAGCCCGCGCAAAACCCAGGGTGAATCAGTATTTCATACTATATTATTCAAGCCGCCGATTGGTTTGGTTCGGCGTTCTCCGCTTCGCGCGCCTGGCGGCGGCCTTTG
>JAPOYA010000029.1 GCA_026706815.1 Acidimicrobiaceae bacterium | reverse complement strand
GCCACCAAGGCTGCAACACACAAAAACCAGTCTCTACCAAACCCGGTGTGATTCACTTTATCACAACTGCAGGTTAGCTCTCACAAGCTCTCACAAACATGGATGAGTTCTCACAAGCTCTCACAAACTCGCGATTCGACGCTTGGGGGTCGGGGTTACAGTTAGCCACGGACCCGATAGAGGGGTACCGTTCACCCGAACCGAACGACCAGAAAGCGACGTCCATGGCGCAGAGCGCTCCGCCACGAACCGAAACCGGGCAACAGCATGAGGTCGCGCCCGTTCACAGGCGACCGAGACAGCTTCCGTGGCCGCTGAACATCTACCAGTCCGCTATCGGCAAGAAGTACGCCATGGCGATCACAGGCATCGGCCTGCTCGGCTTCGTGGTGGTCCACATGATCGGCAACCTCCACCTCTACGAAGGCCCCGTACAGGTGCATGAATACGGCGAGGCACTGCGCGATCTCGGCGGCCATCTGGCGCCTCGCACATTCCTGTTGTGGCTGATGCGCCTCGGCCTCATGGGCATGTTCGTGATTCACATTCACAGCGCCTACTCGCTCAGCCGCATGAGCCTCAAAGCCGACGATTCATATGCCGGCAAGCGCAACTACATCGCCGCTGGCTTCGCTAGCCGCACTATGCGCTGGACCGGGCCGATTGTGCTGCTCTACCTGCTGTTCCATCTGGCCGACCTGACCTGGGGCTGGTGGCTAGGCGACGAGTACGTGCGCGGCGACATCTACCACAACGTGGTCGAGTCGATGAGCTCGCTGCCTGTGGCGATCATCTACATCGTCGCCAACATTGCGCTGGCGGTGCATATCTTCCACGGCGCCTGGTCGATGTTCCAGAGCCTCGGGCTCAACAACCCGAAGTTCAACGACCTGCGCCGCAGCATCGCCGGAGGCCTCGCGGCATTGATCCTGATCGGTAACCTGAGCTTTCCGATCGCCGTTCAAGCGGGCCTGATCAACGAGGACAACCGCTCTGTCCCCGTCGGCGAGTTCAACTCTGGCAGGGAGCACGGATGATGGCTGCACTCGACGCCAAACCCAGCGCGGCTCCGGCTGCGCCCGGCGAAAGCAGCATCTCCTGATGGTCGTACTCGACGCCAAAATCCCCTATGGGCCGATTGCCGAGAAATGGGACAACCACAAGTTCTCGGTGAAACTCGTCAACCCGGCCAACAAACGCAGATTCGACGTCATCGTCGTGGGCACGGGACTGGCCGGCGCGTCCGCCGCGGCCTCGCTCGCCGAGCTCGGCTACAACGTCAAGGCCTTCACGTTCCACGACTCGCCTCGGCGGGCCCACTCAATAGCCGCCCAGGGCGGCATCAACGCAGCCAAGAACTACCGCAACGACGGCGACTCGGTCTACCGCCTCTTCTACGACACAGTGAAAGGCGGCGACTATCGCTCACGGGAAGCCAACGTCTACCGCCTGGCGCAGGTGTCGCTCAACATCATCGACCAGTGCGCCGCTCAGGGAGTGCCCTTCGCCCGCGAGTACGGCGGCCTGCTCGCCAACCGCTCGTTCGGCGGCGCCCAGGTCAGCCGCACCTTCTATGCCCGCGGCCAGACCGGCCAGCAGTTGCTGCTCGGCGCCTACCAGGCCCTGGCAGCGCAGGTCAAGGCCGGCAAGGTCACCCTCTACAACCGTTCCGACATGCTCGACGTCGTGGTCAAGGACGGAGAGGCATGCGGCATCATCACCCGCGACATGCTCACCGGCGAGGTGCATGCCCACAGCGCCCATGCAGTCGTGCTGGCCACCGGCGGGTACGGAAACGTCTACTACCTGTCGACCAACGCCATGGCCTGCAACGTGACCGCGGCTTGGCGGGCCCACCGCAAGGGCGCCCTGTTCGCAAACCCCTGCTACACGCAGATCCACCCGACATGCATCCCCGTCAGCGACGAGTTCCAGTCGAAGCTGACCTTGATGTCGGAGTCGTTGCGCAACGACGGACGCATATGGGTGCCACGCCAATTCGACGACGCCCGCTCCGCCGCTGAGATCCCAGAGTCGGAGCGCTACTACTACCTTGAAGAGAAGTACCCGTCGTTCGGCAACCTCGTGCCACGCGACGTGGCCAGCCGCAACGCCAAGACCGTGGTCGACGAGGGCCGCGGCGTCGGGCCGCTCAAGAACGGGGTCTACCTCGATTTCGCTGCCTCAATCGCCCGTGACGGAGTCGATGCGGTGCGCGAACGCTACGGCAACCTCTTCGACATGTATGAGCGCATCACCGGCGAGGATCCTTACAAGCTGCCAATGCGCATCTACCCGGCCACCCACTACACGATGGGCGGGCTCTGGGTCGACTACAACCTGATGACCACAGTGCCGGGGCTCTACTGCCTCGGCGAGGCCAACTTCTCAGACCACGGAGCCAACCGGCTCGGCGCCTCCGCGCTCATGCAGGGACTCGCCGACGGATACTTCGTGCTGCCCTACACGATCGGCGACCACCTGGCCCCCAAGCTCGGCGACGCCACCGTGCCCACCACAGACCCGGTCTTCAGCGAGGCGCTGCGCGAAGTCGACCAACGCACCAGGAGCTGGACTCAGGTGAAGGGCACACACTCCGTCGAGCACTACCACCGCGAGCTCGGCAAGATCGTCTGGGAGTACTGCGGCATGGCCCGCAACGAAACCGGCCTCAACAAGGCACTGACGGAGATTCCCGCGCTGCGCGAGGAGTTCCGCAAGAACGTCAAAGTGCTGGGCAGCCCCGACGGCGTCAACCAGCAGCTCGAGAAGGTCAACCGGGTGGACGACTTCATGGAGTTCGCCGAACTCAAGGTGCGCGATGCGCTGCACCGCGCCGAGAGCTGCGGGGGACACTTCCGCGAGGAGTCCCAAACCCCTGAGGGCGAGGCGCTGCGCGACGACGAGAACTTCGCCTACGTCGCCGCTTGGGAATGGCAGGGACCCGATACTGACCCGGTACTGCACAAAGAGGACCTCGCGTTCGAAAACGTCCAACTCACCCAGCGCAGTTACAAGTAGGGGCACCAATGGGCAGCACCGCAAACGGCAAGACGTTGAACCTCAAACTGAGAATCTGGCGCCAGGACGGACCCGCAGCCGTTGGGTCCTTCCTCGATATCGACGCCGACCGGATCC
Source organism: Acidimicrobiaceae bacterium (assembly GCA_026706815.1). Taxonomy (GTDB): domain Bacteria; phylum Actinomycetota; class Acidimicrobiia; order Acidimicrobiales; family Aldehydirespiratoraceae; genus VXYK01. The sequence continues at coordinate 74,240 of JAPOYA010000029.1, read as the reverse complement.
CCGTCGACGCCTCATTCCTCGAGATGCTCGACCTCATCAACGAGCGGCTGATCGAAGACGGCGTCGAACCCATCACGTTCCCCCACGACTGCCGCGAGGGAATCTGCGGCACCTGCGGCGTCATGATCAACGGGCAGGCCCACGGACCGGAGAAGGCCACCGCCACCTGCCAACTCCACATGCGCAAGTTCAACGACGGCGATCAGATCGTGATCGAACCGTGGCGCGCCGCCGCCTTCCCGGTGTTGAAGGACCTGATGGTCGATCGCCGCGCCTTCGACCGCATCATCGAAGCGGGCGGATACATCTCCGCCCCCACCGGCACGCCGCAGGACGCCAACGAGATCCCCGTGCCCAAGGAGGTGGCCGACACCGCCATGGACGCCGCTGCCTGCATCGGCTGCGGCGCGTGCGTGGCCGCCTGCCCCAACTCCGCAGCCCAGCTCTTCACCGCCGCCAAACTCGCCCACCTCAACGTGTTGCCGCAAGGCCAGCCCGAGCGATGGAAGCGCACCGAGGCCATGGTGGAGACGATGGAGGACTTCTTCGGGTCCTGCACGAACCACGGTGAATGCCACGAGGCATGCCCCAAGGAGATCTCGCTCGACTTCATCGCGTTCATGAACCGCGACTACATCAAGTCGAAAACCAAGAACCGCAGTCTCGCCAGCCAATAGGCCTGTCTTGCCGACCTGCAAGGTTCTCTGCTCGCTGAGGTTGCTTGACGAGTCGAATTATCTGTGCCACAGTGACCTGTGTCACACCGTTAGTGGCAGAAGGGAGGAGGCGAACGACAAAAGCGGGCACCGAGCACAAACCAAGGGGGCCCGCAGTTTTATCGCCATACGAACCCACGTTGCACCGTGGACGGGACCGCTCCCACAAGCTTCTCGCGCCCGATTTGCCCGAGAGGCAACCGGAGAAGCGCTTAGAGAGAAGATCCCAAAGGCCGCAGCGACGTGACGAGGACCTCTCTCGACAGGTGGGGTGTCCCGGATGGGGCACCCCACCTGTAGTTTTGCACTCGTGCCACTGCGAAGACTCGGGAGATTTGTCGGTTGCGGCTTGTTGATGGGAGCAGCGGATGTCGTTCCCGGTGTGTCCGGAGGAACCGTCGCTTTGGTTCTGGGGATCTACGAACGCCTGATCAAAGCCGTTCGCAAGGCCGCAAAGACTCTATTGCCGCTAGCAAAAGGCGACCTCAGGGGTTTCTGGGAGGGTCTGAGGTCGCTGGATTTCGTCTTCTTGGTCCCTCTGGGAATCGGCATTGTGCTGGCTGTCGGAGCACTGGCCGAGCCCATCGAAACGCAACTCCACGACAACCCGGAAGAGATGGCCGGGCTCTTCTTCGGTCTCGTCGCCGCCTCGACAGTCGTCGCACTGCAGCTCATCGAGCGGCCCACATTGGCCCACTACCAGTTGATGGCCGCGGTCGGCGCGGTCGTGTTCATGCTGCTCGGCTTTCAATCCGGCCCTGTACACGACCCTTCTCTGGTTGTCTTGCTCGGGGCCGGTGCTCTGGCCGTTTGCGCTATGATCCTTCCGGGCATCTCCGGCTCGTTCATCTTGTTGATGATCGGGATGTACAGCGCTGTGATCAAAGCGATCAGCGACCGTGATTTCGCTGACATTCTCTTCGTCGCTTTGGGAGCGGCCGTCGGTCTCGCTGTGTTCTCGTCGATCCTCGGTTGGATCATGGACAGGTATGGAGATCTGGTGACCGCGACCATGATCGGGCTGATGCTCGGCTCGCTTCGGGTGCTGTGGCCCTGGCCCAACGGGGTTGGTGTGATCTCTGAACGACACGCCGAAGTGATCGACGGCACCGGTTTGGCTTGGCCGACATCGAGCGAGTTGCCCGCACCAGCGATCCTCGCGCTCGTGGCAGGCCTCGTCGTACTCGGCTTGGCGAAGGCGAGCGAGAGCCTCTCTGCGAAGGATCACATCTGAGATCCGTTCCGTGAAGTCAATTCCGCTGCCACATCGTTTGCTGCTCATCGCAACCACGGGCATGTCTCTGGTGATGATCGCAGCCTGTGCGACAGACGACCCTCTTGCGGTTGATCTCGCGGAGCCCGATCCGGGACCTGAAATCGAGCGGCCCGAGGACCTGGTCGATCTCACCGGCAACAGCGAAATCACCGTCGAGGTCGGCGACAACTACTTCAGTCCCCGCAACTTCGTCGTCGACCGGGCACGCGGATCGTGTTCGTGAACGCAGGGTTCACCCCGCACAACGTGATCTCCGCTCGTGAGGGAGCTTTCGAGAGGATCCCGGACGCCGCGTTGGATGAAGGGCCGGTGACCCTGATACTCGAGGACCCGGGCGACTATCCCCTGTTCTGCTCAATCCACGGCACCGCCGACTTCGGCCAGACCGGGTACATCGTGGTCGGGACCTCCGCGTAGAGCACGTCGGACCACTGCGGTGGCTTCAGACGAGCGCTATGCCGGCACAGGCCGCTCATTCGCAACGGGCGTCGACACTGACCAAGCCGGGACACTGCAACTAGCAGCGTTCTCAACTCCACAGCGGAGCGAGCCCCTGACGAGGCAGCCGACCTCAAGAGGTCAGCACGCGGATTGTGCAACGGGGGCCGGTGGCGTTTGCGAGCCGGGCATCCGTGGTGAGCAGTTCGCAGTCGAGTGCCTCTGCCAAGGCCACATACATGGCGTCATAGGCCGAGACGTTGAATCGCAGCTCATAAGCGCGTTGCAGGAACAGAGACGACGGATAACGCTGGAAGGGCAAATCCGCGAGGATGCTCAGGGCATCCGAGAATCGTTGGTCGTCAATGTCCTTGGCGATCCAGCGTCTGCGCAGCGATGCGGTGGTTTCAACGTCCGCCAAATCTGGTACAGAGATTTCAAGCGAGTCCGGAATTGCGCGTCGGGCGTTTTCTCCGTTGGGACCGTCGTCGCCCAAAAAGTTTGCAATCACCGATGCGTCAAGAACAATCACGCCAGACTCGACGCGCTTGAGTTCCGGCTATCACGCTCGGCCCGAGCCTCTTCAATATCAGCAACCGCCGTCTCGAACCCAACAGACCCTCCCGACATCTTCTCGATTCGGGCAATGACTTCATCAAGAGTCGGCGCTTGCGCCAATCGGGTGAGTTCAGTCGTGAGGTAGTGCTGCAAGGACACGCCCATCTCCACGGCCCGTTCGGTCAGCTTCCGGTGGACTTCTTCGGGTACGTCTCTAATCAGTACGTTGGTCATGCTTGCATTATGCAAGCATTCGCCCTGCGGCGCAACAACCGGGCGCTGATGTGGGCTTTCGCCAGTGTCACACCTCGGGGGCGCCCCCGGAGCGGGCCGCCAGCGCCGGGACACTGTTGTCGGGAGGTTGAAGGTCGGCCCTGGCCCGAGTCGCCGCATCCCACCAGGATCAGCGTCAGCGCCGCGACCGGCCCGGCCGACCATGTTCTCACCCCTAGGTTCTATCCTGGCTCACATGAATACCGGGTACGGCGACTGCTGACATGAGCGAGGTCGCGTCGGCGCAGTGGATTGAGGAACGCCAACGACAAGCTGCCGAATTGAGGGTCGCGCCTGACTTGACGCTGACAATCGAGCATCGGATCAGCGGCGCCGACGAAGACGCGTGGCATGTTGTGATTGATCGGGGACGGATCGCGTTCGGGGCCGGTCCACACCCGAATCCAACGCTGACCCTCACAGGTTCACGATCCACCACCGACGCCATCCGCAGTGGCGAGAAGTCGGCACAGCGGGCTTTTCTGGACGGTGAACTACAGGTCGGCGGGAACATGGCGACGCTTTTGGACAACCACATCCGACTCGAGAAAGTGGCCGCAATACTGGCCGCGACTATTTGAGGAACTTGCTGGTGGTGTTGTCCGCCAGGATCTTGCCGCCTGTTTGACACGTCGGGCAGTAGGCCACCGTGTAGCGCCGGTATTCGACCGAGCGCACCAGATCATCGCAAGAGGTGCACTCAGACCCGACCCGATGGTGGACTTCATTGGGCCGATTCACCGACTTGCCGATCTCGTCGAGTGTTCGCTCAAACTCCAGATGGTTGTCCACCACCGACACGGTCGCCTCGTGGAGCCGATCGATTTCATCAACGCTCAGCTTTGTGGTCATCGCGAACGGCGACAGCTTCGCCGCATGGAGAATCTCGTTGGAGAGCAGACGGCCGACTCCTGCAATTCGGCGTTGATCCCGCAAGAACCCATGCACCCGGGTGTTGTCGGATCCGAGCGCTGCTACAAAATCCGACCGGCTGACACCTCGTGCTTCGGGACCGAGATGATCAACCGGCTCCTGGGCAGTCGGGTCGCCTGTGACCAGCCAGACGCCCGCTTTGTGCTCGGTTCCGGCCTCGGTGAGCAGCAGCGCTGCGCCGTCGGCAAAGACCCAGCGGGCCATCCCCGAACGCGGTTTTCGCGCTTGTTTCGGATCGGGTCGAAGGCGGCCGCCCTGCATCAGGTGGAGCACGAATGTGAAATCCCCGAAATGCAGGAACAAGTACTTGCCGCGGCTGCCGGTGCCAGTCAGCGAAAGGCCGTGAACCTCTCGTGGCGAGGGCGCGTAGGTCTTGAGCGCACTGAGATGGAGCGGAGCGAACGACGTCAGCTCCGCACCCTGGTAGTCGCGAGCCAGCCTCTCGGCGTGAGCCGCGATCTCCGGCAACTCCGGCATATGCCAAACTCCAGGCGTCTACGAACCCGACCGCTGACCGCTGCGGCGCAGGCCGGGAAGTCGCCAATGCGCGATCCGACGTTCCTGATCGGTTTCGGGCTCATCCACACCCGGCCGGGACATGTTCACCACATCGAGCGGACCCTCGTACAGCTCACCCGGCCTCGCCTTGCCGCTCCACACGACCGTCTGCGGAAAGGCGATCGTGATCGACTCTGCGGCGAACGCCTGATGGATCGCAAGCACGAGATCGTGGCGGGCGGCACGCTCGGACGGAACGTCGCTGGCGTGCCAGTACAGAACGACAAAGCCGATGCTGGAATCCCCGAAACCCTCCAAGAACACCTCTGGCTCCGGGTCCAGAAGGACACGCGGAACCCTTTCCAGCGCATCGTAGATCACTCCGGTGGCCCTCTGCAGGTCGGTGTCGTAGGCCACGCCCACGGCCAGTTCGCTGCGCCGTACCGGATCACGCGTCAAGTTGACGATGGTCGCGCCGGCTACGTTGGCGTTCGGGACGCGGATGTGTCTCCCGTCACGAGTCCTGACTTGGGTAGTGAGCGAGTCGATGTCCTCGACGGTCCCGATATATCCGTCGAGTTCAACAGTGTCGCCCACCGTGTAAGGCCTGCGTGTCTGCAGCAGCAGCGACGACACGAAGTTCCCGACCACACCCTGGAGTGCCAGCGCCAGCACCAGACCACCGAGTCCCAGAGCACCGAGCAGCGGGCCCACCCGCACCCCGAGGCTCGTGAGCGCATACGACAACCCGACGAGGAACACCGCATATCCCGAAAGGCGCCCCGTGATGATCGCCGCGAAGCCGCTCCCAAGGCCGCGCGAGACTATCCGGCGCAGCATCTTGGAGACGGCGACGGCCAGCACAACCGAACCGACAAGTACTGCTCCGGCCCTGATCCAGTCACCGCTGGTCAGGGGGTCGTCCAGCAGCGCTGTGCTGTCGGACTGGGCCAGCACGGCCCCAAACCAGGTCATCAGGGACCGATTCTGTCACACGCGGGCCGGACGGTCCAGATCTCCAGCAGCTCGCGATGACTGTGGTTGTGCGTCAGATCAGGCCGAGTTCTCGGACCGTTTCACGTTCTTCGGCAAGCTCGGCGACCGAAGCATCGATGCGGTCTCGTGAGAACTCGTTGATCTCAAGACCGCCGACGATGGCATGCTCGCCGCCCCCACAGGCAACCGGGAACGACGACATCAATCCCTGCGGGACTCCATAGGAACCATCAGAGGCGATCGCCATCGAGACCCAATCCCCATCATCGGTTCCCAACATCCAGTCGCGTACGTGGTCCACCGCGGCCGAAGCCGCTGAAGCTGCCGACGACAGTCCGCGAGCCTCGATGATCGCCGCGCCGCGTTGCTGAACGGTCGGAATGAACGAATCTGCAAGCCAAGCCCGATCTCCGATCGCGGTCGCAGCATCAGAACCGTTGACGGTGCAGTGGAAGACATCGGGGTACTGAGTTGCGGAGTGGTTGCCCCAGATCGTCATCCTCTTGATGTCGTTGACTGACACATCAAGCTTGCCCGCCAACTGGGCCATGGCACGGTTGTGGTCCAAACGAGTCATCGCCGTGAAACGATCGTCGGGCACGTCCGGAGCGTTGTTCATGGCGATGAGCGCATTGGTGTTGGCCGGGTTTCCGACCACCAGCACCCTGACGTCGTCCGCCGCGTTGTTGTTGATCGCCTTGCCCTGCACCGTGAAGATCGCGCCGTTGGCTTCGAGCAGGTCCTTTCGTTCCATGCCTTTGGAACGTGGGCGGGAACCAACCAACATTGCAATGTTGGCGCCTTCGAAAGCGGTGTTGGGATTGTCGCTCTGGGTGATGCCGACGAGCAATGGAAACGCTCCGTCGTCGAGCTCCATCGCCACGCCTTCGAGCGCATTCATGGCCGGCGGGATCTCGAGCAACTGCAGAATGACCGGCTGGTCCGGTCCCAACATGGAACCGCTGGCGATTCTGAACAGAAGGCTGTAGCCGATCTGGCCGGCTGCCCCGCTAACGGCTACGCGAACAGGGTCATTCATGGGCATCCTCATCCATAAGCAATGCGGGGTCTTCGAAAGGGTATTCTGCGCACCGCGCTGAACGCTACCAGCGTGACCGCCGACCATAGCGAATAGTACGGGATTCTCCGACGGTCCTGAGCGACTGGCGGAGTTGAACGGTTGCATCGGTGCGGGTGTTGCCGATCCAGGAGTCGTACATGGTGCTGTAGACGCCCTCGACTGACACGAGTTCTTCGTGCGTGCCCTGTTGTACGATCCGGCCGTCGTCGAACACCAACACGAGATCGGCCCGCTCCGCGGTGGACAGGCGGTGGGCGATCGAAATCATGGTTCGACCCGCCGCCAGACGGCTCAGAGCCGCAACCAGCGCCTCTTCAGTTTCGGGGTCGACCGCTGAAGTAGCCTCATCGAGCAGCAACAGGCCTGGATCGGCCACCTGGGCCCGAGCCAATGCGACAAGCTGGCGTTCGCCGACCGAGAGGCGACCGCCCCTCTCCCCCACAATCGCGTCCAAACCACCTGGAACCCTCGCGAGCCAGTCGGTGAGCCCGAGCGCATCGACAGCGGCAACGGCATCGTCGATGGTCGCGTCGGGGCGGCCGAAGCAGATGTTCTCCCCGATCGAGGTGTCGAACAGGAATCCGTCCTGGGGAACCATGCGGATCGCCCTGCGCCGCGATGCGGGATCGACGGTCGCCAGATCAACTCCACCGACCAGGATCGTGCCGTCAGTCGGGTCGGCGAGCCGTGTCAACAGACGCGCCAGTGTCGTCTTGCCGCTGCCGGTCTCGCCAACCACCGCAACATTGCTTTCCGCAGCAATCGACAGATCGACGTCGTGAAGCACCTGCTCACCGTCTCGGTATCGGAAGTTGACACCAGCGACCGCCACCGCCAACGGCCCAGCCGGAAGGTCCACGCCGTCTTCTGGCTCCTCGACTTCAACCGGCACGTCGAGAACAGCGAGGATCTTCCACCATCCGGCCAGAGCAGTCTGGGTCTGATCCATCACCTCGCCCACTTCGGCGATGGGATTCACCAACATGTTGACAAGGAACAAGAACGCCACCAATTCACCCACGCCGACGTCAACGCTGCCGCTCCACCAAACGCCCGCACCCACCGCCATCGCCAAGGACAACGACGAGAAGAAGTCGACTACCGGGAGCATCCCGGCGAACCAGATGCTCGAGCGAAGCTGGGCGCCGTACTGGCGGTCGACCACCCCGTCGAGGCGCTCCCGCAGCGTGGCGTCGTAACCGTAAGCCCGGATGACCGGCGCGCCGGAGACCGCCTCGGAGGTCTCACCCAGCGTTTCGGACACGCGGGTCCTCACTAGTCCATACGCGGCGAACTGGCGGACCTGCACCCAACGCAGGAACGGGATCAACGGAAGATGGCACAGCACGACCAGAAGCGTCAGCTTCCAGTTGTAGACCGTCATCACCGTCAATGTTCCGACGACGATCGAGCTGTTGATGATCCAACTCAACGCGCCCCACTGGGTGAACTGTGCCAGCGACTCCACGTCTGAGGTGACCCTGCTGACCAGCACACCGCGCCTGCTCCCCGTGTGGTCGGCCATGCTCAGCTTGTGGATGTGTTCAAAGGCACGGATCCGCAAACCCAGAAGCAATGATTCGGCCGCTGTCACCAGACGTATGTGAGTTGTCCGGGCCGCTGCGAAGACCACGATCACGATGCCGAACGCCAGACACGAGGCGAGCAGCACGAATCCGGGTCGATAGCCCCCCTCACCCAGCAGTCCCCTGTCCAGAACCTGCTGCACCAGTATGGGCACGATCAGACGTCCGGCCGCGGCGGTGAAGGCCATCGCCAGGGTCACACGCAGCCCGGACTTCAGTTCCGGACTGATCGCAAGCCCGCGCCGCAGCACGGTCAGAGCGCCGACGTCCGGCGCTGCGTTGCCGTCGAGCAGCGCAATGGCCTCTTCCACCCCCGATGCGGCGCTGTCGCCGGGCGCGGTCGGAGCCGCGGGACCGGAGCCGGGCGCTCTGTTGTCGCCGGGCGCAGCCGGAGCCCTCGGAGGGGGCGACGAGTTGGCCGACCCGCTCATGGCAGATCGGCCTGTTCGTATGTCATCACCAGTGAGCGGTAGTCCTCACGCTGCAGGAGATCCTCGTGTCGGCCGACAGCCACAACTCTTCCGGCTTCGATGTACGCAACCCGGTCAGCCAACAAGATCGTGGATATGCGGTGGGCCACCACAATGACTGTGGTGTCGAGGTGCTGACCCAGGTTGTCGAGAATGCGGGCTTCCACCACCGGGTCCACCGCGCTTGTGGCGTCGTCGAGCAACAGTAACTGCGGCGAGCGGGCCAGCGCCCGGGCCAGCGCCACCCGCTGTCGTTGCCCTCCCGACAGCGTCTGACCGCGCTCGCCCACCACCGTCGCAGAGCCCGACGGCAGCGCAGCCGCGAAGCCGTCGGCCTCAGCCAGCCGCAGCGAACCGTCGACATCAACACCCGCCCGACCCATCGCCACGTTCTCCGCAATCGAAGAGGCGAACAGGAAAGCCTCTTGAAACGCCAGAGCCACCCCACGCGACAACTCCTCAGGAGCGAGTTCACCAACCGCAACCCCTCCGATCCTGATACTCCCGCCGGAGTGTTCGAGCAGACCCGCGATGGATTCAAGCAATGTGGACTTGCCGGACCCCGTCGGCCCCACCAACGCAAGCGTCTCACCCGGATCGACGACAAACGACATTCCCGACAGCGCTTCGCTGCTTGCGTACCCGACCGTCAGGTCGTCGACGACCACACCCAGCGGACCATCGGGCAGCGCGGCGGTGCCGCTGCGATCCTGGAGCGGATGCGCCATCACCCGATCGACCCGTTCAAGGGACACCACTGAACGAGGCAACTCCTCAAGAAAGAACCCCAACACCCGCAAAGGGGTCGTGAGCAGCCCGAACAGAGTGGCCGCCAACACCAGGTCACCCTCGCTCGCCGAACCGCGCGACACCAGCCAAGTGCCGACCAAGATCAGCAGAATAATGCCGACGTTGGGAAGCGAATCGATCACAGGCTCGAAGTTCGCCCGAAGGCGGCCGACCCGCACCCGCCACTCCCGCAACCGATCCGAGGCTTTGAGCATGCGCTCAACCTCAGCGGCTTCACGCCCCAGCGTCTTCACGACCACAGCGCCGTCGAAACTCTCGTGCGCGATCGCCGACACATCGCCGACACGCTGCTGGGCGAGCGCCGCGGGCTCCTCCACCAAAGACGTGTACTTCTGGCTGACGATCACCAGAGTCGGAAAAAGGATCGCGGCTATCAAAGCCAGCAACGGGTGGACCAAGGCAATGCTGACAACCGAGACCAGCACCAGCAGAACCACGCTCAACGAGAACGCCAGGGGTTTGAGGACCATCGTGGCCATCTGCACGTCTATGTCCGCGTGCGCCAGCAACTCGCCGGTCGGTTTCGAGCGATGGAAGCGCAGAGGCACGTCGAGGTAGTGCCACAGCAGTCCACGCCGCCAATCACGCTGAGTCCGGAACTCAGCCATCGACAGGAAGAACCGGCGGGTGACCACGCTGACGCCGCGGATCAACGACACCCCGACCAGCGCGGCCATCGCCAGCCAGACCGCGTCGCCCGAAATATTCCTTTCCAAGCCGGTCTCGGCCAGTGCGCTGCTGTCGAAAGCCGGAATGATCAACTCGTCGGTCACTCCGCGCAACACCCAGGCGCCCCCGACCGCAGCGAACACGAACAGCGTCGCACCGATCATCGCAATCGTATGAGGACCCGGATGCGCGCGCAGCGACCGTGCGATCAAGCGCGCGCCGCGCCGCCAGATGTGATCGTCGACTACGAGGCCTTCACTCAAAGGAACTCTAGAACTCACAGAGCACCCACCGACAGCTCCTCCCCAGAATCGGGCTACGGGCTCGGTTTTTCAGAGTCGGTCGACGATTGCCGAAGCGAACTCTGAGCATTTCACCTCAGTGGCGCCGTCCATCAACCGGGCGAAGTCGTAGGTGACGACCTTCTCGGCGATTGTGATCTCCACCGCAGCAATGATGTCGTCAGCGGAGTCCTGCCAGCCGAGATGCTCGAACATCATCACCCCCGACAACAACACCGAGGACGGGTTGACCTTGTCCTGGCCGGCGTATTTGGGGGCCGTCCCATGTGTGGCCTCGAAAACGCCGTGACCGGTCGCGTAGTTGATGTTGGCGCCCGGAGCGATGCCGATCCCGCCGACCTGAGCAGCCAACGCATCGGACAGATAGTCGCCGTTGAGGTTCATCGTGGCGATCACGTCGAACTCCGCGGGGCGGGTCAACACCTGCTGCAGAGCGATGTCGGCGATGGCGTCCTGCACCAGGATCTTGTCGCCAGGGTCGCCGCCGCAGTCATCCCACCCGACGGCTGCATCGGAGAACTCCTCGCGGACGAGTTCGTAGCCCCATTTCTGGAAGGCCCCCTCGGTGAACTTCATGATGTTGCCCTTGTGCACCCAGTGGACTCGCTTGCGGTTGCGACGAACCGCATACTCGAGCGCCGCTCGCTGGAGGCGCTGCGAACCGGTCTTCGAGACCGGTTTGACGCCGATACCGCTGTCGGGGCGGATCTGCCAGCCGAACGCGTCGTAGAGGAGGTCCATCATCTTGCGGGCCTCGGGCGTGCCCGACTCGACTTCGAGACCGGCGTAGATGTCCTCGGTGTTCTCCCGGAAGATCACCATGTCGACCAGATGCGGTTCCCTAACCGGCGACGGCACCCCGGTGAACCAGCGCACCGGGCGAAGGCACACATAGAGATCCATGATCTGGCGGATCGCGACGTTGAGGCTGCGGAAGCCCCCGCCGATCGGCGTGGTGAGCGGGCCCTTGATGCCGATCAGGTATTCGCTGAAGCTGTCGATCGTTGCCTGGGGAAGCCAGTCACCGGTCTCGTTGAACGCTTTTTCGCCGGCGAGCACTTCACGCCAAGCAATGGATCTGCCGTATTTGGCGGCTGCCGCATCGAGCACCAGCTTCGCCGCAGGCCAGATGTCGACTCCGGTGCCGTCGCCTTCGATGAAGGGGATGATGGGATTGTCCGGAACGGCCAGCGTGCCGTCCGATTGCATCGAGATCTTTTCTGCCATGCCGTTGACTGTACCCGCCGCGCCAGAAGTGCCGTCAATCGGCGCTGTTCGCCCGTTCGCCCCGACGCCGGGGCCAGTCGGGGCGCTCTCAGCGGTTGTTCGCTGCCTCCCAAGCCTCCTCGCCCAGTAGCCCTTGCAGAAACTCGTTCGCCTGATCCGTGCCGCCAATCCCCATTTTGCCGGATTCGTCCGCGAGGTCCTGGGCCTTGCAGAACTCGTTCGCTATCCGTGCCGTCAATCAGCGGAGTCCGAGGACGGCGAGAAGAGCCTCGTCGACGCCCCAGAGTTCTTCGGGGGTGAGGCGGCCTTCCAAGTCTCCTAGCCGAGAGGCGTCGACAGCGCCGATCTGCTCGACCAGCACCCTGGTCTGTTGCCCGCCGAGGGCGATTTCAGGTCGGAACGAAGCCGGCCGCGCAGATTGCGATGTCGGAGCCACGATGACGACTGAACGAGGAAGCAATTCGTCAGCTTGGATCACTACGCCGAAACGGTCCCCGTGCTGTTCATGCCCAGTTCCTTTTGGAAGCCTGAAACGGAAAATGTCACCGCGGAGCACGCATTGACTCCATCAACTCCGCTACCGCCAGCATTTCGGATCGATCGAACTCGTCGGCCTCGAGCTTCGCCGCTTCAGCCGCTAGAGCAGAGCGGCTGAGCCTCCGTCGCGCCGCCTCGACCAGCGCGGAACGGATCGCCTGAGAGCGGCTCAGGCCGGACGCCTCCAAGACACTGAGTGCTCTAGCGGCTTCATCATCAAGCCGGACCGATACCGCGTACGCCATATCTGTACTGTATCACAAATCGCGATACTTTGACTTCCAGCGGGCCGGGCTCGGCGAGTCGACCAGGGTCTGTGCTTCGTCGAACACCTCTTGGAGGCGCGTGCCGACCTCAGTGCTCAGAGCCGACAACTCCGGCCGGCTCAGGCGACCTTGAGGGGCTCTGATCGGAGCACCTATCACAATCGCGGTACGCGCTCTTTTGGGGAACTTCGATCCCGTCGGCAACGCGCCTTCTGTTCCGGCGATCCCCACCGGAATGATCGGAGCTTTCGTCTTGGAAGCCAGATACGACATCCCGTCGAAGACCCCGGTTACCTGGTTTCCGCTCTGGCGGGTGCCTTCGGGGAAGACGAGCAGCATGGCGCCCGAGTCGAGCAGCGTCCGCGCCGCGCGCATCGCATCCCGGTCGGCTTCTCCCCGCCGCAGCGGTATCGAACCGAGCGCGGCGCAAATCCAGGCGCCCAGCGGATTCACGAAGAGCGACTCCTTGGCCAACGCTCGCAGATGACGCTTGGTGCATACAGACAGCAGCGGTGCGTCAAGATTGGAGCGGTGGACCGGAGCGATGATCACCGGACCCGTCGGAGGGATGTTCTCCGATCCCCGATGCTGGGTTCTGAGCCAACGCCACAGAAACACTCGAATCAGAAATCGAATCGACTGGTAGAAAGCGCTCGAACGGCGCTGCTCACCGACCTTCAGCGCCCACTGGAGACTCTTGGCTTCTCTCGGTGCCTTGCCCTTCGGTTTGTCGACTGGACTGTCCATTGCTCGGTTTCCTAGTGGAGAAACTGCCGTTCGGCGGTGAAGACCATGGCGATGCCGCGCTCATTTGCCGCGGCTATCGTCTCTTCGTCGTTGACCGACCCGCCCGGTTGCACGATTATGGCTGCTCCAGCATCTGCCGCAGCGTGAATGCCGTCGGGGAAAGGGTAGAAGGCGTCGCTGGCGCAGGCGCCTCCTTGGGCTCTGCCGTCGGCTTTGCTCACAGCTATTCGGGCTGCTTCAACCCGGTTTTGTTGACCCGCTCCGATCCCCCAGGCCACGCCGTCACGAACCAGGACCACAGCGTTGGACTTGACGTGACCGCAGACTCGCCATGCAAAGGCTGCGTCGGCCGTCTCCGCGGCGGTTGGCTGACGCTCTGTGGCCACCTGCCACTGGGGGGGCGCCGAAGCGAAGCGCTGCGCTTCCTGGACCAGGAAACCGTCGGTTATTTGGCGCAGGTTGATATTGGCCTTTGCGGACGCTGAGGACGCCTCGGGGGCTTCAATCCGCAGAATACGGGTGTTTCTACGCTTGGCGATCAGGCGGTCGACAACACCGTCGGCATAACCGGGAGCGATGATCACATCAGCCTGAGCAGCCGCTTCCATCGCTTGGACCGTCGACTCCCCCACGATTCGATTGACCGCCACGATCCCGCCGAACGCACTACGGGGATCGCACTCGAAGGCACGCTGATAGGCCGAGGCAAGGTCGGTCGCCACCGCCGCACCGCAGGGGTTGGCGTGTTTGATGATCGCCGCCGCACAGCCGCCGGAGAGATCACCCAGTTCTTGGGCCAGGCGCCACGCCGCGTCCGCATCGAAGAGGTTCAGGTAGCTCAGCGACACACCGGAATACTGTTCCACCCGATCCCACATGCTGGTCTCGCCCATCGAGCGGTAGCGCGCCCCGCTCTGGTGCGGGTTTTCGCCATAGCGGAGCACTTCCGCACGTTCCAGAGCGACATGGATCGTGGGGGGAAGCACTGTGGAGGGAAGCGCTGTGTGGGGAAGCGCTGTATGGGGAAGCGCAGCCGACTCCGGGTCGGTGCTGTCGAGCCAGCCGACGATCGCTGCGTCATAGGCCGCGGTGTGGGCGAACGCCGCCCTGGCCAATCGCCGCCGCGTCTGCGCGGACAAGGCCGAGTCGTTGGAGCGAAGTTCCGCCAAGATCGGTTCGTAGTCCGCAGGATTCGTGACAACCCCGACGTACTCGTGGTTCTTGGCCGCAGACCGCATGAGAGTCGGGCCGCCGATATCGATCATCTCGATGCCCGGTTCGGACCGGAACGGATAGAGATTGCCGACAACCAGGTCGATCACCTCGATGTTGTTGGCTATCAGGTCCGCTTGATGCTCGGGGTCTTCTCGATCTGCGAGGATGCCGCCGTGAAGGCGCGGGTGCAGTGTCGCCACACGGTGCCCCAACATGATCGGCGAGCCGGTGTAGTCCGCGACATCGGTGACCGCGATGCCAGCGGCGGATATGACCTCTGCGGTGCCACCGCTTGAGACCAGTTCCCAGCCGAGTTCAACCAGTCCTCCGGCGAACTCCACGATCCCCGATTTGTCGAATACAGACAACAGCGCCCGGCGCCGACCCACACTGCTGTTCACTGCCCTGCTGTTCATCGCCCGAACCTAGCAAGCCGAAGGCTGCCCGCACTGTCACAGACCAGCGACGATATCAGCCATCAGTTCGCCCGCTTCTGTCGGGTTCTGCCCGACACGGACACCGGCGTCGGTCAACGCCTCGATCTTGGCCGCTGCGGTGCCTCGGCCTCCTGAGACGATCGCTCCTGCATGGCCCATCTTCTTGCCGGGCGGCGCGGTCACCCCGGCTATATAGCCGGCGACCGGTTTGGTCATATGGTTCTTGATGAACTCAGCCGCTTCCTCCTCGGCCGAACCGCCGATCTCGCCGATCATCATCACAGCCAGAGTTTCCGGGTCGTCTTGAAAGGCCCGCAGACAATCGATGAACGACGTACCGGGCACTGGGTCGCCGCCTATGCCGACACAGGTCGTCACGCCGACGTCTTTCTGCTTCAGCTCATACAGCGCCTGGTAGGTGAGAGTGCCTGAACGGCTGACGATTCCCACAGGACCTCCGGGCTTGGCGATGTGCCCGGCGGTGATGCCGATGTTGCACTTTCCCGGACTGATGATGCCCGGACAGTTCGGACCGAGCAGCAAGACGTCGGGGTAGTCCCGCTTCAAGGCGTTGTAGAAGTAGATCTCGTCGTGGGCGGGCACTCCCTCGGTGATGGCAACGATGAACTCGACGCCCCCCTGAGCGGCTTCGAGCACTGCGCCCCGCACTCCGGGGGCGGGAATGAAAATGCAGCTCGCAGTGGCGCCGGTCTCCTGCACCGCGTCGGCCACATTGGCGAAAATGGGCACACCATCGACATCAGTGCCTGCCTTGGTCGGATGGGTGCCCGCCACCACCTGTGTGCCGTAGTCACGGTTCAGGCGGCCGTAGTAGCTGCCTTGTGACCCGGTGAGGCCCTGGTAGACGACCTTCGTGTTCTCGTCGACGAAGATGCTCATCGTCAGTCTCCTTTCTTCGCCGCCGATTCAACCAGCGAGCTCGACTACACGGCGGGCCGCGTCGAGCATGGTCGGTTGCATCATCAACTCGTCGGTCAGGTGAGGTTCCAGGATCGCCCTACCCTCGTCTGCGTTGGTGCCGTCGAGCCGGATGACGATGGGCGAATCGATCTCCACGCGTTCCATTGCTTCGAGGATGCCGCCGGCGATCTCCTCGCCGCGGGTGATGCCGCCGAAGATGTTGATGAAAATGGCCTTCACCGCGGGGTCGTTGTTGATGACCTCCAAAGCCCCGGCCATGACATCGGCGTTTGCGCCGCCGCCTATGTCGAGGAAATTGGCGGGACTGCCGCCGACCTGGTTGACCACATCGACGGTGCTCATCGCCAGACCCGCGCCGTTGGCGATCACCCCGACCGTGCCTTCGAGCCCGACATACTGCAGCCCCTTGGCGTGCGCCGCCTCCTCGCGTTCATCCCGGCTCTGGGTGGAGTCGTACTGGCTGTAGCCGGGGTGGCGGAACTCGCTGTTGCCGTCGAGGGTCACCTTGGCGTCGAGCACGTGTACTGAGCCCTCCGGGGTCAGGATGAGCGGGTTGATCTCCACGAGATCGGCGTCGCCCTCGCTGTAGGCGCGGTACAGCTTCAACAGCACGTCGACCGCCCCCTCGACTGCAGCGTCGGGGAGGTTTGCGGCCGCGACCCAGTCTCGGCATGTCGCTTCGCTGAGTCCGTCGATCGGGTCTATCCAGATCTTGGCGATCGCGTCGGGGTTGGTTTCGGCGACCGTTTCGATCTCGACTCCGCCCTCCACCGAGAGCATCCCGAGATGCTTCTTCGCCGAACGGTCGAGTGTGAAGCTGGCGTAGTACTCCTCGGCGATGTCTGACGCTTTCTCGATCCAGACCCGGCGCACAGTGTGGCCTTTGATGTCGAGGCCCAGGATGTTGCCTGCATGCTCGCGCACCGCGTCGATGTCAGCGGCGAACTTGACGCCGCCTGCTTTGCCCCGCCCACCCGTGTGAACCTGGGCTTTGACCATGACCGGCGCGCCGAGCCGCTCTGCTGCGGCGACCGCCTCGGGGACAGTGAAAGCCACCTCGCCGGCTGAGACGGGCATTCCGTAACTGGCGAAGAACTCCTTTCCCTGGTACTCGAAAAGATCCACCGCGCCTCCAATACTCGGGTCGAATCAGGCAATACTTGAGTCGAATCAGGCAAAGTCTGCCTGAACTCAGGCGATACTAGGCGGGTCCCAATGCTGTGACACCTTCGCGGCTGCTACGCAGTCGCCGATTCCCAGTCCGCACGTTGTCGCACAGTACGCCGCAATCAAACGCGAGGAGCCATGCCCGTCGCCCGAGGTCCGCAGTTAAACGCCCGTAACGCCCTGCTCCTCGGATTCACCGCGGTGGTGATAGCGGGATTGCTCGGGGCCATGGTCTGGTTCGCTGCATCTCAGGAAAACACACAATTCGTCCTCGGCGACAGAGACTTCGACGCCGGCGATGCCGAAGCCATCGATCAAGAGATTCGAGAAAGGGGTCCGATCCTGTTCTCCGATGTCGGCAGTGTCGGGCAGCGCGACATCATCGTCAACCACCGCGGCAACGATCTGGAGCAGGGATGGCTGGCCTTCGCAGCCCGACGCGCGCAGGATCCTCGAGACTGTTTCTTCTCTTGGGATCCCAGCGCCGCGGAGTTCTTCCTTACCACCGCTGCGGGCAGCAGCAGCACCTGCGACGAGGTCACAGTCGACGCTGAAGGCACTGGTCTGCTGCAATACCGCGTCGAGGTCAGAGACGGCAGTATCCACGTTCTTCTCAACGAATCACCCGAGTGAGACCCCCGCTTTGGCGTGAGCCGTCCGTGACAACCTATGGATGGCACCGCAACCCCTGATCTAAGACGGTTAGACGCAGGGCTGAACAGTGGGCTTCGACGACGATTGGCGGACAAGGGTCAAAGCTTCTCCAAGGGTGCCAGGGACAACAGCAGGATTTTCTGGCCGGCATCAGCGAAGTTCACGGTGGCCTCCGGACTGTCCGGGCTTCCGCTCATGTCGACTATGACTCCCTCGCCCCATTTCGCGTGACACACGCCGTCGCCGATCTTCAGGCCGAGTGACTCGGCTCCCTTCGACGCGAAAGGCGACCTCGCAGCGGGACTCTCGCTGTCGAAGGCGCTGTCGACGAGCCGTTCACGGTGCGCATCAATCCGATTTCCCCCGCTTCGGCTTGCACCGCGTTGCCGTTCCAGTTGCCGACGGCTGCTGCCTCCTGGGTACGAGCGGCCGAAGCGGTTGCCTCGACGGCCTCGGCCGCTGATCTCAGTCACCAAGTCGTCGGGGATCTCTGAGAAGAAACGGCTCGGCGGATTGTATTGGGTCATGCCGTTGAGCATGCGGCTCCAGGCGCACGTCAGGTGAAGCGCCTGCATCGCCCTGGTGACGCCCACATACGCCAAGCGCCGTTCCTCCTCGAGTTCCCGGGGCTCGCCCAGAGTCCGAATGTGCGGAAGAACCCCATCTTCCATACCGGTGAGGAAGACGACCGGGAACTCGAGTCCCTTGGCCGAATGGAGGGTCATCAGCGTCACAAGCGACTCGGAGTCATCCATGCTGTCGGTGTCGGTTACCAGGCTGATCTGCTCGGTGAACTCATCGACCGTTTCGTGCTCGCGGGCCATGCCGAGCAATTCCATGATGTTCTCGAGCCGCCCCTCAGCCTCGATGCCGAGGGTTGCCTGCAGTTCTTCGAGGTATCCGGAGCGTTCAAGAGCCTCTTCGATGATGGTTGCCGGACCCGCGTCGAGCTCGCGTATGGCGTCGATGATCGACAGGAACTGCTCGATGCCCGTCGTCGCCCGGCCGCTCACTCCTGCGTTGCGATGGTCCTGCAGCGCCTCGAAAAAAGACAGGCCTCGTGCTGCGGCCCAGACGTCGAGCTTGCTGATCGACGAATCGCCGACGCCGCGTTTGGGCACGTTGAGGACCCGCTTCACGCTCACCTCGTCGGTCGGGTTGACGACAGCGCGCAGATACGCCACCGCGTCTTTGATCTCGCGCCGGTCATAGAAGCGGGCGCCGCCCACCAACTGGTATGGGATCCCGACGCGCACCAGCTGCTCCTCGAGCACGCGTGACTGGCTGTTCGTGCGGTAGAACACCGCCATCTCGTCCCAGCGCATGCCCTCATTGGAGTGCAAACGGGACAGCTCATGGGCCACGTAACGAGCCTCGTCATGCTCATCGTCCGCGTGGTAACGCACGATCTTGTCGCCCCGTCCACGGTCGGTCCACAAGTCTTTGGGGATGCGGCCCATGTTCTGGGCGATCACCGCGTTGGCCGCGTCGAGGATGGACTGTGTCGAGCGGTAGTTCTGCTCGAGCACGATTGTTGTGGCATCGGGGAAGGCCTTCTCAAACTCCAGGATGTTGCGCAGATCAGCGCCCCTGAAGGCGTAGATCGACTGGTCGCCGTCGCCAACGACCGAGACCCCGCGATGCTGTTCGGCGAGCATCAGGACAAGCTCGTTCTGCACCGAGTTGGTGTCCTGGTACTCGTCGACGAGGACGTGCGCGAAGCGGTCGCGCCAGTGCTGCAGCACGTCGGGCTGGGTCCTGAACAACTCGACCGTGCGCATCAGCAGATCGTCGAAGTCCATGGCGGCTGCGGCAACCAGCCGTCGCTGGTATTCCAAGTAGACGTCTGCCACACGCTTTTGGAGGAACCCCTCGGCGCCGTCGGCATAGGCGCTCGCCGACACGTTGTCGTTCTTGGCAGTCGAGATCGTGGCGTGGACCGACCGCGGCGCGAATCTCTTGGAATCAAGGTTGAGATCGCGGATCACGTAGCCGGTCAAGCGCCGGGCGTCAGCCTGGTCGTAGATCGAGAACCGGCCCGGATAGCCCAGTCGGTCGGTATCGCGGCGCAGGATCCGCACACACGCGGAATGGAATGTCGAAACCCACATGCGTTCGGCCACCGGACCCACGAGCGCGGAGACACGCTCTTTCATCTCGCCCGCGGCCTTGTTGGTGAACGTGATGGCGAGGATCTCAAACGGCGACATGCCCTCGTCGATCATGTGGGCGATCCGGTGCGTGAGCACCCGGGTCTTGCCCGAACCGGCCCCCGCCACGACCAGCAGAGGGCCTCCTGAGTGCAGCACCGCGTCGTACTGAGAAGGGTTCAGGCCTTCCAGAAGAGGCGAGGTTTCGGGCATCGGCTCACCCTACCCGTATGCACTGACACGATGACTGTCACCAGCGTTGCTGACCGCCCAATCGGCATTGACAAGCCGCTGTCGGCCCTCTGTGCACGCGAGTAGATTGGGCCGGTGAGCCAGACCGAGATCGCTGTGGTGGTTGGCGTCGTAGCCACAGCCGTCACGTTCGTCCAGATCCTGCCTCAGATCGTCCGGCTGCTGCGGATCGGCCGGACCGAGGGTGTATCGCCAGAATGGGCAGCGATCGGCACAACGGTCAACGCCGGCTGGATCGCCTACGTAGTGGCCGAGGAACTGTGGGTCGCGATTCCTGCATGTCTCGTCGGCACGGCCAGCTACGGCGTGGTGCTGTATCTGCTCTACCGCAACGGTGCGGGGGTGCGAACGGGCCTGCTGTTGTCGGCCGTGGTCGCCGTAGCGTGCGTCGTGGTCCAGCTGGAGGCCGGCTGGACGGTCCTGGGGACGGTACTCGGACTGTCCAACGGGCTCTACCTCGGTCCCTCGGTGGTCGCCGCATGGAGGTCGCACGCGCCGGTGGGAGTCTCCCCGCTGTCATGGGTGCTCGTGGCTCTCGAAGGCGTCCTTTGGGGCCTCTACGGCGTCTTCGTCGAAGCTTCGCCGGTCGTCGTCTACGGAGTCACCGCTGCTTTGCTCGCGGGACTCGTGCTGTTGCGCCTGTGGGTCACCCGCCACCGCATCCGCCACGCCCTGAGGGCCACAACAAACGAGCCCTAGAAGCCGAGCGAATAGAGTTGGAGTCAAGCCGTCAGTTTGTAGCCGACCCCGCGGATCGTGACGATGCGTTCGGGGCGATCCGGGTTCGGTTCAATCTTCGCTCTCAGCCGCTTGATGTGGACGTCGAGCGTTTTGGTGTCGCCCACGTAGTCATAGCCCCACACCCGGTCGATGAAGGTCTCGCGGGTCACAACCATCTCTTGGTTCAACATTAGCAACGCCAATATCTGGAACTCCTTCAACGGGAGTTGGACCACTTCACCATCGACGGTGGCCTCGTGACGCTCTCGGTCGAGTTGCAGTGCGCCGACGCGCAGAACCTGATCGCTGGAGTCGGCGCCGGGACCACCGCTGCCCGGCCAGCGACTTACCGCAGAACGACGCAGGACCGCCCGTATTCGGGCCACCAGTTCCCGCAATCGATAGGGCTTCGCCACATAGTCGTCGGCGCCGACTTCAAGACCCACGACCGCGTCGATCTCCTCGCTCTTCGCGGTGACCATGATGATCGGAACCGAAGACGACGAGCGGATCTCGCGGCAGACGTCGACGCCGGACATCCCCGGCAGCATCACGTCCAGCAGAACCAGATCGGGCTTGTTCCGGGCGAACCGCTCCAACGCCTCGGTGCCGTCGCGGGCGATCTCAACGAGGAACCCCTCGCGCTGAAGACCCACACGGAGCGCCTCGACAAAGGACTCTTCGTCCTCCACCACCAGAATTCGCGCCGCAGAATTCACGGGGGGCTGTTTCCGCCGGGCGCTGTGTTTTTGCCGGGCGCAACCGGAGCCGCGGAAGCCTGCGCGGTGCTTTCGCCGGGCGCAGCCGGAGCCGCGGAAGTCTGCGCGGCACCCACCCCGGGGCTGTCCGGGATCAGCGGGAGGTCCATCGTGAACGTGGCTCCCTCGCCCTCGGTCGAATCGACCGACACGCGTCCCCCGTGATTGGCGACGATGTGGCGCACCATCGACAAGCCGAGGCCGATACCGCCAGTCGTGCGGCTGCGCCCTCGGTCAACCCGATAGAAGCGTTCGAAAATGCGCTCGAGATCCTGACGCGGGATCCCGATGCCGCTGTCGGCAACCTCAACCTCAACTCGACCGTGAGCCTCGCGGACGCCGACCGACACAGAACCACCCTCCGGGTCCGAGAACTTGATGGCATTGTCAAGCAGATTGAACATCGCTGAAGTGAGCTGACGGCGGTCGCCGCGCACCTGCAAATCCAGTTCGGGCGCGTCGACGGTGATCGCCACACCCCGCTGTGCCGCCGCCGCGCGCGCCCGATCATGCGCTCCGCCAACGACGCCTTGAACAGCGACCGCGGAGAACTCCGAATCGCCGCTGTGCTCAATCCGACTGAGTTCGAGCAGATCCTGAACCGTGCTGGTCAAACGTCCTGCTTCGACAAGCAGGCGATGGGCCAGCGAGTCGATCACCTCGGGGTCGTGCTCACCGATCAGCGTTTCGGCGAGCAACGAAACGGCGCCGATCGGCGTGCGGAGCTCGTGGCTTATATTGGCCACGAAATCGCGCCGGATGGCGTTGGCCTGCTCCACCTCGGTGACATCGTGAATGAGCGCTATCGCACCCACAAGTTCATCTTCGGTGTGGATCGGCAACGCCGACACGAACAACGCCCGCCGCGGCGGCCCATACAGAACAACGCTCTGCTCGACCCTCTCGCCCCTCACCGCCGAGTGGATCAAATCATCGATCTTCTGGGCAATGACCGCCTCGCTGTGCCGGCCCTCGCGGTACCAACTGGCAGAGGTGTTGCAGAAAACCGCGCTCCCGTTCTCATCGACGACGACGACGCCCATGTCAATCGCCTCGAGGGCGGCCTCATAGCGGCGTTCGGCGCCCCGCAGCTGTCGCTCGGCGTCGGTGGCCTCAAGGACCGTCTCAAGGCGTTCGACCGCGGCGACCGGAGATTTCGACGCCGGTGCGACCACACCCGAGACACGATTCGCGATGCGGTCAAGATGCTGGTTGACGCGACGCCGTTGCCGGATTCCCGCAACGATTGCACCGACCGCCGCCGCCACGACCGCCGCCAGGATGGCCAAGAGCGCTGTCATTTCAAGTCGCTCCTATCAGGTGGCGTCCCCGATTTCACCGGATCCGGTCGCCCGAGCCTGTGCCCGCAGAGCACCTGAATGCTCCGGCAGCCAGCCATCGACCATGTAACGGACCCGTTCGCCCATGTTCACCGCATGATCGCCGATCCGCTCGTAGAACCGGCAGACAAGAGCGAGCTGCACCCCCACCTGCAGATCGAACGCGTGCTCACGGCTGCCTTCGAAGATCGCGGAGATGGCGTCCAGGTGAAGGTCGTCGAGCCGGTCGTCGATGTCGTCGAGAGCGACCGCCAGCCCGCTGTTCCCCTCTGCATAGCTGTCGATCGCCAAACGAACCAGACGTGCGGCCTCCTCGCTCATCTGGGCGATCAATCCCCGGATCCGCGGGCCGAACGAACTGCCGTAGACACGGCGGGTCGCCTGGGCGATGTTGGCCATCAGATCACCGGAACGCTCGATCTCCGCGTTCATCCACAACGCGGTCGTGATCGCTCGCAAATCCGATGCCATCGGCTGCTGCAGAGCCAAGAGTTGGTAGCAGCGCTCCTCCAACTCGACCGACATCGCGTCGATCGCGTCGTCATCCTCGATGATCCGCTGCGCCTCGGCCAGATCCCCCGACAAGAACGCCTCGGTGCCGCGTGGGATCGTCTCCCCGACAACCCCCGCCATGCGAACGATCGTCTCGCGGACCGATTCAAGCTCTTCGTGATAGGTCTTGCGGAGTTCTTCGGTCACCGGGCACTCTTCTCATCTCATCCGAAGCGGCCAGTCACATAGTTCTCGGTCCGCTCATCGGAAGGATTCGAGAATATCTGTTGCGTCGAATCATATTCCACCAAAATACCGGTCCGGTTGTCGGAGTCCGGGTTGACGTTCACCGAAAAGAAGGCGGTGCGATCGCTCACCCGCGCCGCCTGCTGCATGTTGTGGGTGACGATGACGATCGAATAGTCGTCCTTGAGCCCGTGCATCAATTCTTCAATGCGCGTGGTGGCGATCGGATCGAGCGCCGAACAGGGCTCGTCCATCAGCAGGACGTCCGGATCGGTCGCAATAGCCCGGGCAATGCACAGGCGCTGCTGCTGCCCGCCCGACAACCCCAGGGCATTGTCGTCGAGCCGGTCCTTCACCTCATCCCACAGGGCGGCTTTGCGCAGCGAATTCTCGACGATGTCGTCCATCACCGGGCCCTTCTTGGCCAAACCCGCCACCCTCGGCCCGTATGCGACATTGGCTCGGATCGACTTCGGAAACGGGTTGGGCTTCTGGAAGACCATGCCGATCCGACGGCGCACCTCAACAGCATCCACCTTCGAATCGTAGAGATCGACCCCGTGGTAACGCAGCGAACCCGTGACCTTCGCTGTCTCGATCAGGTCGTTCATACGGTTGAAGCACCGCAACAGAGTGGTCTTGCCGCAGCCCGAAGGACCGATGAATGCAGTGATCTCATTCTCGTGGACCTTGAGACTGGCATCCTGTACGGCCTGAAACTCGCCGTAATAGACACTCAGCTCCTCAACATCGAAGACCACCTCGGGCATCGCTGGACTCTCCGCGCCCACCTCACCGAGCGGCTCGGAATCACGGCCCTCAGTCATATCATCGATCGCCGTCATAGGTCGCTCCTCAGAGCTTTCGTCTGCCGGTCGAGCATTGTCCCATATGTGGTCCCATATGTGGTCCCATATGTGGAGGTCATCAGTCAGCCTCGCTTCCTCTCGAAACGGTTGCGCAGCAGGATCGCAGTCATGTTCAACAACAGCACCAGCACGAGCAGCACAACAATCGCGGCCGCCGCGGCTTCGGCAAAACCAGGATCCCGGCCGCGTTCGCTCACCCACTCGACGATGATTATGGGAAGCGCAGTGAACTTCTCGCGGAGGCCCGAGGCGTCCCACAACTCAGGGTTGCGGGTCAGGCCGCCAGTGATCGCCCCGACCAGGATCAACGGCGCGGCCTCACCGATGGCGCGTGACATTGCCAACAAGGTGCCCGTCAAGATTCCGGGCGCCGCGTAGGGCAGGATCTGGGTCCACACCATCTCGGACTTGGTCGCGCCAAGCCCATAGGCGCCCTCCTTGAGACCTGAGGGAACCGAGCGCACCGCCTCCTGTGCAGTGATGATCACGATCGGCAACACCAGAACTGCCAGCGTCAACCCCGCTGACAGCACCGAACGGCCGCCGGTTGCGTCAGCGAGCCAACCTAGGCCGACGAAACCGAAGACGGTGCTGCGCTCAACGAACAGGAACAGGCCGAGAAGTCCGTAGACGACGGAAGGCACACCCGCGAGGTTCCGGATCACGAGTTCGATGAGCGCGGCCAGGCGGGACTTGGCGGCGTACTCCTCCAGGTAGATCGCAGCCCCGACGCCGATGGGGAACGCCGTCAACGCGACGAACACGCCGATCCAGAACGATCCATACAACCCCTGCTTCACACCCAGCTTGTCGTCGATCGAACGAGACCGCAGCGACCCGTTCAAAAAGTCCCAAGCCCTCGTCGAGAGCTGGGACCAGGCGTCAGCGACCGTGTCGATGAGCAGCACCGCGAGAACCAGCAGCGACACCACAAGAGCGGACAGGATCAGAGCTTTGAAGAGTCCCCCGGCCACGTCGGTCCGCTTCCGCTCAAAACCTGTCGCACCCCGTCTGGCAACTGTTCCTATCGTGGCGAGAGTCACGTCACCGCCTCAGTACTGCTCTCGGACCCGAGTCACGAAACGGTCCCCGATCAAGTTGAGTCCCAGAGTCAACAAGAAGAGCACCAGACCGACAAAGAACAGGCTCTGGAAGGTCAGGCCCTCACCAACGACTTGATCAGTGCCCGAAGCCAGCGAAGCCATCGCCGACGGCATCGTGAGACTGCCGTCGTAGGGCGAGTAGGTCCTGATGACCGCATCAGCCGCACCGCCCGCCATGAACACGACCATCGTCTCGCCGAGGGCCCGGGACACCGCCACGATCAGCGACGCGACAAGCCCCGAGACTGCGGCAGGCAACACCACACGCAACGTCGTGACCGCGTTGCGCGCGCCCAGCCCCGCTGAAGCCTCCCGCAACGACTTCGGGACCGCGGCCATCGCATCCTCCGAAATCGACGCCACCAGCGGGACCGTGAGAATCCCCACCCCGATACCTGCCGTCAGCATCGAACCCCGGCCGCCCTCGCCGCCGATATGGGCCACGACGTTGGGAGCGAGCCACAGCAATGCGAAGAATCCGAGGACCACGCTTGGAATCCCCGCAAGGATTTCCAGGATCGGCTTCAGGATCGCACGGTGAGTAGGGCGGGCGTACTCCGAGAGGTAGATCGCCGCACCCATCCCCAGCGGCGCCGCCACGATCATGGCGATCAGCGTGGTCCACAGGCTCGCAACCAGCAGCGTCGGCATGTCATAGATGCCGCGTCTCGGGAACCATCCGAGCTCACCCCAGGTGGAGGACCAATCGACATCACGCATGAAGATCCAGGCTTCGGAGAACAGCGCGTAGATGATCAGCGCAGAGACCACCACCGAGACCAACGCCGCGCAGAACATCACACGGCTGATCAAGCGCTCCCTGCGGACCCGGCGCGGTGATCCCGCCAGTGCGGCCAGGCTCAACGCGCCGGGGACCGGATCAGGAGTCTCCACCTTCAGGACCTTCAGGTTCGCTCGGTCCAAGCCGCCCGAACTTCGGCTTTGGCCGCATCGGTCAGTTCAACGTAACCGACTTCGCCCACGGCCTGATCGAGGCCGGCGTCCATGTAGAAGTCGACATAGGCTTCCAGACCCGGGTTGCTCGCGGCCTTGTCGGAATTGACATAGACGAACAACGGGCGGCTCAACGGGTACTCGCCCGAAGCGATGGTCTCGGGCGTGGCAGCAACGCATCCGCTCCCACCGCTGTCAACGTCGAGAAGCTTGACTCCCTGCGCGCCGCTGGCGAACGCAAAACCCACCCAACCGAGCGAACTGTCCGAACCGGTGATTCCCTGCAGGATCACGTTGTCATCACCGGACGGATTGTAATCGGGTCGGGTCGTACCGGCTTGGCCCCGTTCTTCTGCTGGATGTTCAACCACCAGTTCGACGAACGTGTCGAAGGTTCCGGACTCTTCCCCGGGGCCGAAAATATCGAGCGGCGCGTCCGGGAGCTCTCCAGCACCGCCGAGTTCGACAGACACGCCGTTCGCGTCAGCCCAAGAGCGGTATCCGGTCGCTTCGGGACCGGTCAGGGCATAGAGGTCGGCGAACGAAACGCACTCCACCAGGTCATTGGAGGCGTTCGTCATGACGCCCAGGCCGTCAATGCCGACCTGGAGTTCCACGTAGTCGACTCCGTTGGCCGCGCACTCTTCTGCCTCGCTGTCCCTGATCGCCCGCGAGGCATTTGAGACGTCAGTCTCGCCGCTGCAGAACAGCACGAAGCCATCGCCGGTCCCGGGGCCGTCGACAGCAATCAGAACATCGGGATTGATGTCATTGAACAGTTCCTGGACGCGCACCGAGATCGGCTCGACCGTCGAGGAACCCGAGATGAAGATCTCTCCAGAGGATCCGCCGGCCGAACCCGAGGGCGAACCGTCAGAACCACCCGATCCACACGCCGATGCGGCCAGCGACAAACCCACGATCAACACCAGAAGCTGAGCCGCACGCCGGACCGAACGCTGAGAACGATGCATATATGTTCCTTTGTTGTTCCTTTCACAGAGGACGCGCCAATTTGCGCGAACCCTGGTTCAGCAGAAATCTACGGGAACTGCACGAAGTCGCAGCCCAAAACAGATGAACCGACAATGAACTCCCGGTGAACTCCCCGCCGTGCCGGCCCAGCCGCGCCGGACGCGCAAATTAATTCGGTTGACATATATGCTGAAGTCAGCCACTCTGGTTTTCCGCCGGAGAATCTCGGCCGCAGAAAAGGACCGCCATGAGCAACATTCATCGCACCGGGCATCAGCTTCGAGCTGACATTGCCGCGCGCGTAAATGTGCGGACGGTCATGCCGGCTTCTTGGTTTGCCACGAAGCCATATCACTTCTTGCGGCCCTTCGGCGCTCCCTCCGGGTAATCAGACCCAATAACGGGAAGTACGCAGAAAGGCCGCTGGTAGTCCCAGCGGCCTTTCTGCGTTGCCCGACCAACACGTTGCCTACCCAACACACAGCCGCACAAGAAACCCACTAGACAAGAAATCGACAGAAGAAGAGAACAGAAACACGGAAGGAGACGGGGCCATGTCCACCCTCGTCGATATCACTGAACAACTCCCAGCCACTGAACAACTCCGAACTGATAGCGCCGCCTGGGAGACGCACGCGGCCTGCAAGACGGTAGACAACGCCTACGACCTGTTCTTCTCCGACGACATAGGCGAGATTTCTGCTGCAAAACGCGTCTGCGTCGAGTGCCCGGTGATCGCGCCCTGCCTGGAAACTGCTCTGAACAACAAAGAGCAGTGGGGAGTGTGGGGTGGGCAGCTCTTCATGAACGGCGAGATGCTGGCCGTCAAACGCCGTCGGGGCCGTCCTCCCAAAGTGGCTCGTCCCGAGGATCTGATGCCGGTGATTCCGGTGCCGATCCACCTTCGGGAACGAGCGGAACGGCGGACCGCTTAACGGCGCTGATCGACCACTCCCCCAGAACTCAGGCAACGGCAAACGCGAGCCCCGGTTCTCGGTCGATCAGCGCCACAGCGGCGCGTTGCTTACGCCGGGCGCAACCGGAGCCGCGACAACCAGCGCGCTGCTCAGGCGCGTTGCTTACGCCGGGCGCAACCGGAGCCGCGACAACCAGCGCGCCGAGGTAGCGTCTTGCCAGGTTTCCGATGCGCTTGTTCTGTAGATTCGCCGCGGTCTTGCTGACCGTCGTGATTGTCGCTGCCTGCGGCGACGACGCCTCCAGCGAATTCGGCGAGGCCAACAGCATCAAACTCTCTAACGGCGCGCTCATTCCCGAAACCGAAGACGTCGAGCACGAGCCTGTCGAAGGATCTATCGGTGATCTCCGTTTCGCCTCACTGGTCGGCGACAGCCACGACACGTTCGCAAGCCATCTCGACAAGCCGCTGGTAGTCAACTTCTTCGCCGCTTGGTGCGGTCCGTGCCGCGCCGAGCTGCCCGAGTTTGAGACCGTCTACCAGGAACTCAAAGATCACATTAACTTTCTGGGCATCAGCCGCGACGGGTCCGCCGCGCCCTCGCTGGAGCTGCTGGCCGATACAGGGGTCTCCTATCCGTCGGGATGGGACTCAGACGGATCGCTGTTCGGTGACCTGGGCCTTATAGCCATGCCCAGCACGCTGATGATCGATCGCAACGGAGTGGTAGTGGAGCAATGGGCCGGGGTGCTGACCAGCGAAAGCCTGCGCGACCTGATCACCGAGAACCTCCTCTGATGCGCGCAGGTTCTCTGATGCCCATCGTTCTGAAATGCACGCAGTTCTGATAGGCACAACGTAATGGGTGTCTACGCCTTTCCTTTCGCGCTGGGTCTGGTAGCCGCGTTCAACCCGTGCGGTTTCGCGCTGCTGCCCGTCTACCTCTCCTATTTTCTAGGTGTCGACGGCGACAAGAAAGCCAGTCGGCTGGCCACCATCGTGCGCGGCCTAGTCGTGGGCTTGGTCATGACCGCTGGATTCATCGCGGTGTTCGGGCTCTGCGGAGTGGCATTCGAGACGATCGTCAGCGAAGGCACAGTCTTCGAGTACACAGGCTATGTGACGATCGCGATCGGCGCATTGATGCTTCCCCTAGGGGTCTTCATGGCGCTCGGCAAGGACT
This sequence comes from Acidimicrobiaceae bacterium, assembly GCA_026706815.1. GTDB lineage: Bacteria > Actinomycetota > Acidimicrobiia > Acidimicrobiales > Aldehydirespiratoraceae > VXYK01. The sequence goes on along the minus strand of JAPOYA010000029.1, from coordinate 44,484 downwards.
TCGTGCTGCGGCTCCCGAAACTGAACCTCGGGACCGGCAGCCGTGACCTCTCATCGGTCTTCCTCTTCGGGGTGAGCTACGCCGTGGTCTCACTGTCGTGCACCATCGGGCTTTTCCTGTCGTCGGTCACAACCTCGTTCACGACGGACGGATGGCTGAAAGGACTCGGCAACTTCCTCGCCTACGCGCTGGGCATGGGCGCTCTGATCACCTTCTTGACCATGAGTCTGGCGCTCGCCAAAACCGATGTGGCCAAGGGGATGCGACAGGTGCTGCCCTACGTGGGGCGTTTCTCAGGTTTGGTGCTCCTGATCGCCGGTCTCTACCTGATCGACTACGGGTACTTCGAGATCCGGGTGCTGTCAGGCGACAATTACTCAAGCCCCAGGGTCGACCGTTTCCTGGAGATGCAAGCGGCGGTCAACAACTGGATCCAGGACACGACCCCGGAGCGCATCGCGGTGATCAGTATTCTGGGCGTGATCGGCGCGCTGATAATCGGCTGGCGGGACCTTGAAAGCGACCGAGTCAAGCGAATCAGCGTCAGCGCCGGTTACATCTGCAGCTACCTGATAATCGAGTTCCTGTTCAACCGGGGAGAGTTCATCTTCCTGCCGCTGGTCCGCCTCATCGGAGGTTGGCCGCTGCGGATCGCCCACTGGTTCAGCGACCCGTTGCGGTTCGGTGCGCCCATCGAAGCGGCCTTTACGGCACTCGTCGTTTGGCTCGCGTGGCGGCGGATCACCAGATATCTGCGCGCCCGCAATCCTCTCGCCCCAGAGGCGGCAACCGAGTCAGGGGGCTAGACGCTCGACAATCCAGGCGTCCGCGGCATCCGTTTCGAGGCGATAGCGGACCCGGTCGTGAAGACGGTCAGGACGGCCCTGCCAGAACTCCACACTTCGAGGAGCGACCAGGTAACCGCCCCAATGAGCCGGCCTCGGAATCTTGTTCGGATACTGCTGTTCCAGTTCCGCTACGCGCGCCTCGAGCTCGGCCCGCGAGCCGAGCACTGCGGACTGTTCGCTCGCACACGCACCGATCTGTGCACCTCTCGGACGGCTCGCGAAGTACGCGTCGGATTCCGACTCGGGGACGCGGCTGACCTCTCCGACAACCCGAACCTGCCGCTCAATCTCCCGCCACACCATCGTCAGCGCGGCGCGCCCGCCGGCTTCAAGTTGGACGCCCTTGGCCGAGGTGCGGTTGGTAAAGAAAACGAACCCGCGGCTATCGACGCCCTTCAACAGAACGGCGCGGGCATCCGGCCAACCCTCAGCGTCGACCGTGGACAGCACCATGGTGTCCGCGAGGTGGGGGTCGACGGTCTTCCAGAGGTCGAACCACTCACGGAACTGCACAATCGGATCTTCTGCGACATCTGAGACATCAAGACCGGCGCGCCCGAACTCTTCACGCATCGCGGCCATGTCCATTGCCGGAGCCTACTGTTTGCAAGGTGAGCGCTAGTCGGTTTGTGGCAATCGCAGGTTTGGCGATCGCAGGAATCGTCGGCGCTGTTCTGCGATGGGCTGTGACCGAGATCGTCGACGACCCGTTGACGACTCTGCTGGTCGTCAACAGTGTCGGCGCGTTCATTTTGGGGATGTTGCTTCGCACCCATGCCGAGAACTCGTCGATCCGGCTATTTCTTGGCGTCGGTTTCTGCGGTTCGCTGACCACCTTCTCCACGCTCGCAGCCGAGATAGCTGATCGCATCGACCACGGTCAGATCGCCGACGCGGTCGGTTTCACGGCGGTGACAGTCGGAATCGGACTGGTGGCGGTGCTCTCAGGACACCGGCTAGGCGCTCAACTGGCAGGGCGACGCTCATGACCGTCATGGCGTTCGGCGCAGCCGCTCTGATCGGCACACTGGCACGTTGGCAGCTTGGTGAGCGCCTCGGATCACCGTGGGGAACCTTCGTCGCGAACATCGCCGGGACGTTCGCCTTCGGACTGCTGCACGCGTCCGGTGCCGACGAGATGATCATCGTCGGTATCGGCGGCCTCGGCGCCTTCACAACTTTCTCAGCGCTGGCCGGAGAACTGGTGGAGATGTGGCCGAAGTCCCGCGTCCGCGCCCTGGCGTATGGATCGTTGACCCTTGTCGTCGGCGTCGCCGCCGCTCTGTTGGCTATCTCGCTCGCCTAGACCGGTCGATCAACTCGGGGCCGGAATCTTGGTCAAGCCGCCGAGATAGGGGTGCAGGACTTCGGGCATATCGATCGAACCGTCGGGCTGCCGGCAGGTCTCCACGATCGCGGCCCAGACCCGCGGGACCGCCAGCGCCGAGCCGTTGAGGCTGTGAACGAACCGGGTGCCCTTCGTGCCCTCGGACCGATAGCGGATATTGGCCCGCCGGGTCTGATAGTCGGTACACCACGAAACCGACGACACCTCAAGCCAACGGTCCGCGCCAGGGGCGAAGACCTCGATGTCGAAAGTGCGTGTGCCCGCACCGCTGATATCGCCGCAAGCCAGGTCGAGCACCCGATGGGCCAAACCCAAGTCGCGGATGGCGCTCTCGGCCCGATCGAGGATCTCCATGTGCATGCCGTAACCTTGCTCAGGGGTGCAGAACGCATACATCTCGACCTTGTCGAACTCATGGACCCGCAGCAGGCCGCGGGTGTCGCGTCCCGCCGCGCCGGCCTCGCGCCGGTAGCACGAGGTGTGCGCCATCAGCCTCATCGGCAGTTCGTCCTCGTTGAGGATCTCACCGCTGAACATCGAGGTCAACGAAACCTCAGACGTCGGAATGGCCCACAGGTCGTCGCGTTCGATGTGGTAAGCATCATCAGCGAACTTCGGCAGATGACCGCTCCCGATCATCGTGTTGGACTTCACCAGGGTCGGCGGCCGAACCTCTTCAAAGGCGTCCCGGTTGCGCTCGAGCCCGTAGGCGATCAGCGCTCGCAGCAATCGCGCGCCGTCGCCGCGGTACATCACGAACATCGAGCCCGAGAGTCGCACCGCGCGGTCGGCGTCGAGGATCTGCAGCTGTTCGCCTATCTCCCAGTGGGGCACCTTCTGGTGGTCGCCGTATGCGGCAGGGTCATAGCCGGATCTGCGAACTTCGACATTGCCGTCTTCGGTCAGCCCGTCGGGAGCGTCCGGCGACGGCATGTTGCTGACGTTGAGGAGCAACTCCCGGAGCTCAGCCGCGAGTCGTTCGCAGCGCTCGTCAAGCGTTTTCTCCTGAGTCCCCAGAGAGCGACTGTGATCAGCAAGAGCACTCGCCTCACCGGCCTTGCCCTGCGCGTGCAGCACACCCACTTGCTTCGAGGTCTGGCGAATCTCAGAGCGGATCTCGTCGCGCTCGGTGGAAGTCGTGCGGAGTATCGCGTCCAGCTCCACGATCTCGTCGATCGACGAGGTCGGCTCTCCTCGGCGCGCGACAGCTGTCTTGACAGCGTCGGGATCCGAACGGATCAGCTTGATGTCGAGCATGGCCGTTGACGGTAGCGCCCGATCAAGAGCTTGCGCTCATCCACCTACCCAGAGCTTTCGGTATCCGTTTCGGCCGGTTTCTCGATACCGATTCCGAGATGTCCTTCAATGCGCGCGAGCCGCTCCCGAACGTCGCCAAGAGCAGCCGCCAAGGACTTGTGGTCGCTTCGCAGCTCATTGATATCGCCGCGCAGCTCACTGCGAAGATCTCTCATCTCGCCGCGCAGCTCACTGCGAGTGTCATCGTTGAGCTGCACCATGAGGCTGCGAGTCTTGGCATTCTCACGCGACTGCTGCCAAGAACTTCCAAGCATTGCTACGAACAACGTCGAAATCATCACAAGCAGCGCCGCGTCCATGACACGACACTCTACTCAGATGCATGGGAGCGTCAACCGAATAGCATGAAAATGTGTCAAATAATCATGAAGGGCATGCAGCGGTCGAATCAATCTCGTCGACAAGTCATGTTGGGGCTTCGCGCGGTGGCTCGGGATTCTCATCGAATGCCCGCTGCACGTCACCGAACGTCAGATCGCCAGTGAGGGCAACCGCGCCAACACGCTCCGTCTCCGGTTTCAGGGCGGGTTGCCTGCGGGAACGCCGAGCCACAAGATCAGCCTCGCGGCGCCCGGAAGTGAAGCGGAAGTAGCGGATGGTGATGAGCGCCCAGAGGTAGAAGCCTCCGATGACTTTCATCACCGCTCCGGCGGCCTGTTGGTCATCGGTCGGAGATATGCCCCACAGCGGATCAGCATGGTCGTAAGCCGAATAGACAACGCCCTCCGCGAAGGTCAACCAGCCCGCAGGGACCGTCGGCACGATCGAACTGGTGAACAGGTAGACCATCTTTCCCGGCTCGCTCATCTGAAGTTCGGGGAGCGGACCCACCACCGGGAACCACATCAACAGCGCCGAGAAGAACACCGCAAGATGGATGGTGTAGTGGAAGACCCCGTTCTCAACCGACAGGTTGACGACCGCGGACCAGTGCGACAGGATCTGCAGGGCATTGAATATGACCGCTGCGACAACAGGGCGGGTGAGGGCCCGCAGCGCCCGCGACGCCGCGCCTCCGTCGATCACGATCAGGCGGGCCAACCACTCCGGCATAGCCAGCAGCATCAGCGGCGGGACGATGAAGGCGATCAGCAGGTGCTGGCCCATGTGGACCGAGTAGAGGTATTCCTCGGCGATGTCGTGCATCGGCCAGTCCGCAGCTACCCACAGCAGGAACACCGCAAGCGCGAAACAGCGCTTCTGCCGTTTCGTCACGATGGTCTGCCCGGCGGGCACCACCATGGGTCCGATATGTCGAACCGCGTAGTAGCCGAGAGCCACGATCCCCGCTATCAGCATCCAGACTGCGGGATGGGCCTCGAACTCCCAAGGCCCGTCCATTCAAATCACGCCCAGAACTCGAAAGCTGCAAGCGCAGCGACATACACGCCGACGGCCAGCAACAACCCTCCGACGAACATCTTCGAGAAGATCGGGTTGTCGAACTTCAGGTGCATGAACCAGGTCGCCACCAGCCAGAACTTGACCACCATCATTATCAGCAAGGACGGGATCAGAAGACTGCCCCAGTCGTATACCGACTCGAAGTAGGTGAAGACCTCGACTGCGGTGATGACCGCGAGGATCAGGGCGATCTTGACGTAATCCCAGTCAGACGGGTGCTCGTGCTCGGAGTGCTCCCGCGCGCCGTCTTCAGGCACAGTGGCTTCTTTGGGCACAGTGGCTTCTTCTGCGTCGGGGGCTTCGTGTTCAGAGGTCGTCGTGTTCATGGGTTGCTCCAAACCCCTAGGCGGGAACCAGATAGATGACAGTGAAGATGAAGATCCACACCACGTCGACGAAGTGCCAGTAGAGACCCACGATCTCGACGGTCTCGGAATGCTCTTGACGGAGCTTCCCCTGCCATGAGGCAACGAACAACGACATCAGCATCACGATGCCGAGACTGACGTGAACCCCGTGGAATCCGGTCAACGCGTAGAACGCGGAACTGGCCGGATTGTTGGTGAAGCCGACCCCCTCGCGCAGGAAGCTGGTGAACTCATACACCTGGCCGCCGATGAACACGCCGCCGAGCATGCTCGTCGCCAGCAGCCAGACACGCGCACCGTGGTTGTCGCCCCGAGTGAGCGCGGCGAGCGCGAGCACCATTGTCAGCGAGCTCATCAACAGGACGAACGAGCTGATCGAAGTGAACGGAATGTCGAACACGTCTGTCGGGATCGCCAGATTGTCCGGGCCGCGGCGGGTCTTGTAGAGCAGGTAGGTCGAGATCAGACCGCCGAACAGCAGACACTCCGAACCGAGGAACAGCCACATCGCCAGCTTGGTGTTGGAGATGCCGGTGGTGGGTCCGTGATCGTTGCTGTCGCCGGGCGCAACCAGAGCCGCGGCAGCGGTGTCGGCATCAGATGCAACGGGAGCCGAGGTTTCTGTGGTCATGGTCACTCACCTCCCTGCTGCTCGCCGGGCGCAACCGGAGCCGAGGCAGTGTCATCGCCGGGCGCAACCGGAGCCGAGGCAGTGTCGTCGTGGTCGTCATCATCGTCGCCGTGGTCGTCGTCGTGGTGGTCGTGGGTCGCATCGGGGTCGTCTACAGGCTCGAGGGCCCAGGCGAAGATGCCCATGCCGACCAACAGACCGCCGGGCACGCAGAGCCACAGGTTGAATATCAGTCCATAGCCGATCAACGGCAGGCCCACAGCCAGCACCAGCGGCCAGAACGAGGGCGCGGGCAGATGCACGCCCTTGGCCGAGCCGTCCTGGGCTGCTTCTTCAGCCGTGGCGATCTGCACGACCCTGCCGTCGTCGTCAAAGCTGTATTTGCGGTGCCACCACTCGTCGAGGCCCTCCACCGTGGGAACTTCATCGAAGTTGTGCTCGGGCACCGGCGAGGGAACCATCCACTCAAGGCTTCGTGCGTCCCAGGGATCAGGACCCGGGGGCGGCAGGTCGGCCGCCTCTCGTTTCGACTTCCAGATGTTGTGGAACAGGACCACAACCGAGACCGCGATGATGAACGAGCCGATGGTCGCCACCATGTTCCAGAACTCGAACCCGAACCCCGATGAATAGGTGTCGATACGACGGCTCATCCCCTGCAGTCCGAGTATGTGCATCGGCCCGAAGGTCAGGTTGAAGCCGATGAGCATCAACCAGAAATTGATCTTGCCGCGGCGCTCGTTGAGCATGTAACCGAATATCTTCGGCCACCAGTAGTAGAGGCCGCCCATCAACCCGAGCACACCGCCACCGAAGATCACATAGTGGAAATGAGCCACGATGTAATAAGTGTCGGTCTGTTGGGTGTCAGCGGGCGCCAGAGCGTGGGTCACCCCCGAAAGCCCGCCGATGGTGAACATAGCCACCGTTCCCACCGCGAAGAGCATTGCCGTTGTGAAGCGGATCTGTCCGCCCCACATGGTGGCCAACCAGTTCAAGACCTTCACGCCCGTCGGCACCGCAATGAACATCGTCGACAACGAGAACGCCGCCACCGAGATCGGACCGATACCCGACACGAACATGTGATGAGCCCAGACCCCCCATCCCATGAAGCCGATGGCTATACCCGAGAACACCATGAACGTGTAGCCGAATATGGGTTTGCGGCTGAACGTCGGGATCACTTCGGACACGACGCCGAAGGCGGGCAGAATGATGATGTAGACCTCGGGATGCCCGAATATCCAGAAGAGGTGCTGCCACAACAACGGATCGGCGCCCGCGTCGGGATTGAAGAAGCTGGCGTCGAACAGGCGGTCGAACATCAACAGGAACAGAGCGACGGTGATGACCGGCAACGCGAACAGCAGCAGGAACTGGGTGATCAACAGCATCCAGGTCATGACCGGCATGCGGAACAAGTCCATCCCGGGGGCCCGCATATTGAGACACGTGACGATCAGGTTGATGGCTGAGACCAACGAGGCGATACCGGCGATCAGCAAGCCGATCGCATAGAAGTCGACGCCGTGGCTCGGCGAGAAGGTCACACCGCTGTTGGGCGAGTAGCAGAACCAGCCACAGTCCGCTCCGCCTCCGCCGACGATCCAAGAACTGTTCAAGAAGATCGCCCCAGACAGCCAGACCCAATACGAGAGCGCGTTGAGCCGCGGGAACGCCACATCTCTGGCGCCGATCTGAAGCGGAATCAGATAGTTCGCGAAAGCCGCTGCCAAAGGCATGATGAACAGGAACACCATGGTCACGCCGTGCATGGTGAACACCTGGTTGTAGACATCGGCCGACAGCACACCACCGTTGGGCACCGCCAGCTGCAAACGGATCAGCAGGGCCTCGATGCCGCCCACCACGAAGAAGACCATGGCGGAAACGCCGTACATGATCCCGATCTTCTTGTGGTCGACGGTGCTCAACCAGTCACGCCAACCCCTGCCTCCCTGCGGCCGGGTGAGCACCCCGAGCGGTCGCTCCGCCAGAGCCTCGCGGCCGGATTCGAGTTCTAGCGGCCCCTCGGTTTTGGGCCCCTCGGTAGTGGGTTCCGTGATGGTCATCTCACTCCACCTCTGTCGCCAGAATCTGGGCGGCGGTCGGTCTTGGGCCGAGCGTGGCCAGCAAGGCGATCACATCGTCAATCTGTCGCTCGGAGAGCCCCATGTCGGGCATCCCGCGCGGGAGGGCGCCCTCTGGGAGGTCGTCCGCGTAGTTTTCCTTCACATCATCGGGGTTGCGGATCCAGGCAGCGAGATCGTCGTCGTTGAGCGAACCGTCTGGGTTGTAGGTGTTGAACACACCGCCCGCGAACGTGGTTCGACCCGCGAAATGGGTGAGATCCGGGGCGCTTCCGGAGACAGTCTCGGCACCGTTGTAGTCGCTGTCGTTTAGACCGTTTATCAGGTGGCAGCTGGCGCAGAAGTTCGAGAACACCTGCATTCCGCGGTACTCAGCGGAGTTCTCGTCCGTCGGCATGGTCGCCGGCGTCATCTGAGCATGGATCCACTCCTGGAACGCGCTCGGCGTCACCGCTACCGCCTGCATTCGCATGCGGCTGTGCGACAACCCGCAGAACTCGGTGCACTGCCCGAAGTAGACGCCCGGTTCGTCGGCTTCGATCTTCCAAGGGGTGTACAGCCCGGGCACCGCGTCCTTCTTGCCGTTGAGCGCCGGGATCCAGTGCGAGTGGATGACGTCTCGCGAGGTGATGATCAGTTCGACTTCCTCGCCCGTGGGGATGACCATCTGCCCTGCGGTGACGATGTCGGCTTCGGGAAGGTTCCAAGGGTCGCCGAGGTCGTCGGTGGTGATGTCCTTGGTCAGGTAATAGCGGTACTCCCACCACCATTGCTGGCCGACCACGACCACTCTGGGCTCCCAAGTCACGACCTTGCCTTCCTTGCCGTCCTCGCCGTCAACCTCCACCTGAATCTCAATGGCGTTGGCCTCTGTGCTGTTGATTGCCAAGTGCGTCACCAGCGTGGCCACCGCGATGACGACCATGATCACGAAGGGGCCGAGCGTCCAACCGATCTCCAGCCTGTTGTTGTGTGAGACCTGGGTGGGGAACTCGCCTTCGTAATCGTCGTCGGCCGGTACTCGGTTCTTGACCGACATCCACAAGATGGCACCGCAGACGAGCACCAGCACAACGCCTGCGACGATGAACACGGGAATCGCCAGATCGTTGATCTGGCGGGCGGTCTCGCTCTGGTCCTGAAACGTGTCGAGTTCCGCGTCGGCGGCGCATCCGGTCAACACCAGCGCAAGTCCGAGGATCAACCCCTCCGGCCGGCGCCGCGAGCAAGGCCGGGAGGACACTGTGCGAATGAAACCGCTCACCTTAGTGTCCCTCCCCGGTATCGGTTCCGTGCGGCGCGTCGTGCACTTCATGTGGATGGAAGTCTCGTTCGCCTGTGACGGTAGCGACGATTCCGCCGACGAGAACCGCCACCGCCAGAAGCAGAACCGAACCCGCCAGGATGTTCTTGTTGATCCGGGTCTTCCGAGCGAACAACACCGCAATGCCGAGAATCAACACAGACACGACGCCGGCCACCACCACCGACCCGAGTTTCGAGGTGGCCAGCAGGATCCGGCTGGTCGCCAACACGCCCAAAGCCACGATCGCGGCGCCCAGAGCCGGGATCTCGATCGGCGCCATCACCCGGTTGCGCAGAGCCCGATTGGCTTCGGGGTCACCCGTCGCCCGGTCCGCCCAACCGTCCATCAGCCACTCGATCGCGACCACGCCGCAGACGACCAAGCCGGTGACGAACACCGCTGTGTGCAGAACCAGCCCTATCGCCATTGTGCCCACAGCAAAGGCGCCGACCACCGGCCAGAAGCTGGCGGTGACCAGACTGTTGGTCGGGATCTGCTCGACGCCCATGTAGTGGGCCTGAGCGGCAGGGTCGGCATCCCGGAAGAACACCAGGAACAGCGCCACCGTCATGGCAGTGACGCCGAGCCCCAACAGCAACGAGTATCCGAGGTGCTCGCCGATACCGCCCTTCCATCCCATCGACAGCGGTCCCATATGGTTGCCGCCCGTCGTGTAGCCGTAGAAGACCGCGCCGGTCGCCAACGCCATCCCGATTCCGAAGAAGAACTTGAAGCCCGTGGTGAACATCTGACCCTTACTTCGTGATGTAGATGAGGTAGTAGACGACGGCCCACATGAACACCACCGTGTTCCAAGCCACAGCCGCTGAAGACACGGCTTCGGCTCGGCGCGGTCCGAACTGGCCGGCAAGTGCACGCACAGTCGTCAGCGCGACGAACACGACCGCAGCGATCAGAAAGACGATGAACGTGCCGTTGACGATGAAGAACAGGAACTGGGCGTTGTCCGCAGCCGACGCAAACCCGGTGTCGTTGATGATGAACCACATCTGATTGAAGATCGCGGCTCCGAACAGCCCGGTGAGAGCCAGTGCGACATAGGCGTTGATGCGGTCGTCGGCATTGATCGCCTGCACGGCCCATTGAACCGTGAAAACCGACAGGACCAGCGTCCAGAAGATGAAACCCGAGGGCCCGAGTTCAACGACGCCTTCTGGGAACCACTCGGCTCCTTCGTCGCGGGCCTCGGCCCGTTTGAGGATGTAGACGCCGATAACGCCGCAGAAGAACATGAACGCCGCCGCACAGCTGAACATCGTGCCCACCAGCAGGCTGCGCGGGCGGGTTGTCTCGGGGGCCGGAAGACCGGTGGTGGTAACCATCAGGCCTCCTCCCCGTTCTCGTTCACTGTGTCTAGCAACGGAGCTTCAGAGACGACGCGCCCCGGTGGTTCTGAGAAGTTACCGGGTGGTGGAGGAGACGAGGTGGTCCATTCCAAGGTTTGACCGCCGTAGGGATTGTCGTCGACCGCCCCGCTCGATCTCATGGCCTTCGCCATTGCTGCGAACACGGCCAGAGCACCGAGCGCTATCAGCACTGCACCGATGGCTCCGACCACGTTCATTGCCTCGACGAAGCCCTGATTCGAAGGCTCAGCCACAAGCGGCGCAGAACTCCCCGCCACCTGATACCCGAACGCGGGAGTCTCTAAGAACCCGTTGACGAAATCCGCTCCGCCGAGCAGGACCGCGCCCGCCACGACGTCGAGCATTGCAAGACGGCCCGTCGAAACGGGAAGTTCGCGGCCGCCGATCTTGGGCGCCCAGAACCAGATGCCGGCAATCGCTGCCGCGGCCGCGCTGAACAGCACGAGGTTCATAACCGAGGTCACCGTGGTCCGGTCACCGAGATCCCAGGGTTGGATCACCCGTGCCAGCCCGGCGACAGTCCCCGCGAGCAGCAGCAGAGCAGCACCGATCGCACCTAGGCCATAGACCGACAAGAGCCCCGCAAGGCCTCTCTCGCCGCCGACGTCTGCGCCTGGATCCGGATCGCCGTCCGAACCGCGCCCGACGATTGTGTCAGCGGCCGCCCCGATCGAACCGAGCACCGGTATCGCCGCGAAAAGCCCGAAGACGATGAACACGAACTTCTCGTCGTAATTGTCGCCCTGGAACCATGGTTGGCTCCAGCCGCCCACTGAGAGCAGGCCGAAGAGGCCGATCAGGGCGACTGCGATCACGTGCTGTGCATGGCGGCGCTTCGCGACCACCGGCGCAATGGTTCCGAGCACACCCAGAACGGGAATCGCGAACGCGTAGATCTGTGGTTGCTCGACCAGCCAGCCGATCTGCGAGTAGATCGCGTTCGACCCCTCGGCGATGCCGAACGATTCGGGCGTTCTGGGACCGCCGCGGAGATCGAAGTAGACCAAGACGAGATTGCTGAGCGCCACGGGCAGGGTCAGCAGCCAAACGCCGGCCGCGACCAGCATTGACCAGGCGAACAACGGCACCCGCATCAGGTTCATGCCGGAAGTGCGCAGCGACACGACCGTTGTTGCAACACAGACAGAGGCCGCCAGCAGCGAGACGATCACCAGTCCGGTGCCGGCCAGGGTCAAAGCAATGGCGTCTTGTTCGGCGCCGGTGACGCCGTCCAACGCCCCCCAACCCCCGCCCGACACGACGGAGACGACCGTGGTTCCCGCGCCGATCATGAACAGCCAGACCGCGCCGTGGGCCGCCCGGGGGAAAGCGATGTTCGTTGCACCTACCTGCATCGGCACGACCACCGTGGCAAGTCCCACGAACAGCGGAGCCACCACCAGCAGCACCAGACCGAATCGGTAGAGGCTGAAGTACTGGAAGTAGTTGTTGATCCCGCCGAAGACGTCGTCGGGAGACGAATTGCTGTTCTCGATGGTCAGGACAACGCCGACGAGAGTGGCCGCCAGCAACCCGAGCAGGCCCGACCGAATCCACAGCCGGCCGATGCGCTTGTGGTCTGTGGTGGTGAGAGCATCGAAGAGGCCGACGACTCGGGGCGAGGCGGCCGCCAGCGCGGTGTTCGCAGCTGGTGGTGAATCGGTCATCGTCATGTTGGCGAATGTCCTCCGAGCGCCCCGGGCGCACAGCACCGCGCATATGTGTCTGCGCGTTGCCTGTCAATGGATTGCTGAGTTGGGTTACCAGCCGAGAAGCCTACCTTGACCCGAGCGCCAGAATAGAAACCCGGCGGCAGCGGTTTGTCAGACGCCATTGCGAACCACCTCATCAACGGCCATCGCCGCGAACAACAACGTCACATAAGTGATCGACCAGCCGAAAAGCCGCATTGCCCGCTGCGGCTCAGGCCTGCGGAAAACTCGCACCGCCAAGCCCGAGAAAACTGCTCCGAGCAGCACCGCTGAGCACAGATACAGCCAGCCCATATCGGCTACGGGAGCAAACACCAAGGTGAGGCCCCACAGCAGCAGCGTGTAGAGCACAATCCTGCTCGCGGTCTTCTTGAGGCTCACGACGACTGGCAGCATCGGCACGTCGGCGGCCGCGTAGTCCTCCTTGTAACGGATCGCCAGCGCCCAGAAGTGGGGAGGGGTCCAAACGAAGATGATCGCGAAGAGCACCAGAGGCGGCCAGTCAAGCCGGTTGGCGACCGCGGACCAGCCGACCAGAACCGGCACCGCTCCGGCGGCGCCGCCGATGACGATGTTGCTCGCAGAGGTCCGCTTCAACCACAGCGAGTAGACGAAGACATAGAAGAGGGTGGCTGAAACTGCCAGCACAGCCGACAGCAGGTTGACGAATCCCCACAGCCATCCGAAGGCGCCGATTTCCAGTACGAAGGCGAAGACCAGAGCCTGGCGCGGGGAGACTTCGCCAGTTACAAGCGGACGGCCCTTGGTGCGTTCCATGAGGCGGTCGATGTCGCGATCGATGTACATGTTGAAGGCGTTCGCGCCGCCCGCGGCGAGCGCCCCGCCGACCACGGTCGCAACGATCAGCCAGAGCGACGGGATCCCAGAATCTGCCACGACCATGGTGGGCACTGTGGTTATGAGCAGAAGCTCGATGATCCGCGGCTTGGTCAACGCCACGAAGGCGGCGGCACGAGACCGAGATCGGACCTCAGTTGCTTCACTCACGTCGGTCAGGCTACGGCCCCGAAACCAAGACCACGCCACCGGCCGTACGCTTTGAGTGTGTCCTCTATTTCGACGTCGCTGCGGGCGGTTGCTTTCGGGCCGGTCAGCCCTGCTCGCTACGCGAGTTGGACCCGCGGCGCGCTGTGGTCACTGACTGTGATCGTGGTGTCTGGCGGAGCGGTACGCCTCACGGGTTCGGGGCTTGGCTGCTCCGATTGGCCCAATTGCGAAGAGGACCAGTTCGTTGCCGACCTTGAATATCACGCCCTGATCGAATTCGCGAACCGCCTGTTCACCGGCGTGGTCGCGGCGGCGGTGATCCTGGCTGTGCTCGGCTCCCTGCGACGCTCACCCCGCCGAAGAGATCTGGTGCTCTGGTCGTGGGGGCTAGTCGCCGGGGTGGCCGCACAGGTCGTGCTGGGCGCGGTGCTGGTCAAGACCGAGCTCGACCCCAGGTTCACTATGGGCCACTTCTTGTTGAGCATGGTGCTTCTGGCCAACGCGGTCGTGCTCGTGGAGTTGGCCGGGCGTGACGACAGCGCTGCTCGCCGCGTGGCCGGGCCGTTCACCCCAGCCGCGCGCATTGTCTATGCAGTCGGTGCAATCCTGCTGGTCAGTGGCACAATCGTAACGGGATCGGGACCCCACAGCGGGAGCGACGAGGCAGAAGTCGCTCAGCGCCTGCCGTTCCTCGTGCGCGAGGTGACGCGCGTTCACAGCATCATCGCACTGGCCTTGCTGCTGGGAGTCGTGTGGCTCATCCGCTCCGCTCATCTGCGACAGCAACCGGAGATCCGCCGGCGTGCCACGGTGGCTGTGAGCCTGTTGATCGCCCAGGGCGTGGTCGGCTACTGGCAGTACTTCGCCGGTGTCCCCGTGCTGCTGGTCGGGGTCCATATCCTCGGGGCTTCTGTGAGTTGGATCGCCATCGTCCGGCTGCATCTGTCGACGACTGTGGACACCGCGGTCCTTGTCAATCGGGCCGTTGATCGAGCCGATCCAACAGAAGCCGTGACATGACGGCACCAGTGATCGCCCCCGAAACAGAGGCCGACGAGTCGGTTGCCTATGCGCGGCCTTGGAAGGTGCTGGTCTGGGACGACCCGATCAACCTGATGTCGTACGTGGCGTTCGTGTTCCGGAAACTGTTCGGCTACTCAGCCGAGAAAGCCCACCGGCTGATGATGGAAGTCCACGTCGAAGGCAAGGCTGTGGTGTCTTCGGGGACCAGAGAAAAAGCCGAGTTCGACGTCTTCCGGCTTCACGAACACGGCCTCTCGGCGACCATGGAGCAGGACGAATGAGCCGATTCCGCTACGAGGGCGCTGTGGTTGTCGTGGATCTCCCCTCCGGCGAACGCGAGATGCTCGCCCAGGTGCTGTCGGATCTTCGCGACTTGCTGATCAGCGGCGGCGAAACGGACGAAGCGTTGAGGCGATTGAAGCCTCCCGCCCATCTCGACAACGCCGAGGCCGAGTCCTCGTATCGGGAACTCGTAGACGACGATCTTCTCCGCAGCCGACTCGAAGCCATCGAGACCGTCGAGTCGACACTCTCCGGCGCCGAACTCGACACCTCGGCAGTCGCAGCTTGGATGCAGAGCCTGAACAGTCTCCGTCTGGTGCTGGGTGAACAACTCGCCCTCGCCGGCATCGACCTCGTCAGCCACGAGATGCCCGACACCGCCTCTGCCGCCCTCTACGAATGGATCGGCTGGCTCCTCGAGCAACTCATCTCCGCTGCCAGCGAACATCCCGACCTGTAGATCGCCGCGGCCAAGTGGCGCACCGTCGAGCCTCGGTTGCGAAAGGACCCTTTCGCCACTTGGCTCCAACGTGCTTGTACGCAAATGGGCGCACGCTCTTTGACCGGGCGGCGTATGCTGGCGTTCGGCCGGTTCTCTGGTCGGGCCCCGTTCGTCCAGCGGCCTAGGACGCCGGCCTTTCACGCCGGTAACACGGGTTCGAATCCCGTACGGGGTGCTTCTTGCAGCTCGCTCGGCGTGGTCGCGCGGAGCCACCCTGCACGACCTTCATAGCTGGATTCGGCTGTCACGTGGTCACGGGCTCCACCGCCGCTCCGGCGAAATCGGCCGACATAGTCAACCTCCTGCCACCGGTGCGCCGCGGGCCTTGTCGGAGTGCGCCATCATTGCGTCGGCAAGTTGCTCGATCATCTGAGCGCGAAGCTCCGGATGCGAGGACGAGAGGTTCGTTCGCTCGTCGTCGTCCGTCCACAACTCGCAGAGTTGATCCTCGCCGGTGCTGTAGCGGGAATAGCGGTGCGTGGGTGTTACGAGGGTGCGAATCGTCGTTGGGAACCAGTCGATGTGCCGAAGATCGATGTCGTCCTCAACCAGCACGCAGTCGCGTACCGATGTGGAAGGACCGTCCAACACCGGCGCCTGGCTGACTCCCTTGATGCCGTGGTACTGCTCAAGCCCGCAGAGGTCGAGCAGTGTCGGCCCGAGGTCGATGCTGCTGGCGAGCGAATCTGTGCGGGCTCCGCTGCGCCGGGGATCGACGATCACGAGGGGAACCTGCAGCACGCCGCGATAGTGCATCGTCCCCTTCAACAGGAGTCCGTGATCTCCCATCATGTCGCCGTGGTCGGAGGTGAAGACCACGATGGTGTCGTCCGACACGCCGAGTCGGTCGATCGTCGCGAGGATCTGGCCGACGCGGTCATCGATCATCTCGATCGTGCCGTAGTTCGCGGCCATCGCGGCACGAGTCACCTCGGGGCTGGTGGCGCCGGTGTGGGACACGTAGACGGCCTGTTCGTGAACGGTGCTCTGCTGGAAGCGGCGCAGGAACCCGGGAGCTCCCTCCAGCGGGTCGTCGAATGTCGCCGGCAGCTCCATGTCTTCGGGTCGATGACGATCGAACCACCGTCCGGGCGGGGTGAACGGGTGATGAGGATCCGGGAACGATGCCCAAGCCAACCAGGGCGATCCTTCTGCCGCCGCCGCCTCGATGAACGAGATCGTGCGCTCGGCGACGAAGGAGGACGAGTGGAACTCCTCGTCATAGGGAGGCTCGTAGACCTGCCACCACACGTCACCACCGCGCCGACGCGGATTGTCAGGAGATTGCCGCGTCACGGCGAGGTCTTCATGGCGTGCCCCGCGTTCGATTGCCCAGTGGTAGTGATGGCCGGCGACGCTGGCACCGTGGTTGATCGACAACTCGACGGTGTCGAAACCGTAGAAGTCGTCAGGCCAATCAGGTATGCGGTCCGTATAGAACTGCGGGTGCTCGAGGTGGTTCCAACCCGGCGGGTATGGATCAGCGACCGCAGGCGAGTCGACTATCTGCAACACCGACTCGCTGCTCATTCCGTGCTGGAGGTGGCTCTTGCCGATCAGCGCGGTCCGGTAGCCCGCTGCCCGGAACTGGCGTACGTGGGTGTTGGCGTTCCATTCAAGCGATCGGTCATTGAAGATCACGCCGTGGCCGCTCGGCATGCGGCCGGTCATGATCGTGCATCGGTTGGGCATGCACACCGGGTTGCTGACCCAGGCGTTCTCGAACACTGTCCCGCGGGCGGCGATCGCGTCGAGGTTCGGCGTCTTCACCACCTGATTGCCCATGAAGCCGACGTGGTCTGCTCGATGCTGATCAGTGATGACGAAGAGGACATTGGGCCGACGCGTGCTCATCGTTGGAGAACCACCTCGACTACGACGCCTGGATTGGCCAGGTCAACCGGCGAGACCGGGGAAGAGCTTGGATCCATGCGTGCTAACGTCCTCGCCTGGCAACGCTCCAATCTGGTAGCTGTTGCGCGTCTCAAGCGCCCGTTCCCGAAGCTCAACTCGAGTAGGCGGAACTCGGCTTGCGGCGTTCTGTGCGAGCACCGACTCCAAGGACTCGGCGTTTGACGGCACAGACGACCGGCAGTCGTCGTCTGGAACATCAGCCATCGACACACCTCCCAGGCTCCCATGAGATTTGTTCAAGCAGTCTCGCATGCACTCGCCGCCGCCGCGAAATCGATGAGACGCAGCACCTCCCTATTGTCCGTTTTCGCCGTCGAGCCAGGACGATCCAGACACCTCGTGCCAGCCTTTCGGGCGCGCCAGAGCCTTCTCCACCTGTTTGCAACGGCGGCGGCTGGCAGAATTGCGGGCGATTGCTCTGGGAAGGCGAAACAGCCGTCTGAGCTTGCCCTTGATGAATCTGGCCCGGCGCCCAGACCTGCTGAAGCGCCCTTCGGGTACGAGGTCGTCGGTCGTGGTGAAGTACAAAGAGTCTGTCGTGGTAGAGGGTGAGGCTCCTATTAGCCAGCCTGGTACCAGTCTCCAGAACTTTCCCCATAGCCCGTCGAAACCTCCCCAGCCTTGGCGGTCCTGTGTGTAGACCGTGATCTCCCGCTTGCCTCGCCTGAGCCTGCGGTATTCGCCGGCAACCACACCGAGCACGTATTCGTCCAGCAGGTCGAGGACGTCCTGGGACCCGGAGTCGCAAGCATCACACCCGCAATCAGGGATCACCTCCACGACTACTGTCGGGTCACCGACGCCAATCACAATGCCTCCGTCGATTTCGGAGCGGGTCCAGCCGAAGACGAGCGGGATGGTGCCAGCGACCCGCGGCAAAGCCCGCTGAACACTGACGACATCGATCCTCGGCGGTTCCTCCCACTCTAGGTCGACGTCTGCTTCTACTTGGGCCAGGCCGGTTGCAGCCAACGCGTTCAGCCAAGCCTCAGCCCGAGCGCGCAGGATCCGCCATTTCTGCGGGTTCGTCACGCGGGAATACTCCTCATCCGAAGGCCTGCGATCGGGATGCGGGTCCTCCCACCCAGTCAGGCCGCGGCCCGTCTCGACAAATGCAGCGTCCACCGACGCGACCAACTCCGCAACAGAACGCATCCCACGATCATGGCCGCACCCCCCGCCCAAGGGCAAAGGAATTACAGGCTCGAACCGGCCACTGCCCAGCCAATTCCCCTGTGGGCGCTGCTGGGAGGTCGGCGCCGGCTCGGCTTGAAACAGGTTGCGAATACAGGCGGGGTGGCATACCGTTTCAGGTTCGCACGGCTTGTCCGTGAGGGGTCCTGTAGATCAGTTTGGAGTGATCGCCACCCTGTCAAGGTGGAGGCCGCGGGTTCAAATCCCGTCAGGACCGCCACGCATTCTCTCGAGGATGCTGTGGGGTCGGGTAGCTCAGTTGGCAGAGCGGCCGCCTGAAAAGCGGTAGGTCACCGGATCGACGCCGGTCCCGACCACCATTAGCGGCCCGGCACGCCCTGCCGGGCCGCTCAGGTTCCCTCTGTTGCTCAACTGAGTGGCTCAGCCGACGGCGTGGCCGGATGGCGGACTAGCCGACGGCGTGGCCTGCGTGGAAGCCTTCGGCCATGGCTCCTTCGAGATAGCCGACTCCCGTGCAATCTCCGATCGCCACAGGGGCCAGTCCGGCCGCCCGCATCTGCTCGCAGACCGAGTCGTCGCCGGTCAGCCCAGAGGCGATCACCACACAGTCGGCGTCGACAGCATGGTCGGCCTCGTTGCGGCGGTAGCGCACCTGTGTGGCGGTCACCTCCAGCACCTCGGCTTCGGTCGACAACTCGGCGCCGTGCTCACGAAGGTCGGTCAGCACACGCCAACGCCGCGGGTGGGCCATCTCAGTGGCCAGAGTCGCTCCTTGTTCAAGCACAGTCACTGTCCGGCCGCGATCCACCAGGAACTCGGCGAGCTCGATGCCGACAAGACCGCCTCCCAGAATCGCGACCCGCTTGCCGATAGGCATGTAGTGGCGGGTCAGCGAAGCCAGGCGTTCCGGATCGTCGGTCAACCCCAGTCGCTTTCCGGCTGCAACCGCGACTCGCCCGGTGAAGGAGAGCTTCCGTGAAGCGTCGGCTGACGGATCGGTCAGCATGGCCCGCAGGTTGTCACCATCGAGCACATGGTTCAATTCGATACCGGGGATTTCCGGCCGCACCCGTGAAGCTCCGGTCGCCACGATCACATGGTCGGGGCGCAGCGCTCGGACCGTATCGACGGTCGCCGGTGTGCTCAACCGCACATCGACCTTGAGCGTTTCCATCTGCCTCGTCAGCCATTTCAAGAGCTGAAGGTTCGGCTCATACACCAGCGCTCCGAATCTCAGCGCACCGCCCAGTTGAGGGCCGGCCTCGAAGATCGTGACCCTGTGCCCTCGTGTGGCAGCGACCCGAGCCGCCTCCATACCGGCTGGTCCACCGCCGACAATCACCACCGACTTCGGTTCGGAGGCAGCGGTGCGCTCTATGCCGCGCAACTCGACCTCATGGGCCAGCACAGGGTTGACCGTGCAGCGAACCCGTCTGTCGAAGAAGGGCTGGGCCACGCAGGTGTAGCAGTTGATGCACGGGCGGATGTCGGCCGGGCGGCGCTCGGCGACTTTCAACGCGGTCTCGGGATCGGCCAGCATCTGGCGGCCCATCGCGATCAGGTCCGCTTTGCCGTGGGCGATCATCTCGTCGCCGGTTTCCGGACGAATTCGGCCGACCGCGATGACCGGCACGTCGAGTTTGCTCTTCAACTGGCCCGACAGCGCCGCGTGGGTTGCTTCACGATGGGGCAGGGTCCCCTCGGTGAACGCCGGGCCTGAGGTCTGGTCGCCGTAGGCGCTGAGGTGAATCGCATCCGAACCGGCCTCCTGGGCGAGCTGGGCGGTTGTCTCGGTGTCCGAGAAGACGATGCCGGCGGGGGTGCGGTACTCGAGGGCGTCAAGGCGGCACCAGACCGCGAAATCGTCGTCGGTCGCAGCTTGCGCGGCGGCGATCACATCGCACAGCAGCCGAGACCGGTTGCGAATGTCCCCGCCGTAGTCGTCTTCTCGGCGGTTCCACTGCGCGGAGAGGAATCCGGAAATCAGATAGCCGTGGGCGCCGTGGATCTCGACACCGTCGAATCCGGCTTCCTGCGCCCGTGCCGCAGCGGCGGCAAAATCGGCGGTCACCTCGGCAATGTCGCCCTCGGTCATCTCCCGGTAGTCGGGCTTCCCCCCGCCGTTCGCCGCCGCCATCAGCCCCAACTCCTCGGGAGTCAGATCGTTGATCATGTCGAGGGACCCGTGCCATTGAGGAATCGACGGGACCAGCACCGGTCGTCCCTGCTTGACGTCGACACGGGAGACCTTGCCGTGATGCACGAGTTGCACGGCGATTTTGGCGCCGTGGCTGTGCACCCGTTCGGTGAGCTTCTGCAGCGCAGGGATATAGCGGTCGTCTGACAGGCCCAGTTGGTGCACCGAGTTGGCTCCCCGGGGGTACGCCATGGCGCACACTTCGGTGATGATCAGTCCTGCTCCACCGCGGGCTCGTTCTTCGTAATAGGCGATGATCGCATCGTTTGCGAATCCGTCGTCGCCGACGATCTCGACTCCCATCGGGGCCATGACCATCCGGTTCCTCAACTCCATAGGCCCGATGGAGATCGGCGACAACAGGTGTTCGAACATCAGATCAGCCCCCGTTGGGACTCGATCCATGGGCATCGGGTCCGCCCACGCCGTTTTGACTGCGAACAACGCCGTCCCGCTCGGCTGCAGCAGCAACAGCTCTCGCCACCATCGGCGCAACTGAACGATCGAAAACGGACGGCACCACAAAATCGGGCCGCAGTTCCGATTTGGGCACACAAGCAGCGATGGCCGCAGCCGCGCTCACCTTCATGTGCTCGGTCACGCTGTGTGCGCCGACGTCGAGGGTCCCCCTGAAAATTCCGGGGAACGCCAGCACGTTGTTGATCTGGTTGGGGAAGTCGGATCTTCCTGTGGCCATCACGGCGGCCAGGCCGTCGGCGATCTCGGGACGGATCTCGGGATCCGGGTTCGCCATAGCGAACACGATCGGGTCTCTGGCCATCCTTCGAAGGTTCGCGGCGTCAATGAGGTCTGGTGCCGACACCCCTACGAACACATCAGCGCCCACCAACACATCTGACAGCGTCCCCGCCTTGCGGTCGGGGTTGGTGATTGCCGCAAACCGTTCCTTGACTTCATTCTGCTGGTCGCGCCCCTCATACACGGCTCCGATCCGGTCAACGCCTACGACCTCACCGACTCCGGCGTCGAGCAGAATCCTGCCGACGGCCACTCCCGCGGCACCCATTCCGGAGATGACCACCGAAATGTCGGCAATATTCTTGTCGACCAGCTTCAACGCGTTGCTGAGGGCGGCCAGCGCGACGATCGCGGTGCCGTGCTGATCATCGTGGAAGACCGGTATCGGGAGGGCTGCTTTCAGACGCTCCTCGATTTCGAAACAGGCCGGCGCAGCGATGTCTTCGAGGTTGATCCCCCCGAACGCCGGCGCGATATGGGCGACCGTCTCGATGATCTCTTCTGTGTCCTGGGTGTCCAAACAGATCGGGAAGCCGTCGATACCACCGAATTCCTTGAACAGCAGGGCTTTTCCTTCCATCACCGGCATTGCCGCGTGCGCGCCGATGTTGCCTAGTCCGAGCACCGCACTGCCGTCGCTGACGATCGCCACCGTGTTCTTCTTGATGGTGTAGCGGTGCGCCAGCGATTCATCGTCGCGAATACTCAGGCAGACTCGCGCCACACCGGGCGTGTACGCCATCGACAGGTCGTCTGCGTCACCCACCGAACAGAGTGGCAGAACCTCGATCTTGCCCCCTTCGTGGAGGGCATAGGTGCGGTCCCACCAGTCGAGCACCATCACCCCTTCGAGCGCGTCGACCGCTTCTGCAATCTGGACGGCGTGCGCTTCGGACCGGCAATGAACGTCGATGTCGCGCACCACCGTGGGGCCCTTCGCTTCAAAACCGGGAATGCCGGCGATGTTGCCGCCAACGTCACCGACCGCAGCCGCGAAGCGACCGAGCGTGCCCGGCAAGTTGTCAAGGGAGATCTTGAGGGTGATGGAGTAGGCGGCGGTTGGAGCGTTCTGCACGTTGAGAACGTTATTCAGCGACACGGCCGATGACTCAATCGGGCATCGCGCCAGAACTGCCGACACCAGTGTCATTGAGGAATATCAGAACATCCAGATAGAGTTTATTCGCAGAATCCAACTCGATAAGATCAGAAATCGGAGGAACAAAATGTCCAAAAGAACCATGTCAGCAGAACATCGAGAAGCACTTTCAGTGGGCAGGGCCCGCGGTCGGGCTGTCCGCAACTACCTCGAAGCGTTGGAGTCGCATCGCCCGAAGCGGGGACGCAGGCGGACACCAGAAACCATGCAGGCACGAATAACTGAAATCGACAACGAAATGGGCGCTGCGACACCGATGCAACGCCTGCGCCTCACGCAGGAGAAAATGGATCTTGCCGCCAAGATTGAGTCGGCGGAGACAACAGGGGACATTTCAGCCCTTGAGGACGAGTTCGTGGATGTTGCGCGCGCCTACAGCGAAAGCAACGGAATCAGCTACGCGGCTTGGCGGGCAGTCGGGGTTCCCGCCGCAATCCTCAAGCGTGCCGGGGTCTCTCGTTCCGCATAGAGGTTCTGCATCAAGATCGTGGAGCAAATCGCTCTGTCAGACGCGAATCTCCGCGCTTGCGACAGCAGCTTGTGGATGCTCGGCAACAACCCTGTCGGCACGCGCCACGACACGCTGTACCTGAGTCACTGCGGTGCCCGTGAAAGCCTCGATATCAGCCAAACATTCTTCTATCGCGGCAGGACTCAACGGTATTCGCTCATCTGCGGCCAAGCGTTCGACAAAACTGGCGCCGGCGGCGCCTTCACGGCGCGCTGACAGGGCCTCCACCGCGTGGCCTTTGATCAACTCATGGGCTTCTTCGCGGCCGAGTCCGGCTCCCACCGCTTCGCCCAAGAAGCGAGAGGTGGCTAGAAAGGGCAGTTCACGCTGAAGCTCGGCCTCGACGACCGCATCGAAGACCCCGAAATCATCGAAGACGGCGATGGCTGTCTGCAGCAGTCCATCAGCAGCAAAGAAGGCGTCGGGAAGCATGACCCGCCGCACGGCCGAGCAGCTTACGTCACCCTCATTCCATTGCCGGCCGGCGAGACCGGCTGCCATGACGAGATGGCCGTCCAGTACCGTGCGCAGCGCGCTGATACGTTCAG
Organism: Acidimicrobiaceae bacterium; assembly: GCA_026706815.1. Taxonomy (GTDB): domain Bacteria; phylum Actinomycetota; class Acidimicrobiia; order Acidimicrobiales; family Aldehydirespiratoraceae; genus VXYK01. The sequence goes on along the minus strand of JAPOYA010000029.1, from coordinate 21,011 downwards.
CGCTGCGGCTGTTCATCTTGTGGGGCATGGCCGAGGATCCGACTTGCCCGGAACGGAAACCCTCGGCAGCCAGTTCGTGTCCGGCCATGAGCCGCAGGGTCGTTGCGGCCGAAGCCGGCGCCGACACGGCTTGCACCAACGCCGACACGACATCGAGATCAAGCGACCGCGGGTAGACCTGTCCGACGCTGTCCAGAACACGTCCGAATCCGAGATGCTCCGCGATCAACTGCTCCAACTGGTCGACCGCTTCGGCGTCTCCCAACAGATCCAACTGGTCCAAGCGGGTACCGACCGCACCTTTGATGCCCCGAAGCGGGTACCGGGCCAACAACTCTTCCACTCGCTCAAGCCCGATCATGGCTTCCTCGGCCACGTCCGCGAAGCGTTTCCCCAACGTCGTGGCCTGAGCCGCCACATTGTGGGTGCGAGCCACCATCACCAAATCGACATGTGTCGCAGCCAGCGTGACCACGCGGGAAAGCAGGGCAACCAGCCGGTCCCGTATGTGGAGGAGGGCCTGAAGAATCTGCAGCTGTTCAACGTTCTCGGTCAGATCTCGTGAAGTCATTCCCCGGTGGACATGTTGTTGGCCTGCAAGTTCGCAGAATTCATCGATTCGAGCCTTGACGTCGTGACGGGTGACTGCCTCGCGGGCCGCGATAGACCCAAGATCGACGTCTTCCAATACCGCTTCGTAAGCTTCGATCGTCCCGTCACCGACCTCGACTCCCAGTGCAACTTGGGCACGCAACACGGCAAGCCACAGCCGACGCTCTTGAACGATCTTGCCTTCAGGCGACCAGATCTTATTCATCGCTTCACTGGCGTAGCGATCAGAGAGAACGTTGGCTGCTGTATCACTCATCGGACATCCCTGTCGTTGCGATCAAGATACTGCTCCCGTCCCGGGCCGACCCCCACAAGACGGATCGGCACTCCAATCTGATCTTCGAGAAAAGCGACGTAGTGAGCCGCTGCAGCGGGCAGCCGGTTCGGGTTTGTCACCATGCTCAAGTCTGTTTTCCAGCCCGGCAGTTCTTCGTAAACCGGTGTGACTGCATGTAGCTGGGACTGATGGTAGGGCAGGTTCAGACAGCGTTCGTCGCCGATCTCATAGGCGACACACACCTTCAACGAGTCCAACCCGTCAAGCACATCCAGTTTGGTGATTGCGATTTCGGTGAGAGAGTTGACCCGCACCGCATGACGGGCCATCACCGCGTCGAACCAACCGGGGCGGCGCCGGCGTCCGGTGTTGACCCCGTACTCACGTCCGACATCGACGAGATAGTCACCGACGTCATCGAAGAGCTCTGTCGGGAAGGGCCCGGATCCGACCCTGGTCACGTAAGCCTTGGCCACTCCGATGACGCGATCGATATGCCGGGGCCCGATACCGGAACCAGTGCAGGCCCCGCCTGAGACGGGATTCGATGATGTGACGAACGGGTACGTGCCGTGGTCGAGGTCCAAGAACGTGGCCTGCGCGCCTTCGAGCAGCACCTCCTGCCCGGCTTCGAGCCCGTCGTGCAGCAACCCGACCGCATCTGTGATCAAGGGCAGGATCCTGGGGGCGCAGTCCCCGAGATATTCAGCGGCAATGGCCTCGCCGTCCACCGGAGGCCGGTTGAACACCTTGGTGAGCACCTGGTTTGTGTGACTGAGGACCACCTCGAGTTTCTGGCGGAAGATCTTGGCGTCGGCAAGGTCCTGCACCCTCAAGCCCACGCGCATCGCCTTGTCCGCGTATGCGGGGCCGATGCCCCGTTTGGTCGTGCCGAGCTTGGCGTCACCGAGGTGGCGTTCGTGAAGCGCATCCAACTCGGTGTGGTAGGGCATTATGAGGTGGGCATTGCCGCTGACCTTGAGTCTCGAGCAGTCGACGCCTCGCTGCGTGAGCATGTCGATCTCCGCGATGAGGACACGGGGGTCAACCACGACGCCATTGCCGATGACGGGTGTGATGTAGTCGTAGAGGACTCCGCTGGGAACGAGCTGAAGCGCGAAAGTCTCACCGTCGACGACCAGCGTGTGGCCCGCGTTGTGGCCGCCCTGATAGCGGACGACCATCGACATCTCTTTTGCCAGGAGGTCGGTGAACCTCCCCTTGCCCTCGTCACCCCATTGAGTACCGACGACTATGGTCGCTGGCACGGCGCTCTCCCTTGATGGATTTGCGTTGCCGGAAAAGGTTAGCTTGATCCGTCCGTGATCCGCGCGGAGTATTTCAGCGGATCAGCGAAGGGAGATCTGTGGATTGTCGGTGGGTCCTTCGACGTCGACCTTCACCGTGTCGCCTTCGAGGTACTGTCCTTCGAGGATGGCGATGGCCAGCGGATCGCCGATGCTCCGCTGGATCAGGCGTCTCAATGGGCGTGCGCCGAAGGCTGGGTCGTAACCCATTCTCGCCATGTGCATACGGGCTTCGGCCGTCACTTCGAGCGCGATGCGGCGACTGGCGAGGCGGGCGGCGAGATCCGCGAACTGGAGGTCGAATATCCTGGTCAGGTCGTCTTGGGTCAGCGACCCGAAGCGGACGATGTCGTCGATCCGGTTGACGAACTCGGGCCGGAAGAAGTCTCTCGGCTCGCCCGCGAGGTTGGAGGTCATGATCAGGACCACGTTGGAGAAGTCGACTGTGCGGCCCTGCCCGTCGGTCAGCCGGCCGTCGTCGAGCAGCGCCAGCAGGACGTTGAAGACGTCCGCATGGGCTTTTTCGACTTCGTCGAGCAGTACGACGGAATAGGGCCGCCGCCTCACGGTTTCGGTCAGCTGTCCGCCCTCGTCATAACCGACGTAGCCGGGTGGCGCCCCGATCAGCCGGCTGACGCTGTGCTTCTCCATGTATTCCGACATGTCGATGCGAACCATGGCGCGTTCATCGTCGAAGAGGAACTCTGCCAGTGAGCGAGCCAGTTCGGTCTTGCCGACGCCCGTCGGCCCGAGAAACAGAAAGCTGCCTATGGGACGGCGGGGATCGCCGAGCCCCGCTCTGGAGCGGCGGACGGCGTTGGCTACCACCGAGACCGCGTCGTCCTGGCCCACGACCCGCTGTCGCAGATGGTCCTCTAGGCGCACGAGCTTCTGGACTTCGCCCTCCATCAACCGCGAGACGGGTATGCCGGTCCAGCGGCTGACGACTTCTGCAACGTCCTGGTCGTCCACTTCTTCTTTCAACATCGGGTCTTCAGCCTGGAGCTTGTCGAGTTCTTCTTTGGCCGTTTCAAATTGCCGCTCGAGGCCGGGGATCTGGCCGTAGCGGAGTTCAGCGGCGCGTTCCAGATCGGTCTCGCGTTCGACTTCGCCGCGCAGATGCTCCAGTTGCTCGTTGATTTCACGCAGAGCAGTTATCGCGTCCTTCTCGGCTTGCCATCTGACCGTGAGCGCAGCGAGCCGCTCTCTCAGGTCCGCCAGTTCTCGGTCGAGGTCGCTGAGGCGTTCTGCCGAAGCGGTGTCTGTCTCCTTCGCCAAAGCCAGCCGTTCGATCTCGTATTGACGTATCCGCCGCTCGACGACATCGATTTCGGTCGGCACAGAATCGATCTCTATGCGCAGCGAGCTACCCGCTTCATCGACTAGGTCAATTGCCTTGTCGGGCAGGAAACGGCCGGTCAGGTACCGATCGCTCAACACCGCAGCTGCAACCAGCGCCGAATCTTGGATGCGCACTCCGTGGTGGACCTCATAGCGCTCCTTGAGGCCGCGCAGGATGGCGATCGTGGACTCAACCGATGGCGGTGCTACCAGGACCTGCTGGAATCGTCGCTCCAACGCGGGGTCTTTCTCCACGTGTTTGCGGTATTCGTCGAGTGTGGTGGCGCCGATCATTCTCAACCGGCCACGGGCGAGCATCGGCTTGAGCATGTTGCCGGCGTCCATCGCCCCCTCGCCGGCGCCGGCGCCGACCACCGTGTGCATCTCATCGACGAACGTGATGATCTCGCCGTCGGCGTCTTCGATCTCTTTGAGCACCGCTTGCAGGCGTTCCTCGAACTCGCCGCGGTATTTCGCACCTGCCACGAGCAACGAGATGTCGAGGTTGACCAACCGTTTGTGCTGCAGCGAATCCGGAACGTCTCCTTCGACTATCCGGGCCGCCAGGCCCTCGACGATGGCGGTTTTGCCGACTCCCGGTTCGCCTATCAGCACCGGATTGTTCTTGGTGCGACGCGACAGCACGCGTATGACCCGGCGGATCTCGTCGTCACGCCCTATGACAGGATCGAGTTCGCCGCAACGAGCGGATTCGGTGAGGTCGTGGCCGAATCGCTCCAACGCCTGATATTGATTCTCCGGAGTCTGGCTGGTCACGCGATGTGCGCCGCGAACCTCTTTCAGCGCCGTGAGCAGCGCTTCGCGATCGACCTCGATGAGTTCGGCCAGGGCCAGCAGCACGTGTTCGGTCGACAGGTAGTCATCGTGCAGTTCACCGCGAATCTGGTCGGCTTCGTTGAGCGCGGCTATCAGCGGTTTTGCCGGTTGCGGCTCAGATCCGTAGGCGTTGGGCAGCCGCTCCAATGCCGATTCGGCCTTGCTTCTCGCAGCGAGAGCATCGATTCCGACCTTGTGCAGCAGCGGTTGCACGATGCCGTCTTGCTGGCCGAGCAGCGCGATCAGCAGATGTTGGGGGGTGATTTCCGGATGAGAGGCGCCGCGGGCCGCCTCAGTCGCGGCGGCGAGCGCCTCGGTGGTCTTGAGAGTCCAGCGGTTGGGGTCTAGGGACATGTTCGGATTTCTGGGTTTGACTTTCTGGTTGATGGTTGGAGCTAGTAGCTACAGTATAGCAGAAAACTTGAGTGTTATACACTTAACTTTGTGCTTTGTATCGTCGACCGACTCGGCTAACATCGGACCATGACTGTGACCGAGCCGACAACCAATACAGCCGACGACAGCTTCCGGAGAATGGACGAGTCCACCGCTGAACAGTGGGCGCACATCGGCCGCTGCACAGCGATCAACCAGCCCCGCGTCGCAGACCGGATACTGATGCTGCTCCAATCCCTAGCCGACATCCGCGACGGCTTCCTCACCGATCAACTCACGCACAGCCTCCAGACCGCCACAATGGCCGAGCGGGCGGGCGCAGATGAAGAGATGGTGTTCGCCAGTCTCTGCCACGACATAGGCAAAGCGATCTCGGTGTCCAACCACGGCGCCATATCCGCAGAAATCATCAAGCCCTACGTCCGCGATGAGGTCTACCAGACGATTCTCAACCACCAAGACTTCCAGGGCCGCCACTACTACCACCACTTCGGTGCTCCCAGAGACTTGCGCGACCAATTCCAAGACGAGTCGTGGTTCGCGCTGTGCGAACAGTTCACCGACGACTGGGACCAGCAGGCCTTCGACCCCGACTACGACACGCTCCCTCTGGAACACTTCGAACCCCTGGTCCGGAGAATCACTGCTGCTGTCAGCTCCGGCGCCAGCGGGACCTAGCGGACCGACTACTAGCTGAGACTGAGAACGAGCGCTGGCTGAGGCTAGGCGCTGTCCGGGGCGGCCTTTTATCGGGCCTTCCATCGGGGGTCGCGTTCCTCGGCCCAGGCCCGGACGCCCTCGGCGGAGTCCTCGGACTGCCCCACCACTCGGCGCATCGTCTCGCCCATCCGCACCGCATCGGTCCAATCCATCCTGCGGCCGCGCCTGACCATCTCGTTGGTGGCTCGCACAGCCAGCGGCGCTCCCTGACAGAGCCGCTCACCAAGACCGCGTGCCGCATCCAACAGTTCCTCGTGGGGATGAACCCGCCAGGCGAGCCCGATCTCTCCGGCGCGTTCAGCATCTATCGGATCACCGGTCAACAGCAGTTCCAGAGCATCGGGAATCGCCACATGGTCCGGCAGCCTCAGCGCCCCCACGATCGTCGCCTGGCCGAGCCTCACCTCGGGGTATGCGAAACTGGCCCGGTCGCTGGCAAGCACGAAATCGCAGGCCAGGACCGCCGTCAGTCCATAGCCGATACACGGTCCGTTCACCGCGGCGATCGTCGGTTTCCAGATCTCCATGCCGCTCTCGAAGGTGGTGATCGTGGGCCACTCCCAGAACGAACCCGGCCAGGTCCCGGTCGATCCCGCTGGATCGCGCAGGTCCGCTCCGGCGCAGAAGGCCCTGCCGGCGCCGGTGACTATGGCCACCCAGGCCTCGTCGTCTTCGCGGAACTCGGTCCAAGCGGCGTCGAGGGCTTGGCGCATGGCCCCGTTGACAGCGTTGAGCGCCTCAGGCCGGTTGTAGGTGATCGTGGCTATGCGGCCGTCTCGCTGGTAGGTCGCAGCGCTCGTTTGTTCCGACATCTCATCCGACATCTCACCAGCTTTCCCCATGCAGCACGCGATAGCCACCGTGGGTATGGTTTTCGCCACAAAGTGAACGCGAAGGGATCTGCCATGGCTCAGGGATCAATCGAGGTCTACGAAAGCGAAGGGCGGACGTTCCCGCCCTCCGAAGAGTTCGCCGCTGCGGCGCTGGCCGACGATCGTTCGCTGTACGACCAGGCAGACGCCGACTTCGAGGCTTTCTGGGCGCGCCAGGCCCGCGAATTGTTGAGTTGGTCCAAGGACTTCACCACGGTGCTCCAATGGGATCTGCCGTTCGCCGAATGGTTCGGGGACGGAGAGCTCAACGTCTCGGAGAACTGTCTTGACCGCCATGTCGCGGCCGGCCACGGCGACAAGGTCGCGTTCCACTGGGAGGGCGAACCGGGCGACGCCCGCACGATCAGCTACTCGGAGCTGCTGGCCGAGGTGGAGAGATTCGCCAACGTGATGAAGGGCCTCGGACTGTCGAAGGGCGATCGCATCGCCGTCTACATGCCGATGATCCCCGAACTGCCGATCGCCATGCTCGCCTGCACCCGCATCGGCGTAGCCCACTCAGTCATATTCGGCGGGTTCTCGCCCGACGCCATCACCGACCGCTGCGAGGACGCCGAGGCGCGGCTCGTCATCACAGCCGACGCCGGCTATCGACGGGGTGAGCCGTCTGCTCTGAAACCCAACGTCGACGCGGCGCTCTCAGCCGGAGCACCCAGCGTTGAGAACGTCATCGTGGTGGACCGCTGCGGCACGGGCCCGACCATGGTCGAGGGCCGCGATCATTGGTGGCACGATCTGATGGCGACCGCGGAGCCGAGTTGCCCGCCGGAGCCGATGGGCGCTGAACAGTTGCTCTATCTGCTCTACACCTCGGGGACCACCGCCAAGCCCAAGGGCATCATGCACACCACCGGCGGCTATCTGACGCAGGTGACGTTCACCCACAAATACGTGTTCGATCTCAAGCCCGAGACCGACGTGTACTGGTGCGCCGCCGATATCGGCTGGGTGACCGGGCACTCCTACATCGTGTACGGGCCGCTGGCCAACGGCTGCACCTCGGTCATGTACGAGGGCACCCCGGACACGCCGAGGCCGAACGAGCGCAGCGGCGGCCGCGCTTCGTGGAACAAAGATCGGCTCTGGGACATCGTCGAGCGCTACGGGGTGACTCAGCTCTACACCGCCCCCACGGCCATTCGCACGTTCATGAAGTGGGGGGACGAGTGGCCCGCGCGGCGCGACCTGTCGAGCCTGCGGGTTCTGGGCACTGTCGGCGAGCCCATCAATCCCGAGGCCTGGATGTGGTACCACGACAACATCGGCGGCGGCTCCTGCCCGATTGTCGACACCTGGTGGCAGACCGAGACCGGCGGCCACATGATCACCCCCCTTCCAGGCGTGACCACCACCAAGCCCGGCACCGCCACAACACCCATCCCCGGCGTGTACGCCGAGGTCGTCGACGACAGCGGCAACCCCGTCGAGGTCGGCGGCGGCTACCTGACCATCACACGACCGTGGCCGTCGATGCTGCGCGGCATTTGGGGAGACCCGCAGCGCTATCGCGACACCTACTGGTCTGCCTACGAGGGCCGCTACTTCGCCGGTGACGGCGCACGGGTCGACGAGGACGGCTACATCTGGCTGCTCGGCCGGGTGGACGATGTGATGAACGTCTCAGGCCACCGCATTTCCACCGCCGAGGTGGAGAGCGCATTGGTCGACCACCATGCGGTCGCCGAAGCCGCGGTGGTGGGCGCCAGCGACGACATCACCGGCCAGGCGATCGTCGGTTACGTGATCCTCATCGGCTCGGTCGAGGCCACCGAGGAACTGCGCGAGGAGATCAGGCAGCATGTGGGCGCGAAACTCGGTCCGACGGCACGACCGAAGGCCGTGTTCCTGGTGCCGGACCTTCCCAAGACCCGTTCCGGCAAGATCATGCGACGACTGCTGCGCGACGTGGCTGACGGGCGGGATCTCGGAGACACCACGACCCTCGCCGACCCGGACGTGGTTGCAGCCATTCGCGAGGGCGCCGCGAACAGCGACGAGGACTAGCCGGGAGGAATAGCCAAATCGCAGAGATCGGCGTAGCCGCGAGCATCAGACTGGCCCTAGTGTTGTAGGCGGCAATTGGCGGCCGGCCCCGCGTTTCAATAGCGGGGCTCAGCTAGGAGGTGAACTACCCCATGATCAACACAGCAAAGACCTTCGTTCTGCTCGCCCTGCTCGGCGGGCTGATCATCGTGGCGGGCGGCGCCATCGGCAGTTCGACGGGCCTGGTGATCGGCCTGGTGATCGCTCTGGCCATGGTCGGCGGCTCGTACTGGTTCAGCGACACGCTGGCGATCAAATCCGCCCGTGCTCAGGAGGTGACCCGTGAGCAGGCGCCGCAGTACTACGAGATCATGGAGGATCTCACGAGGCGGGCCGGCATGCCCATGCCCAAGCTCTACATCTCCCCCAACCCGCAGCCGAACGCTTTCGCAACAGGACGCAACCCGAACAACGCCGCCGTGGCGGTGACCGTCGGCTTGCTGGAGCGCATGAACTGGCAGGAGGTTCGAGGCGTGCTGGCCCATGAGTTGGCCCACATCCGCAACCGGGACATCCTCATCGGCTCGGTCGCCGCCGCGATCGGCATGGCGATCACATTCGCAGCGAACATTGTCATGTGGGGCGCCATGTTCGGCGGTGGCGGCGACCGCGATCGCAATCCGCTCGGCGAGCTCGCCTTTGCTCTTCTGGCGCCCATCGCGGCGATGATCATTCAAGCTGCCATCAGCCGCAGCCGCGAGTTCCAGGCCGACGCCTCAGCAGCGAAGCTGATCGGCAGCGGCGAACCTCTGGCCAGTGCTCTCGAGAAGCTCGAACACGGCGCCAACGCCATCCCTGTCAGCGTCAACCCGAACCAGGCCAGCAGCTACATCGTCAACCCGCTGAGCGCTCAGGCCCGCGGCAGCAGGGGCGGCGGCAAGCTGTTCAGCACCCATCCCCCGACCGCCGAGCGGATCGCCCGCCTGCGCTCGATGTGATCTGGCTGAGCTGGCTCAATGGCGGAGTCAGCTCAGTCGCGGAAGTTGATGAACTGCAGTGGGATCTGCAGGTCGGCTTCTTTGAGCGCGGTGATCACCTTCTGGAGGTCGTCGCGCTTCTTGCCCTGCACTCGCAGTTCCTCACCCCGTGCCGATGACTGGACGCCCTTGAGGCCGAGGCCTTTGATGAACTTGTTGATCTCTTTGGCCTTGTCCTGGGAGATGCCGGCTTGCAGGCGAGCGGTCTGGCGCACGGTCCCTCCAGAGGCCGGTTCGACGCTGCCGTAGTCGAGCGCCCGGAGGCTGACCTTGCGCCTCACCAGCTTCTCTTCGAGGACTTGGCGCAGCGCAGCAAGACGATCCTCCGACGACGACGCCATCTCGATCACGCTGTCGCCGAGTTGCACCGAGGAGCCTGTGTTCTTGAAGTCGTAGCGCTGGGACACCTCGCGGGAGGCTTGATCGACGGCGTTGCGGACTTCTTGGCCGTCGAGTTCTGAGACCACATCGAATGTCGGCATGGCGAAACCGTATCAAGCGGCAGTCGATCTTGATTGACCCCGGCCGCAAATCTGCGCCGGTCCCGGTGCTGAAGCGATAGTATTTCTGATCCGCGGGTCGGTGCCCGAGCGGCCAAAGGGAACGGGCTGTAAACCCGTCGGCATATGCCTACGAAGGTTCAAATCCTTCTCGGCCCACAACGGAGATGAGGCCCGGCCTACTGTGCCGGGCCTTGTCAGTACTGGGCCACTGGGCCCCACTGAGCACTGGGCCACTAGAGCACTGGTCCACTAGATCACTGGTCCACTAGGCGAGCATGCGCTGCATGATGACTGCATCGAGCCAGACGCCGAATTTCCGACCCACCTCGCGTTCTGTGCCCACGACCTCGAACCCGCAGGCACGGTGGAGCGCCATGCTCGCTTCATGGCCGCCGACTATGTGAGCGACCATGCTGTGAAATCCCCGTTTGACCGCCATATCGATGAGTTCGTCCATCAGCGCCCGACCCACGCCGAGCCCTCTTGCATCTTTGCTCACGTACACGCTGTTCTCGACGGTCGTGCGATAACCGGCCCGGTTCCGGTAGGGGCTGAGGCTGGCGAAGCCAACCACTCGGCCTTCAAGCTCGGCGACCACAACGCCGAGCGCACCCTGGCGCTCAGTGATCCATTGACGCTGGTCTTGCAGGCTTCGCGGCTCGATATCGAAGGTTGCTGTCGTGTTCTCGACCTCGTGGTTGTAGATCCGGCGGAGGTCTTCGGCATCGGCCACGGTGGCCAAGCGCAGTTGCATCAGGGGTTTCCTGTCTGGTGTATTGCCTTCGGTGGCTGGGATGTCGCAACGAAATGTAGCCCGTGGTTTGATTAGGTATGGCACAAAACGTTTTGGGGACTGAACTAGTCGAGTGCGGGACTGATCCCGTCACCGGTTTCTTCCGGGACGGTTGCTGCAATACCTCCGCTGAGGACGTCGGTTCGCACACCGTTTGTTCAATCGTCACCCGCGAATTCTTGGAGTTCTCCAAAGAGGCAGGCAACGATCTGGCGACACCGCGGCCCGAGTGGGGTTTCGAGGGGCTCTCGCCAGGCGACGGTTGGTGTGTCTGCGCCGCCCGCTGGCTCGAAGCCGCCCTCGCGGGCGCCGCGGCTCCAGTTCGGCTTGCCGCAACACATGAACGGGCCTTGGAAGTCGTCCCTCTGCAGATGCTGCGCACCCACGCCGTCGACGCCGACAACTGACAACGGGCCGCTGACCGCGGTCAGGCGCCGACCGACAACCGACCACGATCCGACAAGTTCTAAAACAAAACCTCAATAAATCCTAAAATATTTTGCCGACAAGTTCTAAAATCACAGTACATGGGCGTCCATCAGCAGCGTGGTCGACAGGATTCCCAGGCTTCCCCGGTTGAGAACAACAACTCGTCGTCGGACACACTGACCGCTACTCCGGCAAATCGTCCACACAGCGCGGCAGGCCCGACTGCCGGGACCAGCCGAGCGACTGTCCGCCCATGCTTGGTGATCTCGATCTCGTCGCCCCCCGCCACATCATTGAGCAAGGACGAAAGCTGGCTCTTCGCTTGCGTCGCCGTCATCTGCCGGTTCATTTTGACCCACTATACCGACCATTTCGGTGCCCGGCCAACAAAGGGTTGATGCATTTGCTGTGCGGCACTTCGGAAACCCGATCTCGGCGCAGATGTCAGCTGCCCATTGGTCCCGCTGGACAGCACCGGTACGCGCCTGTTGCAGACAACCCCGATCCATCGCCCCAATGACGGGCGACCGCGCACTTCGGCGTCAGTGCTGCAATCCCATCGTGGCGACGATGGTGGGGTCGGCGTCGGTTCCTTCTGATGGAGGCGGCATGCAGAGCCGACTGTCTTTGTGGAGTTCCACCACGAGGGCTGCCAAATCTTCGTTGCTGCGTTCCCGCATCGCTTGTGACAGTCGGTGCGTGGCTGCCTCGTAGAGCGGACGTTCATTCATCGCGTCGTGAGCTGCTTCGAGTTCTGCTCTGCTGAACAGGAGATTGTCGGTGAAGCAGTCCATCTGCTCATGCAGCCTCCGCCAAACTTTGCCTCGCACACCTTGCAGAGCACTGGTGGCCCTCCCCGTGGGTGTTCGCAACGGCCCTCCCAGGGCTGCTGCGGTGAGGTCGTGGTGGTCCTTGAGCCTGCTGGCCGCCGGGGTGTCGGGTTGGCATTCGGCGAGCTTCAGAGCTTCTTGGGGGGTGACGCGGCGGGCTTGGCCGCTCGGTTCCACGAACGCGAATACGTCAGTTCCCAAGACCGCTTGGCTATGGACCAACACACCTGTGCGGGGCGCGTTCTCCGTGGTGCGTTTGGTCGAGTAGACGACGTTGGGCATCGAAGCCACCCTCCGGGCAATGTCGGGGTCACTGTCGCTGGCATGTCTCCAGATTTCGTACGCCATAGACACAGGGTCCACGTCGTCGATACCCGAGCCTCCCAGCCCGAAAGAGGACGATTCGTCGTACACGCCGGAAATGATCTGGCTCTCGGTTGGGTCACCGAAGAACCTCTCGTCAGAGCCGAGGAGTCGGGCGTTCTCACCCAGGCGTTCACGGATGCGATCCCGCAGACTGATTTCTGATTCGATCTCGTCGGCCGGCATGAGCGAGTAGACCAGCACTTCAGACGAGTTCTGCCCGATTCGGTCCACGCGGCCGGCTCGTTGGACGAGCTTGACGATGGCCCATGGCAGGTCGTAGTTGACGATGATGTGGGCGTCCTGGAGGTTCTGTCCCTCCGAAAGCACGTCGGTGGACACGAGCACGCGCAGTTCATCGGACATGGGCGAGCCGTTGGTGACCACGTTGTTGGACACGGGTGAGAACCTCTGGGCGAGTGCTGTGGGATTCTCGGAGTCTCCTGTGACCACACCGACAGCTTCTATGCCACGCCGCTCCAGTTCGCTTGACACATAGTTGGCCGTGTCGGCCGCCTCCGTGAAGACCAAGACCTTGTCGTGGGGATGCTCGTCGGTGATCAAGCGCTCCAGTTCTGCGATCTTTCCGTCACGATCAGCGTCCCAGGCACCGAAGCGGTCGAGCATCTCGGTGATGACGCCTATGTCATGTTGCAGGTCATTCAGTAGGCCGTCTTCGAACATGTAATGCGGTGCCCAGCGAATCGCCTTGGGATCTTTGGCCTGAAGTTTGCGGTAGGCGCTTGCAGCGGTGCCGTGATCGGAGTCGAACAGTCCCGTATCACCGTCACCCGCTCCTTGGTCTTCGGGGTCGCTGTCCACCTCCGCCGCCCACAACGCGTTGTCGACCGAGCCGATGGGCACCGATGAGTCGGCTGCAAGCGCATAGGCGGCTACCTGGTTGCGAAGTCGATGTCGGCGCAGCGTGGCGATGAACGCCGGGCCCGACGACGAAAGCCGTTTGAACATCGTGATCCGCGTGAAACCGGCCAGGTTGCCACTGGCCGAGTTGTCCAAGTCGTCCACGAGTTGAGCGGTGTCGGCATCGGGGGGCTCGAACCGGCTGTCGATGTAGTTCCCCAACTGGTACCGCGGCAGGCGGAGGTCTCCGATCGCGTTCAGAGTGTCGTCTGATGCCATCGCATGTGCGGGGTCGTCTTCGCTCAGGATCCGTTCGGTGGGCTTGGCGATCCGCTTCGGGAAGTAGAACCTCTTGCCGGTGCCGAACTCCAGGTAGCGGCCCAACTCGTCTGACTGGGCGTAGTTGTCCTCGACGAACCGGCGGGTGCGGCGCACCAGATATTGCGACATCAAATCCTGCCAGTCCTCAAGGTGCTCAGACCGCTTGAAGGCATTCAGCGTGGACGTCCGCCCTTGGCACATCAACTCGAAGTCGGCCTCGACCACTTCGGCGATCGCCCGCTCCGGTCGCAGACCCAAGTCGTCGTCAGGTCGGATGAACAGCGACAGCTGCGAAGCAAGATCGCCGAGCTGTTTGTTGTACGGCGTTGCAGTCAACAACAGCACCTTCGAGTCGTTCGCAGCGATGTAGTCCTTCAGCACTCCGTGGTCACGGCGCTTGTCGCTTCGGAGGTTGTGAGCTTCATCGACAATCACCAGCCTGTAGCGGCGAGCGTCCGGCAGGGTCTTGTGGACCATCGACAGCGACTCGACTCTGCCCCTCACCTCGTAGGTGTGCAGATACGACTCCCACATGTCGACGAGATTCTTCGGGCACACCACCAGCGTCTCGAAGCTCTGCTCCTCCTGAAGAAGCCGGGCAACAGCGGTGCCTACCAAGGTCTTGCCCAAGCCGACCACATCGCCGATCATCGCCCCGCCCTTCTGCATCACGATCCGCGCGGCGATCTTGACCGCAGCAGCCTGAAAGTCCAGAAGTTGGTCCTGCATCGAAGCCGGCAAGCCGTATTCGATCAGCCCCTCACGGGCTTCGGCGGACAGGTGGTAGGCCATCTTGAGGTACACCAGATACGGGTCCAGTTGGTCTTCTGACGCCCACGACTCGCGCAGCGTCTCAGCCAACTCGGGCATCGCGTCGACAGTGAACGGGTCGTCCCAGCGGTCCTCGAACCAGCGGGCCAGTTTGTCGGTGGCGTCGCCGTCCACCACATCCACGTTGAGCTCGCCCTGCTCACGTAGGCCAGCGACGGTGAGATTGGAGGAGCCGACATATCCGACCCGCGGGGCCGCTGTGTCTTCGCGGTGGCAGAGGTACAGCTTGGCGTGAAGCCGATGAGCGGTGTGGACGCGCACTGCCACATCGCCTGCTTCGATCTGGCGCAGCAGAGCTCGAAGCGCTGTCTCGTCGCCCTCGGTCGGGAGCCCTGTCTGCAACTGGTCCCGATACTCCGTGACGGTCTCGCTCTTCGTGCGTGCGGCCGTGCGGTTGTCGATGGGGTCGGGTTGGCGCATCCGGGTCAGGCGACGCATCTCTTCGACCGGGGTCTCGTGGATTCCGACCAGAATCCGGGCCTTCGCTCCGTCGGGACGCTTCGGCATTGCCTGTACCGCATCCGCAAGCAGCTTCCAGCCGCGCAGGTTGAAGTATCCGATGGCCGCATCCAGTCGATACGAGGACCTCAGTGTTTCGAGCAGTTCGCTCTCAGTCCCAAGGTCGATGTTGTCAAGAATCTTCGGCAAGGTGCGCTACCTCCTCTGACCTCTGCATTTCGTGCGACAACTCACCGCACATGAGCCATGGCCGACAGGTGGAATCGGGTTACCCTGAAACACATGGCACAAACCGTCGCACCCGAGCGCGAATGCACATCTGGTGTCGATGCGCGACTCTGCGACGGCATATATTCGTTTCCACAAGCCGCGGCGATCGTGGGCAGAGGTGATCGGGCCACACCACAACAGTTGCGGCGTTGGCTCGCCGTTATCGTCTCCCCCACAGGCCACCCGCACAGGATCGAGACAATCAGCTTCCTCGATCTTGTCAGCTTGGAAACGGTGCGCCGTCTCCGGGACCAAGGCACCTCGTTGCAGAGAGTTCGCAAGGTGCTTGAAGCGCTCCGCGTCGCCGAGCCGACGGTGACACGACCGTTGGCTCACCGTTCGTTCTTCACTGACGGAGTGGGCGTATGGGCCGACTTCGCTGACCAAGCTGAAGAACTTGTCGGTCGATATCCCAAGCAATTGGCGTTGCGCGACGCGGTACGGGTATTTGCAGACGAGATCCGCTTCGTTGATGACACGGCGAATGCTTGGGACATCTCGCCGTGGGTCAACATTGACCCTGTCGTGTGTTTCGGTGCGCCAATCGTTCGCGGCACCCGTATTCCAGCGAAAACCATTATCGCCAACCTCGCGGTGGCGACCGAGAACGAGGTCGCGGAATGGTACGAGCTGAGCGTCTCCCAGGTCAGAGGCGTTGCCGAATTCACGCGCTGAACCTCGCAGCGTTGGTTTCTGCCTGGACGCCAACCTCTCGTATCGAGTCGCGGATGCGATCGACCTGAACGTTGCGGACATCATCCATGTCTCGCGCATTGACGAACTGAGTATCTCGGCATCCGGTAGCTCGAACGCATCTGACGATGAAATCGCTGCCTGGTGTGCGACAAACGAACGAGTATTGGTTACGTGCGACGACGATTTTCGGGGTCGCAATGCTCGCACCACAGGTCTCACTTCGCTCGGTCTTGAAGTCATCGTCTTTGTTGCCCAACTGGCCGGACTGAGAAATCAGATCGAAAGCATCTCCCGATGGGTTCCTGCTTGGGAGAAGCAGTTGGCCCCGATGCCTTACGGTGCGCGGGTCTGGATTCAGCGTTCGAGAGGGAATCTGCGTCTACAGCGGTGACGCGGTGAGACATCATCGAGTCATTCCTTGTTGCCGAAGACCATGCGGTCACGCAGGTTGCCTGCAATTTCGTACTGCTCTCGGGTCAGCCCCCACAGTTGAGCGAGCAGCCAGTCGGCCTCGTCGGTGATGTGCCGCAACTTGAGCATGTTGTAGCGGCCAACGTTGACGCCTGCCTTCTTCATCCATGTGAGGTTCTTGGGCATCTCTCCCTGAAGCGTTCTTGACAACTCCAGTAGGCTCTTGAGTTCCATGTCACCCGTGGCGAGCTTGGCAAGCCTTTCGATGTCACCCGGGAACGCTGCAAGCGTGGTGCGGGTGACATCGAACTCATCTGAGTATGTCAACCACCACAGATAACCCCACCTGCCCGCTAGCGCTACCAGCGCCAAGTCCCTCTGAAAGTCTGACTTGAAATACAACCAGCCTGACCTGGCGCTATTGGTTTTTGCCGGTGCTCCTGTTCCTGGGTCAACCGTTGGGGGCTCCTGTACATAGATCCCCAGTTGGTACAGCGCTGTCGTTTTATACCCCAGAGCGAATTCGGATGATTTTGCGAGAGAGTTTCTTAGCGGCTCGCAGCGTTCAACTAGGTGTTCAATCGAGTGCGAGAGCGTCCAATCAACAAAAGCCCACTGACCACGCGAACATGCATCGTCGACAAGCGCTAGAGCATGGCTGTATCGAAGACCTTCAAACAAGGTGTCGCGCGATTCACTCAACCACCGATTGCAACGAGTCGACCACCGTTTGCTTTCTTGCGAAGATAGCCTGGACGAACCCCTTCGACCAATCACGATTGAGTTTCGAGGGTTTGCGCCTGAGAACAGGCCCATTCGACCCGACCAATAGCTGGATACCCACAGCACTGAGAACCGACTACGAAGATCCCGGCGTAGTTCGGAGAACTTCCAGCTAAAGCAGAGGGAGTGCATAACGATCATGGCGAAGCGGGCCTGGTCGTTGAGCAGAGTCGAGGCGCGTTCCATGCAGACGGCGTACAGGTCGGGACAGTTCTGGGCCTCGTAGCCAATCCATCGATAGTTGGTGACGTTCTTCTTCTGGATGTAAGGCGGGTTGCCGATCACCACGTCGAAACCACCGTTGCTCCAAACGTGAGGGAACTCGACGAACCAGTGGAACGGCCTGTGCGACTCACACCAATCGTCGAAGGTCTCCGTTTCTTCCCGCTTGCGATACAAGAGTTCGTCGGCCAATCGTCTCGCTGAAAGCTGGCGAGCGGCCAAGGCTTGCTTCTCCGACAAGTGGTCGCTTTCGACATCACTTGTCTGTAGCTGAGCGAATTGGGTGCAGGCGTCAGCCAACCGGTTTGCGATGCGGACGATCTCTTCGATCTCCCCACCGAGGTCCAGCTGTCCGGCACCCAAGCGGTTCTCTGCATCTTCCTTGTCGGCAATTCCTACTAGGAGATTGCCTGTCTTGATGTTGAAGTCCAAGTCGGGCAGGGGCTCGAGCAGGTCCACGTCGTCGATCTGGGCGGCGAGCTTCAAGAACAGGCGCAGTTTGGCGATCTCGGGGGCCTCTGCCATCAGGTCGACGCCGAACAGGTTGTTGAGGCAGATCGTCTTGAGCATCCAGTAACGGTCGCTGTGATGCCTACGAGCTTCCCCGAGACACTCGGCCTCCGCGTCACCCCGATCGTGAATCTCGGCCGCCCTGTCAAGAATCCCTCCATAGAGAGGGTCGAGTACCTCCAAAGCAGCAAACAAAAACGCCCCAGACCCGACCGTCGGGTCGCACACGGTGAGGTTCTTCAGAACGTTGAAGGCAGTGTCGCACTCGTCGGCGCTCGAAAGGGAGACAACGTAGTCGGCCAGCAGCTCCCGTATGTCCAGGTTCTCGGTTATCGCGTCGTCTATAGACCACTCACGGTGCTTGTCCGACAGGAGTTCACGGAGCCGTCCGCACCGCTCGCGGCGGTGCGTGACCTCGCACCATCTCTCGCCCGGCAGCGCCAGATCATCCCGCGGTAGAGAGAGAGAGAGAGAGATTTTAAGTCTTCGTCAGTCAGTGCTTCGTCAACCCCGTGCAGGATGCTGTCATGGATGTAATCGTCGCCTGAACCTGTGAGCAGAATCGCAGGATCGCCCAACCCTGCAGACACGAACCGATCGGCAAGAGCCGGAAGGATCGTCGAAGCGGCCATGTAGCCGGTCACGTCCGGCTTGGTGTAATACGCCCCCTTCTCCTTTTGGCCCTTCTCGGTGAAGTTGATGTACTGCTCGAAGATGAACCCGAGGATGTCGGGGTTGATCTCTTTCGGATCGCCTGTCGGGTTCTCGTCAAGATGCCAGCGCCAGGCGTCGAAGAAGTCGAACAGCGAATCGAAGGCCTCATCGGCGATCTGAATGTCGTAGGTCTTCTCCAACTCATGGGGCTCGAAGATTCCCCCGTTCACATACGGAACCGAGCCGATCATCGCAGCAATGTCCGCATCTGAGTAGACCGGGTCAGAACTGCCCAACCCTTGATGGAACAACGGCAGCAGAAACTGCTTGTAGAACACGTAGAAACGGTCGGATCCGTAGTGCTCGCGCACCAAGCTCAAACGGGAGCGCAGATAGTTCTGGTCGCTGTCCAGGAACCCCTTCTGCTGAATGAAGTAGATGAACATGAGGCGGTTCAACAAGACCGAGGCGTACCATCTGCGATTCGAGTCCGCAGGGATCCCCTCCACCTTCATCGCGAAGTTCTTGTGATGCTTTTGGAACTCGCGGTAGAAGGACTTCGTGACCTTGTCGGCGTTGAACGAGCGGCGCACCCTGGTCAGAACCGCGCTGGAAGTCAGTTCGTTCTCCTCGGCAATCGTGAACGTCGCCTGTTCAAGCCGCTGTAGCAGGGCATCGGTCGGGGCGTGTACAAGATACTTATGGTCCACCAACCGGTAGCCGACCCCGCTCGGGCGTTGCTCCGGCCACTGCCACAAGTGCTTGTCCGGGGCTGCGAACACCACGAGCTGGTCACGGCTCAACCGCTTCAGGCGACGGACCACCCGGTGCTGCTCCGAGCGCTCCGGCAGGCCGTTCGGGCAGTCCACCCTCCAAGCGGTAACGCCCCGTTTGTCGGCCACCGACACCGGACGCAGCGTGCTTTCGGACACATCGACGGGAGACCGCTGCTGCGGGTTGTCCCACCCCATCCTGCGGAAGAGCGCGTCGAAGTCGCTCTGTTGAAGCAGGCTCGACAACTCTTGGTTCGGCACGGCGGGATTCCTTCGACTACTGAGTCGGCGACAGTTCGCAATGGCTCGAGATTGTAGATGCGATCCGCCGCCCAGCACCAAGTCACAGGGCCGCTGACACGCTGTCGGCAACCACCGAAACCTTCAGGTTTTAGCCCCGGGCCACTGGGTGAAGCGGCCGATCACACGGGCGACAACGGAACCCAGACAATCCCTTCAACGTGTTCGAAGTGCTGGTCAGCCGATATGAGATCGGCGCCGGTCTCCATCGTATGGGCCGCAATCCATACGTCGTTCGTTGGTATCGGACGGCCTTTCGCCCGCAAAGCGGCAGCTATTCGGGAATAGCGGTCCGCCGTTACCGAACCCACCTCAACCAACGTCGTGTGGGGGTTGCCAATGAAGGCGCGGAGATTCTCAGCGTTCTGGGCGAAACGCGACCCGCGCCGAAATCCGTAGAGCAGTTCGCCGACAACCACGGTTGAAAGCAGCAACTCCTCAGCCGACCTCACGATTTCATAG
Source organism: Acidimicrobiaceae bacterium (assembly GCA_026706815.1). Taxonomy (GTDB): domain Bacteria; phylum Actinomycetota; class Acidimicrobiia; order Acidimicrobiales; family Aldehydirespiratoraceae; genus VXYK01. The sequence goes on along the minus strand of JAPOYA010000029.1, from coordinate 1,137 downwards.
GCCTGCTCATGTCCCCGCATGAGCATCGAGTAGGCGTTGGTGTCAAGCAGCGCCCTCACGCCCAGGCATCCTCGTCGATGATCGAGAACTCTGCCAGCGCGGCATCGAATTCCTCGGCTTCTTGCTTCGACCAGCTACCGACCAGATGATCCAGCGATGCGCCCACGGTCCCCGGCCGTTCGGCGTCCTCGCTCAACCCGGCGCCTCGCCGTAGCAGCTTGAGCGCCGCTTGATTCAGCGAAATCCGTTCTTGGGCGGCTAGTCGGCGCATCTCTGCTGCCAACTCTTCTCCGAAGCCTCTAACGGTGAGTTGGTTCATGCCAGACCTCTGTGAGTCATTTACGATTCAGTATGCCTCAATATTCGAGTCGTTGCGAGCACCAAGTACAGGGCTGCTGACACGCCGGACGGCATCGGACCCGGCCCCTTGTATTCACGCTCAAAGGCGGCGAAGAGTCCGAAGAGCGGTCCACGCCGTGTTCTGAGAACTTGAGACAGGGGCTCGGTGATTCGCGTTGAGCCCAGCCTGGGGCAATCAACGAGGCAACGGCAGAAAATCGGCGGCTCGTTGCTCGCCCCCCACCACCTCAATAGATTGTAAGAGTATGCGCTCTACGGGTATCGGTCGCCGGATTCGAGGTGCCGTTCTGGGGTTGGCGGTGGCTGCAGCCGCGCTGGTGCCGGTGGGTGCTGCGGCACAAACAGGCGACGGGTCCGACACGCCGCAACAGCTTCCCGGAGAGGGCCTGCTTCCCGACCTCGACGAGGTCCTCGACCCGGGTCAGGCTTACCCGAATCTGGGGTCGCAGCTCAGCGAGTTGGCTGCAACCCACAAGTACTCCGCTGCCGACGTCTGCGGCGCGTCCGGCTCGGGCGTGTCCAGCGCCGGCACATCCGGCCCCGGAGCGACATCGCCTGTTCTGCCGGGGAACACCAACTCGACGTCGAACGAGCCGTTGCTGGTGACGGTTCAACTGGACGGCAGTCAAAGCGAGCAGAACGAGGTGGTGGACTTCCTCACCGGCTGCGGGGCGGCGCCGGCGAATGAGCTTCCCGGCTATCTGGAGGTGTTCGTGCCGCCCGAGCTGTTGGCGCCGCTGGCTGCTCAGGCCGGAGTCGCCCGTGTCCGCGAAGCAC
>JAPOYA010000041.1:221927-263866 GCA_026706815.1 Acidimicrobiaceae bacterium | reverse complement strand
ACCAGGCCGAAGTCGAATCAGAACTCGAATCAGAAGCAGCCGAGGACCCAGAGTCAGACGCAGCGCCGGCCGGCCCGGCCGACGTGTCCGAGGACGGCGAGGACAGCGAGGACGGCGAGGACGGCGCCGAAGGCGGTCCCGCGACCGGAGCGGGCGACGACGCAGACCCGAACGGAGAAGAAACCGGGGAAACCGACGACAGCGCGGATCCAGCACTGTACGAACCCCGAATCGCGCAGGCCTTCTACTCCTCGAGCAATGGCGGGCACACTGCGGTGCCCTCCGACGTCTGGACGGGCGGCATCGATCTGCCGTTCCTGGTGGAGAAACCTGATCCCTACGATGTCGCGTACGATCCCGAGACAGGCCGTGAGCGAAACCCCAATGCGGAGTGGACGCGTTCCTACTCGATCGCCGATCTGACGCGCTGGTTGAACAACTACACGGTGCGCGGCGAATCGCCGCTGAACATCAGTTCCCTGACCGGAATCGACATCGACAGAGCGCCGGCATCGGGATACACCAACTTCGCCACGATCACCGTCCATGACGGCGACAGGTCGATAGTGCTCTTGAGGGACGGCGAACCCTATGGCGCCTGGCTGTTCTTCGCCATCCTCAACGGCTGCCGAACCGCTGACGGGTGCCAACCTCCGGTCGGCCTCAAATTCACCATCGAATGGCCTCCCGAGCCGACGCTCGAACCCCGCGGGGATCCCGAGCCTCCCGCCCCCCCCGAAGAACCCCTGGAACCCACCGACCCGCAAGAACCACCACCGGTAATCGAGTTCAGCGACATCGACCCGGGCGACTACTTCCACGAGCCGGTTCTCTGGTCAGTCGGCGAACAGATATCCCAAGGCGCAACCACAGAGACGTTCGGGCCCCACGAGCAGATCAGCCGAGCCGAATTCGCCGAGATGCTCTGGCGCTTCGAGGGAAGTCCGAGCCCAGACGAACAGACACGCGTCGACTTCGACGACGTGGCCGAGGACGCTCCCTATCGCGATGCAGTGGACCTGCTCGCGGAGTACGGCGTGACCACGGGAACCTCAGACACGACCTTCTCTCCGGACATGACCCTGACGAGGGCACAGGCGTCGACCCTCCTCTGGCGCTTCGCGGGAACACCCGACTGGCGCCTCGCAGGAACACCCGGCCCGAACGACTGCGGCACCGGGGTGCAATTCTGCGTGGCGCACAGGTCCTTCGATGCGAGCAGCCTCAATGTGATCGGAGTCCGCGAGCTGATCGCCATCTCGACGCCATTGGACGAGCTCGGACCCGGTGAGTGGGAGCTCACCGTAGAGGCAGACGGCGAGGCGATCGGCGTCAGCCGCCTGCCGCTGAGCACCCACTACGACGGAACCCGCTGGCACGCCGAATACACCGACAAGTCGACCGGCGCCACCACCGACCTCTGCGACAACGAGCCGCGCTGTGAGAACACCGTGCTCGAGGTGGCGCACACGACCGGCACTAGATCAGTGGTCGAAGAATACGAGGACGGCCCGAATCTCGGCTCATATCTCGGCGGACGCTACCTTCTTCACCCGTCGAGCGCGGTCGACGCCGTCACGCCTGACGACTGGACTTTCGACGACGTCAAGGAGGGCTCCTACTACAGCGATGCGGTTCGTTGGATGTTGGAGCACAGGATCACGACGGGCACCTCGCCGACCGCGTTCTCTCCTGACGCAGCGTTGACACGAGCCGAAGCCGTCACCCTGATCTGGCGCCTCGCCGGTCTCCCCGAAGCGTTCCACCCTGATCTGCACAAGCAGGACCGTCTTCCCCCCAAGATGCGCAGATAGCCCGATCTTCTAGCGATCCGCTAGTCCGTAGATCCAGGCAGTCAGGTCATCGACTGGGTCATCGCACCATTCGAGCATCCGCTGTCGACGCTGCGCGTGAGCAGCCCGCACGTCCTCCAAGTCCTCAAGCACACGGTCGAGCTCGTTGAAGAAGGCGCTCTCATCACTCAGGGCAAAGGCTCTGGTCAGCCCCCAACGCTCCTGCAGCTCCACCTGATAGGGGTGCCGGCCAGCCCAAGTGTTGTAGCGCAGCGACGGTGTGCCGATCACCCCCGCCTCCGAGCATACCGTTTGGCTGTCGCCCACCACGAGGGCAGCCGCGGCCAGCACATGATGGAACCGCTCCGGGGGGGTGGGCACCTGCATCACCGCCAAGTCAGGTGGCAGAGGCTGCTCAGAGGAGACGAGCACCGTTCCGAAATCCCCCAAACGGCTCAGGATGCGGTCGATGTGCTCGCGGGTCATTCCCCTCTCAGACACGTCGTGGCTCGCGGTGAACGCGGTCAGGCGAAGCACGAACAGCCTCTCTCCGTCGTCGAGTCCGAGGTCGCCGCGGATTGCCGGGTCCGCAGCGAAGCGCGAGGGGTGAAGGTAGAAGAGCTCCTTGTATCCCCGATACTTGCGGTGCTTGGGACCGTAGCTGCGGCTGGTGGCCGTCGGGCCGGCGATGACGTCCGCGAACGGGCCCGCCACATAGAACAGCAGTCCGGCAACATGGCCGTCGTCGGTGTCATACAGCACCGGGGTGCGTGTCAATCTGGCTGCGTGAACCCCGGCAGGCGAGCGAGTCAGGACAACATCGGGCCTGAACCGCCGCACGGTGCGAAAGGCCAGCCAGTCTCGCGACAGCAGCTCACGAGCCAGCGACAGCGCGTTGGTCCCCGCGCGCGGGCCCGCAATGTGGGGCCTGCCGCGCGCTTCAATGAGTTCGACGACTGAGTCTTTGCCCGGGCGAGAGATCCACAGAGTCTCTTCGCCGGCAGCCAGGAGACGGTCCTCGACGGCGCCCAGGGTCCACACGTCCGCGGGATGCACTGCGTCGATCAACACCTTCATTGATGGCGACGGTAGCGTCGGGCGATGCCGTCTGTGCACCGCGGACCCCGTGCTTTTAGCCTCCCCGAGGGCCTCAGTGGGGTGCTTCGCCGCCTTCTTGACCAGCGGGCTAAGCGTTTGGACAAGAGACTCAACACGGCGATAGGAGTTGTGGCAGCAGTCGGGGTGAGCGGAGCGACCGTCTGGGCTTGGCGGGCCGGCGAACTGGCATTGGCTGAACTGTCTTGGTGGCCGCTGGCCGTGGCGCTGCTGGTCACTGCCCCCGCGAGCCTCGCCTTGAAGTCGGCCGAGTATCAACTGGCCGCTCGAATCGCTTCACAAAAACCCTCGACGACAAGGAGTTTCAGGGTCGCGGCAGTGTCTTCGGCCGCCAATCTGCTGCCGCTGCCAGGTTCGTTGATCGTCACGGTTCGATCTCTGTCAGAAGACGGCAGCACTTACGGCTCGGCAATATCCGCCGGCGCGGTGCCCGGTCTTTGCTGGCTCTCGATCACAGGCATCGTCGGCGGATCGGCCATCGCCGTCGAGGGCCCGCCTTGGCTGGGAGCCGTCACGGCAATTGCCGGTGTTTCGGCGGGAGTCGGCGCTCTCAAGCTCTTCAAAGAAACTGCGCCGGGCGGCGGCTCAACCCGCTTGGCGCTCGCGGTTCTGGGAGTCGAAGCCATGTGGCTGATCATCAGCGCACTGCGACTCGGCTTGGCTGTCACCGCTCTCGGAGTGGACGTCTCGCCCGGCCAAGCACTCGCCCTTTCAGTCGCCGGCGCTCTCACCGTTGCTATCGGCTTCTTTCCCTCCGGACTTGGACTGAGAGAGGCGCTCATCGCCGGTCTCAGCCCACTCATCGGCCTTGAGCTCGACGTCGGCGTGCTGATCGGCTCCGTCGACCGCTTGGTCTGGCTGACTTTCCTGGCTGCGGCAAGCGGCGTGCTCGTGCTGTTCGGATCGGGCTCTGGCAAGTCGCCGCTCAGCGAAGCCGACAGATGAGCTCGGCCAAGGGCTCTCGGAAGTCCCGGGCCTGCGCGAATCCGGCTAGACGCAGCGCGGCATTGTCGAGCACGGAATTGGCCGGACGCGGGGCCGGCCTGAGCGGTCGCAGATCGGCCGTCGCACACGGGACCACGCGCCGCGGATCCGCGCCCGCCGCGGCGGCTACCGCTCGGGCGAACTCGAACCAGGTGACAGCACCCTGATTGGTCACGTGGAAGACGCCGGAACGACGCTGCAGCGCCAGCTCGCAAACTACGGGCGCGAGATCGGCGGCGAAGGTCGGGTGTCCGATCTGATCATCGACGAAGCGCAGAGGGGCGTCTTCGCGGAGCAGTCCCAGAATGGTCTTCACCATGTTGGCGCCGAACTCTCCGCAGAGCCAGGAGGTGCGCACGATCGTGGCGTCGCCCCCGGCCCGACTCTCGCCTGCGGCCTTGGACCGCCCGTAGACAGAAATGGGCGACAGCGGATCGCGTTCGTTGTAGGCGCCGGGTTTCGTCCCGTCGAAAACATGGTCGGTGGAGATCGTGGTCAAGTGCGCGCCGATGAGTCGGCAGCCCTCGGCGAGATGCCCCACTGCCAGCGAGTTGACGGCAAAGGCTCTATCGACCTGGGATTCGCAGTCGTCGACCCTGGTCATCGCCGCGCAGTTGACGACAATGTCGGGTTTTGAATCCCGCAGGGTCCGGAGAACCGAGGCGCGGTCGGTGATATCGAGTTCTCTTCGGCCCGGAGTCACCGCTTCGTGAGGGCGAAGCAGCGGCACCAGGTCCATTCCCAGCTGTCCGCCGGCGCCGGTGACCAGTATCCTCATGGCCGCTCCACAACCCTGTTCTTGAGTGCCTCCCACCAGCCTCGGTTCGTGCGATACCAATCGACCGTCTTTGCGAGCCCCCCAGCGAGGTTCTGTCGAGGGGCCCAGCCGAGGGCCCGCAGTTTTGTGCAGTCGAGAGAGTAGCGACGGTCGTGCCCCGGCCGGTCCGGCACGTATTCGACGGCCGACTCGTCGCGCCCGCACAGTTCGAGAAGACGTTCGGCGAGGTCGCGGTTGGTGATCTCGTTTCCGGCCCCCACGTTGTAGATCTCGCCGCAGCTGCCCTTGCTCAGAATCGTGTCGATTGCAGCACAGTGGTCGTCCACATGGAGCCAGTCGCGAATGTTGAGCCCGTCACCGTACAGAGGCACAGAAGCCCCATCGAGAAGGCTCGTCGCGAACAGCGGGATGGCTTTTTCGGGGAACTGGAACGGACCGTAGTTGTTGGAGGCCCTGGTGACGATGACCGGCAGGCCGTGGGTGCTGAAGTAACTGAGGGCTATGAGGTCTGATCCGGCTTTGGAGGCCGCATACGGAGAGCGGGGCGCGACCGCGTCCGTCTCCAGCGATGAGCCGGCCTCGACCGAACCGTAGACCTCGTCGGTCGAGACGTGGACGAAACGCTCGACGCCGACCCGGCGAGCAGCATCACACAGCACGCTGGTGCCGAAACAGTTGGTGTACACGAACGCGTCGGGCCCTGAAATCGAGCGGTCGACATGGGATTCGGCCGCAAAGTGAACCACCTGGTCGCAGTCCGCCATAGCCGACCGGACCGCGGAGCGATCGGTGATGTCACCGTGGACGAAAGAGGCCCGATCGCCGAGCAGGTCTTTGATCGAATCGAGGTTTCCGGCATAGGTCAAAGCGTCGAATGCCACCACCGCATGGTCGCTCGTGTTGAGGACATGGCGCAGATAATTGCTCCCGATGAATCCGGCCGCCCCGGTGATGAGCAGTCTCATGGCCTGCAGGCTTCCTATGTGGCTCGTAGCCGGTAGTGGGGACGGCGGTTCACCGGCAAGTCGCAGCGCAGCGGGTTTCTGCCGTCCCGCTGGGACAAGATCGGATCGCTGAGAATCCAGTCGGCGCCGATCTGCGGGTCGTCCCAACGGACGCCGAGCTCGTCAGCGGGGTTGTAGTAGGCGTCGACGAGATAGCTGAGACTGCAATCGGTCAGAGCCGCGAAGCCATGCGCCACTCCGGGCGGAATGTAGATCCCGTCGTGGCAGTGAGAGCCGTCGGCGCAGGCGCCGAGGTTGTATTCGAGGGTGGCCCCGTCTGTCGGACTCCCCTCTCTGAGATCATGGAGCACCACGCGAACCTGTCCGAACGGCACGTGCCAGTAGTCGCTCTGGTGAAGGTGATAGTGGAGTCCCACCACCGTTCCAGCCCGACGGTCACCGCGATTGGCTTGGATCATCTCCCGTTGCCCGGGAAACCATGAGCGCCGATACGTCTCAATGAAGGCGCCCCGCTCATCGCCGATGACTTCCGGACGCACCACGAACACGCCCTCAATATCCTCCGATGGTGTGACTGCTGCCATAAGAATCTCCAAGAATCTCCGCTCACTTCCGCGGCATTGCGGCTACTCGATCTCTACCCGGCAGTGATCGCCGACCATCACCCGGACGGCGCGTGGGCCGGTGTCGCCAAGTCCAGCCATCTCCCCTGTGTCCGGCCCGTCGGACCGAACTGTTCTGGACAGCACCGTGTCACGACCGACCAGCGAATCGGTCAGCCGTGCGATATCGCTGACCATGCTGCGACGCAGCACCACCGAGTTGTCTATTTCACTGCCGCTGATCCGGCAGTCGACCGCAATCGACACGTAGGGGCCGATATCGCTGTGCTCGACGGTGGTCCCACTGCCGATGACCGCGGGTCCCCGCACTGCGGAGTTGACGACCTTTGCGCCCGCTTCAAGAACCACCTGCCCCTCGATGGTGGAGACGTCGTCGACATCCCCGTCGATGCTGCGGCCGAAGGTGTCCAAGACCAGCCGGTTGCACTCCAACAGCGGGTCCTTCTTCCCGGTGTCGATCCACCAGCCGCTGAGAACTTCGTGATCCACCCGGTGCCCCCGGGCGATGAGCCAGTCGATGGCATCGGTTATCTCGAGCTCGCCTCGTGAGGAGGGTTCAATGTTCCTGACCGCCTCGTGAATCGCCTGATCGAACAGGTACACGCCGACCAGCGCGAGGTCCGACGGCGGTTGCTCGGGTTTTTCAACCAGTCGGGTCACCTGGCCGTCCGAGCCGATCTCAGCGACCCCGAAAGAGCCGGGGTCCGATACGCGGGCCAGGAGAAGCTGAGCCGCGGGTCTTCTGCCGGCGCGGCCGGAGCCCGATTCGGCACGTGCTGCGGCGAATTTCTCTACGAAGGCGGACAGTCCGGCTTCAAGCATGTTGTCGCCGAGGTACATGACGAAGTCGTCGTCTGCAAGAAAGTCCCGCGCCACAAGAACACAGTGAGCGAGGCCTAGTGGTTCGCGTTGGTGGATCCAGCTGACACGCACGCCGAACTTCGAGCCGTCGCCCACGGCTTGTTTGATCTCGTCACCGGTTGTAGGCGCGATAACGATGCCGACGTCAGTGATCCCGGCAGACGCCATCTCTTCGATGCCGTAGAACAGGATCGGCTTGTTGGCTATGGGAACCAACTGCTTGGCGCTGGTGTGGGTGATCGGGCGAAGGCGTTTGCCGGCGCCACCGCTGAGAATCAAGCCCTTCATATGCTGATCGCCCTTAGCCAGAACACAAGCGCATCGTACCCGCAGCCTCGAAAGATGTTCGGTTCGCTCCACCCCCGCTCTTCGTTCCGCTCTTCGTCCGCTGCGCTCCGCCTCCGCTCTTCCGCTCTTCCCCGCTCTTGTTCGCTTCGCTCGCCGGGCCGCGCCCGCTGGCCGGGCCCGCTCAGAGGATGCTTGAGGGCGGAGTCGGGTCGGGGTCGGTTTCGGTTTCGGGGAGTCGACCGGCGCGGGCGTGCAGGGCGTATTCGTAGCGCAGCAAACCTGCGGTGACGATCGCGCCCGCGCCGACTGCTGCCACCAGCGCCGAAGCGACCAGCGAGAACGGTTCGGCTTGCAAGAACAGCTCGTTGGCGGCAGCAATCGTGAGGAAGGTGGTTACACCGACCACGAATCCGACCACTGCCAGCCGAGCGTGATCCAGTGCGACAAGTCCCAATGACAGCGAGAGGAAGATCATCAGACCGGCCCCGCTCGCAGCGAGCAAGGCCATCTCCCGCGAACCGATCTGGTCGCCGAACAGGAACTCGACCAACCAAGGGCCGATGAATGCCATCACCACCACCCAGACCGCGGCCACGCTCACCACCGCGGCCACCAGCCGAAGCTGCAGATCTCGGAAACCGTTGAGGTCGTCGTCGCCCGCCAGGCTTGCCAGATTCGGAAGCAGTGCCGCCCGCACGGCCTGGAAGAAGAAGAGCGGAACGCGAGAGACGATCAGTCCGTTGAGGAACACTCCCGGAACCTCTTCACCGAGATCGTCGCCGACAATCTCCAGAGCGACTGGGCCGACGTTGAGCAGGAAAGCCTCCGAGAGCGAAGCGAGCAACAGCCAGCCCAGAGCCGGTGTGAACTCCCCCAGCGGTGCGGGCGGCCCGGGTTCCACGAAAGGCCGCAATGAGCCGATCGCCACGACGGCCGCCGAGGCGAAGGCAATCGCGAGGGCGGTCGCGTAGGCCCCCACAGCCTGAACTCCGATGATCGCAAGCACACCGGCGACCAGGAGTCTGGCGCTGCCTTCGACGGCGAAGTAAGACCTGTAGCGATTGAACTCGTGTCGCCCGGACAGCACACCGCGGACGCATTCGGCCCCCATGAAACACGCCAGAGCGAACAGCAGGGCGACCAGCAGAGAAACGTTGTGGTCCAGCAGTCCGTCAAGGCCCAGGGGCCATGCCAGGATCACGGCGACTTCGACGAGCAACAGTTGGACAAGGCCGATGCGGGTGGCCTGGCGAAGCACTGGTGCGCTGCCCTCCTGCCTGCTCGCACGGTTTGCGGTGGCCCGCGCGATCTCTTGCTCCAACGGCTGAAACAGTCCTGGTCCGAGGATGTAGACGAGCCCCCAAAGAACGGCCAGCCCTCCGTATGCCTCGTCTCCGAGAGCGCGTCGCGCCACCACCAGGAATGCGTAGGTGGCGATTCCGTTGATCACCAAGCCGACGCCGATGGCGGTTGCGCCCTCAGGGAGTGGGCTGCGGTCCCGAAGGCTCACAAAGTACTGACGGATGGAAGTCTCCTGAACTCGATCACTCGATCACGCTGGGTGCAATGGCGCTCAGAAGCGTACCTGCGCGGACGGCTGAGGTTGCACACAGGGTCGTTCAGCCTGATTCGCGGTCATCCAGCCAGATACGCGGTCAACTGCTCGTGTTCTCGGTGAAGGCCGGCATGCAGAGCCCGTCGAGTTCGGCGACCTCGATCCGGTCCCGGTTTTCCCAGGTGACCTCGTTGTCGGGATCGACACGCAGTTTGAACTCGCGAAAGCTCATCTCCAAGGCATCGAATACCACTAGGCGCCCGCGCAACGGCTCCCCCACTCCCAGCAGCAACTTGAGAGCTTCCAGCGCTTGGATGCTGCCGACTATTCCGGGCAGAACGCCCAGCACGCCCGCCTCCGCACAGGACGGCGCCATCTCCGCTGGGGGCGCCTCTGGCAGCATGTCCCGATATGTCGGCCCTCGACGGGGGTCGAAGACCGTGATTCGGCCCTCAAAACGGAAGATCGAACCGTGGACGACCGGGATTCCAAGTTTGACGCTGGCGTCGTTGAGCAGATAGCGACTCGGAAAGTTGTCCGCCCCGTCGACGACGAGGTCGTATCCAGTCAATATCTCCATGATGTTGTCGGCGCCGAGGCGAACGTCGTAGGCAACCACGTCGACATCGGGGTTGAGGCCGGTGAGAGTCTTCTTGGCGGAGTCGACCTTGCGCTCCCCTATCCGATCGATGTTGTGGAGGATCTGTCGCTGCAGATTCGACTCGTCGACGACGTCCATGTCGATGACGCCGAGCGTCCCGACCCCTGCGGCTGCCAAGTACAGCGCTGCAGGTGAGCCGAGTCCTCCGGCTCCGAGCAGCAGCACTCTCGATTCGAGCAGCTTCAGCTGGCCTTCCTCACCGACCTCGGGGACGAGAAGATGACGTTGGTAACGGCTGCGCTGCTCGGGTGTGAGGGTCCGCGGCCGCGTCCATGGGCGGCCCTCGTCCTTCCATTTGTTGAAGCCGCCGTCCATTGAGACGGAGTTGTCGTAGCCGAGTTGCTCCAACGTCTGCACGGCGAAGGCGGAACGCACCCCGCCGGCGCACATGACCACCAGTCTGGTTCCGCGGTCCGGCAGACGGTTCTCGATGCTCGACTCAATCTGTCCTCGCGGAATGTGAATCGAGTCCAAGATCGCGCCCTGTTCGTATTCGTCGGGCTCGCGCACATCCAAGAGCAGGTACCCCTGGTCGAGAAGTTCTTGCCCCCCAGCAGTGTCGACCTCGGTGATCGACGCTTTCGCCCGCTGGAGAAGCTCACGGAAACTGGCCATGACCTAAACCCTACCTTGCGAGTCGGGATTTGCCATTCCGACGATCACCGGCAGCACTTCGCTGATCGATTCCTGCAACACGACATCGGCGATGCCGTCATATGGGGTTGCTTCAGCGTTGAGGATCACGATCCGCGCGCCGCTGTTCTTGGCGATCACCACCGTCTGGTTGATCGGATACACCGTGAGCGAAGTGCCGACGGCCATGAACAAGTCCGCCTCTGCGGCCGCTTCTTCTGAGCGCTGAAGGTCGACCGGGTCCAGGGCCTGGCCGAACGAAACCGTCGCCGACTTCAGAATTCCCCCGCAGTCAGGACAAGACGGGTCTTCTTCGCCCGCCCGAACCCGGTCCAGAACGACTTCCATCTCCGCACGCCAGGCACACGACAAACACGCCGCTTTCCTTGTCGTGCCATGGATCTCCACGACCTTGGCCGGATCGCTGCCGGCGCGCTGGTGCAACTCGTCGATGTTCTGGGTGATCAGCGTGTGAAGCTTCCGGCGCTTCTCAAGGTGAACCAGCGCCAGATGTCCGATATTGGGTTCGACGTCGGCCCACAGTCGGCCTGAGGCGCGGCGTTCCCAATTCGTCCTGCGAACTTCCGGATCGCTGACGTAATAGCGGATGTTGGACGCTTTCTCGGCCTCCGGGTTCTTGGTCCACAGTCCCTGCGGCCCTCTGAAGTCGGGTATCCCGGAGTCCGTGGAGATCCCAGCTCCGCACAGCACGGCGATCGACTCTGCGTCGTCGATCAACTCGCGGGCACTATCGGCCAAATCCTCAGAAGCAGTCTCAGCCATCGACAGAGACTAGGCCGTCCAGCCCGTTGCCCTTCGACTCCTGCAAGAAAATTGCACCTGAAGAACAATATTGCTTGACATGTATTCAAATACAGTTATACTGCTGCTGGCGTTGTATACCGGCGGGAGCATCAAATGGAATCACCGACCCTATTGCTGGCACCAGCATTGGATCAGCTTCGGGTCACCCCTTGGGGAGACCCGATCGTCGATCGGCTGGGACACGATCCCAGGTCCCACTATGTTGAGAAGTTCTGGCTCGGCGTGCTCGGGCCGACCACAATTCTGCTGTTGAGGCACTGTGCCCAGTCTTTGGAGGAGTCCCCCGAGGGGTTCGACCTCAACTTCAAGGCTACGGCCTCAGCCCTGGGTCTGGGGCGGCGAGTAGGTCGAGCAGGCCCTTTGACCAGGAGCTTCGAGCGAGCGTGTCGATTCAGCGTCGTTCGCTCGCTGTCGCCCACAGAGGTCGAGGTACGACGGAGACTGCCGCCGCTCAACCGCGCGCAAGTGAGCCGCCTGTCGCCGCGCCGTCAGCACGAGCACGCCGTGTTTCTTGAGGGCGAACTCCGTTTGAACAACGAAACGATCCAGCGCAGAGCGCGCCGATTGGCTCTCGGTCTGGTCGAGTGCGGTGATGCAGTCGACGACGCCGAGCTTCAACTCGGGCGTTGGCGGTTCCATCCGTCCATAGCCGCGGACGCGGTCCGCTGGGCATGGGACCAGCATTACGGCCCACTCGACGGGCCGGCCAACAGCTCCAACTGACTCGACCGACTGACTCCAGAATCAGCCGGCAGCAGACTCGAGGTGGTTGATGAGATCCTGGGGCGTCAGCAACTCGGCGAATTCCTCCGCGGAAATGTCGGTGCCGAACTCTTGGTTGACCATTCGCCAGAACGCCACGATGTCGGAGGAGGAGACTCCTACTTCGGCAACGTTGCGGCTCAGATCCAGCGGTTGACCCGGATCTCTTCCCTCTATTTCGACGGTCTGATCGACGATTTCCCTAATGCGCTCTTCAGTCGAGGACATCTGCTGCTCCTTTGGTCACAAGTTGATGGCGAGCAAAGCGTAGCAAGGAGCGAGTGATTGTCAATCACCCTGGACGCGGATCAGTGCGGATCAGGGGATCAGGGTTGTCTCGTTTCGATCCAGAACCTTTCGCGCTGGAACGGGTAGTCGGGCAGCGGGATCCGGCGTCGTGTCTCACCTTGGAAGAGCGACTCGAATCGAACAGCACGGCCTTGCGCGTACTCGACCGCTGCGGCCTCGACAAGGTCCGGGCCTGCCTCGCTTGTCGCCGCGCCCGGGTCGTCCGGGCGCTGGTGGACCCCTCCAGTCCCACGCAGCGAGTTGAGCTGTCGGCGCAGCGACTCCGCGTCGTTGAACACCACCGCAGCCCGGTGCGGAAAGTGACCGCGCCCAGCGCCGGCGGTCCATGCCATATCCGAGAGCAGCGGATCACTTGCGGCTCCTCGGGTGGACAGCTCAGCGGCATGTTCATCGAGCCAGCAGAGGTACCGGTCCGCCAGCTCGCGCAAAGCCTGCGGCGTCTTGGCCGACAAGGGCAGGAGTCTCTTGTCAGACTGTTGGCCCGAGACCCCAGGCTGCTCCTGCTCGGCGGTCACGAGTCGGGGCGATCCGACAGGCCGCCACGGTCTGCCTGGTTCAGAAGAGCCCTCCGGCGCTGTCCCGTAGCCCTCGACAACTATGTGGGCGTTGGCGCCGGAGATCCCGAAGGAGTTCACCGCCGCCATCGGCGCCCGATCAGGATTCTGCGGCCAGTCCATCGTCTCGGAGACGACTTTTATCGGCATCCGGTCCCAGTCGACCTCAGGGCTGGGATCGCTGAAGTTGAGCTGCTTGGGCACCACCCCCTGCCTCATGGCCAACACAACCTTGATCAGGCCGGCCATCGCCGACGCTGACTCCAAATGCCCGATGTTGGTTTTCACCGAACCGATCCACAGCGGAGAATCCTCTGAGCGGCCCCTGCCGTAAACCGCTGCGACCGCTCCTGCTTCCACAGCATCACCCACCGCGGTACCGGCTCCGTGGGCTTCCACATAGTCGACTTCGCCGGCGCCGGCGCCGGCACGGGCAAGCGCCTCGGCCATAACCCGCTGCTGGGCCCTCCCGCTGGGCACGGTGAGGGCCAGGCCCGTCCCGCTCTGGTTGACCGCTGAGCCGCGGACGACCCCCCAGATCCGGTCGCCGTCCTGTTCGGCGTCTTTGAGCCGTTTCAAGACCACGACGCCGCAACCCTCGCCTCTCACATACCCGTCCGCGGAGGCGTCAAAGGAACTGCACTGTCCTTTGACCGACAGCATTCCGGACTCCTCAAGCGCTCTGGTGATCGAACTTGAGAGGACCGCGTTCACTCCGCCGACCAAGGCGAGGTCGATCTCTGCACGCCTGAGGCTCTCCGAGGCCTGATGGACGGCGACCAGCGACGATGCACAGGCCAAGTCGAGCGGCACCGCCGGACCTTCAAATCCCAGCGTGAACGCAACTCGACCGACGGCCACGCTTCCCGCGGTGTTCAGGTGGACGCCCGACAATCCGATCTTGTCGATCAGACTCCGATACTCGCTCGCCCCCACGCCGACATACACCCCGCTGCGGCTGCCTTTCAGGCGATCGGGGTCAATCGCCGCGTCTTCGACCGCTTGCCAGCTTGTCTCCAACAACAGCCTCTGCAATGGGTCGACCGTGGCAGCCTCCTTCGGTGAGATTCGGAAGAACGTCGGATCGAAGCAATCAATTCCGTCGATGAACGATCCTCTTCGATCGGCCGCATCGACCGCAGCCGGGTCGCCCGGAACGCCTTCCCAGGATCCGCCGTCCTGACGGCCGTCGGTGACCGTGTTCTCGCCGGCGGCCAGCAGTCGCCAGTAGGCCGATAGATCCTCTGCCCCAGGGAATCGGCAGGCCATGCCCACAATCGCGATCCCATCCTCCCCATCCTCATCGGCCGAGTCAACTGAACGCGGTGGAATCTCCGTGACTGCTTCAGCGTCCTGCTCGAGCGTTTCAGCCTCACCAGGCCGGCCGAGCTCCGAGGCCAGGAAACGGGCCAGTCCGTCGACGTTCGGATAGTTGAACACGGCGGTGTTGGACACGGTGCATTCTCCGGCGAAGGCCCGGTTCAGGCGATTCCGCAACTCCACCGCCATCAACGAGTCCATGCCCAGATCGGCGAACTCAGCAGACTCCGAAGGCAACTCGGGCAACCGCATCACGGCTCGGAGCTCCTGTTGCAAGAACCCGGCAAGGATCTGTTCGCGTTCGGTCGCGCCCGCGTCCAGAAGGTCGGCCAAGACGTCTGCCGAAGATTCCGACTCGCCAGTGCTCCCGGTCGCGGAGAGAAGATCCTGCAGCAGCGGCGACGGCGCATCGGGACCCTCTGACAGCACACGCCAATCAACCGCCGCTACCATGCCCATGGTCACATCCTGGCGAACCAGGCGGTCGAAGGCCCTGATCCCCTGCTCGGGAGTGATCCAACCCGTTCCCGCGGCCTCCAGTTGCGCCGCGATCCGCTCGCGGTGCTCTTCTGCCTCTCCGAGCCCCGACCAGGCCCCCCATGCGATCGACTGCCCTGGCAGGCCCAACGCCCGGCGATGGCCGGCAAGTTGATCCAAGAACGCGTTGGCCGCGGCGTGATTCGACTGGCCCGGGTTGCCCATCACACCAGCGACGCTCGAGAACAGCACGAACATGTCCAGATCAAGATTCTCGGTGGCCCTGTGAAGATGCCAGGCCCCCAACATCTTCGGCCACAGCACTTCGGTGAACTTCTCCCAAGTCTGGTTCGTGAGCGCGCCGTCGGACAGCGCGCCCGCGCTGTGGATCACGCCTCCGAGAGGCGGCAGCGCGGCGTCCATCCGGGCCAGCATCGCGTCTATCGCGGCCGGATCGGTCACATCAGCCAGTTCCACGCTCACCGCCACACCCCGACGACGAAGATCGCTGACTGTTTCGATCGCCTCGGGATCGGGCTCCCGACGGCCGTTCAACACGATCGCGCCGGCGCCTCTGTCGGCAAGCCATTCGGCGACGGCACAGCCGATCCCCCCCAGTCCTCCGGTCACCAGGTACGTCCTGTCGTCGCGCAACCGGCCGGTCTCAAGGGCGGAGTTGGCCAGGACGATCTTGCCTATGTGTCGAGCGGCCTGCATGTACTTCATCGCTGAACCCGCCTCGGCCAGCGACCAGCGCGTGTGCACGAGAGGCGACAGCTCTCCCGCGCCCAGGCGATCCATCAAGCGCCGCAGAGCGTCCCCAGGGGTTGCGGGATCGCTTTCTTTGAGAACATCCAGTTCCAAGATCCAATAGGCCACGTCTGGGCGCGCGGCCGACATCTCCTCTTCGCTGAGAATGTCCACCCTGGCCATTTCCACGAACCGGCCGCCTTCAGCCAGGCACGAGAGGCTCGCGTCGATGAAGCCGGGACCCGTGAGGCTGTTCAGCACCACTTGGACCCCCTCACCGCCAGTGGCCTCGAGGATCTGTTCGCCGAAGGAGGTCCGGCGGCTGTCGAACACATGGTCGACGCCCAACGACCGCAGGTACGCCTGTTTCGGCGCGCTCGCGGTCGCGAAGACCTCGGCGCCCGCAGCTTGGGCCAACTGAACGGCCGCCAACCCGACGCCGCCGGCTCCGGCGTGGATCAACACCCGCTCGCCGGCGGACAGGCCGGCCAGATCGAATGACAGGAGCGCCGAAACGAAAGCGGTCGGCACCGTGGCCAGCGCGGCGGACGGAGGACCCTCGGGCGCCGGGGAGACCATCGCGGAATCGGTGACCGCCTCTGCGCCGAACGCGCCGAACGCCAGTCCGACCACTCGGTCGCCCGCAGCGACCTCCGACACCTCTGCACCGACCTCGATGACCCGACCGCAGAATTCGCCGCCCAGCAGTCCTTCCTCGATGACCCCCAACGCGCGGAACATGTCCCAGAAATTGAGTCCGGCGGCTTCGACCGCCACCCGCACCTCTTGTGGCGCCAACTGCACGACCGGGCATGGCCCAACTCCGACCCCGTCGAGCGCGCCGCTCGAGTCGGGTTCCAACAACCAGTTCACCCCGCCTGCGGGATCCGGCAGGCTGGGCCGACCCGAAGCGGCGCCCTGTCGAGCCAATCGAGCCGCCTGGCGCAATCCCAGTCGATAGGCGACATGGGTCTCGGCGTCCGGGTGGAGCAACTCGTTGGACAACTCCGGCAGCGGCAGCGGTTCAGCGGGGTCCAGATCGATCATCCGCGCGTTCAGGTGGGGTGCTTCGCGGGCCAGGACCTTGCCGAATCCCCAGAGCAGCGAACTGGCGATCCCCTCCGCGGGTTCGTGCTCAAGCACTTGTGCGCCTCGGGTGACGATCCAAACGCCGTTCGCCGGGGCGGCGTCGGCGTCTGAGATCCCCTGCATGAGCGCCAGCGCGCTCGCGGTGGTCCGGGTTGTGTCCCGCGCGAGTTGTTCGGCGGTGACCTGTGCTCCCCCACTGTCCAGGGACACGAGATGGACGACTCCGCGCAGCGCCACTTCGCCGGGAACACTCTCGAACAGCGTTTGCCACGACTCTCGCTGGTCCATCGGCAGCGAAACACGGCTCACGCCAGGGTCGTGCGACAACGGCGACAACAGAGCCTTGCTGCCCGCCGCGCTGTCACTGGGACCAGGGTCGTCCGGGTCCTGGTCGCCGACTATCACCACGGCCTGGTTCTGCAGTGCCAGCTCCCGGCCCAGGGCTTCGGCTGAACCACCGGAGTCGGCTGCCACGATCCACGCTCCGGGCAGCTCGCTCACCTCGGCCGGTCCCTGAGCCACGATCACGCCGCGGTCTGGCTCACGGGCCGTATCGGACCGGTCGACCCCTAGGACTTCGCTCTCGACGAATCCGGCGTCGCTGAGCGCCTGCTGCCAGACATCGGGGCCGGCCAGAGCATGGTGCGGCCGGTAGTCGTCGGCGAATCGCCACCAGCCGTCGAGTTGACCGAAGGTCAGGTCCAGCCAGCCCTGGCCGCGGAGGTTCTCCAGTGCCAGCAGACAGCCAGACGGTGCCAGCAGACGCCGGCAGTGGTCCAGCGTCTCATTCAGACAGCGGGTGGCGTGCAGAACGTTCGAGGCGATGACCAAGTCGTATCCGTGGTTGTCGAAACCCTGCTCGACCGGGTCGTTCTCGATGTCCAGCACTCGATAGTCGATTGAGGACTCCGCGCCGCCGAAGCGGGCCTCCGCCTCTGCGAAGAAACCGGCCGAAATGTCCGTGTAGGCGTAGTCGAAACTCTGCCCGCCCAACTCGGGCAGCACCGACGCAGTCGCGGAGCCGGTGCCTGCGCCGATTTCGATGACTCGGAGCCTTCGACCCTCCGGACGCTCGGCCAGCAACGCTGCCACCGCGTCCCGGAGCATTCGATTGGCGGCCCGTGCCACCGGAGCTTTCAAGTACAGATCCGCGGCGCTCGGCTCGCCGCTGCTGAAGAGCAGCGCGAGTGCATCGGCCTCACCTGCCAGAACGTCGGGCAAGGCCGCACCGCTGCGTCTGAACAGCCCGATCTCGGTGGCGCCGTGCGGGTACTGCTGCTCCATCCACTCGGCCAGCTCCTCGGGGACGCTTGCGAGTGCTTCGGGGAGGGGGTCGGCTGACCCGGCCTTCACGACGAACCCCTCTGCGCTCTCGGTCAACACCCCGGCTTCGGCCAGCATCTCCAGCATCCGCTGAAACACGCGCCCGTGCTCCGGGAGAACCCCGAGCAGATCGCGCAGCGTGTCTGCGACTACTTCCTCGCCCGTGACCAAGTCCCATCCCAGACGGTCCATCGCCCGACGCGCGTACGACCACGCCAGGCGCTCGAGATCCGCCAGCAGGGCGTCACGGCTGTCGGCCCCGACCTCCTCGTCTGCCAAGTATGCAGAGAACGGCTCTGAGCCGGCGGCCACGGCGCTGGGCGCAGGGATGAAGTCCGCCGGCAGCATTGCCGAGCGAAGCGGGCGATCTCTCCAAGCGATCTCGTAAAGAAGGTCTTCCAAACCGCCGGCTGCTGAGAGCATCGCCGCTCGCGTAGCGCGCTTGACCGTATAGCCGACCAGTCCGCCGATGAGCGCGCCGCGCTGGTCGTAGAAGGCAAGATCCCCGGTCAGGACCTCGGGCGGTGCGCTGCTCGGGTCTTCGGGGTTGGAGTCATCCCGCAAGCGCGCGTGGCAGGTCATCGCCTCGGGCAGCGGGCCGGCCAGCCACAACTTCTCCCATCCGAAGGGCAGATAGGCCACACCGTCTCCGGCGCCGACCGCGCTGCGAGCCTCGGCCATGACCTGGAAGCACCCGTCGAGCAACAGCGGGTGAACGTCCAGATCCGCCCCCCGGGCGGTCTCAGGCAGCGAGAGATCGCCCAGCGCCTCGCCGTCGGAGGCCCACAGGCCGTTCAAGGTGCGGAACGGGGCGCCGAGGTCGATTCCCGCTTCTGCCCGAGCGCGATAGAAGTCCGAGACGCCTTGAGGCTCGAGGCCGGCTTTCAGGTCCTCCATGTCGATGCTGTCGGCAGTCTCAGGGGTTTGCCCCTCGCTTGACACTACGCCTTCGGCGTGCAGCGTCCATCCGTCTTCGCTGGGGCCGCGGCTGTAGATCTCGAATCGAGCCCGCGCATCCGAGTCGGCGTCGTCGAACACAAGCTGCACCCGGCGGCCTTCGGCTCCCGCGGCCTCGTCTGCTTCGGGTTCCGGGAAGGCCATCGGGCTGTGCAGTTGGAGCTCCTCGACCGCGACGTCTCCGACGGGCCGGTTGGCGACCGATGATCGCGGGCCGTCTCGGCCGGCGCGCAGCGCGGACACGGCCATGGCGGCGTACAGCGCTCCGGGGGTGATCACCTGTCCGTAGACCCGGTGGTCGTTCAACCATGCCGGATCGGAGGCGTCCATCTCGGTTTCGAACTGAAGCTCACCGCGGGGAGATTCGTGGAGTGCGCCCAGCAGCGGGTGTCCAGCGCTTGAGCGACGGCGCCTCGCTGCGGGCACCCAATGGCGCTGCCGTTGAAACGGGTAGCCGGGAAGCGGGATGCGGCAACGGGATTCTCCAGCGAAGAGGGCGTCGAGAGAGATCTCAAGTCCAGCCTGGTACGCGCCCGCGACAGCGTCCAGGAATCCACTGCCGTCGGCCGGGTCGGGTGTTCGCTCCGAGGGCCGTTTCATGCTTGACAGCACCGCCGGTTCGGCACTGCTGTGAGTCGTCGGCCAGGCCAGGACGGTCATGGGACCGAGGACTGAACCGGGGCCGATCTCGATGACGGCGTCCACACCGAGTTCGGCCAACGTCTCCACCGCGCCGCGATACTCAACCGCCTGACGGGCCTGGCGGCGCCAATAGGACGCGTCCATCGCTTGGCCGTCTCCGAGCACGTCGCCCGTCATGCTGCTCACCAGCGTCATCGACGGCGAAGAGACGGTCAGCTCGGACACGATCGCCTCGACCCCGTCCAGAATCGGGTCCACCATGGCACTGTGGTATCCAGCGCTTTTTTCCAAGCGGCGAACCTGGACGCCCTCGGACTCGAAGCCGGCGAGGACCGCGTCGACATCGGAAACCGGTCCGCTCACCATGAGATGTGCCCCATTGTCGGCCGCGACGGACAGCCTTGGATCACCCGATGCGGCGCACTGCCGCGCCACGGCGGTCTCGACCTCGGCGAGGGGAGCGAACACACCGGCCATCGCTCCGGGCTCGTCGAGCGCCGACATCAGGGCGCCGCGGCCGACCGCCAACCGCAGGCCGTCGGCGAGGCTGAGCACGCCTGCCGTGTGCGCTGCGGCGATCTCTCCAAGGCTGTGTCCGACCACTGCGCCGGGATCCACGCCCAAGCTCGACCACAGCGCGGTCAGCGCGCACTGGAGCGAATAGATCGCGGGCTGGGTCCAAGCGGGATCGTCGAGATCGCCTTCGGCATCCGGTCTGCCGAACATCACCGCAAGCAGCGAAGCCCCCTCTGCTTCGCGGAACAGCTCATCGCAGCGATCCAACACAGCCCGCGCAACGGGTTCGGACTCATAGAGCCGCTCCCCCATGCCGACCCATTGACTGCCCTGGCCGGTGTAGACGAAGGCCACCTTGTCATTGCCGGCACCGCTGGACCTCGGCGCTTCGTCGCTGGAGTCGACGAGTTCGCTGAGCTCTCGGCGCAACGACTCTGCGTCTTGGAACACCACTCCGGCACGATGCGAGAAGTGGCTTCTGCCCACTGCGGCCGTCCAACTCATGTCGGCCAGCAACTCGCTGTGTGGACCGGCAGGTTCGTCAGAGCGCTCATCGAGCCACCGCAGATAGCTGCCGGCCAACTCCTTTCGGGCTTGAGGCGACTTGCCCGACAGCGGGAGCAGCCGCGCCGGGCGCTGTACCGGCACAGCGCCTTCGGACACAACCGCAGCGTCCTCAGCCGAAGGGAGCGGAATGAGTCGCGCCGGGCCTTCGGGCCAGCGCTGTTCGCCGGGCCCCGCCGGTCCAGTGTCGAGGTCGCCGCAGGCCTCCACGATGATGTGCGCGTTGGTGCCCGACCAGCCGAAACCGCTCACGCCCGCGATCGGCATGCGGTCCTTGTGACGAGGCCACGGGGTTGATTCTGCAGTCACCCGCAGAGGCAGCCGATCCCAGTCGATCACCGGGTTCGGCTCCTGGAAATTCAGGTGCTTGGGAATCGTCTGCTGCTTCATCGACAACATCACTTTGATCAACCCGGCGACTCCGGCGGCCGGTTCCAGATGACCGACGTTGGTCTTCACTGAGCCGATGAAAAGAGGTTGATCGGCATCGCGTTCGAGGCAGTATGCGGCGGCCGCGGCCGTCAGCTCAATCGGGTCGCCCACCGGTGTGCCGGTCCCGTGCGCTTCCACGTAGTCCACCTCGAAGGGCGACGTCCCCGCCCGACTCAAGGCCTCGGCGATCACCTGCTCCTGCGCCTCGCCGTTGGGCACGGTCAGTCCCGTGCCGGCGCCATCCTGATTGAGCGCCGTTCCGCGGATCACTCCCCATATCCGGTCGCCGTCCGCCTCAGCGTCGGACAGTCGCTTCAACACCAGGATTCCGCAGCCTTCACCTCTGACATACCCGTCGGCCCCCGCGTCGAATGTCTTGCAGCGACCGTCGGGGGCCAGCATCCCGGCGTTGCCCCGCAGTTCGAACAGCCTGGCGGACAGGATGACGTGCACCCCTCCGGCCAGGGCCAGATCGGCTTCACCCCGCTGCAGGCCCGACACCGCCAGATGCACTGCGGCCAACGACGAAGAGCATGCGGTGTCCACGGCCAATGCCGGACCTTGAAGCCCCAGAGCGAAAGCCACTCGCCCGATTGCGGTGTTGAACGACGTCCCGCTGACCGAATACAAGCTGACCGCGGCCTCGGCCGTTGCACTGTCGGTGAGTATCAACCCGCGGTAGTCGTTGTTGCTGATCCCCGCATACACCCCGGCGCGGCTTCCTTTGAGCTGGTCGGCGTCGATTCCCGCGTCTTCTAGCGCCTGCCAACTAGTCTCGAGCATCAACCGCTGTTGGGGGTCCAGCAGCTGTGCCTCAACTGGTGATATCCGGAAGAACGAGGCGTCGAACTGGTCGATGCCATCGATGAACCCAGCGAAGCGGCAAGCATCGTTCTGGACGCCGGAATCCTGGAACAACTCTCCGATTCGCCCCGTCCCCGAACCGGGAACGCCCTCGGTTATTGCGCTCCTGCCGTCTTGGAGCAGATTCCAGAACGCCGAGAGGTCGTCGGCGCCGGGAAATCGGCAGGCCATCCCGACAACGGCGATCGACTCTCCCGACCCCCCGAGATCATCGTTCGCATCCGGGATGCGCCGCTCATCTGCCATCAGGTCTCCTGACTACCCCGCGGGCTGCCCCGCACTGTCGTCGGCGCGCTCGCCGACGCTCTGTTGTCGGCGAAAGTGCCCGAAGTTCTTGGCCAGCTCAATCAGAAGGCGCACACCGAAACCGGTGCCGCCCTTGGTGATCTCCGCTTCGTCGGAGTCGCTCCAAGCCGGTCCGGCGATGTCGAGATGAACCCAGGGAATCCCCTCTGCCACGAACTCCTGCAATATCAACCCTGCGGTGAGCGCACCACCGTGGGGTGTGCCGATGTTCTTCATGTCTGCCACCGACGACTCGAATTGCTTGGAGTAGTCGGCGGGCAACGGCAGATGCCAAACCCTTTCACCGGAGACCTCAGACGCTAGCTTCACGGCCTCGATCCAATCGTCGTCGTTGCCCATGAGCCCCGCGATCTTCGGCCCGAGCGCCACCATGCAGGCGCCGGTGAGCGTGGCCAGATCGATGATCGCATCAGGTTCCGACTCGCTGGCCAGCGAAAGTGCGTCAGCCAGGATCAGGCGGCCTTCGGCGTCCGTGTTGAGCACCTCGATGGTCTTGCCGTTGCGGATCTTGAGCACATCGCCGGGGCGTGTGGCGTCACCGCCGAGCATGTTGTCGGTCATCGGAACGAAAGCCCGAATCCGCGCGGCCGGTGCTATCCGGCTCATGGCCGACATGGCGCCGATCACCGCCGCGCCGCCGCCCATGTCGCATTTCATGGTCATCATGCCCTGGCCCGTCTTGATCGACAGACCTCCCGCATCGAACACGATCCCTTTGCCGACGAGCGCCAACGTGCCGTTCGCGGGTTCGGGGGGGTCGTAGGCCAGCTCCAGCAACCGGGGCGGAAGCGCCGATCCCCGGTTCACGCCGAGGATTCCGCCCAGTCCAGCGTCGGCTATCGCAGTCTCGTCCCAGACTTTGACCGACAGGCCGCGGTCGCGGCCGACCGCGGCCGCGCGATCGGCGAATTCGGGGGCGGTGAGCGTGCCGCCGGGCTCGTTCACGAAGTCTCGGGCGAGCATCTGTGCTTCAGCGACGGCCTTGCCGAGCTCGACCGCCTCCGCGTTGGCCGCCCCTGCACCGCCGGCTATATCGACGCGACTCAACTTCGCCGGCTCGCCTTCGGACTTGTATGCCAAGAACTTGTAACCTCCGAGGGCAATTCCCTCAACGAGTGCTCGACGCGAGGCAGCGCCGTCGAGTTCAACGTCTGGCAGATCCACGCCTATCCAATTCTGCTTGGCCATTCTTCGACCTATGGCCGCCCCTGCACGGCGCATCTTGTCGGAATCCACTGCGGCCCGTGGGCCGACCCCTGCCAGAACAGCGATGCGCCCTTCGTTCGGCCAGGTGTACAACTGTCCTGCTTTGCCGCTGAAGTCGTCGTTCTCGAGGTCGCGAGGGCTGATTTGAGGGAGTCCTGCAGCAACCGTCTCCGATGTGACTATCCATATGTGCGCCTTTGCCCTCTTGGGAAGGACACGCACCGCACGAAAGCTGATCTGCATGCGAGCACAATACGTGATTGAGCGCCGAATCGGGGCAATGGGTTCAACTTGTGGGCCCGTTCGAGCCCGACCGCGAAACAGCCTGCACGTTCTATATTCAGCCTATATTCAGCGACGTGTCTGATGTCGTGGTCATCGGGGCAGGTGTGATGGGCGCCTCCATCGCGCTCGATCTGAGCCGGGCCGGGCGAAACGTGACCGTCGTCGACAAGGGCGAGGCGGTCGGCGCTGGATCAACGAGTGCCAGCAGCTCGGTCGTGCGCACCAGCTACTCCACCCTCGACGGGGTCACCGCGGCGTGGGAGTCCACTCACGCCTGGCAGGCCTTCGAATCCCATGTCGGGGAGATCACCGGACCCGTTGCCCGTTTCGTGCGTTGCGGCATGTTGATGCTGGCCGCGCCCGGCTTCGACCGGGAGAGGACCGTCGGGCATCTCGAAACGGTGGGCGTGCCCCATGAGATCATCTCTGCGGACGATCTGCCGGTGCGGTTCCCGGCAATCGACAACGGCCGTTATGGCCCGCCCGCCGCTGCACAGGATCCAGGGTTCTTCCGCTCCGCTGACGGATTGCTGGACGCGCTCTGGCTGCCGGACTCCGGTTTCGTGGACGATCCGCAGTTGGCTGCGGCGAACATGATGCAGGCAGCCCTCGCCGCGGGCGCAACTCTGCGATTGCGAGCCGAAGTAAGCTCAGTAGACCTGTCCACTCAGCACACGTCCGGGGCGAGTCAGGCGACCGGGGTGACTCTTGTCGACGGCGAGCGGCTGAACGCCCCTGTTGTAGTGAACGCTGCTGGACCTTGGAGCGCTCAGATCAACGCCAGAGTCACTGCTGATCTGGGCATGACAGTGACAACAAGAGCATTGCGCCAGGAGGTGCACACACTCGGTGCAGCGCCGGGATTCCTCGTCGAATCGGGGGGTGCCGTGGTGGGCGACCTCGACCTCGGCGCCTACTTCCGACCGCACTTCGGCGACACGATGATCGTCGGCGGCGTTGAAGCCGATTGCGATCCCCTGGTCTGGCTCGACGACGCCGATGCCTGCAATGCCCACGTCACCCTTGAACTCTTCGAGAACCAGGGATATCGGGCCGCTCGCCGAGTCCCCGGCGCCAAGATCCCCCATCAGCCCAAAGGAGTCGGCGCAGCTTACGATGTGAGCGGAGACTGGGTTCCGATCTACGATCGAACCAGCGTCGACGGTTACTACCTGGCTGTCGGCACCTCGGGCAATCAGTTCAAGAACGCTCCGATTGTCGGGGGCATCATGACCCGTCTCATCGAAGCCTGCGACCGCGGCCATGACCACGATGCGGACCCGGTGATCTACCACTGCGGTCGCATTGATCGGCCTCTCAACCTCGGCCATTACTCCCGTTGCAGAGAGCTCAACGCCACTTCGGGCACCGTGATCGGTTAATGCGATGGGCCCGAGCCCGGCCTGAGGCGACCGGCGGGCAGAACCTCTATGTCGGCGCTGTCAGCGCGCGCCGTTGAAAGCGCGCAAGCGCAGGCTGTTGGTGACCACGAAGAGCGATGACAGGCCCATTGCCGCAGCTGCGATCATCGGGTTCAGCACACCCGAGGCCGCGAGGGGTATCGCCGCCAGATTGTAGGCGAATGCCCAGAACAGGTTGCCTTTTATCGTCCCGAGGGTTCGCCTCGACAGGGCAACGGCATCGGCGACAGCGAGAAGGTCGCCCCGCAGAACCGTCAAATCAGATGCTTCCATTGCTATGTCGGCTCCGCTCCCGATTGCGATTCCCACATCGGCCTGGGCCAATGCAGGCGCGTCGTTGACGCCGTCGCCGACCATGGCGACTCGGCGCCCCGACTCCTGCAGTCGAGCGATTTCGGCGGCTTTGGCGTCGGGGGACACGGACGCACTGACGCGCTCGACGCCCACGGCCGCGGCAACGCTCCGCGCGGCGCGTTCGTTGTCGCCTGTCAGCAATACGAGGTCCAAGCCTTGTCGGCGCAGCGCAGCAACTGCTTCAGCCGATGACGCCTTTATCCGATCTGCGACCACCAGGCCGGCTTGAGCGGAGGGTCCACGTCCCACGAAAACCACCGTGCGGCCCTCGGCTTCGGCCTCACCGGCGAGCCTCTCGATCTCGGCGGGAATTTCCGAGAAGAGGTCTCGACGACCGACCCGCGCTCGAACCGAGCCCACCGATCCGACCACCCCGAGCCCAGGAAGATTCTCGAAGTCCGCCACCGGGCCGAGAGCCTCCGCTGAGTCGGCGATGGCTTGGGCGATGGGGTGCTCGGACCGCGACTCAAGCGCGGACGCGAGACTGAGCAGCTCATCGCCGTCGCCACCCGGTGAGATCACTTCGAGGAGCTCCATCCTGCCCTCGGTGACAGTGCCGGTCTTGTCGAGCACGACCGTGTCGAGTCGTCTGCTGTGTTCAAGAACTTCGGCGCCCTTGATGATGATCCCCAGCTGCGCACCCCGTCCCGTGCCGACGAGTATGGCAAGCGGTGTTGCAAGCCCCAGGGCGCAGGGGCAGGCGATAATCAGCACAGCGACCGCGGCGGTGAACGCGTCGGAGCCGGAGTCGCCGATGATCAGCCAACTCGCCAGGGTGGCGCCGGCCATCGCGATGGCGATGGGCACGAAGACCCCGGCTGCCCGGTCGGCGAGCCGCTGGATCGGGGCGCGGCTGCCCTGGGCTTCGTCGACCAGGCGAATTATCTGGGCCAAGGCGGTGTCGGCGCCGACCCGTGTCGCCTCCACCAGCACCGAGCCGTTGGCGTTCACCGTTGCGCCGATGACTTCATCGCCTGCCTGTATCTCGACTGGCACAGGCTCGCCGGTGACCATCGACACGTCCACCGCAGAATGCCCTTCCACGACGATTCCGTCGGTGGCGATCTTCTCCCCGGGCCGTACCCGGAATCTCATCCCGACCTGCAAGTCGTCGATGGCTGTCTCCGTGCCGTCTTCAAGCAGCGCGGTGCGAGCACCGAGATCAGCCAGCGATCGGATCGCCTCTCCAGAGCGGCGCGTGGCGCCGATCTCCAGCCATTTTCCGAGCAGGACCAAGGTGATGATCACCGCGCTCGTCTCGAAGTACACGTCGGCTTCCAGATTGCCGAGCAGCACGACTGTCGACCATGTCCACGCGGCCAAGGTGCCGACCGAGACCAGCGTGTCCATAGTGACCAGGCGATGTCGCAGGTTGGCGACTGCGACCCGGTGGAATCGCCAACCCGACCAGAAAACGATCGGCGTGGCCAGCATCAACGCAAACCACTCCCAACCCTCGAAGCGCAGTGGCCGAACCATCGAGACAGCAGAGACGAGGACTGTGAGCACCGCGGCGAGACGGAATCGCAACCAGAGATCCGTTTGACGAGCTGCTTCGGAGGCGTCTCTGTCCATGTGGACCGGAGCGCCGTATCCGAGTGATTCAATCGCGCCCCGGAAGTCATCGACTGTCACGGCGCCGCTGTGGAAGACGGTTGCCCTGCCGGTCGTGAAGTTGACCTGAGCCGAAACGACGCCATCCAGACGGATCAGACCCTGTTCAATCGAAGCCGCGCAAGCCGAACAGGTCATGCCATCAACCGCAAGTTCCGAACGAACTTCGGTTTCCATACAGCCAGCCTATCGGGGTGCGGACGGCTGACCTAGGCTGGATGCCGATGCCAGTCGCGGATCTTGCCGAACTCAGGTGGGACAACTCCTTCACCCGCGAGCTTCCCCCGGATGCGAACACGGCAAACCGGGTCCGCCAAGTGCATGGCGCTGCCTATTCGCGGGTCATGCCGACTCCCACGGAGGCGCCGGAGCTCATCGCAGTCGCGGCGGAGCTGCTTGAGATGTTCGGGCTCGACCGCGACATCGGCGACAACGAGTCGTTCGTGCAGGCCATGACCGGAAACGCCGTCATTGCGGGGAGCGATCCACACGCCATGTGTTACGGAGGCCACCAGTTCGGGAACTGGGCCGGCCAACTCGGTGACGGCCGAGCGATCACTCTGGGTGAAGTGCTCACCGCGGCCGATGGGCGTCAAACGCTGCAGTTGAAAGGCGCCGGGCCGACGCCGTACTCGCGCACCGCCGACGGTTTGGCGGTGCTGCGCTCGTCGATAAGAGAGTTCCTCTGCAGCGAAGCCATGCACCATCTCGGTGTTCCCACCACGCGGGCGCTGAGCGTGGCGCTCACCGGCGACAAGGTGATGCGCGACATGTTCTATGACGGGCGCCCGGCTCTCGAACAGGGAGCTGTGGTTTGCCGTGTTGCGCCGTCGTTCATCCGTTTCGGGAACTTTGAGATCTTCGCGGCCAGGGGTGACATCGACAATCTCCGGCGCCTCGCCGACTACACGATCGCCACTTGCTTCGGGGAGTTGCTTGACTCCCATGGCATTGATCCGACGAGTGGCCCGTTGTCGAAGGAAATTCATGTCGATTGGCTCGCCGAGGTCGCCCGGCGCACGGCTGACATGGTCGTGGCTTGGCAGCGGGTCGGTTTCGTCCACGGGGTGATGAACACCGACAACATGTCGATTCACGGCCTCACCATCGACTACGGGCCCTATGGCTGGCTTGAGGACTACGACCCCGGTTGGACGCCCAACACGACTGACGCCTCGATGAAGCGCTACCGCTTCGGCGCGCAGCCCCATATCGCAAGCTGGAACCTGGAACGTCTGGCGAACGCGATCTATCCGCTGGTCGAAGAGGTCGAACCGCTCGAGAGTGCGCTCAACTCCTACGTCAGCCGTTTCAACGAGACATGGCCGCAGATGATGGCCGACAAGCTCGGCATCGCCGGATTCGACCCCGAGCTCGACCAGTCGCTGATAGAGGGGTTGCTTGACCTCCTGCCGCGCGCCGAGACGGACATGACCCTGTTCTTCAGAGGCCTCGCCGAGATCGACACGGCTTCTCCGGTGATCGATGACGACGAGTTGCTTGCTCCGCTGGCGGACGCCTACTACCTGCCCGACCAACTCCGCGGCGACCATCGCGGGGCCACGGTCGCCTGGCTTCGCCGCTACCGCGAACGGGTCGCAGCCGACGGCCGGCCCGACGCTGTGCGGCGCCGGGCCATGAACTCCGCGAACCCCAGATACGTGCTGCGCAACTATCTGGCGCAGCTTGCAATCGACGACGCCGAGCAGGGCGACTTCGCTCTCGCCAACGAGCTGCTCGATGTGCTGCGCAAGCCCTACGACGAGCAGCCCGAGCATGAGCGCTTCGCTGCCAAACGGCCCGACTGGGCCCGTACCCGTCCTGGTTGTTCGATGCTCAGCTGTTCAAGCTGAGCCAACCCGTCCTCAACGATCCCGAGCGTCGGTTGACTTCCAGTTCGCCCTCAGCTTCTGTGCTTCGACGTTTGGGCGACATTACTGCTGTCGCCTGGACGAACAGGAAGTCGACAGCCCGGTCAAACGGACCCTAGTAAAGGCCCAGGAGGCGGCCGGCCATAGCCACGACCGCAACAACCAGCACCGGGCGCACCACCCGCTCACCACCAGAAACGGTGATGTGGGCGCCCACGGACGATCCCACCCCAACGCCTGTTGCGAGCACGATCGCCGGCAACCAGTAGACATCGCCGTTGACAATGAACACCGGCAACGCGAACGCTGTGCAGACGAACGTGACGATCACCTTTATGTGGTTGGCAGTCACGACGTCGACGCCCGCTCTGGTCAGCGCAACGATCAATATCAACCCGACCCCCGCCTGGATTGCGCCTCCGTAGATCCCGATGCCGAAGAACACGATCGCGGTGATCCACGGCGGCCATCGAGGGCGATCTTGCAGCTTCTTTGGGTCTGGCTTGCGCAGCGACAGCACCAACAGCGGGATCATCGCCAATCCGAAGACGCGCTCGAAATCGTCGTCGGTCAATCGTGAGACGAGCACCGAGCCGACCAGGGAGCCGGCCACAGCCGGTACCAGAATTCGACCGATACCGGTCCATCCGGCCACACCCAATCGGCGAAACGTGCCGGTGGCGCTCAGCGAACCCGCTAGCACCCCTACCCGATTGGATCCGTTGGCAGCGTTGCCGGGCACATCCGCGAACACGAGCAGCGGAACCGTCAGCAGAGAGCCCCCGCCTGCCATCGTGTTGATGATCCCTGCGAGGACGCCACCACCGAGAAGAAGCACGACATGGATGGCCTCCATGCACTGCAGGCTACGCCCTGCCCCGCAGACCGAGCGAGCAGTTGCGGTCGACCCTCAGGGTTTGAACGGACCCCTGTTCATCTGATCGCGTATCGGTATTGCGGTCGGGTTCGTCATGAAGCGGCGCTGCCAGTTCGCTCCGTCGACAACCAGGGTGTGGCCGTTGATGAAACGAGCGTAGGGACTGGCCAGGAATGTTGCAGCCCAGCCGAGCTCTCGACGGGTGCCGACGCGCATAGCCGGTTGCAACAGGTCCTTTTCGGGATCGGCTCGCTGCAGGCTCGCGGTGATGTCGGCGGTCATGTCCTCGTGGGGGATCAGCCCGGGAACCAGGCCGTTGACCTGAATCCCGTACGGCCCCCATTCCACAGCAAGGCTCTCAACCATGTTCTTCACGCCGGCTTTGGCGGCGGCGGAATGTGCGAATCCCGGGCCGCCGGTCCATGCGTAGCTGGCCCCTATGTTGATGATGCTCGCCGGCGTCTTGGCGGCGAGGTGGCGTCTTGCGAACTCGCGGGCGACGAAGAACGTGCCGTTCAGCGTGACGTCGACGACGGTGCGCCAGGCATTGGGCGACATATCCTCGGCCGGCACCGGAAAGTTGGCGGCGGCGTTGTTGACGCAGACTCGAGGAGTTCCAAAGGCCGCCTCAGCCGTATCGAGCATCGTGGAGATCGATTCGGGGTCGCGGATATCGCAGATCACCGTTTCAACCGGTGCTCCCAGTTCTTCGATGGCCGCACGGCCGGCGTCCAGATTCTCCTGTTTGCGGCTGGCGATCACGATGCTCGCCCCGAGACGGGCGAATTCTTGGGCAATTCCCTTGCCCAGACCGGTGCCGGCGCCGGTCACGAGCACTGCTGTACCGTCGAAGGTGCCCGCGGGCAGCGCAGAAGCCCCCAGCGGCGGCGGTTCCGGGATCCCTTGCGGAGTTTCGCCGCCCATCACGACCCTCGGTAGTTCGGCTCGCGGCCCTCGGCTCGGGCGGCTTTGAACTCCGCGAAGTCATCGGATCTGTTGAGGAAGGTCTGGTAGACCAGCTCGTCCTCCATCGATGAGCGGATCTCGGGCCGTGACAGGTGGCTGATGACCCGGCGGGCCAGCTTGACGGTGACCGCGGGCGAAGACGCGATCTTCTCGGCCATCTCTTTGGCGGTGCTGTCGAGCTCGTCGGGTTTGACGATGCGGCTGACGATGCCGTGGGCGAGGGCTTCTTCGGCGTCTAGGACCCGCCCTGTCAGGACCATGTCGCTCACCAAACCGTGGCCGCACATCTCGTAGAGCACACCCATGCCACCGGTGTCGGGGATCACACCGTAGTTCACTTCGGGCAACATGAAACGCGCGCCGTCGGCGGCGATGCGGATGTCGCACATCAACGCACGTTGGAAGGAGCCGCCGATGGCCCAGCCCTGGATTGCCACGATTATGGGGGCTTCCAGTTCCCAGATTCTCTGGATTCCCCTATGGCCTCGTGTCATCAGCTCGTGGTGGGTCATCTCGGTGGCATTCGTGCCAATCGCGGCCACGTCGCGGCCCGAGGACCAGTTCTTGCCCACCCCTCGCCAGATCACCGCCCGGACTGAGGGGGTTGCGATGAGCTCGTCGAATGCCGCGAACAGCCGGGCGTCCATATCGTCGTCGAAGGCGTTGTGCTTTGCCGTGTTGTTGTTGGTGATGGTCGCAATCGGGCCATCGATCTCCAGGATGAGCTTTTCGGTCACCTCTTGATTCTGTCTGATTGCAGCACGGGGGGCACATTGGCCTCTGGATCGGCGCCAGGGCCGGTGGATCGGCGCTGGACCCGCGGATTGGCGCCGGGGCCGGTGGGTTGGCGAGACTCAGTGAATGAAGATCGATTCACTCGGCAACTGTCCCTCCACCTTGCTGCCCGACCCGATGAGGGTCGACGCCGACTCTTTCCGCGACTACATGAACGCCACCGCGCAAGCCGGGTTCGATGAAGTCAGCCTCTGGGCGTTTCATCTCATGTTCGCCGGTCCGCAGGCGGCCAACGCGGTACTCGATTCGGGACTGTCGGTCAGGGCGGTGGAAGCCGCCATCCGCTGGACCGCGGGACCGAGTGACGCAGCTCGCGCTGAGGTTGCGGGTCTGGTTGAAACGGGTTCTCAGTTCGGGGCGCACATTGTCGGGGCTGCTTGTCTGGGGCCGATCGATGATCGGAGCGCGGCGGCCGACGGCTTGGCGATGCTGGCGGAGGTGGCGGCTACTGCCGACATGGTCATCGCGCTGGAGTTCCTGCCTTGGGCCGGGGTGCCGACTTTTTCCGCGGCCAACGACCTGGTGGTCGCCAGCGGCGCCGACAATGCCACCGTTCTGATCGACGCCTGGCATTGGGTGCGCCAGCCCGGCGGCCCCGATCTCGACTTGCTCCGCTCGGTTCCCGGTGAGCGCGTGGCGTACGTGCAGATGTGTGATCCAGGGCCCACACCGGGAGAGGATCTGGAGACAGAAGCCATGAACGACCGTCGTCTCCCCGGTGCCGGGACGGTCGATTACGCCTCGCTCTGGTCGGCGCTGGACCACATCGGCTCTTCCCCGTTCGTGGCCGCTGAGGTCTTCAACCCCGCGATGACGGCCAAAGGCGCTGTGCCAATGGCCGCCGCTATACACGACGCCTGCTGGCTACAACTCCCCTAGCGCTCGCATTCACTCCGACACGAGCGCTAGGCACCAGCACTCGTCAGCCGGTACCGTGTTCCCGGCACTTTCTAGATGCGTGCTGACCATCCTTGAAGGAGATCAAGCTTCGCACGATCCGAAACCGCCACTCACGAAACCGCAGGGAGACGCAATCGCCTGTGCACATCACCGCAATATTTCCCTCACATCTCCAGATAACAACATGCCAGAGTCAAGTCACACAGCTTCGAACAATCAGACCCAAATTCGTCAATCGCCGTCTGATTACGATGCCATTCGCGAGGAGAACCGACGCCGATATGGCACAGACATCGAACGAATCGGTCCGATGTTGCTCGCCAACCGTTACGCAGACCGTACACAGTTCATCTACGAACTACTCCAGAACGCCGAGGACGCGCTCAATCGTCGAACGGATTCGCACAACCACCGAATGGTCTCTTTCGATCTCGATGCCGACCGACTTCGTGTGTCTCATTATGGAGTTCCATTCAACGAGGAAGATGTGCGGGGGGTGTGCGGAATCGGTGAGAGCACCAAAAAACTGAATGAGATCGGACGGTTCGGGATCGGTTTTAAGTCAGTGTTCGCGTTCACTGAACGACCCGAGATTCACTCTGGCGCCGAGTCGTTCGCCGTAGAGAGCTATGTATGGCCTGTGGCAACAGCGCCCGAAAGGCGAGAACGTGATGAAACCGTTTTCGTGATTCCGTTTCGTGACCGCGGCGACGCCAGCAAGGGCGAGGTAGCCGACGCGCTCTCGCGACTAGGCACTTTCTCTTTGTTGTTCCTCAAAGACATCGAGGAGATCCGCTGGCACGTGGATGGCAATCCGATCGGCCACTATCTGCGAGAATTCGCAGATGAGGGACCGAATGTCCGTCGAGTCACGATCATCGGCGAGAAACACGCCCAGTCCAATGTCGATCACGAGTGGCTTGTGTTCTCGCGACCGGTCCACACGGAAGGAGGAACGTTAGCTGGTCACGTCGAGGTTGCATGGTATACCGAGACGGACGAACACGGCCATAGCACGATCCGACCGGTGAACGACTCATGCCTTGTCGTGTTCTTCCCGACTGCCATAGAGACGCACCTAGGAATCCTTATTCAGGGTCCATACCGTACAACGCCGAGCCGTGACAACGTACCGGAACGCGATGAATGGAACCAGAAGTGCCTCGAAGAAACCGGGGTGCTTCTCATCGACAGTCTGCGGTGGCTTCGTGACCACGGATTGTTGGACGCAACCACGCTCACCTGCCTTCCAATAGACCCGGACACATTTGAGGACTCAAGGTTCAGCCCGCTGTTGGAAGCGACGAGGAACGCCCTAACGACAGAAGAACTCCTGCCAACCTCTAGTGGCCAGCACGTGAGTGGAAGCAACAGTCGGTTAGCGCGGACCGAGGATTTAAGGGGGCTGCTATCCCCGGACCAGCTCGGCGCGCTCGAAGGGCACACGAGACCGCTGCACTGGCTCGACGGGGAAATTTCCCAATCCACAAACCCCGGGCTACGCGATTTCTTGGTCAGTAATCTTGGGATCCAAGAATTAACGCCAAATGCGTTTGTACGGCGCCTGACGACCACGTTTCTTGAGCAACAAACCCATGAGTGGATCGAACACCTGTACGAATTTCTAAGCACTCAGCAAGCTCTCCGCTCACGCGTGAGATCTACTCCAATCATTCGGCTCACAGACAATTCGCATGTGCAACCATGGGAGGGTGACGAACCGCAGGCGTTTCTTCCCGGTCCTAGAGAGACGCATTTTCCGACCGTGCACATTGAGGTTTGCCAAACGGAAGAAGCTCGAGACTTCTTGGAATCACTCGGCCTTACGGAGCCCGACCCCGTCGACGACGTAATCCAAAATGTGGTCGGCAAGTTTCGTGACGATCAAGTCGAGTATTCAGAATTCGAATACTCGGCAGATGTCGACTTGATTCTGAAGGCGGCAAGAACCGACTCGCGGTCGCAACGAGACAAGCTGGACAATGCCTTGAGTGACGCACGGTGGGTCAGGGCGGTGGATGGAATTGGCGAGACCGGATTCTGGAAGAAACCCGGCGACTTGTATCTTGCAACGGAGAGGCTTCATCACCTATTCCGAGATGTCCCGGAGGTGTATTTCGTCGACGACGCCATCGCTTGTCTCAAGGCGAAAGAAATTCGCGGGCTTCTCGAGCGGACGGGCGCGTCGCGAACTCTTAAATCCACCGAAATGGACTGCGATTTGTCCCGTAAAGAACTATCTGCCATTCGGCGAAACGCGGGACTTGAGCGCGAGACTTGCTCGAAGGTCGAGGACCTAACAATCCGAGGGTTGGACGCTCTGCTCGGCAAGCTACCGACACTGGAACCTACTGAGCAGCGTAAACGCTCAGAGCACCTCTGGGATGCCTTGGATGAACTTGAGGCCCGCGGTAGAGGGCCTTTTGAAGCGGTCTACACTTGGAGATTCGGCGCGATGCGGAAGACAGCTATGTTTGATTCAGCCTTAGTACGGACGCTCAACCAGTATCCTTGGGTACCGGACTCGTCTGGTGCGCTGCAACCCCCGGGATCGGTCGTCTTTGAACAGACCGGATGGGACCGTAGCGACTTTCTTGAGTCAAAGATCAGATTCAGACCCTCGGCGATGTCGCTTTTGGAGAGAGAGGCAGGACTCGAACCGGGTGTACTGGACTTAGTCAAGGAGGCTGGCTTGACTAAAGCCGAACTTCAGGCTCTTCTCGGACTCGACGAAGACCGCAAGAAACCCAAGATAACGCGAGACGATCACGCCGCTCCGTCCATAGCGGAAGAGATGAGGCCCGAGATATCCGAAAGGGACTCGATGAACGCGGATGAGACTGAAGCGGGACCTGACACTGACAATGTCCAGACCCCAAAGCCCATATACGAGATCGTTCGTCCTCGTCAGTTCATCTCCTATGTCGGAGTCGTACAGAAAAATGAGGATGACGCCAACACCGATGGGCTCGATAACTCGGATCGGATGGGCCTTGAAAGATCAGCGATCGAATTTATCCTTGATCATGAGCCGGACTGGCAGCGGACCGCTACCAACAATCCGGGCTTTGACCTCTTCCGCGGACCCGCTATCGAAACGGCGACTCACTGGTGCGAGGTCAAGGCGATGGCCGGCACCCTCGATGATCGACCTGTAGGAATGTCAAGTACTCAGTTCGAGTACGCCCAAAGTCGAGGAAGCGCCTTTTGGCTATATGTTGTGGAGCGAGCAGGAACAGAAACTCCAAATCTGCTTCGTATTCAAGACCCAGTTGGCAAGGCGAAGACGTTTACGTTCGATGTCGGCTGGCGTTCGGCCGCGGATGACCCTGACTAGCAAGTTCCGCAGTGGAGAGGGGAGAGATCATGACGACTGACGACGCGAACCATCGGCACACCGACCGACATGGCCAACCTTGTCCACTGGCTTGCTTGCGACGAAGCCCGCTACGCGACCGGCCAGTTGTTGGGTGCTCGACAGTGGACTCTCCACCCAGATTCAGCAGATGAGGTTCTGACTAGGGCCAAACCAGATCGGCAATCGTCAACGGCATCGAACGCGATAGAGGTGTCCGCAGGAGCAGAAACCGCTGCCGAAGAACGGATCGTTGACGCGCTACTCGCGGGGCTAGCTCAAAGTGGCATTCGGGTGATCAACAGGCTGAATCAGGATCAAATGTGGATGCGTTAGGAGCAGCGAGTTGCACGAATGCACCGCCGAATGGGGAGTTCTATTCCCTTGGGCCGTGCGTTTCGTTGTAGACCTCAAGGAGCAGCCGTCCGTCTTCAACTTGCCAATGCGGGGTGGGGTGAACATGGCGCGGGGCCCCAAGAAGGTCCCGTGAGAGCGGCGAAAGGTAGTGCAACTCCCCATCCAAGGCGACCGTGGGGTGCTCGTTGTCGGGGAGTTCGATGAGTCTCACCCGCCGGTCATCGACTACCTCGGCTTTGACTCTATCGTCTTGTTGGAATGTAAGAATCGATCCTTCTGGTAGGCCCAGTTCAAAAACTCAATATTGGTCTGCGCCTGACCTTTGCACGAGCGTCGCGGTCTTCCTGTGATATCTCGGCTTCGACTTCAGACTTGGCTTCCTCGGTGATATCAGCGACATCAAGTAGTTTGAGAATCGCGATCACCTGAAATGGCTCGACTTCGAAGAACTCGCGCTTCGGGTGTAACCGCTGTGGCTGGAAAGCCTTATGCAGCGCCCGCTCAACCTTGACGGGATCGTCCGCGATTGCCGCTGCGTACTCGAGTTCGAACGGCACTGGCACGCTGGTCGTGAACAGCGATGAGATGCGGGTTTGGGGATCGCCTTTTGCCGTGCTCCCAATCTTGACCAGGTTCGGCATCGCAGGGTTCGTTGCCACATAGACATATCCCTCATAGGACGCCGCGTCGCCACCGTCAGCCGGATCTGCGTTCATACCGTAGTCATTGCTCATGGCCTCGGATGTTATCTCTCGGACAGGCTCGCCCGTTTCTTCCGTGCAAGAAGGCGACTACCGGGCCGTCACCACCGGTGTCGGAGAACATGAATCCATCAGACGACGGTCCTTGAAGTTGCATTCAATCCCCCGGTGAAGAATTCGACGCGAGAACACGTCGATCACGATGGAAGACATGGTAAGCGACCGCCGGTCACCCTCCGGGCCTCTAGTGAGATCATATTACATTGACTGTCATACCCTTTGGTTAAGTTGTTTTCATGATTGATTCGATGCTCGAAGAGGTGCCCGGTGCTGTTGAGGAGCGCAGTGGGCCAGCGGCGGATGGGGCGGCTGACGCGGCTGGAGCTGTCGAGGCAGCAGCGATAGCTGTGTTGGATCGCGTTGCGGAGCAAATTTCGGCTGTGGAGGTAGCCGGGCTGGGCCGTGACGGGTTGGCGCGGGTGATCGGTGGAGCGGGTCGAGTGATGGCGGTGTCGTCGTCGCTGCAGGCGCGTTGTGCAGTGGGAATCGAGGGTCTTGGTGACGGCGGTGTCGATTCCAAGACGGTGCTGCGCGAAGCCGGGCGCATGTCGACTAGGGCTGCGAGGTCGGCGGCTGTGACCGCTTCGGGTCTCGCCGAGATGCCCAAGCTCGCAGAGTCTCTGGCCTCCGGCGACATCACCGCTGAACACGCTGCTGCGGCGGTGTCCGCGGCCGCCAAGACTTCGCCCCAGCAGGTGGAGGATGAGTTGTCGAAGCTGGCCGAGAAGTCCTCTGTGGACTCTTTCGCCAAGCACTCGCAGCGCTGGGCCAACCGCAACCAAACAGGCGACGGCGCAGACACCCACGAGACGCGGCGGCGCAATCGCTCGTTGGCGGACTGGGTCAACGACGAGGGCATGGGTGTGATCTTGGCGGAGCTCGACCCCACTAGCTATCAACAGGCGCGCAACGCCATCAACATCGAATACGACAGGCTGTGGCGCGCCGACGGCGGACGCGACGGCAAACCTGACGACATCAGAACCCCCACACAACGCCGCTGCGACGCGTTCATCTCGCTGCTGACCGACACCGGCGCCCGCGGGCCCGCGAGTCCTCGTATGCAGCTGACCGCAGTCGTCGACGTCGAACGCCTGCAACGCGACGGCGGCGAACCTGTCGGCGCGGCGCAGATCATCGGTGGCGAAGTCCTGCCGCAGAATGTGTTGGAACGGCTCGGTTGCATGGCCACTGTCACCGGGGTGATCTTCGACGGTACCGGCGAACCGATCTGGGTAGGACGGGACCAGCGCCACGCGACCACGTCTCAAGTCAAAGCCATCATCGCCCGCGATCAGCACTGCACCGGCTGCGATGCCGGCGCCGAACGCTGCGAAATACACCACATCGTGCCTTGGCAGCACGGCGGACTCACCAACACCGACGATATGTGTCTGGCGTGCCCGCGATGTCACCACAACATCCACGACCACGGCTACATAGTCACCAAGACCAACACTGGCTACAAGATCATCAATCCCAACAACCCACCGAACGGCCCCTAGCCCCGGAACCCTGGAGGCAGGGGTCTCGGTGAAGTCGCGCCTCTAGTAGATACCGGGGACGATCCGGTACTTGACCCTTGACTTGTACTCTTCCCATTTTTCAGCACCGTACTTCTCCGCGCAGTGCTTGTCGTCATCAAGCTGGCGGTAAATGAACAGTGAGACGATGCAGGCAAAATAGGTCCAAGCCCAGAGGTTGGTGAAGTGTCCGAACACCAAGGCGATGGCCAACCCGAAGAACCACTCACCCAGGTAGTTGAGGTGACGGGCATGGCCCCATAGGCCGCTGCACAGAATCTTGCGGTCGCCTGCCTGTATATATTGCGGCTCCATGAACCCCAGGAACTTGCGCTCCGGCCAGCGCTTGAACGTGTACTTCTGCATGTTGGCGCCGCGGGTGATGCACCAGCCGCAGAAGAACAATGCCGGCGCCCCGATGAGCCACACGTGCCTCCCAGCCCCCGAGAGTCCTGGATCCGGGTGCGCGGCGATACCCCACAGCGGCAGGATGTACAACCACCCGTAGACGATGAGGCCACCCCAGAACATCTTGAAACCGAGGCTCTCGTGAATCACGTCGTAGGTGTACAACTGGACCCGCTCAAAGACGAAGTAGTCGAACACATAGAACGTGAGGAACGCTGCGTACAGGAACACACCCGGATTGGCGTCGTCGCCGAATCGGTCCTGGTGGTACACGGCTCCGGACCAGGCGTTGAGCACCAGCATCGTCCCGCCGACGACATAGAAGTACATCTTGACGTCGATGCGCCCGTTGAAGAACTGGATTTCTTGGAGCCGCCCGAACCACCAGGCCAAGAAACGATTCTTGACCTTGCCTTCAGGCTGGGTGAACACCGCGATGGAAGTCATGATGGCCGTCAGGACCGTCCCGCTCGCGGCGGCATACGCAGAGGAGCGGTAGAACCAGTCACGCGGCAGTCCCGTGATCTCGGTGGCCCACACGATCACCGCGACAGCGAACACCAAACCGCCGTTCAACCGATAGTTGCGCGGTTCACCGGTTTCCGGGTTGGCGACATAGCCGGGAACCCATCTGCCTGGCAGAATGAGCTGAACAACGAAGAACGCGATGAAGATGATCAACGGCGTCAAGAACCCCCAGGCAACCTCTGCGCCGGTTAACTCAAAGAGATGTTCAATACCGAGCCATTCAGCCATGGGCGAATACCCTTCTTCGGTCGACGGCAGCCATTATGGCACAGCAGCAATCCACAACCCGCAACCCCCCTGCGCTGCAGAACAAGGCCGAAACTGCAGAGCCACACGCGGGGTCGCGGTTGCGCCGAAGTGCCCGCCTCTCGTATTCTCTACGCTGGCGCGTTTCCGCTCCCGATCTCGAATACGGTGGTTGGCGCAAACTCGCTGTACCCAGCCTGGAGGAAAACATGACCGCGACCCTTTCCCGCAGCGTTTGGAGCAAGGCCCGTCGGGCACTTCTCCTGCTATTGGCGCCACTGCTGTTCGTGGCTTGCGCAGACGACGACGAGGAGGCGCCCGCGGGTCTGTCGCGCGCCGATGTCGAAGGGATCGTGGAAGCTGACATTGAAGCAGCCATGGCGGACATGCCAGAAGCCGACCCGGGCCTGTCGAGTGCCGAGGTGCAGGAGATCGTAGACGAGGCCATCGCATCAATACCGGATCCAGAGCCGGAGGTGACAGCAGCGCAGGTGGCGCAGATTGTGCGCGGCATCGCCGCTCCGTCCAAGTCCGACCCCTCGGCGTACACCAAGTTCTTCGTCGACAGCGCCATCGCCATGTACGAGGCTTTGGGCCGCGATGCCACATTGGACTACTACAACTCCTTGGCGAGCGTCGACGGTCCTTGGTATGTCTTCATCATCGGCCCTGACGACACGGTCGTCGCCCACTACGACAACGAGCGTCTCGGCCGCAATGCCAACGACCCGATCTACAGCGACATACACGGCTACTTCTACGGGCCTGAACTTCTATCGGCTTCAGAAGAAGGCAAATGGGTCGCGTACACCTTCCAAAACCCCGGCAGCGGCGACATCAGCACCGGGGACTACGGCGAGTACGAAATCAAGAACTCCTGGGTGGTACACCATGACGGAATGGTGTTCGGCTCTGGTTGGTACATCACCGCCGAGGAGATCACCGAGGCATTCGTGTGGGCCGCGGCTGAAGCCTTCATCGACTTTGGAATCGCGGGTGTTCCCGAGGCGCTGTCACGGCCCGACCAGGTCTTCGCAGGGGGAGCCGGAGTGATCGAGTACTACAACAACAACGTCGACATCGGCGGAGAACTGCTGGCTTTCACCGCTGCCCCTGACGGCACCATCGTGCTGCACTCAGACATCAGCAAGGTCGGAACGCACATCGACCAGATTTTCGGAGGTGCCGAGTACAGCTTCTCAAGCGAGGGCGACTGGGCCGAGACCGAAGCCGTCGACCCCCAAAGCCAGAACCTCGTGCAGACGCGCATCTACGCTGTCGAACACGACGGGTACACCATCGCATCCGGCTGGCGCAACGAGGAACCCCAGTGACGTGGGCCCGGATCTGTCTGCTCCCTGCTTGGCGCACATTCTCGCACATTCTGTCGTGTCGGGCTGAGAGGATTTGAACCTCCGACCTTCGGTCCCCCAGACCGACGCGCTAACCAAGCTGCGCCACAGCCCGTGAGTCAGTGACAATACCGGCCCCTGCCCGTCCTCACACGCCCCGTCCGAAAGTTGCCCGTTCAGCAGACTCCGCGGTAACGGGCTATCGGGCCGGGTCCTCAAAGATCCGCACTTGACTGAAGCAACCCAGCGGCGGACACTCTCCCAATGGAATCCATCGCAATCATCATCGGTTTCGCAGTGCTGATTGTCGGAGCCGTCATCTCGATGCGCCGATCCCGACGCCCTCGATAGCCCCAATCGATGCCAAGGCCACCGCTCCAGCGAGTCTGAAGTCAGCAGGATGGAACGAGGCAGTCCCACCCAACGGGTTCCATAATCGGGTCGTCGGCGAGTCGCCGGAATCGAACGACAACCCGCTCGGGCTGGCGTCACCGGTCGGAGAAGTCGATATCACTCCGATCCTGTCGTCGATCTTCGACAGCAATGACTACATCGTCTATGGCTGCGGTGGTGACTTGGCCCTCCCGGGCGCTATCGAATATCAGGGCCTGCACTCCGACTCGGTCTGGAGCGAGATCCACGACCCGCTCCGAGAGATGACAATGCGCGATCTCCCGACCCCGGTCCTCGCGGTCAACTCCCGACGACGGATCTCACCCCGATCAACGGACCAACGCGGTTCATTCCCCGAACCCACCGATCACGCGCGCCGATCCCCACGCTCGCGGATGAACCCGAATGGATGCGGCTGAGCACCGTTTGCCCGCTCCCTGCCGGTTCCGCGATCATCCGCGACGCTCGCTGCTGGCACAGGGGAACACCCAATCTGTCGCGGGAGATTCGGGCGATGCCGGGAATCGAGTACATGACCCCCTGGTTTCACAGCGAAGCACTGATCAGGTCGATGTCATATGAGACTTGGTCGTCACTGTCACCTCACGCGCAGCGGATCAGCCGATACGTCGTGTGCGACAAGGGAGAAGCGGTGATAGGTGAAGGTATCAACCATCCCCGCCGCGCTGACCGGGAACGCATCCACGACCGACAACTCAACGCCCTGCCCCCCCCCCCCCCCCCCCCCCCCCCCCCCCCCCCCCCCCCCCCCCCCCCCCC
>JAPOYA010000041.1:0-221917 GCA_026706815.1 Acidimicrobiaceae bacterium | reverse complement strand
TGGGCGCCAAGGGGGAAACGCGGTACGGTGAAGGATTCCACCCACCCCCCCCCGCCACCCCGGAACCCCCCCCCCCCCCCCCCCCCCACCCCCTCCCCCCCCCCCCCCCCCGAAGCAGCCACCGCCTGCCAACACCGCACCTGAGCCGGTTAGAGCCCGGGTGTTGTCACGAAACGGGCGCGCCCACCGGTGACCGTCGGCACCAGGGCACGATCTGCAGCTACCCGAAGACTGCTGTTGTCACACGGTCTCATTAGGGTGCTCCTCTGTGAAATCGCATTCATGTAGTTTGGTTGGCACGGGCAGGTTCCGATGACTCGGTACCGTCAGCCCAAGTTGATGGAGGTTGCCAGGACGATGCCGACTTGGACCGTCGATCCCGACGGAGCGCACGGTGAGGTGTTCACCCGCCGCTGGGTGGTCGACTTGATCCTGGACCTGGCCGGTTACCAAGCCTCAACAGACTTGGGAGCTTCGGTGATCGTCGAGCCTGCGTGTGGTACCGGTGCGTTCCTGGTTCCGATTGTCGAACGGTTGGTGGAGTCTTGCGATCGGCATGATCGCTCCGTCGCCGACATGGGTTCGGCCATTCAGGCATTCGACTTGCTTGACCGAAACGTCGAGGCGGCTCGCACCGCCGTTGCCGCGCGGCTTGTCGCGCTCGGCCAACCAGCAGACGTCGCCGCGGACCTCGGCTCACAGTGGATTGCACAGGGAGACTTTCTGCTGGACACGCAACCCGATGAGTGTCGGCCAGCCGACTTCGTGGTCGGCAACCCGCCTTATGTCAGGCTCGAAGACATTCCCGGTGAGGTATGCGAGGCGTACCGCTCCGAGTGCTCAACCATGCGGGGTCGGGCCGATCTTTATGTCGGTTTCTTCGAGAAGGGCCTGTCTATGCTCAGCCTCGAAGGAAAACTGGCGTTCATCTGCGCCGATCGCTGGATGCACAACCAGTACGGCGAGCGGTTGCGGGCGCTGGTCGCTTCGGAGTATGCGGTGGACACAGTTGTGGTGATGCACTCCGCGGACGCATTCGAGGACACCGTGTCGGCCTATCCGGCGATCACCGTGCTGCGCAACGGGTCTCAGGGCCCAGCCCGTGTCGTT
This sequence comes from Acidimicrobiaceae bacterium, assembly GCA_026706815.1. GTDB lineage: Bacteria > Actinomycetota > Acidimicrobiia > Acidimicrobiales > Aldehydirespiratoraceae > VXYK01. The sequence continues at coordinate 220,807 of JAPOYA010000041.1, read as the reverse complement.
GAGACCGCAGACGGCTTCGACGAGACCGACGGCCTCACGGTTGCACGGTGGTTCGCGGGCAGTCGCGAAATCGCTCCCACTGGGGGTCGATTCGACGCCGGGACGCTCGAGCGATGGTTCACCGGAAGCAGTCACTGGCCATTGGGGTCGCCGGGCACCCTGAAGTTGATTGCGGACCTAGAGGAGCGATTCCTGCCATTGGAGGACTGGCGCACAGGCACCCGTGTAGGGATTGGCGTGGCCACGGGCTGCGACGACGTCTTTGTGACTGAGGAGGCTCCCGGTGTGGAGTCCAGTCGCTTGCTGCCGATGCTCACCGCGCATGATATCTCTCGGGGCACGCCGGACTGGGGCGGGAGGTTCCTCGTGAACCCCTGGGAGGACGGCCAGTTGGTGGAACTGGATGACTACCCCGGCCTCGCCTGTTACCTGCAGTCCCACAGCGCCCGCATCAAACAGCGACATGTGGCTCGCAACCGGCCGGAATCCTGGTATCGCACAATCGACCGGGTCGACCCCGAACTCCAAACACGACCGAAGCTGCTTCTCCCCGACCTTAAGTCGACAGCTCACCCCGTGCTGGACACCGGAGGCTTCTATCCACACCACAACCTCTACTACGTGGTATCGGACAAGTGGGATTTGGAGGTGCTGGGTGGGCTGTTGTTGTCGGATATCGCCAACCTTTTCGTCGGTGCCTACTGTGTAAAAATGCGCGGCGGAACCTACCGATTCCAAGCCCAGTACCTCCGCAAAATCCGAGTGCCAGCCCATGACTCCATTGATGCGGCCTCCGCGTCTGCCCTCGCTGTGGCATTCAGATACAGGGACCGGGCCGCGGCCACCGCCTTAGCCGCCGAGCTGTACGGGATCAGCCGTTCTAACCTCCTCGCCGCGGTGGCCTAGACGTTGACGAGAAGCCCTCCGAGTGATGTGGCTACTCCCCTGCCGACCAGTCGATGTCAGGATTCGTGGCCATGAACTGAAGGCACCGGCCATGGATTGCTGCCGCGAAAGCCTGAAAGCTGACCGAATCTGACGGGAAGCGAACGGCGGCCGAGGCCTTGTCGGCGAGGACGACACACGCTGCGTCAAGCAGACGTTCTCGGACCATGCGCTCGAAGAAGATCATATACCGGTCCGCGTAACTGGCGTCGTCGAAGGCCGAATCGGGTTCCCATACTGCCTTTTCGCGGGGTGACTGGAGTGGTGAAAGCCTCGTTGTCCTCCAGCAACATGAAGTAGCCGAGCCATGGACGCAACGGACGGATGATCTCACGCTCGACCGCTTTCCACACATCAACGGCCTGGCCCAGGGCCTCATCGGTACGGTTGTTGTAATTCTGGCCCGGGCTGTTGCCCGCCATCGACTTCAACTCGACAATGCCCACGACCCGGTCGGCCACCATCACCACGATGTCCCAGCTCTTGTCACGACGGAAGTAACCGGCGATCGGACGCCTCTTCACATCAATCAGACGAGCTGGGATTCCCGCATCGACGAACACAGCCACGACGAGCTCGTGCAATGCGTCGAGGTGGCGCCCGCCTGTTACCTCAGCTCGTATGCCGGTGTTGACGACTCCCCGGCTCTCAGACTCGTCAGCCTGCGAGCGCCGAACCTCCCAATAGTCGGCCACCGCATCGCTCACCGATTCGCCGTAGTCAGGAAGTTGTGAAGGCATCCGGCTCCTTTCATATGGTTTCGACATCACAGTAGGACACCGCGAAAGCAGGTTCGGGCGAAGCATCGAACCTTACGGCAAGAGTTCGCTCAGAACTGCTGGTTCTCCGGGAAATCCGTGGAACTGAACCGCAGTCAGCCCATACGCCGATGGTCGATCGTGGTCCTGCAAGACCTTGCAGAACACCGTTCGCAGGTTGCGTGATGAGCACACCATCAAGGCAGTCGAATCAACATTCGGCTTCCACACGGGTTGTACTGATCCAACCCGCAGCTGGACTAGGCGGCGGGTGCGTCCAACACATTGGGTGTCGCAAGGATCAGGGCGCTTAGCGACGGGGTGTTCGCTCAAGTCTCCGCTGCCAAGACGACGATCGACGGCCGACGGCCGACTCGGGACATGAACGTGTTTTTGCCTCGTATGCCCGGGCAGCATTCGCTAGCAATTCTGGGCCAACATATGCAACGGCGAGCCCTTCAAGTACAGCTACAGTCCCGTCGGTCACGATCACAAGCGCCTGAGCAAGTCGTAGTGCATCGATCTCGTCTCCTGCCCCCAGGACGAAGGTGTCAGCATCTTCGTAATTTGCCTTCTTCCGGACCCTCCAAAGCACGTCGAACAGCGTCGTCGGCGGCATCTTCTCGGCGATGCTCTCCTTCTTTGCCTTGTTGACGTTCCGTCGCGTGCGTCCTGGCGCTACTTTGCGCTCGCGCTCCTGGCGAAACCTTCGATCGAGTTCCTTCTTCCTCGTGGTTCGAAGCAACATTGCGAGGCGGTCGTCCGACGTCCACGGGTCCGGTGACGAGAGCACATGCACCGCTTCGCCGCTCGGAAGTAGCCCGCCAAACCGGTGGCTTTCGGTGTGGGGACAGCCCTCGCACCAAGCGTCCCAAGGGGCTGGGAGCGCACCACGCACGACCTCCTTCCCTGCCAACCTCAAAGCTGCAGCGTGATCTCTCGGGACAGACTGTCCCGACGCGGCAGCGAAGCCCAGTATCGCGTGGTACACAGTGTAATACGCCTGAGCAGGAATCCATGCGTTGGCCTCTTCATCAAAGAACTCGGGGTCCCCCACCTCCCGATCAAGACGCCGAAGCGTTCCCCACGACTTGCGAAAGGACCTTTCGACGTTTGCTGACCTCGTAGCGTCAGGAACTCGCCGCTGGATTCGCCAAGTTGGAGGGTGCGCCCCTACCGCGTTGTGTATACCAGATGCCAGACTCTCGTCGAGTCCATACAACCCGCCGATCACCCCGGCCAAGTCTTCGAAGTAGTTAAGATAGGCTCGAAACGGCTCCGCATACTCGGGATCAGGGAAACTAATATTCATATTCTCACCGTAGCGAGCGTCGTTGCTATCCAGACGCACACCTCGAACCCTTTTCTCTACACCGAGCCGCGATTCGGCTAGGCGGCGCTGTTGCGACAAGACTGGGTGGCTACTGGGCCCGACGAGATGTGCAACTGGCTGAACGAGGTTGACTCCAACATTCGCCGCTAGACGCTATCAACGCCCGTTCCAACCAAAACCCCGATAACGGACCCCACGTTGGAACGCTCGTTAGGATCCTTCGGCCTCGCCATGGTTCTCTCCCTGGCTTGAGAAACACTCCAAGACTTCAGCGCGGCGCTTGCAACCGGGGCACTCCCCGCAAGCGAGGTTGCTCGCGTGACAAGAGTGCGTTTGGTTCAACACCTCGTCGGTCAGCCCGCTTCGCTCCAGTAGTACGTGAGGTTTGGTGTTGATGTGGGGAGTCAGAACACGGACTCCTCCCTCTTGACGCCGCACCAGCGTGTCGAGCGTGGACCTAAATCCCGGGGTGCCGTCAGCGTGCCGGTCGCCATCTCCGGCAACTATTCCGAGCACGACCGCGCCGAGCCCGTTCAAAAGAGCGTGAGCAGCGGCGATCGTCGCGAGGTGCTGGTTCCTAAACGGGAACCATTCGGAGGTCGGCGCAGCGTCAAGTTGTTCACTACCTGTTAGTTGACCGGAACCGACGGCAGCTAGATCGATGACTAGCTCGTCAAGTTCCAGATCAAGATACTCCGCTACCGCTCTAGCCGCCCTACGTTCAGCTTGGGCAGGAAGCTGGCCATAGTCGACAAACAGGGCACGTTCCGGCCGCTCCAACGCTGCGACCGCCGCCGAGTCGAGACCTCCCGACAACAACATGAGCTTGTGCGCCGAAGCTGGGCCGTCTCTGTGCTCAATCGCAGCCCAGACCGCTTGGTACGCAGTGGTTGCCAGATCAGATACGAGTTTGGCACCCGTTCCTTCGAGCATCGTATAACGATCGGGGTTGGTGTCGCTGTTCATCACGACGATAGGCAGGCCGTGACTTGTTGCCCAGCCTGCCTCGAAGAATGGGCCAGTCCGAGCGACATCGGCTAGCAATACCATTGAGTCGCACCGGTCGAGACTCTCCAAGTCAGCCTTGGCCGTGACTTCGGCGTCTTCCTTCTCTCCGACCTCCCGTAACGGGTATAGAGAGCGCCCCCCGATATCGACGATGCCTCTATCAATCACCCGGCCCGACCATCGCTGCTCTGGATTTGCAAATGATGCCGCGACGTAGATCCAAGGAGGATCCTCGACGGAATGAATCGTCGGAGGAAAGGTTTCCCTCGCCACGCCTTCGAGGTTGACAGGCCCGAGGTGGCGGACTGTTACGTACCCGGCGGTAGTGCGGGAAGCGAAATGGGCTGCTGCGGTGAGGTCACCGTTCTCGAAGTAGTGCATTGCGAGGGCAGCAGTGAACACATCCCCAGAACCGATCGGAAACACCTTGGGCGTGACGAGCGCCGGCACGCCCTCCACTCGCTCGCCCGGACGATAGACGAGCGCTCCGAGAGCTCCGGCCTTCACCACGACGCCCGCTGCTCCGGTCCGGCGAGCGACAATATCGACCGCTACCTGAAGTTCCCTATCGCCCGCTAACGTGGCGATCTCACGCCGATTAGCAACAACGATGAGTTCGTCAGCGCTGACCGTCTCAGTGACTTGATCCAAACTGAGCGAGTGCTGAGGGTCAACGACTAACCGTCGGGCAGTAACCACAGGGCGCGCTTCGACCATCCCGAACACGACAGCATCGCCCGCGTCCACTGGAGGTACTTCAACATTGCAATCCGAATTGTGCATTCGGAGTTGAGGGACGCTCAAGGGGGTGTCGTAAGCGAACTCAATCGGTTGCACCCGAGGGGTCACCTCTAGGTGCTGCTCGCCGAGCACCGCAGGTATCTGTGCATGCGTGGCAGCGTCAGCAACAGTCACAAGGATGTGTGCCGCCTCGCGCATTACAGCGGCAGCGCGAACGCCCGATCCGAAGACCCAATCCACACCAGGTTCCCTGCAAGTCTCGCGATAAGCGCCTCCGACAACGACAGCGGTCACGCTGTTGTGCCGATCGTCGATACTGCTCTACTGATCAAACCTGTCGTCTTTTCTCGGACCCGACGTTAAAGGGCGGCCCTCACTAGGACCGTGTGCGTGTCTAGAAACACCTCTTGAACCTCTGCCTCAAATGAAAACCCAAGATCCGTGCATCGCTGCAAATCGGCTGTTCTCTCAATAATGGTGCCGACGACCTCACCACTATCGTCGACGACAACAAACGCCGTGCCAGCGCCCGCTGCCGTAGGCAAGACTGGCAAAACGTCCCCCTTCTGGTGGATGGACCCGCCTGGTACAGGCTGAAGCTCGGTTGTGAAGGACATCGACATACAGATGTCCTCGGCGGACAGCTCAGGCTTGCCTGGGCCCGTCGGGACCCGATAATCGCCTCCTCCACCACCTCCCATGTCGTTCTCAGCTTTCTCTAGGGGAAGATAGGAAATGCTACAACTGATTGAACAAGTTCTCTTGGATGCACCAGGTTAGGTTGTGGCGAAGTGTGAATGGCCGACCCTTCTAGCCTGCTCCCAGATACACAAGTCGAGCGCTCCCGGGAGCACCCGACCGTGGGCTGCATACTGAAAGAAGGCAGCCTCATAACGCTGGTAGTGCCGATCCACCCGCCAATCGCGTCTGAATATCCCATTCAAGGTCAGCGCTCTGATCAGCCAGATATCGATGATCGCCACCTCTGGTGTTCCTGTGACGTTCCTGACGATCCATGCCGCAGTCTTTGGGCCGATGCCATTTATTCCGAGAAGATACTCGCGGAGCAGCAATGGATCCTCTGGAGGTGGCTTTATGCGTAACCGTCGTACGGCCTCCACCACGCGGGTCGCTCGCTGACGAGGGAACCGATACCTGCCGAGACCGCCCGGCAGTGGTCTTCTTAGGGCGCTCTCGATTTCCCCTGGTTCTGCTTCCAGTTGGGTCTGTAACACGCCCATAACCACGCTGTGGGCGGCTTTAGCCGACTCTGCGGTGACGCCATAGCCGCCTAATAGACAGAATATGGTCTCTGACTGCAAGTCCGCGCTACGCGCCAGCAACTCAACCTTGTCGGCGTAGTCATCTCTGATGGTCTGGTCAACCCAGTATGCGGCTGTCCCAAAGGCGTCGAACCGTCCCCACTGAACGCTCCAGTCCTCACGGCCAACGGAAAAACTCAGGAGGTCGTCACTGTCTCGACCACAGTGCGGATCGACGACTGGACCGAGAACGACGCCAAGTGTCACGTCGGCCTCCGCTTTTGTGGTTTCACGAAATAACTCAAAGGTCGATCGAGCGCATCAGATAACGCAGACACCGTGAACACACCTGGGTTCGCTACGTGTCCCTGCTCAATGCGCCGGAGGCTGTCAACCGAGACGTTCGCCTCCCTCGCTAGCTGACTCTGTGAATGCTCCCTAGCTTTGCGCTCTCTTTGGAGCGCCTCGCCAAGGTCGACCCCGCGCTTGCGCTCCGACTCAACGATCTTCTCTCTTGGCATACGTTTATTATACTAGGATATTTATCTGTTCAGGTCGTGAATGCTCCCACTTCAGTTGACGTTGACTTGGATCCGTCAGCGCTCACTTACTGAGTCATAGGCGTTTGGACAAGGTTGAGAGTCACCGTCCCACTACCGTCCGACAGACGAACGTTTCCCTCCGCCACACCGTCTGAGGTTCTAGAGGAGGACCGAGTTGATCGCCTGTGAGGTACTGGGATGCCTTGCTGCTATCAGAATTGATAGATCCAGATGATGGCGACTACACGCACCACCTTTTACTCTCGACAAAGAGCTCGCTGAACAGGGCCGGAAGCTACAGCTCAATATTTCTGCCGCCGCTCGAGAGGGTGTCGCAGCCGAAGTGAGACACGCTCTGGCCGAAGCCGACCGAGCGGCCTATCTGCGACATCCCGAGGAACCCGACGAATTCTGGGATAAAGCTCAAGCTCAGGCTTGGAGTGATCAATTGTTAGGCGTGGCTTAGAAACGTGCTCTCACCTGCTCCAATTGGTCGGGCGGAGAAGATTTGAACCTCCGACGTTCTGTCCCCCAGACCGACTCGCTAACCAAGCTGCGCCACGGCCTGTGAGTCGGCGACAATACTGGCCTGCACCCGCGCTCACACGCCCCCGTCAGAAAGTAACCCGCTCAGTGGCGTACCGAAGCTCAGGGGCCGAGCAACACCGCTGGTACCACTGCGATTCCGTAAGGGTCGCGATAAGCATGGCGGCCGGTGGTGACAATTATCGCGTCAGCCAGGTCGGACCCGAGGCGCTCACTGAGCCAACGTAGATGGGCGGTGTCCTCGCTGCCCGGGGTGGCTGTCATCTTGACTTCGACGGCAAGTATCCGCCGGTCCTTCTCGACAATCAGATCGATCTCACGATCATCGTTCCAGGTTCGCAGATGCCCCACGGCCGCTCCTGCAGCCTGGGCGTAGACCCGCACATCCAAGGTGACCAGCGACTCGAACAGCGCTCCGAGCAGCGGCCCCGCGCCAAGCCCGCGAACCGCCGATGGGCTGCCACTCACAAATCCTGAGGCCGTCGCACCAAGCAACCGTGCGGCCAGGGCGGGGTCGGCGAGGTGATGCTTAGGACCACGTTTGAGTCGACTCAAGGGGTTGCCCAGCGGCCACCACGCCTGCAGCGGATCGACAAGCCACATCGCCTCAAGCAAGTCACGGTAGACGGTGGTGGTGGTCTTGGCCGGTTTGGCGGACTCTCCACCGGTGGAAGCGTCCCTGATCGTCTCGTAGCTGGCCGTGGTCGAGGAGGCCGCCGCGTAAGCAGCCAACCAGCGTCGAACGTTCCCGGGGCGCCGCACACGGTGACCCATCAGTAGCAGGTCGTGGTCGGTCGCCCGGTCGAGGTATCCGTCGAGCAGGTCGGGTCGAACGTCAGGACCTGCCCGACGCACACCCGGGAACCCAGAGTCACAAACTTCTCGAGCATAGTGATCAAGCGTGACATCGGTCTCCCCAGCGATGTCAGGGCGTTCTCCCGCGAGCAACTGCGAGAGGCTCACAGAAGGCGTCTCCGAGCGACGCTCGAATTGGCTCATGGGCCTCATCCGCAGCGTGACGATACGACCGGCACCCGAGTGGGTGGGCGCATTCGTCGGGGAGGCAGACCCAGCGAGAAGAAAGGTGCCCGGTCCGGCACCTTGATCGACCGCCCGGCGTACGAGGTCCCACGAAGCCGGATACCGCTGCCATTCATCGATGAAGATCGGGGCGTCGCCACGCACAAGCCGTCTGGGATCGGCATCAACGAGTGCCAGGGTCTGTGGATCGTCCAGATCGTAGACGGTGCGGGCCCGCTGCAGAGCGGTCGATGTCTTGCCTACCGCCCGGGGCCCCTCAAGACACACGGCAGGCAGTCCCTTGAGAACCCTGTCGAGCTGATCGTCTACGACGCGAGTCTGATATTCGATTTCCACGTCTTTACACTACTATTTCTCACTATAAGTCACTACTATTTCTCAGTCTGTTAGCCTGCTATTCCTCGGATCCAGCACTACCGATTTGCCCGCGCCCGAGCTCACACGCCCTCAGAACAGCAGGAGCAGGCCGTCGATGGCTCGCCAGCCGAGGTAGACAACGGCGGCAGCCACGCCGAGCCAGAAATGCCATGGTGGGCGGTAAGCCTGCGGCGAATGCTCCACACCAGGGGTCGGTTCGACGGACTCGCCACACTCGGGGCAGGTGCCTGCAGTCGTCAAAGACGTTGGAGTCCAATTCCGATCACACGACGTACACCAAGGCATCGAAGTCGGCGCAGGGATCAGTCGCGACGAATCGCCATGACCGCGGTGTCGTCGTCGATGATCCCGCCCGCGTGATCCTTCGCCGCGTCGAGCAGAGCTTTGCACAACACATCGGGCGGTGCGTTCAGTTCCCGTTCCGCGGTCTTGATTATGCGGTCCTCGCCGAACAACGACCCTCCAGCGCGGGCCTCGGCAAGACCGTCGGTGTACATGACGATCATGTCGCCGCTCTCCATTGGAATCTCCCTGGAGAAATAGGTCGCATTGGAGTCGAGCATCAGCAGCGGGCCTGTGGAGCGCAGCGGCTTCACGCCGTCCTCCTGAAAGAAGAACACAGCCGGGTGCCCCGCAGATGCACAACGCAATGTCCCCGCCTCAGTGTCGAACACTACCACCGCGGCAGAAATGAACTCCTCGTGGCGGTCGCCGGACGCAAGCTGCTCGTTGAGTTCCTCGAAGGCCTGCGCCGGATCGCGGAACTGGCGCAGAAACACCCTCAGCAGGTACTTCGCTTGAAAGGCGGTGATCGAAGACTCGATGCCGTGACCGGCCACATCACCGATCACCGCGGCGACCCTGGTGGGTCCCACACGGTGCACATCGAAGAAGTCTCCGGCCATCAGTCCCGAACCGGCCTGGTAGACACGGCCGATCTCAAAGCCCGGGAAGTCAGGAACCTGCTCAGGGGCGAGACGGGCGGCCCATGCCTTGGGCGCCAGCTGCTCCTGCTCCAGCGCCTCTGAGGCACGGCGCTCGATGTCGTATCGGTTGCGGGCCATGCGAGCCTCGCGGGCAAGGGTGCGCGACCACCATAGAGCGGCGCCGGCAGGCACGATCAGCAGGCCGAAGATCGCTGCAGTCACGTTGGCGCCGTCGAATACGGCCACCGCCGCCGCGGCAGGCGCAATCAGCGCATACACAACCGACGTATGAGCTTCTTTGCGATAGGCAGCGAAAGCGAGCGAATGCCCTTCCCGATCATCGGCTGTGTCGGTCTCGATCAAATGAGCGAGGCGCAACCGGCGACGGGCCGAGCGAGCGTAGACGACAGACGTCGCCGTGCTGAGAACTGCGAGAGTAGCGAGAATGATAGTTGTCATCGTGGCTCCCGTTGCGTTGAGCCGGTTCCCTCCAAGAAACTCGCCTTAGCAGCCGAGCCGGCTTCGCCCGGCACAACTATAACCGGGCGACACACCCCATTACGACGGTTGCTCGCCGCGCTTGCGCACCCTCAGCTTGATCGGAGTCGAACCCAATCCGAACTCTTCGCGCAGCCGACGCTCGATATAGCGCATATAGGTTCTCGGCAGTTCCCTGTTGACGAACAGGACGAATGTCGGTGGGTCGGTCGCTCCTTGGGTGGCGTACAGCACCCGAGCCCCGCGCGGCGCGGGCTGTGCGGCTTGCGCTGACCGGATGGCTTTGTTGACGTCGCGGGTTGGGATCCTGGTGCGGTATTCGACAACTGACGTCTGGATCGCCGGCCACAGACGATTCACCCCTTTGCCGGTAAGGGCGCTGATTCGCAGAACCGGAGAGTCACCCAAGAATCCGAGTTTGCGCTCCACATCGACAGCGATCTTGGTTCGCTTGACGGTGTCGAGCAGTTCCCATTTGTTGAGCAGAATCACGATCGGGCAGCCGGCCCCGTCGACCCGTTCGGCGAGACGCTGGTCCTGGTGAGTGACGCCGACGGTGGAGTCGATCACCAACAGCGCAACATCGGAACTGTCGACGGCTTTGAGGGCTCGAAGCAGCGAGTAGTACTCGGTGTCCTCGGCTATCCGCGCTTTGCGGCGCATCCCGGCCGTGTCGATGAAACGGATCGGACCGCGGTCGGTTTCCACGATTGTGTCGATGGCATCGCGGGTAGTGCCAGGCTGGTCGTGGACGATGGCGCGTTCCTCGCCGATCAACCGATTGAACAGCGTCGACTTGCCAACGTTGGGGCGCCCTACCAGTGCCACCGCGAACATGTTCGGATCATGCGCCGCGGGATCGTGGTCAGCGGGTACTGCGGGCGTGTCGCTCGGGTCGCCGGGCAGAAGACGAACCACTTCATCGAGCAGATCGCCGGTTCCCCGCCCGTGCAAAGCACTGACCGGGAACGGGTCGCCCAGACCCAGTCCCATCAGCTCCCAGATCGCATGCTCGTGGCTGGCGTCGTCGACTTTGTTGGCCACTATCAGCACCGGCGCCTTGGAACGCCGCAAGTGTTTGACCACCTGCTGATCGTCGGGCGTCGCTCCGATAGTGGCATCGATGACAAAGAGCACGACATCGCTTTGCACCATTGCCAACTCGGATTGCTTTGAGACCTTGTCATCGAGCAGGTCGCCGTCGGCTGTCCAACCGCCCGTGTCGAGAAGGCGGAAATGACGACCTAGCCATTCCGCTTCCAGGAGCTTGCGGTCCCGGGTGACTCCCGGGCGCGGCTCGACGATGGTCTCACGACGTCCCACAATCCGGTTGACCAGCGTCGACTTGCCGACGTTCGGACAGCCCACCACAGCCACAATTGGAAGGGTCATGCCCGGACCGCCTCCGGGCGACCGCCGAGGGTCAAGGCGTGTCGCAAGGCCGCGCCGTCGGTCGGAACAATTTCAACTGCGCGAGGCAGATCCGCAGGCGAGGCGCCGTCGAGGAACACTCCCCGACTCAGGCACACATCGGGCAGAAGATAGCGATGGCCTTCTGGTTCGCCTGCCAGCACCCTCGCCAGATCCTCGCCGACCATCAGTCCCGTAACCCCGATGTTGCCTCCGAAGTAATGGTTGGGCACCGCGATGACCCGCACGTCCCCGCGGTCCAGCGAGTTCGTCAACGCCTCGATCACGGGCGCCGACATCGTCCCGGTGAGCACACCGACAGGCGCGTGCCTGGCCGCACCGAGCGACACTCTCGTCGTCCTTGCCGTCGAAACGCCGGACTCGCCGGACCCGGTGACTTCGGGAGCGCCCACCGAGCCGGCCGGTGAATCCAAGCGGGGCGATCTGTAACCGTCGGCGGGCGCCCCGTCGACCCAGGCGAAAAACCCAGATCTGGGGCGTGTCGGGTCAGTGGTCGGATTTTGAAACTCCGACTCGAGTGTGCGGGCCATCCCGATCCCGTCTTCGTGCATCGGGAATCCCTCGTAGCTGTCTGCGTCGGGGAACGGCCTGTCGGCCATCAGGTAGTACTCGTCGGCCGCGAACACCAACCGCCGGCCGAGAACGCCGAGGAAGACCTCTTGCCAATCGCTGACAATATCGACGACCCGCTGCGCTTCGCTGATCGTGTGGGGCCTCATCCGCTTCTGCTTGTTGAAACGGGAAACGCCCAGCGGCACCACGCAAATCGTCGCCAACTCCGAGAAACGTTCAAGCACTCCCGCGAGAGTGTCTTCGAGCACGTCGCCGTCGTTCACACCAGGGCATACCACAACCTGGCCGTGAACCTCGATCCCGTGATCGAGAAGCGCGCGGAGCCACCGCAACGACACCGCCCCTCGACGATTGCCCAGAATGTCGGCGCGGATCTGCGGGTCCGTGGCGTGAATCGACACGTTGAGCGGCGACAAGCGCTCGGTGATGACACGCTCCAAATCGAGTTCGGAGAAACGTGTCAGGGTAGTGAAGTTCCCGTACAGGAAGGAAAGCCTGTAGTCGTCGTCTTTCAGGTACAGCGAGCGGCGCATTCCTCGGGGCAGTTGATGAATGAAACAGAACTCGCAGTGGTTGTCGCATGTCTGCACTTTGTCGAACACGGCCGCATGCACTTCGGCGCCGAGCGGCTCTCCGGGGCGTTTGGTCACGACCAGATCAACACGCTGTGATTCTCGTTGCACGCTGAGCGGCACAACGGCGTCGTCCGTCAGGATCTGCCAGCGAATGACATCACGCGGCGCTTCGCAGTCGATCTTCAAGATCTCATCGCCCACCATGAGTCCGGCCTGCTCAGCAGGTGACTCCGGCTCTATAGCAACTACGCGCGGAGACGACACCACACCAAGGCTAGCGGTCCGACCTCTCCGCCGGCCTCAAAGATTTATAGTTGCAATCAATGATTTTTCATGTAATGTCAAGATCCATGGCAGGCATAACGGTCACCCGAAGAAACGGGAACCTGTTGGCCTGCAAAACCGCAACTCCGGAAGACTCGGATCGGATTCGCCAGGAGGCGCAACTGCTGAGGCGCCTGGAGCACCCCGGAGTCGTGCAATTCGTCGATTTCGTCGAGGGTCCCTCTGTCGAGTTGTATCTGGCATTCGTGGGTCCCGACTCCTGGGCAACCCAGCCGCCCAACACGCCCGCCGAGTCGCTCGAAGCGCTGGCCTCAGCAGCATCAACAGTCGCCGATCTCCACAACCTCGGCACCGTCCACGGTGCACTGTGCCCTGAACATGTCCTGGTAGCGCCCGACAAGCGACCGGTCTTGTGCGGGCTGGCCGACGCCACTGCGTCCAGCGAAGCGGCTTGTGCACGTGATCTGGCAGGTTTCGCCGGCCTGATCGACCATCTTGCTGCAGTTTGCGAGGAGAAGGAGCGCCGCCAGCTTGAAGCCCTGGCGCGACGTGCAGAGCTAGGTTCGGTGACGGCCAGAGATCTCACCGCAGAACTCGACCGTCTGCACGGCGGCCCGCACAGGCGCACGGGTCTCCACAGGCACACGGGTCTGCACCGTCGCACTGCACCACCGGCGCCTTCTAGACGGACCTCGGCGGCGGCCATCGCTTTGATCGGGCTGGCCGTGTTCGGCTGGCTCGTGTTCAAGCCCGGGGGTTCCGGCGAAACCGCCCCGGGACTCGGCGCGGTTCAAGCCGGCCCAGTGCCAGCCAACCCAGCACCTGCCAACCCAGTGCCGGCAGACCTAGTACCTGCCAACCCAGTACCAGCCAACCCAGCACCAGCCAACCCAGTGCCAGCAACCACAAACCCCGCGGCCGTCTTGGCGCCGGGGGCGACCGAACTGGCGGAGAGTCGGAGCGGCGCCATCAACGAGGATCCCTTGATCATCACCCATCAGGGCCGCCGCTACGGGGTCGGCCAACTGGGCGATGTCGCGATTCTCGGCGACTGGACATGCGACGGAGACGCAACGCCGGCGCTGCTGAAACCGAGCACCGGGCTGGTCGCAGTGTTCGCAACTTGGCCTGCGCCGTCGGAACGCCTCGAGGCCGATTATGTGACCGTTGTCGAGGGCGCCATCGATATTCGCAACGACCCGATCGGCGGGTGCGATCACCTTCGGGTAATCCACGCCGGTGGATCAACACTCATAGATTCGGAGTCTTTATGAACACTCACCGCCCCGACCCGCTGCGCTGTGCTGCGCTGGTGTCGCTGTCGCTTTGTTGCGCGGCTCTCCTGATCGAACTCAACGGTTCGACGCCTTGGCCTTCCACAGACCCCGACGCATTCGCCGACTGGTGGGAAAGGCACGGCACCGCTGCCGCGTCGATAACCCTGCTCCGGATAGTTGGCATCACATTCGCCGGCTGGGGCATTTTCATCGGCACGGCCGGTTTGCTCGCGGCGCTCCGTCCAAGCGGCCTGCTGCAGGGCGTCTGGCGTCGCATTACGCCGAATTCGTTCAGGGAGCTCCTTGCGGCCGGCGCAATCACAATCGCGCTCGCCGCTCCCACCGTCGCAGCCGCCGGCACTCAAAGCGCCGACGCTCGCGTGGTCCTCGAGGATCTGGGCCCACAGGTCGAACCAGCCGGATTCACACCGGTGTTGACAGATCTCGGCCCACTGGAAGCTGGTCCGCCGACGGCCGACAAGTCGATCAAACCCGCACAAGCGGCCAAAATGCTGTCCGACAAAATGCTGCCCGACAAAATGCTGACCAACTCGGACACGACCGCTTCCAGACTCGTCGAATCAACCACCGGCGCCCGTGGAAGCGACTCCTCCAGCGCATCAGATTCGCAGTTTTGGACTGTCAGCGAGGGGGACCACCTTTGGAAGATCGCAATGAGAACACTGCGCGATCAGGGCTACGACGCTGATCCGGACGCGGTGGTGGCCTACTGGCGGCTGCTCATCGAAACAAACCGCGGGGTCCTCAACGGGAACCCTGACTTGATTTATCCGGGGACGATCCTGGCTCTGCCTCCAGTGCAGCCGCAATCATCGACAGGACCCGTTTGAGGGTCTGGGCTTCAGAGTCGGACAGGCCCAGTTTCTCGACCAGGTCGCCCAACGCCGGATCAGCGTTGTCTGATCCGCGGCCTGCGGCGAGCGCGGATTCATCGATCGGAAGGAGCTGTGTTGTCTCCACGCCATAGAAGCCGGCCAATCTCCACAGGCGCGGAACTGAGATGGCGCGTTCACCGCGTTCATATGCCCCCAGAACCGACGCCTTGAACTCCTGGTTGGACAACCCCTCGACTTCCTGCAGCGACATCTTCCTGCGCCGCCGAGTGGCCCTCAGCGTCTCACCCACGCGCCTGTTGTAATCAGCGGTCGTGCAATCAACACTCGTGTAGTCGCCTGTCGGCTTCGACTGATGCACTGGTCTTCACCTGCCAGCGTGCCCGAAGATCATGTGAAGGCCGACTTGATTCGCGAGAACAAGCCCTGGCCAGGTTCTGCGACCTCTTCGCCGCGTGCCTCGGCCAGCTCGCGCAGCAAGTTCTCCTGCTCTTCGTCCAGTTCATCGGGTACGTCAACGACGATTTCAACCCGCAAATCACCGCGCCCTCTACCCTGAACATGAGGCACGCCGCGATCGCGGAACCTAAACACCGTGCCGCTCTCCGTGCCACGAGGAATCACCAGAGTCTCGGCCCCATCGAGAGTCTCATAGGAGAGCTCGGCTCCCAACGCCACCTGAGTGAACGGCACATACAGCGCATGAATCAGATCGTCCCCGTCTCGGTGGAATATCGGATGCGGGCGCACCCGGACATGCACATAAAGGTCGCCTCGGGCGCCGCCGCGCATCCCCGCAGCGCCGCGACCGCCGAGACGCAGAGTCGTCCCATCGTCCACACCGACCGGAACCTCGACCTTGTAGGTTCGTTGCTCTATCGTTCGCCCGAGACCGCCGCACTCGTCGCACGGCGTCTCGATCCTCTCCCCAGCTCCACCGCAGGTCCGACAGGCTGAGGCCGTCACCATCTGGCCGAGCACGGACTGGCGGACGCGGCGAACCTGTCCGGTTCCACCGCATTCATCGCAGACGACAGGTCGAGTATCGGGCGCTGCGCCGGAGCCGTCGCAAGGCTCGCAGCGCACCGCAGTGCGCACCTTGATGTCGCGCTCTCCGCCGAAAACGACGTCCTCCAGATCAAGGTCGATGTGCGCCTCGATGTCCTCGCCCCGAGGACGGCCCGTCCGCCCCTGTGTTTGGCCGCCGAAGCCGGTTCCGCCGAAGAACGCCTCGAAGATGTCGCCCAAACCCCCGCCGAAGGGATCTCCGGTTCCCGGCGTGTCTGTGCCGAAGCGGTCATAGCGGGCTCGTCGGTCGCGATCAGCGAGCACCTCGTAGGCAGCTGCCACCTCCTTGAACCGCGCCTCGGACGATGAATCCCCCGGGTTCATGTCGGGATGGCACTGGCGAGCAAGCTTCTTGTAGGCGCGCTTGATCTCCTCGTCCGTCGCATCCCGCTCAACTCCCAAAGTCCGATAGTGGTCAGCCATTCTCAGTCCTCGCTCAATACGCGACCAAGTCGATAGCTCACCACGGCTACTGCTGAGAGGGCCTGCTCGTAGTCCATGCGCGTTGGGCCCAACACGCCGATCATCCCGGTCGTCTCCCCCTCAACAGAGTACGGGGCGACGACGAGGGAGCAGTCTGCCAGAGGCTCGACGCCTGTCTCCTGACCGATTGCGACTCGCATGCCGCGGTCGAGCACATCGCGGATCAGTGAGACAACCACGATCTGCTGTTCAAGAATGGCCAGGACGTCGCGTATCTGGTCCACCGCGTCGAACGCTGCGGCCACCCGCGATGCCCCTCCAACAACGATCTCCGCGGTGTGGCTCGCGGCGCGCAGTGCCTCGACCGCGGCGTTGAGGAGCGGGTCGTCGTCCAGCTCCTGGGTCTGGATCTCCGCCAAAGACTTGCCGACGACTGTTTCTGCCAGCCTGCGACCGGCGTCTTGAACTATCTCCGGGGTGAGTTCGGTGACTACCTCAACGGTCCGCTTCTCTATCGCGCCGTTGGACATCACCGCGACGACCATCACCACATGCGAGGCAAGGTCGACCAGTTGCGTCGATCGCACGCGGGCGATGTCGACGTTGGGACCGACCACCACGGCCGCGCAGTCAGTGAGTGAAATAAGCAGATCCGAGGTGCGGGCAAGCACAGATTCGAGTTCACCGTGCGCGTCGGTGAAGAACTGTCGGACCATTCCGCGATCGGCTGCCACCAACGAGGGCTCGCGTTTGCGCAGAGCGTCGACGAAGAACCTGTAGCCCTTGTCGGTCGGAATCCGTCCGGCGCTGGTGTGGGGTTGGATGAGATAGCCCTGCTCCTCGAGCACTGCCATGTCGTGTCGCACAGTCGCCGGCGACACGGCTACTCCGGGAGCGTCGGACACGCGGCTCGAGCCCACCGGCTGGGCCGTTTCGATGTACTGCTGGACAACGGCTGAGAGGATCGCTGCCTTGCGGTTGTCGAACAACATGCGCCGATCGTCGATCATCAGTGCGATTGTACCGGTTGCGGAGGTCTGGACATCAGACCGCTCAGTCGTGGAGTTGCAACGCGGAGATGAACGCTTCTTGGGGGATGTCGACTCTGCCGATCGACTTCATGCGCTTCTTCCCGCGTCTCTGTTTCTGAAGCAGTTTGTTCTTGCGGGTGACGTCACCGCCGTAGAGTTTGGCGGTCACATCCTTGCGATAGGCGCGCACCGTGCAGCGGGCAATGATCTTTCCGCCGATCGCGGCCTGGATCGGCACCTCGAACTGCTGACGAGGAATGAGCTCTTTGAGCTTCTCGGCCATCTTCTTGCCGTATCCGTATGCGTCCTCGCGGTGGACGATGGTGCTGAAAGCATCGACCGCTTCGCCGTGAAGCAAAACGTCGACGCGGACGAGGCTGTCTACCTCGTAGCCGTCGGGTTCATAATCGAGACTGGCATAACCCTGTGTGCGACTCTTGAGTTGATCGAAGAAGTCGATGACGACCTCGGCGAGGGGCAGCCGATAACTGATCTCGACACGCTCAGGCGACAGGTACTCCATCTTCAGCATCTTGCCGCGCCGACTTTGGCACAGGTCCATAACAGTTCCTGTGTATTGCGACGGTGCGAGCACGCTGACTTTCAAGTAGGGCTCGGCGATGGAGGTGATCTCGCCTGCCGGTGGCAGGTCAGACGGGTTTGACACCACGGTCGTGCGCTGGTCGTTGCGGGTGACCCGGTACTCCACCGACGGCGCCGTGGAGATCAGCGACAGCCCGAATTCACGCTCAAGGCGCTCGCGGACTATCTCCATGTGCAGCAGACCAAGAAATCCGCAGCGGAACCCGAATCCGAGAGCGCCGGACGTCTCAGGCTCGTAGGTGAAGCTCGAGTCGTTGAGCCGCAGTTTCTCCAGGGCTTCTCGAAGATCGGTGAACTCGTCTCCTTCAATCGGATACAACCCTGAGAACACCATCGGTTTGGGCTCCGCATAGCCGTCGAGTGGTTCAGCGGCCGGGTTGCTGTCGGTGGTGACCGTCTCTCCTGACCGCGCTTCTCCCACGTCTTTGATTCCGGCGATGAGATAGCCGGTCTCGCCCGGGCCAAGTTCGCCGACAGGCTGGTTCGCCGGCGTGCGCACACCGATCTCGTCGGGATCATGCGTTGTCCGAGCATGCATGAACCGCAGCTTGGACTTGGACGACATGACTCCGTTGACCACCCGCACCGAAGAGACCACACCGCGGTACTGGTCGAAGTGCGAGTCGAAGATGAGCGCTTGCAGCGGGTCGGCGGGGTTGCCTTGCGGGCAGGGAGTCGTCGCCACGACCGCGTCGAGTAGTTCCGCGACCCCCTCGCCGGTCTTGGCAGAGATGTGCAGGACACTTTCGGCCGGAATGCCGAGAACCTGCTCTATCTCCGCGGCGTATTTGACGGGTTCGGCTGCGGGGAGGTCGATCTTGTTGAGACAGGCGACAATCTCCATGTCGTTCTCCATCGCCAGATAGCAGTTCGCCAGCGTCTGGGCTTCTATTCCCTGCGCCGCGTCGACCACCAGGATCACGCTTTCGCAGGCAGCCAGCGATCGACTCACCTCGTAACCGAAATCGACATGGCCGGGCGTATCGATGAGGTTGATGACGTGGTCTTTCCATTCGAGGCGCACTGATTGAAGCTTGATGGTTATGCCCCGCTCCCGTTCGAGCTCCATGGAATCGAGGTACTGGGCTCGCATGTCTCTGACGTCGACCGCGCCGGTGAGTTCCAACAACCGATCGGCGAGGGTGGACTTGCCATGATCAATGTGGGCGATGATCGACGTGTTGCGAATGCGCTCAAGGTCCATCTGCTGACGACGATATCCGCGAGCGGGTGCGATCCAGTGCCTGCACTCGATACGCTGGCCCGTCGTCCAATCGAGATCACCGGCAGGCAACCGTGGCAAACATCAAGTCGCAAATCAAGCGCAACCGACAGAACCTGAAGCGCAATCAGCGCAACCGCAGCGTCCGTTCTGAGATCAACACGCGTACTCGCACTGCGCTCGAAGCCATCAGCGATGACGCCCCCGATTCAGAGGACGCAGTCCGGCTGGCTGTCCAACGAATCGACAAAGCCGCCCAGAAGGGTGTGATCCACAAGAACACTGCGGCTCGCAACAAGAGCCGCCTGGTTCGCAAGCTCAACGGCCAGCGCGATGGCTGAGGTTGCTCAGCCGGGCCACTAGCACCTCCATCACCAACTCGGGCGGCCAGTCGACGGTTCCCCGGAGTTGCAGGTCGGCGGTCGCCAGCAACTCGACAGCCTGTGCCAGCTTGGACGTCCCGAGCCTGCGGCTCTGCTGCATTGCTTTTCTGGCCGGGAACGTCGAACCTCTCATTCCCAACAGCTTCGCTGCTTCGGCTTCGTCGAATACCTTCGCGCCGTCGAGGCGGAGCATGTTCGCATAGCGCTTGTGGAGCATCCCCAGCAACCTGAACGCTGCGCCGTTTCGGTCGCTCAGAGTTCCGTCGAAATCGACCAGCCGAGTCAACACCTTCAATGCTGCTGCTATATCGCCTTTGTCGATCGCATCGTCCAGAGCCCACGGGACTGCTGAACCGAGACTGTCTCCGCCGTATATGGACACATCGTCGCTGGTGACGGTTGCGCCCGGACCCAACGCGCCTTCAAGTGTCCGTATCAGCCCGACGACACGGCCCCGGTCCTCACCGATGAGGGCCTCGACCGCCGCGACTGCACCCCGATCAAACTCGAGCGTCGATGCACCCAGGTGCTCTCTCAGCCATAATGCCGCTCCCTTGCCTCTCGGCGCCGAGGTTTGTTCGACGGTGCCTCCCGCCACCTCGACGGCCACCTTCAATGCCTTGGGCAGCGACGGCATCCGATCGACTCTGGGATCGACGCCGCGCTCCCACACGATCACGAGGTCGGTTGAATCGAGCGGCTCACCGAGCAACTCGGTGATCGCGTCGAGTTGTTCGGGACGCGCCCAGCGGCTCGCGTGGCGGGCGACAACCACGCGTCTGTCGGTCAAGAACGGGGGGGTTCGAGCTGCGTCGACAAGGCGCGCCGGTTCGAAGGCGCCCTCCTCGGTGCGGTATTCGGCTTCGGTGAGCGTCTCGAGCATCAGCGACCGGTCACCGTCGCCTATCAACTCGTCGACGGCTCTGCTCACCGCTTCTCCCACGAGAACTGGATCGTCTCCGAGTATCAACCGAAGTGCCATCTGAGCGCGCTCTTCCTCTAGTTCCCACTCTTGTTCGCAGCGCCGACCCGACCGGCGCGGCGATTTCGCAACAACAGGGCCATCATGTCTGCGACACGACGGCTGCCGGCGACATCGTGGGCTCGGAGCACCCGGCAACCGAGAGCGATTCCCAGGGCATGCGCACCCAGCGTGGCGTCGGTCCGGTCGTCCACCAGAGTGCCGGTCAGCTCGCCGAGAAAGCCCTTATTGGAGGCCGACAAGAAAACTGCGAACCCCAAGCCGGCGAGATCGTCGCTGTGGCGCATCAACTCGGTTGACATGGCGGGCGTCTTCCCCAAATCGAGTCCGGCGTCGATCATGATTCTGTTGGGTGGAATCCCCGCTGCCAGAGCGGCCTCCGCACGCACCCGCAAGAACTCGGCCACCTCGGCGCGAAGGTTCTTGTAGCGAGGCTGCGGGTCGGGAATGCGGGGGCCGATGCGCACATGTGCAGCGACCACCGAAGCGCCGTGCTCGGAGGCGACTCTGAGGTAGTCGGGGTCCGCGAACCCGCTGATGTCGTTGCCGACCACGGCCCCGGCTCTGAGCGATTCCTCGAGCACCGAGGCTCTGAAAGTGTCGACCGAGACGGGCAGGTCGAAACGTGTTCGCAGAGCTTCGATGGCCGGAACCACCCGCTCGATCTCGGCTTGCGGAGTCACTTCCGGTCCGGGACCTGCCTTGACTCCTCCAACGTCCAAAAAGTCGGCTCCCTGGTCGACCAGAAGTTCCGCCTGGCGCAGAAAATCATCGAAATCCCAGTATTTTCCGCTGTCGAAAAAGGAGTCGGGCGTTCGATTCAGAATGCCCATCACGAGCGCGCGATCAGTCACGTCAAAGCGTGTGTCGCCCAATTCGAGGAACATCGAGCGGACCTTACACGCAGACTGCGACAAGGAGCACTCGGTTCGACTACGAGCCGACTCAACGCCGCACGGTTATCTCCAGTCGCGGCTCGACCCGCTCGAAGCGCACAGTCAGATCGTCCAGCTCCACGGTTTGCCCAGTCTGTACCGTGCGGCCACCCGGCACACGATGCATCGGCGGGGCGGCCACCGGAAAGTCCCCGAACCGCTCGGCCAGCGCCAGCACCGCTTCAGCGTCGGCGCGGTCTCCGTCGAGAGCAATGGCCAGATCGGGTCTTCCCCCTCCGGCAACCCGCAACGATTCGACTAGGGCTCGCGTCGGCGGATTGTCAAGCACCAGCACCAAGTTCCCTTGGCCCGAGACAATCGCCCGCGACTCCCCCGCCAGACGATGGTCGCCGACCGCAAGGGTCGGGGCCGAGAGCAAGGCCGCCAACGCCACCAGAGACGCCGTGGCACCGGCGGCGAGCGTCATCAGCCGGACCTTGGGAATTGCCAGCAACGCGGCCGCTCCCAGCAGCACAATCGACACCGCGCCGAGGGTTGCCTGCGGGCCCACAGCGGCACGGGAGGCAACGCCGCCGATCCACCAGAGCATCACCTTGCTGGGCAGATGGATCATGTCCGCGACGATGCCACCGACCACGCCGGCGAGCAGTCCGCCGGTGCAGCCCCAGACCATCACAGCGCCTGAAACCGGCCCTGCCAACAGGTTCGCCGGAAGCGAAGCCAGCGGCAGCGGGCCGAACAAGCCCAGCAACACGGGCGACACCGCCAACTGCGCGGCCGCGGTCGTCGCCATCGGCACTCGCAGCCAGGCCGGTCCAGCGAAGCGGTCCGCGAGCCGGGCCGACCACCAGACGATGCCGGCCGTGGCCGCTACCGACAGCTGAAACGCCACCAGATGCACCAGGAAAGGATCAATCAGCAACAGCGCTGCCACGGCCCAGGAAAGCGCCCGTCTTCCGTCTATCGGCGTGCCCATGACCGAAGCCCCGATCCCCGCGCCGGCCATGGCGACGGCCCTCAGCACGGAGGGCTCGAATCTGGTGATCACCGCGAACAGCAACAACGCGGCAAAAAGCCACAGCGCTCGGAACGCCGGTCTGAAGCGGCCGGCGAGAGGGGCCACCACCGCAAGCACGAAAGCCACGTTCTGTCCTGAGACCACCAGCAGATGACCCAGACCGGCCGCTCGGAAGTCATCGGCGACGACCGCTGTCTGGCCGCGGTCGTCGCCGATCACCATGCCCAGAAATATGGCGCGGTCGCTGCGACTCAGAGAACCGGCCCCGCCGACGAGCGTTCTGCGCACCGTGTTGGCGAACCGGGACACCGGTGATCCCTGTTCGCGACCCTCGACCGACTCGACGGCCACCCTGCCGACAACGTGGCGCCAGTGGGCATATGAGTCTTGGGGGCTCACGGGAGCGACACGACCGCTCAACAAGAGCCGTTCTCCGGCCAAGGCGTCGTCGAGCCGCGCTGCAGGTGCGCCATGAGCCACAGCGGTCAGCCGCTTGCGTTCATACCGCACCGTGGCCACAACTCCCACCGTGCCGACCGGCCGGGGGTCGTCGAGCAGGGTGACCCAGCCCGAGAAAGAGTCTGCTGCCGGGGGGTCCAATGCGTCGAGAGCCGCAGCTCCACGGGTTCCGACAGCGACGAACGCCAACAGGAGGACCAACGCGATGTGTCGCCTCCAACACGTCACCAAGGCCATCACGGTCAGAACGGGCAGCGAGACCGCGAACATCCACCAGGCTCCCAACGCCGCGGCCACAGCCACCAGGTGCGCGCTCACACGGTTACCAGCAACAGGAGCTGCTCCAGTTTCGCCCGACCGATCCCTGGAACTTCGAGCAGCCCTTCTACTCGGCTGAACGCGCCGTGCTCCTGACGGTGGCCGATGATTGCAGCGGCAATGCTCGGCCCGATTCCTGGAAGCGTCTCCAGTGTCGCGAGATCCGCGGTGTTCAGGTCGACCGGAGCACCGGGGACGCCGACGGCGCCAGGCGCGGCCATGTCGACCACCGCCGGTTCCGGCTCCCCCACTGCTGGGACCCAGACCCGCTGACCGTCGGCCAATTGCGCTGCAAGGTTGAGCCGAGAGCGGTCCGCGTCCGCGGTCAAGCCGTCGGCGGCGTCGATGGCATCGTGAACGCGGGACCCCGCGGCGAGTTCGTGCACCCCGGGCAGCACGACCGCGCCGTCGACGTGAACCACAATCCGCCCACCCGACTCCGTCGCCTGAGACGCTTCGACGACCACTGAAGCGGGTGCGTTCACGACTCTCGGCAGTATCTCCTCGGCGGGGGTCACATCCGGCGACGCCAAGGCCCACCAGCCGCCCACGGCCGCGGCGATTATCGCAGCCAAGCCTGCGACGAATCCCCAGATGCCCACCCCGAGCCGGTCCGCGACCGAATCAGCCCATTGCTGAATCGCCTCGCCTTTGCCCACCGCGCTGTCCTTTGTGAGTGCCTGCTCTGGGGGAAGCGCGCCGATGCGTTACCGCACCCTAGCTACTCTCAGCCCCACAATGACAGAACGCCGGCTGATCGAAACTCACTCCCTCGCCTTAGACCCTGTTCGGTCTCGCCATGTAGTGTTGCGCCACGACAAGAACGCTCAAGACAATGAACACTGAAGCCAGAGAACAGAGGCGCTGATGGCCACCGTAACTTTCGATCAAGCCACAAGGGTGTACAACGACGGAGACCCGCCCGCTGTCGACCGCCTGGACCTGGAAATCGAGGACGGTGAGTTCCTTGTTCTCGTAGGCCCGTCGGGCTGTGGAAAATCCACGACTCTGAGGATGCTCGCCGGGCTCGAGCCGGTCGACTACGGCGAGATCTATATCGGCGACCGGGACGTCACGACGGTGCCGCCCAAGGACCGTGATATCGCCATGGTCTTCCAGAACTATGCGTTGTATCCGCACATGACCACCGCCGAGAACATCGGGTTCCACCTCAAGATCGCCAAAGTCGACAAGGGCGAACGCGCCAAACGAGTCGCCGAGGCAGCCGAGATGCTCGACTTGACCGATTACCTGAATCGCAAGCCTGCGAAACTCTCGGGTGGCCAGAGGCAACGGGTTGCGATGGGCCGGGCGATTGTGCGCCAGCCTCAAGCGTTCTTGATGGACGAGCCTCTCTCCAATCTCGACGCCAAGCTGCGGGTTCAGACGCGAACGCAGATCGCGGCGTTGCAGAGGCGTCTGGCTGTGACGACTGTTTATGTCACCCACGATCAGGTCGAGGCGATGACCATGGCCGATCGCGTGGCGGTGCTCAAAGACGGCATTCTGATGCAATGCGCTACTCCACGGGAGCTGTTCACCCGTCCGGCGAACCTGTTCGTCGCCGGCTTCATCGGCTCGCCCGCGATGAATCTCCTTGACGGCACGATCAGCGACAATGTGGCGCGTACGGGTTCGTTGGAGGTCCCGCTCACGCCTGAACAGTCCAGCGGAGCCACATCCGACGCGCTCACAATCGGCGTGCGGCCCGAGAACTGGAGCACTGCCAGCGACGGAGGACTCAACGCAACCGTCAACCTCGTCGAAGAGCTCGGTTCGGAGTCCTACCTCTACTGCACTGCTGAAGGCGCCGACCAACGCGAGGTCGTGGTCCGCACGGAGGGTTTGAGCTCATCTCAACGAGGCGACCGGGTGAGCCTCGTGCCACAACCCGATTCGATCCACCTTTTCGACGCCGAGACCGGAGCTCGCCTCGCCGACAACTGAACCCGGGGTTCCGCGCAGCCGACAGGCAACTGGCTGTAGCTCGACTCGACTGAGGGGCAGCTCGGCGCGAGGGTCAAATCAGCGCGAGGGGCAGCTCAGCCTTTGCTTCAGCCTTTGCTGGCTCCAAGCGTCAGACCGGAGATGAACTGCTTCTGCAGCACCAGGTAGACGATCAGCGTTGGCAGCGCGATCAGAGTCGACGCTGCGGCCACTAGGTTGAAGTCGCTTCCGTACTGGCCGTTGAGCACCGCGATCGACGATGTGATCGGACGTTCGTCGCCCTGGTTGAGCAACACCGAGCCCCAGAAGAAGTCGTTGTACAGCCAGGTGAACTCCAAGGTGCCGAGCGCGGCGAGGGCGGGCCGGGTCAGCGGCAGAATCACCTGAAAGAAGCCTCGCCAAACTCCGGCGCCGTCGACCGCCGCGGCTTCGCTGATCTCCTTGGGGATGGTTTTCATGAAATTGGAGAGCACGAAGGTACAGAAGCCTATTTGGAACGCCACATGGATCAGGATCACCGCGATCTTGGTGCCCAGGAGATTGCCGGTGTTGGTGTCGGAGATCAAGTCAGGCCAGGGCATGTGCTTGAAGAACTGGAACAGCGGTTGAAACAGCACTTGTTGAGGCATCAAGTTTCCGGCCGTGAACAGCACCAGGAAGACGATGTTGAACTTCCAGCTGTAGCGGGTGCACACATAGGCAACGATCGCTGCCAATAGCAGGGTCAGGAACAACGCGGGGATGACGATGAAGGCGGTGTTGCCGAACGTCTTGGACATCTCCCCGACGTTCCAAGCGGCGCGGTAGTTGTCGAGCGTGAGCATCTCGGGCGCCGCGAACGGGCCGTTGGGCTGCGTGTCGGTCTGGTAGTCGCGAAACGAGTTGTAGATCGCCGTGCCGATCGGGATTAGCCAGCCGATTGCCATCACCACCAGGAAACTGTGCAGCAGCACGCGCATCGGCTTGACTCTGGAGCCCCGCCGTCGAGCACGACGAGCGCGGACCTCGTCCAGCAACTCGCCGTCGGGATCTGCCGCTTCCGAGCCCAGGCGGCTGTCGAAGGTCACGGCACTCATATCTCCGACTCTCGATAGTGGTTCGTGACGTACCAGATGATGAACCCCAGGCACAGCAGCAGCAGCACAACGCCATAGGCGGATCCGAATCCGACACGACCGCCGCCTTCGCCCAGCAGGCTCTTGGTCACGAGCGTGCCCATGACGTCGGTTCCGCGCGGTTCGTTGAGAGCAGCGATGATGTCGTAGGCGCGGAGGGCTTCGATCACGGTGATCACCACCACGATCACATTGATCGGCCGCAGCGAGGGGAACACCACCCGACGGAAGGACTGCCATTCGTTGCAGCCGTCGATCTGGGCCGCTTCGCGCAATGCCGGGTCCACCGCTTTCAAACCGGCCAGGTACATGACCATGATGTAGCCGATGTGTCGCCAGGCCATCGCCACGAGCAGCGCTGCGAAGTTCTTGGAGAGTCCCAGCGCCGGATCCAGGAAGGGGATGTCGAAGGAGAACAGCTTGGTGCCGTCGCCGACGAAGTCGACCGGGCCTCCGGGCCAGATTTCGTTGAGCAGCCCCCGGTCTCGTGAGAACATCGTCGACTTCCATATGAAGCCGACGACCGCGAGCGACAGCACGACCGGGAAGTAGTAGATGCTCTGATAGATCGCTGTGCCGCGGATGTTCTTGTCGAGCAGGTAGGCGAACAGCATGCCGATCGCCGAGCAGACGGTCAGCCACACGACCAGCATCAAGTTGTTGAACAATGCCCCGAAAAGGTCGGCTTCGAAGATCGTGAAGACAATCCAGTAGTTCCGGAACCCGGTGGCGCTGATATCGCTCAGCGGGGCCAGGTTGTCCCATTCGGAGAACGACAGGGCCACGGTCGACGCCGCCGGCACCCAGACCAGGGCTATGTGAAGGAACGCCGGGATTCCCACCATGAACCACAGCCACATCCGGTCTCTGCCGGTGAGTGTGGACGAGCGACGGCGGCGCGCGCCTCGGCGAGGCTTCAGCGATGACGCCGCCGTCGCTTCCATGGAGGGGACCCTAGCAGTTTGTCCTGGATCACTCGAAAGTGTAGGTCTGCTTCTTCGCTTCGATGTCGGCCAGAATCGTATCGATGTCGCCTGGCGCGCCCAGGAAGTCGGCTATGCCGACCCCGGCCACGTTGGCTGCGAAGTCTGGGTCGGTGTCGCGGTCGAGGAACTGGGCGATGTACTTCGCCGAGCCCACAGCTTCCGCGGAGCGCTGCTGCAGAGCGTTGTAACCACTGGTGTCGGCGTTGCTGTTGGCGGCGACAACCGAGGGGTCGACCGCGATGTAGGCATCGATGGCGGGGACTGATCCCATACCACTGAGCAGTGCTTTGGCGGCGGTCTCGTTCTCGGGGCTCGCAGCCATCATGAACCCGTCGATGGGCGCCTCGATGGCGTCCTGGCCGTGCTCCGGGTTGACTTCGGGGAACAGGAAGAAGTCGATGTCGTCGAGGACTTCTTCTTCGGTGTACTGCGATGTCAAGAAGGTGCCGATCAGGTACATCCCCGTCTGCTTGTCGCGCAGGGCGCCTGCGCCGTCCTCCCAGGTGCGCCCATTGGCGTCGGGCTGATAGTAGGGAAGGATCTCCGACCAGGTCGAGAAGATGTTCTTGACCTCCGCGCTCTCCCAGCTCTCCTTGCCGCCCATCAGGCTGACGTGGTAGTCGTAGCCGTTGACCCGCAGGTTGAGCATGTCGAACATGCCCATCTGGGGCCAGCGTCCGTCGTTGGCCGCACTCAGTGGCGTGATGCCGTCTCCCTGCATCGTGTCGCAAAGCGCCTTGAACTCGTCCCAGGTCGTGGGGATCGAGTAGCCCATGTCGGCGAACAGGCTCTTGCGGTAGTGGACTGCCCACGGGTAGAAGTAGAACGGCACGAAGTACTGCTTGCCGTCGAGGCCAGAGGAGGCACTCCTGAAGCCCGCGGACATGCCGTTGAGGCCGCTCCAAACATCGGAGATGTCGCCGAGGACGCCCTTGCCGGCAAAGGCCCGCATGCGGTAGCCGGCGAACCACGAGACCACATCGTCCGGCTGCTGGATGTAGGTGTTGAAGTTCTCTTGGTAGGTGTTGTGGTCGATGGTGTTGATCATCGTCTCGACGCCTGTTGCGGCTACGGCCGCGGCAAGGGCTTCCCGGTTCTTCTCACCGGAATAGTTGGAGCCGAGGGTGGTGCTGCCCGGACCCGTGTCGGCCGTGGTGGTCGGCGCGGCGGTGGTGGTCGTGGCTGTGGCGCCGCCGTCGTCATCACCGCACGCGGCAAGCAGCGCTGCGCCACCAAGGGCAGCCCCGCCTCCGATCATGAAGTCTCGACGGTTCAGTCCGGCGCCGCGGCGCTTTGGTGAACTCTCTGTTGGTCTGGTCATATCCCCTCCTAGGGTTTTCTGGAGTTTCCAGGTTTTGTTGGGTTCTTGGGAGCACCGAGCATGGTCAGGCCGGTCCTCGGTCGTGTGTTCGCAGCGGTTCCGGGATGAAATCGCCGTGAGCTTCCATCAATGCGTCCACCAGCGACCAGATCTGTTCGAGATCGAGTTCGGCGGCGGTGTGAGGGTCGAGCATCGCTGCGTGGTAGACGTGGTCTCGGCTGCCGGTTTTGAGCGCTTCGACGGTGAGTTGTTGCGGGGCGATGTTGGTCGACATCAGCGCCGCTAGTTGCGGTGGCAGTCTGCCGATCACCGAGGGGGTGATGGTTTTGCCGTCGACGTTGGCGGGTACTTCGACGATGCAGCCAGTGGGCAGGTTGTCGATCAGGCCGTGGTTCGGCACGTTCACGTACACTTCGCGTTCTTCGCCTGTTTCGAGGCTGTGAATTATCTGGGGGGCGAACTCGTTGGTCTCCGGCAGTTCCATCAGGTCGACGCCGGATTCGAGTCGGACCCGCAGCTCGTCCCATTCCGCAGTCTGGTTTTCGCATCGGCGCATGTACTCGCGCACGGGAATCCCGTAGCGCTCGATCAGGTCGGAGCGGCCCTGTTTGAGAAAGTACGGCGTGTACTCGGCGAAGTGCTCGCTTGACTCGGTGACGAAATAGCCGAGTCGACGCATCATCTCGTAGCGGACCGCGTCGGGAAGCTGCCATTCGCTCCGCTTGGGCGCGTCGGCTGGATCCGTGTGGAGTGTCTTGAGTGCGGGGTACAGGTCTTTGCCTTGGTGCTCGAGCCGCAAGAAGAAGGCCATGTGGTTGATTCCGGCGACCAGATAGTCGAGCTCTTCGATCGGCAGGCCGAGGTCGGTCGCAAGATGTTGGGCGGTGATGGGGACGCTGTGGCAGAGTCCGTATGCGTCGACTTCGCAGAGTTCAGCCAGACCCCACATGTTGATTGCCATGGGGTTGGCGTAGTTGAGCAGCACGGCGTCCGCGCAGAGTTCGCTCATGGTTCGGCCCACGTCCACCAGCACTGGAACGGTGCGCAGACCTCGCATGATGCCACCGATGCCGATCGTGTCGGCGATGGTCTGCTCGAGTCCGTATTGTTCGGGTACGTCGAAGTCGAGCACGGTTGCCGGCTCGTAGCCGCCGACCTGGAACATGGTGATCACATAGTCGGCGCGGTCGAGGACGGCTCGCAGCTCGGTGCTGGCGCTGACTTGCGCGGCCGCGCCGTGGCCCTCCACCAATCTCCGCGCCACGATCTCGGAGGTTTCAAGCCGTTGCAGGTCAATGTCATGGAGCCGAAACTCGAGGCAGTCGCGAATGTCCTCAAAACCGAGCAGGTCGTTGAGGAGGTTCCGGGCGAATACGGTGCTGCCCGCTCCGATGAATGCAACTTTGGCCAACTTCGCTCCCGTGAAATCTGCGGTCACCATAGAACAAGTTTTGACTTACGTCAACGTTGACGTAGGGTTTCAGCCTGCTCAGTGTCGTCCGCTAGTCGTTGAGTCCACACCGCTGCGAACTTCGCAGGCTAGACAGACAGCACCGTTGTCCACCGAAAGACTCAAGCCGCATGCCAAGAGGAGCAACCCTGCGAGACGTGGCCGACAAGGTCGGCGTGTCGCCTCGTACGGTGTCCAGGGTAGTCAACGACGAGGGGGGCTTTTCGGAGGCGACACGCGTCCGGGTGCTCGAAGCCGTGGAGGACCTCGGATATCAGCCGAACATGCTGGCCCGCGGCCTGATCACCCGTCGCAGCGGCACGGTCGGACTGGTGGGCGTGGATATGACCGACCCGTTCTTCGCGGCGATGGCTGACGGCATCCAGAACGCGGCCCGTGAAACGGGTCGAACGATGTTCTTTGCGAGCAACGACGGCGATCCACAGCGCCAGGCCGAGGTGTTCCGGTCGCTGTGGTCCCACGCGGTCGACGGGGTGATCGTGTTCCCTGCACCGGGAACCATCGACCAGTTGGCCGGATACGCCAGGCGAGGCATGCCCCTTGTGGTGGTCGACGACATTGTGGAGTTCCCCAATCTGGCCTCGGTGTCATTCGACTTGGAGGATGGCGCCGTCAAGGCTGCTCAACATCTTCTGTTCACCGGAAGGCGCAGGATCGGCATGATCGGGTCGGAGATCACGGTTCCCAGGACACGCCGCCGTGAACGCGGATTTCTCCAGGCGTTCGCGAACCCTCCGACCGGGGCTCAACCTCCGGAACTGGTCCGTGTGCGGCCAACGGTCAGTGGCGGAGCGGACGGTCTGCAGACTCTGCTCGAGCGTCGGCCCGACCTCGACGGCGTCTTCGCCTTCAACGACTCGATGGCTGTCGGCGCCATGCGCGCCGCGCAGGCAAGCGGCTATCGAGTGCCCGACGACATCGCCATAGTCGGCTGCAACGACATCGAGATGAGCGCCCTGGTAAACCCTGGACTGACTACCGTCAGACTGGACCGCCCCCGCTTGAGCGCTGAGGCGATCCGGGTTCTGCATGAACTCATCGAGGAGCCGACCAGCAACCCCACTCCGGTGGTGTTGCCTGTGGAGTTGGTGATTCGAGAGTCGACATGACCGAGTTGTCAGCACTGGACCGGGCTGCGCGGCAACACGAGCAGCGTTGGGGTCGGGCGGAGATCTTCAGCCGTGCGCCCGGACGAGTGAACTTGATCGGCGAGCACACCGACTACAACGACGGGTTTGTGCTGCCGATGGCCCTGCCGTTCGACACAGCCATCGCCGCCAGCCGTGCATCCAAGGGCTCCAAGACCGAGATCTTCTCGGAGGGCTTCGGACACGCAGTGCTCGCTCCGGCGCCGACCGGGATCGAGTCCCGCCATTGGGCCGTGTATCTGCACGGCGTGCATGATCTGTTGAAAGCCGAAGGAGTCGATCCAGGACCTTGGAAAGCGACCATTGCGACCGATATACCCGCGGGAGCCGGCCTGTCGTCGTCGGCGGCGCTCGAGGTGGCTGTTGCCTCGACAATCCTGTGTCTCGCGCGAGCTCAACGGTCTCCCGCTGAGACCGCTCGACTGTGTCAACGCGTCGACAACGAGATCGTGGGCATTCCCAGCGGCCTCATGGACCAGATGATCTCGGCTTCGGCGATCGCGGGGCACGCTTCGCTGATTGATTGCCGTTCGCTGCGAACCCGGCCGTACCCGCTGCCTGCGAAGTCTGCAGTGGCGATTATGGACACGAACACCCGTCGCCAGCTCGTCGACTCCGAATATTCGGACCGCAGGGCAGCCTGTGTCAGAGCGGCCGCGGCGCTGGGCGTCGAATCTCTGCGCGACGCCCGATTGGAGGATTTGGATCGACTGCCGACCGAGCTTGGGACTGAACGGCGCCGAGCGCATCATGTGATTGCCGAGAACCAGCGCACCCTCGACGCCGCGCAGGCGATGTCGGACGGCGACCCCGAGACCATCGGGGCTCTCATGAACTCCAGCCACGAGAGCTTGCGCGACGACTATGGGGTTTCGGGTCCGGCTCTGGATCGAATCGTGGAGATCGCCCGACGAAGTCCCGGTTGTTTCGGCGCCCGCCTGACCGGGGGTGGTTTCGCGGGTTGCGCGGTGGCGCTGGTGCAGGCCGACAAGGCCGCTGAGTTTCGGGCCGGCGTCGAGGAGCGCTACCGAAACCAGTGCGGACTCGAAGCCGAGATCTGGTTGTGCGAACCCGCGGCCGGCGCTTCGGTCACAACCGCTGACGCCTAGAACAGGGCAGTGCTCAACTTGCGCCGCCACAGAGCGCTGCGAGGATCGTCGGGTCCGAGCACTTCGAGCAGGTCAATGAACTTCTGGCGTGCTTCTTCATCGGCCTTCACGGTCGGCAACAGTTCGGCGAGGGTCGCTTCGACGTCGTCGCCGAGGCCGCCTGTGCGAGCCATTGCAGTGATTCGGCGCGTCTCGGCCGATTCCGGGATGCGTTCGAGCAGCTTCAGCCCGGCATCGACTTCGCCCTGCTCCACCAGCAACTGCGCCAAGGCGGTGACAGCAGCCGGATTGTCGGGCTCGATCTTCAACGCCGCCACCAGAGACCGCTCGTCGCCGATCGCCACAAGTCTCTCGACCTCGCTCTGGGCGGGCGCCGGCGCCAAGCGCTGCACGAACTCGCGCACCTGCGCCTCCGCCTGAGCACCCATGAATCCGTCGACGACCTGACCATCGACCATCGCGTAGACCGCGGGGATCGACTGGACTTTGAATGCCTGCGCGACCTGCGGGTTGGCGTCGATGTCGACCTTGGCCAGTTCGACTGCGCCGTCGGTCTCAGCGACAACCTTCTCCAGTATCGGCGTGAGCTGTTTGCACGGCTCGCACCACTGTGCCCAAAGATCGACAACGACCGGTATCGTCTTGGATCGCTGCACCACATCTCGGTCGAAAGTCGCATCCGTCACATCGGCCATAGTGTCGTGAAACGTAGCGCACCCGCGGTCGATTCCCTTCCCCGACAAGTTTCAGGCCATCATGTGGAGCCGCGATCAAGCCCAGGAACGCTCCCGCCTACACGGAGGCAACCAACACCCATGAGTCCAGCTTTCGACCCTGAGCAGTTGTATCGCGTGCTGCGCACTCCCGATGTCGTCGATCCTGTTCTATTGGTGCATTTTGACGGCTGGGTCGACGCGGGGCGGGGTGCTCGGACCGCGATCCGCCATATCGGCAACGTCACCGAAGCCGAGAAGCTCGCTGAGTTCGACACCGAGTGCCTTCTCGACTACCGGGCGCACCGGCCGACGCTGCACATCGTCAACGGCATCAATGCGGATATCGACTGGCCGGTGATCGAGCTCAGTGCAGGCAGCGACAGCAACGACTGTGACGTGCTCATCTTGAGCGGAGCTGAGCCGGACCACAATTGGCGTGCGTTCGTCGAGGCGGTTCTCGGGCTGGCCGAACGCTTCGGGGTCCGTCGGATGGTGAGTCTTGGTGCTTACCCCGCCGCGGTCCCCCACACTCGCGCTACCCGCCTGACGATCACCTCGCCCACCCCCGAGCTTGTCCGGGCCAACCAGGCCGGGGCCACTCTGGATGTGCCTGCGGGCATGGCCGCTGTCATCGAAGCGGCTTTCACCGCTGCGGGTATTCCTTCCCTCAGCCTTTGGGCCCAGGTGCCCCATTACATCGCTGCAGCTCCGTACCCCTCTGCATCATTGGCGCTGATCGAGGGTCTCGTCGACGCCGCAGGCATCCAGATCGACGGTGGGTCTCTTTCAGAACATGCTCTGACGATCCGCAACCAACTCGATGCTCTGATTGCCGAGGACGCAGATCACAGCCAGACAATCGCCCAACTCGAACGTCATCACGACGAGTTCAACTCGGGACCGATCAGCTCCGAAGGCACGCTCGCCATTTCCGAGGAACTCGGCGCCCAGTTCGAGAGGTTCCTGCAAGCCCAGGACGAAGCTGCTGCGGGCGAAGATCCCACCGAGGAGGACACCGTCGAGGGTGACCCTGAATGAAGCTCGACGCGAACCTGTTGGGGCCCCTCGACAGCGTCGCCGAGAGATCTGCGCAGATGCACAGATGGAGGCGCTGGGCACGACGGCCTGATCTCGGCTGAGATCAACCACGATCCGTTCTTCCGCTGACGCCGGCCCTATCGGGGCAATGCCCAGAGCTTTCCGGATCCGACGTCGGCGACCAGCTCGGCGTTGGCCGGCGCGGCTGCGTCGGCACGCAGAAGCAGGTGAGACGTGTTCGGGTGGATCTTGTCTGTGCTGATCTGGATTGAGGTGTTGTCGAACCCGACTTCCCAGGCGACCGCGCCGGTCAGGTTGCGGGACAGCCCTTCGACGTCGACAGCGATGTGGCTAATCCGAATATCGCCCAGATCTTCTTGGACGGTGCTCAAGGCCGCCGTCTCGTAGAGCTGATCGAGGGCCTCGAGGTCCGAGGCGGTTCCAAGCGCCAATGAACCTATCGCCAGGCTGAGTCCCAGCCACGGTTGTGGTCGCCTGAATGCGATGAGCAACACCACCCCGACTGCCAGCGCAACGAAGGCAGCGGCGCCAGGTTCGAATACATCGTTGCCGAAAGGCGCACCGCCTGCTTCGGTGCCGAGCATCATCACCGGCGAGCGGGCCTCGCTCCAGTTGTCACCGGGTCCGGCCCAGGCGCCCCAGACTCCCGAGGCGACAATGGCGACGGCCATCGCCAGCCCCGCCCAAAGAGCACGCATTCTCGCGAGCCCGATGATTCCCAGCGAAACCAGCACGGGAGCCATCACTTCGATATAGCGCCCGTGGAGATATGCGTCGGCGCGTTGGACACCTGTCAGGAACCATCCCGCGACCACGGCCACTGCAACCGCTTGGAGAAACACCCAAGGACCGACTGGCGGCGAGCGGAGCAGCACGACCACGCCGATCACTGCCAAACCCGCGGTGGCGAGCACGAGATAACCCACAGTGCCGGTACCTCGTATGACCATCTCGGGGATTTCGTCCCAGCCCCGCCGTTGGGCCAGGTCAGCTATGTCGTAGGTGCCGCTGCTCGCAAATGCGGCGTCAGCTGCGAATCGACGCACCCATTCCACCGCTGCAAGTCCCATAAGGCCGACCGCACCGACGACAAGCGTGTTGCGCACTCCGAACCGTGTGCCACTGCCGGCGGAGCCGGCAGGACGAGCAAAGCCGGCAGCACCGGCAGCGTCGGTAGTGCCGGCTACACCGACCGCTGTCGGGGTGCTGAAGACGGGGCCGGCCTGTCTTCTTCTGACCAGCCGACCGAACCGGGCGACACAGGGAACTGCCAGAACTGTCACCAGCGCGCAGGCGCCCATCCGCGGGTGGCCGGCGAACAGAGCCGCGGCGACGCCCGTCACCGCGATTGCCCGGACGATGGACGGACGGTCCGCGAAGCGGATCAGACACAAGACGCTCAGCACCACCAGCAGAGGGAGCAGTCGCTCGGTCCACACGATCGACGCGGTCGACATGTGCGCCGGAAGCGACGCGCCGACCACGGCTGCGACCAGCGACCAGCGCCCGGTCGCCCCGGTGAGCCGCCGGACTACGAAGTACAGAACTGGCACCACCGCAGCCCCGAGCAGCCCGTTGAGGACCCGAGCCCAGACCAGCATCGATGGCTCATCCAGCCCCAGCGCCCAGCCGGGGGCCAACAGCGCCGGGTACAGCACGCCGTAGGGAGGCTGCTCAGCCAGCGGCGCTGCTCCCTGGCCTGCCAATGTCCGCGCCATCCCCAGATAGGCCAAGTCATCGGAGACCAGCAGCGGACCAGGCGTCAGGGCGGCGACCCAACTTCCGACCGCGGCGTGGATCACAGTCACCACGGCCAGGGTTCTGCGTTCGTTTCCAGTCGACACATCGGGCACCGCCTCGACGTTACGCGCCCCGCGTTGGCTGTAGTGGGAGGGGCCTGCTCGACTGCTACGATCCACATCAGCAATGCGGGGCTATAGCTCAGTTGGTAGAGCGCTTCCATGGCATGGAAGAGGTCAGGGGTTCAATTCCCCTTAGCTCCACAACTTGCTCCACGTCTCTAAGCCTGGATCCACCGGTGCGGTGGTGGCGTTGCCGATGGCGCTGGCTTTCGGCGTGGCGTCGGGCCTGGGCGCGATCGAGGGGCTCTACGGCGCGGTGGTAGTGGGCTTCCTGGCGGCGGTGTTCGGCGGGACCAAGACGGTGATCTCCGGCCCGACCGGGCCGATGGCGGTGGCTATGGCCGTCATCATTGCCGACCACGCAGACCACGACATCGGTCGCGCGCTCACGATCGTGGTACTGGCCGGCGTCATCCAGATCCTACTGGGGTTGGCGAGAATCGGCCGCCTAGTCTCCTACACCCCGTACTCGGTGATCTCGGGTTTCATGTCGGGTATAGGCGTGATCATCATGGTGATCCAGACGCTGCCCTTCGTTGGTCTGCCCGTCACCAAGGGCGGACCGCTGGAGGCCATCCGCCAGTGGCCTCAGGCGGTGGAGCAAGTCAACTGGAGCGCGTTCGTGGTGGCGCTGGTCACGCTGGGGGTAGGTCTCGCGTGGCCGCGCCGGTTCCACGAGATGCTGCCGCCCGTGGTGGCTGCCCTGTTGGCGGGAACGCTGCTTAGCGTGCTGTGGCTGAGCGACATACCGGTCATCGGCGAGACGCCCACGGGCCTGCCCGATTTTCGCGTGCCGGACCTGTCCCCCGCCGGGCTGCTCGGGGATCTCCAACCGGCCCTCACGATCGCCCTGCTCGGCGCAATCGACACCCTGCTGACCGCCCTGATCGCCGACTCCATGACCCGCGAGCGGCACAACCCCAACCGGGAACTGATGGGCCAGGGCCTCGGCAACACCGTAGCGGGGCTCTTCGGGGCAGTCCCCGGGGCGGGAGCGACCATGGGAACGGTGGTCAACATACGAGCCGGCGCACGTACACGGGTTGCCGGCGCGCTGTGCGCACTGCTGCTGCTGGCGGTGGCGCTGAGCCTCGGACGCTACGTTGAATCGATCCCGCATGCGGTGCTGGCCGGGATCCTGATCAAGGTCGGTTGGGACATAGTCGACTGGCGATTCATGACCCGTCTGCACCGTGTGCAGCGGGAGCACCTGCTGGTGATGGTCGTGACCCTGGGCCTGACCGTGTTCGCCGACCTTGTGACGGAAGTGGTGCTGGGCCTCGTGGCGGCGGGGATGGCCAGCGCCCGACAGTTCGAGCGACTGGAACTGGAAAGCGTGATATCGGTCCCGCTCCTCGACGACGCCTTCCTGACGGAGAGCGCCCGCACCGAGGAGTCCGACAAGTTCTCAGCTCGGGTCGGACTCGTGGCACTGCGAGGAAACCTTCACGGTGGCCTCCTCCAACAAGCTGATCGCGACCCTCGGCGCCGACGTCCGCGATCACGAAGTGGTGATCATCGACTTCTCCGACACCGTCTACATGGACGACAGTGCCGCCGTCGTGGTCGAGCAGCTCATCGACGTCGCCGTCGAGGAGGACACCGAGTGCATCGTCATGGGAACCGGCGATCTACCCATCGGCAGCCTCCAAGCCCTCGACGTGCTAGATCGAGTGCCGGCCGACCGCTTCGTGAGAGACTTCGACGAGGCACGCGCTCTGGCCGAGCAGTTATTGTCCGCCGACACATAACTCCGCTACAACCAGCCGGTGCCGAAGCCTCTAGCTCCACAGCAAAAATCTTCGCTAAATCTCTATACTTCACTCTGATAGTGAAGTATCCTTATTGGCTGAGGTATTGATGATGGTCGCAAGCGAAGCGCACACCGACGCAACCAAGCACCGCGCCGAGCGAGCCGTTCTCCAAGTCCTCCCGCGCTCAGCGAGCGTTGAGGCGATTCGGGCACCCGGCGATCCCAGAGTCGATCTCGTCATCGCCGGCCAGCCCTTCCAGATTATGTGGATCGGCGAGGGCTCACTCGGTAGAGCACAGAACTGCCTGACAACAATCCGCCAACATCCCGCCAACATGCCCGTCCTCGTCGTCGCCCGCCACCTCTCCCCAGGCGCCCGCAACATCCTGAGCGACGCCGGAGTCGGATGGGTCGATGAAACCGGCGCCGCGGAGATCACCACACGAACCCTCGTCATCTCCCACACCGGACAACCCACCAAGCCACAGCCGAACCTGCGCTGGACGAACTCGGCACTCGCGGTCGCCGAAGCGCTCATCTGCGGAACCAAGCCGACAGTCTCCGCTACCCACGATGCAACCGGCCTCTCAATCGGGAGTTGCACCAAGGCGCTCCGCTTCCTCACTGTCGAAGGACTACTCACCACCGATGCTGAACGAGGCCGGAACTCTGCGCGCTCGATCACCGACACCGACCAACTCCTAGAGAGCTATGCAACCGCCGCGAACGCCAACTTCGACCGATTCCAGATGACCGTCGCCATCCTCGGGCGAGACCCCATCGGGGAACTGGCCACGATCGGCGACCGCTGGAACGAACACGGCACCGACTGGGCCGCCACCGGCCTTGCAGCAGCTGCAGTACTCGCCCCACTCATCGGCCGCGTCGCCAAGCTCGACGTCTACGTAGACGCGGCGACGCAACTCGACCTGAATGCCGTCGCCGGCAGCACAGGACTCAAACCCATCGACGGTGGCCGACTAACCCTCCGCCCGTTCCCCACCGTCACTGCCAACAGACTCGCCACCACAGCCAGCGACCTCCGTGTCGCTCCTTGGCCCCGCGTTTTCGCTGACCTCCGGACCATCGGCGTGCGCGGCGAGAAGGCCGCCGAACACCTGCGAGAGACCGTTGCCGCAAGCTGAAGACCGCTCCCGCGCAGCTCGAGCAGCAGCCGAAGCCGCCCTAGTCCGAGTGGTCCACTCCTACGGACAGCGACCCGAGTTCGTGCTCCTCGGTGGCCTCGTCCCAGATCTCCTCTGCGTCGAGAGCGCATTCGGACACGCAGGCACCACAGACGTCGACGTCCAAGTAGACCTCGAAATCGCCAGTGGCTCCGTCAATGCCGCACGGCTAGAACAAGCGCTCGACGACGTCGGCTTCGAGCCCGACAGTCAACACGTGTGGCGGTGGACGATCGACCCCGACCGGTCGGAACAATCATCAAGTTCGAGCTTCTCGCCGACCTAGACACTCAACCAGCCAACGCAACACTCTTATTCGACGTACGAATCGTCGGAAGCCGGATCCGCACAGCCCACTAGGGCCGACGTTACAAATTGGAAGGGGCTGGCACGGATGAGCAACGCGGGGCATTCCGCTTAGCTCCACAACCTGTTTACTCGGGGTTGGATGGGATCGCTGCGGTCCAGTCAACACGGGGGCGGTCACCCCAAAGGCGTTCAAGTTGGTAGAAGTCGCGCTGGTCTGAGCGGAAAACATGCACGACGAAAGCGCCATAGTCCATCAGCACCCATTCCCGCTCCTGCTTGCCCTCGACACGCACAGGAGAGGGTCCGCCCGCCACTCGGATCTCCTCTTCGATAGCATCGACAACGGCATTGACCTGACGGGAGTTGGCCGCGCTGGTGATCACGAAATGGTCCGTGACCGCCAGCACATCACCCACATCGATGATCAGAGTGTCGATCGCCTTCTTGTCGTCCGCGGCGACCGCTGCGCGCCGCACCCACTTGAGACGGTCCTCGGCGCCCCCGCTCACGAGCCGACCCGGTCCAGACCGACGATGACAGTGAGGTCGGCCGGCTGCTCGGAGTCCTCGACGAATCTCACCGAGGCTCCAATCGCATCAGCCAGCGCAATCGCGGCCTGTTGGCGATCAGGCACGTGATAGGCCACCGTCGTCTCAGCGACCCCGAAGGCTCGGGCATTGCCGATGACGGTGACTTCAGCACCCGCGTCGACGAGAACCGGAAGCAATGCGTCCCGCGGAGAGCCCGCGCCACTGCCGTCAAGCAGGCTCACGGTCGGACGAGCCCCTAGATGCGACCCGATCGGCAGCGGCACCATCTCACGCGCAAGACTCTCGAGCTGCTCCTTCTGTTCGTCGGTCTGGGCATAGAACGGCGGATCATCGCCTCCGAACGACACCGCGGCCAAAGGCAGCACCTCCAACTGACGAGTGCCGACGCCCAGAGACCGAAGATAAGGAGACAGCCCATCCTCGAACGGCAGTGTGGCCGCGTTCAGATCTTCGGCACGGCCGACCAGAGACAGCCACAACTCCCACAATTCGACCTGGCGCTGGGTGCGGTTCAAGTCGAACTCGCCGTCGTTGAGCCAACCGTAGACATTGGCGGCATCGGCCCCGGTCAAGGCACGGTTCCCTGCCGGATACTCAACGTCCACGAGTCCCGACGCATCGACGGACACGAGATCGTCATTGAGCACCACCGGAAGCGGTTCCACGAGACGCAACCAGCCGCTCAGTTCTGAGGTTGTGATCTCCAGCGTCTCCCTGAAGCCGAAACCGAAGAGATCACCCACTCCCCGACTCAGACCCTCCAAACCTTCGGCTGCGTGGAGCTCGCGCACGAAGACGGCATCGGCAGGATCATCGGTCGGCTCCAGAAGCAGCTCGGCGCTTATCAAAACTGCGGTGCCGCCCTGGTCCAACGCAGTCCGAGCCAGAACCGTTATCCCGACCAGTCCGCCGGCATCGGTGACATGGGCGATGAGCATGGTCGGTGTGGGGTCGACGAACGCTCGATATCCCGGCGCCGCCGGGTCGGTGATCGTCTCGATCCGCTCGCCGTCATTGGACTCGAGGACCAGCCTGGTTCCATCACGCCAGACCGCGAACACCAGCGCAGCCGCGGCAACCACCAGGAAAGGAAAGACCAACCCCCAAAAAGGATGAGGACTCGGCGCCGGACGCTTGCGCCGGACGCGGACCGCCGGGGCCTCGACTCTGTGGTTGTCGTCCAGATCGCGGAGTCGCGGTTCGAGATCCGCTGTCTGAGTGGCAGAACTCACCGAGCGCTCCCATAGAGCCCATGCGACCGCACGCAATCGACCACCCGGGGCGGAACCAGCGCCTCGGTCGGCCGTCCGTTCCTGAAACGATTGCGGACGTCGGTGGAGGAGATCTCCAAGGCCGGCGCCGCGACCACCACATGGTCCCAGCCCTGCGGGGGGCGGCCGCCGGCGCTGCCACCGCGTTCCGCCACAACCGTGGTGGCCAGTTCACGGACCTCGTCGGGGCGCTCCCAGGTGTCGAGGCTCGCGGCTATGTCAGAGCCGACGACAACAAACAGTTCCGCACCGCCTGTCTCGGTGGCCAGCGCGGCGAGCGTGTCGGCCGTGTAGGTTTCTCCGCCGCGCCGAACCTCGTGATCACTCGCCTCCAAAACCGTCGAGCCGATCGACTCGTTCACAGCCGCAACCGCGGCCTCGACCATCTCAAAACGGATACTCACCGGCGTCACAGAGTTGAAAACAGTCTTCTGCCAAGGATCGTTGGCCACCACCAGCAACATACGATCCAGTTCCAGTTGATGCCGCACTTCCAGAGCAATCGCCAGGTGACCGAGGTGGAGCGGGTCGAAGGTTCCGCCGAACACCCCGATTCGCTGACGTGTAGCGCGTTCTACGCCCGGGAGTCTAGGCACGCCCGAGAGTCTAGGGTTGCGCGCCTGCGTACAACAGCCGGGCCGCCAAACTGCGCGCTGCCATAGACGTGACAGAAGTCATACCGGAACTTCGTGACATCTCGATCAGAATGGTGTCTAATAGCTTACGGCTAGGCCGGAACGCGGCGCGAATTCAAGACAATCGCGAGCAATCGGCACCTCAGCCCGCCCCCCAGTACAGCCCCCAGGCCTTCGGCCTGCACAACCGGGAAAAGCGCGTGCGCCGCTCCCATCGAATGAGATTCATGAGTGATTCTGTAGGACAATATCTAAACGAAATCGGCGCAGTAGGTCTGCTCAATGCGCAAGAAGAGCGCCAGCTCTCCCAGATCATAGAGAAAGGCACCGAAGCCCAAGCCCGCAAAGACAACGGCGAAACGGGCGTGGAGCTCGACCGGGCCATTCGCAAAGCCGCAGCCGCAAAGGACCGCTTCATCCGAGCGAACCTTCGCCTCGTGGTGAGCGTTGCCCGCCGCTATCCACTGCCTCCCGGCATGGAACTGCTCGACCTTATCCAAGAAGGAAACCTCGGCCTCGAGCACGCTGTCGACAAGTTCGACTGGCGCAAAGGGTTCAAGTTCTCAACATATGCGACCTTCTGGATCCGTCAGGCCATCGGCCGTGCGCTTGAT
This sequence comes from Acidimicrobiaceae bacterium, assembly GCA_026706815.1. Classification (GTDB taxonomy): domain Bacteria; phylum Actinomycetota; class Acidimicrobiia; order Acidimicrobiales; family Aldehydirespiratoraceae; genus VXYK01. The sequence continues at coordinate 178,380 of JAPOYA010000041.1, read as the reverse complement.
CAGAAAGCCAGCCTGGTTCGTCTGCCAGGTGACCGGTCCGCCAGCTTGCGCGCTGCCCTGCGTGCGGTGTCCGGCGACGGCGACGAACTCGACGATGAGCACGCCCGCCTTCATCGCCTGACCACCCCCACCAGCCTCGACCGCACCATCGGTGACGACGACTCCAACGAACTCGTCGACCTTCTGCCCGACTCGAACCCGGGCCCCGAGGTCGAGGTTATGGCCAAAGCTGAGGAGGAGATGGTCACCGGTCTGCTCGACATTCTCGACGAGCGGGCAAAGTACGCCGTTGAACAGCGTTTCGGCCTCGGCGACGGACGCAAACGCTCCTATCGCGAAGTTGGCGAAGATCTCGGAGTCACCGCCGAAGCAGCCCGCCGACTCGTCAAGCGGGCCATCAATTCCGTACGGGAGCACGCCCACAATAGTGTGGACGCGGTGGGCGTGGCGTAGTATCCTGTCATCACAACCCAACAACCCACTGGGGCTCTCGCCGATCGGCGGGAGTCCCGGTTTGTTTTGAGCGTTTCCAAGGATCGTCGTCGTTCAGGCGAAATTAGTTGGAACTCGTCGATCAGCTACAGCAAACTTGTCACGTGAACAACAACTGGAATCCCGGCAGTTGGCGGAATTTCCCCGCCAAGCATCAACCCGACTGGCCTGATGACGCCGAACTCGAACGAGTACAGAAAATCCTCGCGGACCAGCCGCCGCTCGTTTTTGCAGGCGAAGCCCGCAACCTCACGAGCCGGCTCGCAAGGGTCGTCGATGGCAACGCTTTTCTGCTCCAGGCCGGCGACTGCGCCGAATCATTCGACAGTTCGACAGATTCGATCCGAGACAAGCTCCGAGTCATCCTCCAAATGGCGATCGTGCTCACATACTCGGGCGGCACTCCCCTTGTGAAAGTCGGCCGGATCGCGGGACAGTTCGCCAAGCCGCGCTCCAACCCGACCGAAACCCAGGGCGAGACCGAGCTGCCATCGTTCCTCGGCCAGATCGTCAACGACGTAGGCTTCACTGTCGACGAGCGCCGTCCGGACCCGCAGCGCCTCCTCACCGCCTACCACCGGGCGGCTTCCACCCTGAACCTCCTGCGCGCATTCACACGCGGCGGATACGCAGACCTGAACCAAGTGTCCAGCTGGAATCGAGACTTCGTCGCTTCCTCACCAGCAGGCGAGCGCTATGCCCAGATGGCCGACGAAATTGATCGCGCGCTGCGCTTCATGGCGGCTTGCGGGCTTGACTCCAATACCGTTCCCGCCCTTCACGAGGTCGACCTCTTCACCAGTCACGAAGCCCTGCTGCTCAACTACGAAGAGGCGCTGACCCGACGCGACTCTCTCACAGGCGACTGGTACGACTGCTCCGCGCACATGCTCTGGGTCGGCGAGCGCACCCGCGAGCTGGACGGCGCCCATGTGGAGTTCCTGCGCGGCGTCGGCAATCCGCTCGGATGCAAGCTCGGGCCCACAGCCACAGCCGACGAAGCACTAGGACTGTGCGAGGCTCTCAACCCCGATCGGATACCCGGCAAGCTCACGCTCATCAGCCGCATGGGCGCCGGCAGGATCACCGATGGCCTCCCCCCGTTGCTCGCAGCCGTGCGTGAAGCGGCCCACCCGGTCGTGTGGGCGTGTGATCCCATGCACGGCAACACCTACACCTCTGAAGGCGGACGCAAGACCCGCCATTTCGACGATGTTCTCAGCGAGATCGTCAGCTTCTTCGGTGCGCACGAATCCGAGGGCACCCATCCTGGAGGAGTCCACGTCGAGTTGACCGGCGATCCCGTGACCGAGTGCCTCGGCGGATCCGATGATCTGGTCGACGACGACTTGGAACGGGCCTACGAAACGATGTGCGACCCTCGGCTGAACGGCCGCCAATCTGTCGATCTGGCGTTCCGGGTCGCTGAACTTCTGCAGTCCGACGTCACGCCGACGCTCGGGCGCTGAACCAGGTTCTCTACGCGTTAAACCAAGTTTTCCACGAAGGCTTCGAGTTGGCGGAGGTTTCGAACCTCGAAACTGCCGTCACAATGCCGGGCATATTCGCCGACGATTGAATCACCTGTGTCCCAATAGCTGCGCGGCTCCGGGTTCAGCCAATAGACATGCCGGGCCTTGTCCTGCATTTCCTTCACGATCCAACTCTCCGCGGCGTGGTAGTTGTTGCGAGCGTCGCCGAGGATCATCACCGACGTTCGGGGTCCGATGTCGGGGCCGTATTTCTGCCAGAACACGCCCAGCGCGTGGCCGTAGTCGGAATGTCCGTCGACCCACACCACATCGGCTTCAGTGTTGACCCGATGAACCGCTTCGTTGATGTCCTCGACTCCCTCGAAGTATGGGGTCACCTCATCGAGCCCGTCGATGAAGACAAACGAGCGCACCCTGGAGAACTGCCCGGAGATGGCATAAACGAGGTGCAGCGTGAACCGGGCGAAAGCTGCGACCGATCCGGAGATGTCGGCGATGACGAAGATCTCGGGTTTGTGCGGATTCGGGTTTCGGAACTTCGGTTCAACCGGAACTCCGCCGTAGCTCAGCGAGGCGCGCACGGTACGACGAAAATCGAGTGGTCCTCTGCGTCCGTGGCGGCGCTTGCGCTGCAGCCGGGCTGCGAGCTTGCGCGTCAACGGGTAGATCGCTTTGCGCAGGTTCACCATTTCCTCGCGCGAAGCGTGCATGAAATCGACGTCTTCAGGCAACGGCCTGCGGAGGGTCTTGGCCATCGCCTCGATGCCGCGGTCGGCCACCAGGCGCCTGCGGATCTCCGCTTCGATCTCCTTGTGGAGTCGGCCGATTCGGTGCTGATACTCGTCGCGCCAGAGGCGCTGGTCCATCTCCGATGCTTCACCCTGCGTGTCCTGAGCCTGCTGCAGAAGCCGCTCCAAGACCCCGTCGAGGTCGAGATTGCGCAGCGTTCGGTAAAGGTAGTACGTGCCCCCGACCGGCCTCCCCGGTTCCATTCCGGCGAACCGGCGAACCGCCTGGCGGGCAACTCCCTTCATCATCTGCGAGTCGCCGCGCATCAATGACTGGAAGAGCATCTCCGCTAGTTCCTCCGGGCTCAGGTTCTCTCCCGCGCCACCGGCGCCCTGTTGATCCCCGGCCCGGGCGTCATCAAGTTCACCGTCTTCGAGGTCGAGGCGTTCGCTGTCTTCGCCAATGGCGTATTCCCTGCCCCGCAACGAGAAGTACACCTCGAATACGGTCTCAAAGGCTTTCCAGTGGTTGTGGCGCTTGACCAACGTGGCGCCCAGGGCGTACTTGAAGGACTCGCGGTCACCGATCGGGATGTGCTTCACTGCCTCCAGCGCATCGAGATTCTCGGTGAGGCTGACCGGCAGTCCCGCGGCGCGCAACTCGATGATGAACCCGTTGAGCAGTTCCAAGAGGGCGTCACCCAACTCCCAAGGAGCCGCCTCGGCGCTGCGCCCGCTCCCTTCGGGGATGCTGGTCGCCGTCATTGCGAGATCAGACGCTCACGCCGTCGGCGGTCACCAACTCCTTCGCCGCCTTGCGTATGTCGCTCTGGTACTTGAGAAGAATGTTGAGCGTGTCGCTCGCGGTCTGCTCCTCGATCTTCTCAACACCCAGCAGCACCAGAGTCTTGGCCCAGTCGATCGTCTCAGACACCGACGGCGCCTTCTTCAACTCGACCTGGCGAATCGAACGCACCACCCGGGCAACCTGATCGGCCAGATTCTCGGTGATGCCGGGAACCTTGGTGAGCACGATCTCCTTTTCCCGTTCAAGGTCCGGATAGTCGACGTGGAGGTACAAACAACGTCGTTTCAGAGCCTCAGAAAGCTCGCGGGTGTTGTTGGAGGTCAGAAACACAAGCGGAATCTGTTTGGCTTCGATCGTGCCGAGTTCAGGAATCGAAACCTGATAGTCGGACAGAATCTCGAGCAGGAGCGCCTCAGTCTCCACCTCGACGCGGTCGACCTCGTCGATCAGCAGCACCACCGGGTCAGGAGCGCTGATCGCCTCCAGCAGGGGCCGCGTGAGCAAGAACTCTTCGGAGAAGATGTCCTCTGAGACGCCCGCCCAGTCATGCTCGTCGCTGCGGTCGCTCTGAATGCGCAGGAGCTGCTTTTTGTAGTTCCACTCGTACAGCGCTTTGGCCTCATCGAGACCCTCGTAACACTGCAGGCGAATCAGCCGTGTTCCGAGAACCTCAGAGACGCTTTTGGCCAACTGCGTCTTGCCGGTGCCGGCCGGTCCTTCGACCAGAACCGGCTTCTGCAGTCGATCAGCGAGATAGACGACGCCGGCGATGCCCTCGTCAGAGAGATAGTCGACCCGCCGCAGGCCGTCTCTCAGAGACGCGGCGTCTTCGAAACGAAATGGCATAGACGTTCAAGGCTAGCGGCCGTCGACTCCCGTCAAGGTCGAACGTGGCCGTTGCCGCGCACAACAAACTTGCAGGTCGTCAACTGTTCAAGCCCCATAGGGCCGCGGGCGTGCAGCTTCTGAGTGGAAATGCCGATCTCGGCGCCGAAGCCGAACTCCTCGCCGTCGACAAAGCGAGTCGAAGCGTTCACCAGCACCGCGGCTGCATCCACCTCACGCGCGAAACGGTCCGCGGCGCGAACATCGCTGGTGACGATCGCTGCGCTGTGCCCGGTGGAAGTCTCTGCGACATGGCTGATCGCCTCGTCAAGGTCGTTCACCACCTTGACGCTCATCTTCATGTCGAGGAACTCCGTTGCGAAGTCAGCCGGCTCAGCGGCGCGGATCGTCGGGGAGATCCGGCGCGAGGCCTCGTCACCGACCAGTTCAACACCCTCGAGGGCCACTACCGTCCGCGGCAAGAACTCTGCGGCGACGTCGCGATGGACCACGAGCGATTCAGCCGCGTTGCAGACACCGGTTCGCTGAGTCTTGGCGTTGAAGACGATGTCGGTAGCCATGTCGAGGTCGGCCGCGGCATCGACGTAGACGTGGCAGTTGCCCGCCCCGTCGATGACATAGGGAACCGTGGCGTTGTCGAGGATCGACTGGATCAGAGAAGGCCCGCCACGGGGAATGAGACAGTCGATGCAGTCGTCCTGTTGCATGAACTCGACCGCCGCTTCACGACTCGTGTCGTCCACAACCACGAGCGCATCAGCCGGAAGCCCCACCTTCTCCAGCGCTTCACGCAGCACCGCCGATATCGCCAGATTGGAATTGATCGCCGACGAAGAACCCCGCAGGAAGGCCGCATTCCCCGACTTGAGGCAGAGGCCGAACGCATCGCTTGTCACATTCGGGCGACTCTCGTAGATGATCGCCACGACGCCCAGCGGCACATGCACCCGCTCAATACGAAGGCCGTTGGGGCGCACCCAACCACCGTTGATCCGGGCGACCGGATCCTCCAGAGCTGCGACCTTGCGAAGCCCGTCGGCCATCGCTTCGATGCGTTGCTGATCGAGCCGCAGCCGGTCGACCAGAGGGGTCGCCATGCCCTGCGCGGTGGCTTGTGCCACATCAACAGCGTTGGCCTCCAGCACTGTTTCGGCGTTGGCAACGAGCAGATCTGCAGCCGCCAACAGAGCGGCGTCCTTTTCTTCAGTGCTGGCTGCGGCCACCGCGCGCGAAGCAGCTTTGGCACGGGCCGCGAGTTCGGCTATGGGAGTGGTTTGGCTGATCACTTCCTCAGCGTACCGGACTGGCGCAGTAGTCTTGACAGAAGTCAAGGCCCCTCGATCGGTGAAAGGACCACAACCAGTGTCGGCGCCGAAACGAAGCGGGTCTGTGCTAGTCGCTTTGGGGATCGCCCTGTCGAGAGCGTCGGGACTGCTGCGCGAACTCGTGGCCAGCCGGGTGTTCGGACTCGGAATCGCGGCCGACGCCTTCTCGGCCGCTTCCCAAATCCCGAACCTGCTGCAGAATCTGTTGGGCGAAGGGGTGCTTTCGGCCTCGTTCGTACCCGTCTACAGCAAGCTCCTCGACGAAGAGGACCCGAAGGAGTCAAGCCGTGTCGCCGGTGCGGTCGGTGCTCTGCTGCTGGCTGTGACCGGCGTCTGCGTGGGCGTGTTCGTTCTCGCAGCCCGGCCGATCACCTCCGTGCTGGCGTTCGGGCTGAGCGGCCCGAAGTTCGAGATCGTCGTCGATCTGGTTCAGATCATGGCGCTGGGAATGGGATTCCTGGTGATGTCGGCGTGGTGCCTCGGCGTTCTCAACAGCCACCGCCGCTTCTTCCTGCCCTATGTCGCACCGGTCATCTGGAACGCCTGCCAGATCCTTGCGCTGTGCCTGATGTGGGTCAGGGACTGGGACCTCGTCGACGCAGCCCGAGGCCTCGCCCTCGCAGTCACAATCGGTGCGCTGTTGCAACTGTTGATCCAACTGCCGACGGTCCTGCGGCTGGCCCGCGGAATACGATTTCGACTCACCGCTCAAGATCCGTCGGTGCTTGAAGTCCGCCGGCGATTCGTGCCTGCAGTACTCGGGCGCGGCGTCGTGCAGGTCTCGGCCTATCTGGACCTCATGCTCGCCACTCTCCTCGCTACCGGCGCAATCGCCGCGTTGATCAAGGCGCAACTCCTCTACACGCTGCCGGTGAGCCTTTTCGCCATGAGCGTCGCCGCGGCGGAACTCCCCGAATTGTCGCGGCTGCTAAAGGATCGAGAACAACTCGGGCAGCGCTGCCAAAAGGGTCTCCAACAGATCGCCTTTTGGATGCTGTTGGCCTCGTTCGTGGCGCTCGTGGCGGGTGACCTGATCGTCCGGATCCTGTTCGAAGGCGGCCAGTTCGATCGCAACGACGCGATCCTGGTGTGGTTCGTGCTCGGCGCCTATGCAATCGGGCTGCCCGCAATCGGAGCCAGTCGTCTGCTTCAGAACACCTGCTACGCGTTCGGCGACACCCGAGGACCGGCTCGAATCGCCGGTGTCCGAGTGGTGGTCTCAACCGCGGTTGCGCTGCTCATCATGTTCTCGCTGGACCGGGTGATCGTCACAACCAGCGGTCTGACAACAGCCGGAGACTGGTTCTCGCTTGCACCGCTGGCTGAGAATCTGCGGGACGTCGAAGGTTCGGTTCGCCTCGGAGCAGTGGGCCTGTCCGGCGCTTCGGCACTCGGCGCCTGGGTCGAGCTGATACTCCTGTCGCTGCTGTGCCGCGATCATCTTCCCCGCATGGCCAACCCTCTCCAGTCGCTCTGCAAGCCCGCGGCAGCCGCCGCCGGCGCTTTCTTGCTCACCGCCGTGCTCAGGCTGCTCCTGGTGGATCTTCCGCTGTTGGTCGACGCACCCGTGGTGATCGGGGTCGCGTTGATCAGCTATGTGGCCATCGGTTCTCGTATCGGGGTGCAGGAAACCCGCCTCTTGGTGGACCCTCTCCGCAAGGTCTTCTCACACCGTGGCTGACTATGAGCACGTCGAGGCACTACGATTGACCCATGCTGCAGTATCTGAAGAAGCGTTGGAACTACTTCCTCGCGAAGCGAAACGAAGATTTCGAGCAGTCCGCTGACCCGAAAGTCCAACTGGAACAGGCCATCAACGAGGCCAAGGACCAACACACTCGACTTCGCGGGCAGGCAGCCAACGTCATAGCCAACCAGAAGCAGACCGAACTGCGACTCAACCGTGCGATTGAAGAATTGGAGCGCATCAACGGCAACGCCCGCCAGGCCGTGAAGATGGCCGATGACGCCGCACGCGCCGGGAACCGCGAGAGCATGGAGCGCTACACAGACGCGGCTGAACAGTTCGCCAACCGGCTCATCACTCTCGAAGAGGAGATCGAGACCCTCAAGAGCCTCCACTTCCAAGCCTCTGACGCTGCTGATCAAGCCAAAGCGGCGGTTGAACAGAACGCAGACTTGCTGCAGAAGAAGCTCGGGCAGCGCCAAGCGTTGTTGAGCCAACTCGATCAAGCAAAGATGCAGGAGACTGTCAACTCGGCGATGCGCACACTGTCCGAAGCAGTAGGCGAGGACATTCCGACCTTCGACCAGGTCCGCGACAAGATCGAGGCCCGCTACGCCAAGGCCAAGGCCACCGCTGAGCTCACCGAGGGCAGCGTTGAGGCCCAGGTGCACGAAGTCGAAAAAGCAGCTCGCAAGATCGAGGCACAGTCACGGCTCGACGCGATCCGCACCAACCTCGGAATCGAAGCTCCAGGAGCACCCGGCGCGATAACCGAGTCGGCCGGCAACCCCGACAGTCCCTAGACGGGCCGTCGTTGGGCGCCAGCAGCCGTCAGGCCGGCACAGTCACCAGGTCATCGGCGTGAATGACCAGATGCAGCGCTCCCGGGGGAAGATCGCCACTCCGACGACCCGCTACGGCTCGCAGATCATCAGAGCCGTGACGGGTCAGTCCCTTGGCAAAGACGACTGCGTCATCATCGACCACCTCAACAGGCGATCCCGCACCAAACAACCCATCGACTCCGCGCACGCCGGCCGCCAGCAGCGACTTGCCCCGTTCGAGAGCCTGGCGAGCGCCACCGTCAACGGTGATCGTCCCCTGAGCCCCGACCGCGAACGCGATCCAGAGCTTTCTCGCTGGGAGGCGGCTTTCTCGGGCATGCACCATCGTGCCGCTGCCGGCGACGCCCGCTACCGCGTCACGCAGCACCTGGTCACGATGAGCATCCGCGATCACCGAAGAGACGCCCGACCATGCGGCGATCTTCGCGGCGTTGAGTTTGGAAGCCATGCCGCCACTGCCCCGAGCCGAACCCGCACCACCCACAAGCGCCTCGGTCTGATGGTCGATCCGGACGATTTCCTCGATCAATGACGCGTCCGCATCGCTGCGAGGATCTGCGGTCAGCACGCCGGGCGTATCTGTCAACAGCACCAGACGGACCGCATCAACCAGATTCGCAACCAGAGCGGCGATCCGATCGTTGTCGCCGAAACGGATCTCGTCGTCTGCGATGGCGTCGTTCTCGTTCACCACCGGGACGACGCCGAGCTCCAGCAGCCGCTCCAGGGTCTGGCGGGCGTGCAAGTACTGAGATCGCACAATGAAATCGAGGGGGATCAGCAGAACCTGGCCGGCAATGAGACCGTGCGAAGCGAACTCTTCGCGATACACCGCCATCAGCGCACTCTGTCCCACAGTCGCCACGGCTTGCAGCGTCCGAATGTCTTTCGGCCGTTTGCCCCCGCCCATTCCCAACTCCGGCAGACCCGCAGCAATAGCGCCTGAGGTAACCACGACGACCCCGTAGCCGTCGACGCGCAGACCAGCCACTTCGGCGCACAACTTGGCGATGCGGGACCGCTGCACGACGCCTTCATCGTCGGTGATCGACGACGTCCCGATCTTCACCACAACTGTGTCGCTGAGACTCATGAATCCTCTTCGTATTCAAAGCTGAAATCGCCGATACGGACCTCGTCGCCGCTGCGCAGCCCCGCTCGCGCCAACGCCGTGTTGACGCCGAGCTGCTGGAGTCGTTCCGTCGCATGAGCCAACGCCTGATCGTCGGTCAGATCACTGAGCGCGACCGCTCGCCGAGCCGCTCGGCCCAGCACCTCCCAGGAACCGTCGTCATGGCGTCTGATCTGGATCTCATTGGAAACAGGTCGATGGATCGTGGTCGTGATCGCTTCGGGCTCTCTGGCCCTGCTCGCCGACACCAGAGCAACGAGTTCGCCTGTCAGCTCGGAGATCCCCGCGCCGGTCACCGAGGAGGTCGCGAGGCCGTCGTAGCTGTGTCCGGGCGCCATGTCGGCACGGCTTCCGACCACCAGACGCGGCCGCTCCAGCAACTCTGGCCGGTAGGAGCCCAGCTCGCGGAGCAGCACCTGCAGTTGCCCGTGCGGCGACACCCCGTCCCACGGAGCCAGGTCAAGCAGCACCAACAGGACCTGCGCCCGTTCGACATGGCGCAGGAATCGGTGGCCCAATCCCCTGCCCTCGCTCGCTCCTTCTATCAGGCCGGGGATGTCCGCAAGAACCATCTCGAAACCGTCATCGGTGCGGACGACTCCGAGATTGGGCTCGAGAGTGGTGAACGGGTAGTCGGCGATCTTGGGTTTTGCCGCCGAAATGCGACTGATCAGCGTTGATTTCCCGACGTTGGGAAAACCTATGATCGCGACGTCGGCGAGAAGTTTGAGCTCGAGTCGCAGCCAGCGCTGTTCGCCGTGCTCACCCTGCTCGGCGAAAGCAGGCGCCCGTCTGTGGTTCGACAGGAACCGGGCGTTCCCGCGTCCGCCCTCACCGGCCTGCGCCGCCAGCCAACGGTCACCGTTGTCGACCAGATCGGCGAGCGGTTCACGAGTGTCATGGTCCAACACCACAGTCCCCATCGGTACTGCGACATCAAGGTCTGAGCCTCGGGCCCCGTGGCGTTTGGATCCTCCGCCATGGGTGCCATTGGGAGCCCTGCGATGGGGGTGGTCGCGAAATGCCAGCAACGAAGCCACGTTGCGGTCCGCTACCAACCAGATCGACCCGCCGTCGCCGCCGTCGCCGCCGTCGGGTCCACCCTTGGACACATGGGACTCACGCCTGAACGCGACGCAGCCCGCGCCGCCGTCGCCGGCGGAGACATGCAGGTTGCACTCATCGATGAAAGTGGACACTGTGCCAGCCTAGACAGTGCCAGCCTAGACACTCTGCGCCAGTCTAGACACTCTGCATACCCGGACAGTGCAGGCTTTTCAGACCGAGACAGCGCTGTCTGCGCGGCGGCGCCCGTGCGGAGCGGACGTACAGGATTCTCCGGCCTCTAGGCGGGTATCACGTCAACGAGTTTGCGGCCGCGGCGGCGCCCGAACTTCACCGTGCCGTCGGAGGTGGCGAAAAGGGTGTCGTCCCCACCTCTCATGACGTTGTTGCCGGGGTGAAACTTGGTGCCCCGTTGACGGACGATGATCGCCCCGGCAAGAACCTGGCCACCGTCATAAACCTTCACGCCTAGGCGCTGAGCGTTGGAATCGCGGCCGTTGCGGGTCGAACCGCCGCCTTTGGTCTTGGACATTTGAAATCAACCCTTCGATATTGCGGTGATCTCGATGAGGGCCAAAGTCTGGCGATGGCCCCACCGCTTGCGGTTGTTCGACTTGTTCTTGTAGAGGAACCCGTTGATCTTCGGGCCCTTGTGCTCCTCGATTATCCGAGCGGTCACTGAAGCGTTCTTCAGCTGGTCGGGCGTAGCGAGAACGGTGTCACCGTCGACCAGCATCACCGGAGCGAGCTCGACATCGGCACCAGGATCGCCCAAACGCTCCACCGAAAGGGTCTGGCCCTGCTCCACGCGGTACTGCTTGCCGCCGGTCTTCACTACTGCGTACATAGGCGGGGAATTCTAACGGGCAGATCAACCGATCAGACCATCAATCAGGACATGTCCATCGCCGTCGCAGGTCCCGCAAAGATCAGAGACGGACTCCAGCAAACCCTCGCCGATCCGCTTCCGGGTCATCTCGACCAGCCCGAGTCCCGAAATATCGAATACCTGCGTACGGGTCTTGTCGCGGGCCAGCGCGGCCCTGAAGACCTTCATCACCTCAGATCGATTCTTGGCGATCTCCATGTCGACGAAATCGATCACGATTATCCCGCCGATGTCACGCAAGCGCAGCTGGTTCGCGACCTCTTCGGCGGCTTCGAGGTTGTTGCGGAAAACCGTCTCTTCAAGGCTCGAACTGCCCACATTCTTGCCCGTGTTGACGTCGATGACGGTGAGAGCCTCGGTGGCCTCAATGATCAACGAGCCACCGGACGGCAGCCAGACCTTGCGGTCGAGCGCCTTGCGCAGCTGCTCGTGGACGTGGTAGCGCTCAAAGAGCGGCAGCTTCTCGACTTTTGGATTGAAATACTCGACCCGCTCCGCCAGAGCGGGCGTGATGCTCGACACGTAAGCCCTCACCTCCTCGTAGAGCTTGCGGTTGTCGATGATGACGCCGCGGAAGTCCTTGGTGAACTCCTCGCGGATGATCCGCACGGCAGCTTCAGGCTCGCGGTACACGAGCGCCGGCGCGCTCGTTTTCTTGGCAAGCGCTTCGATCTCATTCCATTGCGCGACGAGTCGAGCCACATCGCGCTCGATCTCTTCGGCTGTGACGCTCTCAGCTGCGGTACGCACAATCACGCCATGGCGTTTTGGTTTCGCCTTGTCGAGTATGTTGCGCAGCCGAGCGCGTTCGCCCTCCGGAAGACGTTTCGAGATCCCGTACGTGGAGGTGTTGGGCACCAGCACGACGAACCGACCCGGCAGCGACACTTCCTGGGTGAGGCGGGCGCCCTTGTGGGCAATCGGATTCTTAGTCACCTGGCACACGATCGTCTGGCGAGCCTTCAGAAGTTCCTCGATACGGGGCTGTTCGGCACGTCCGCCTTCGACGTCTTCGGGGTCGTACTGCACATCGCCGCGGTACAGCACCGCGTTCTTCGGTGTGCCGATATCAACGAAAGCGGCTTCCATGCCTGGCAGCACGTTCTGTACTCGGCCCACGTAGATGTTCCCATGAATCTGGCTCACATCGTCAGCAGGGCGTGACACCTGATGCTCGACGAGTTTGCGCCCCTCGAGTGTGGCTATCTGCGTCGCCCTCCGGCCTACAGAAACGCACATCATGTAACGGCCCACCGCCTGACCCTTGCGGGTGCGTCCCCGGCGTCGTCTCATCGTCTTCTCGTCAAGTTCGACCGCGTCGTCGACGATCGACTCGACCGGGCGGTGTGACCTGTCGGCGCGACTGGCGCCTCTACGATTCTGGGAACGTGTGGACTGTTGACGATTGCCAACCGCCGACTGGTCGACTGCGGACCGGGTGCCTCGACCCCGTCCGCCGCGCCTGCGGCGGCGGCGCTTGGATCCACCCTCGCTTTGCGCACGGCCTTGGGAATCTCGTTGGTTCTGACGCTGGCCTGAAGAATCCGAACTCGAAGAGCCGCCCCGTTCGCCTTGCTTGGCGCCCTGGCCTCGCTTCGCGCCCTGATCTTGCTTCGCGCCCTGGCCTCGCTTCGCGCCCTGGCCTTGTTTGGCCCCCTGATCTTGCTTGGCACGCTGGTCCTGCTTCGCGCCCTGGCTGCGTCGGGCGCCCTGGCCCTGTTTCGGAGTCGAGCTTCTGGGACCTTGTGACTCGGCACCGCCGTTGCTGGGCGGCGCCGGCCGCGTGTCACCTATGCGCGGAGCCTGGTTCGGCGGCGGCGCCGGCCGCGTGTCACCGATTTTTGGCTTTTTCGCCTCTCTGTGAGGAGGTTTGGGGGAGCGACGAGAGGCGTCGCGGTTGTCGGCCTGTGATTCGGCCATAGTTTCGTTCCTTCGTTGATGGCACTGGAGGGCGAACGTTCATGTCGCCCCCACCAGTGCGGACGCGGCAGCGTGCAGAGGGTTGCCTCGCTGCTGTGCGTCGGTTTCGTTCGTTGTCCATTGGTGAAGCCTTAGCACCCGGTGCTCGACGAGCGGTGGATCGAGCGCGCCCAGAAGTTCAGACACTCTCAGCGCACGAGGCTGCGTGGCGAGTTCAGCCAAGAGCCGCACTCTAGAACCCTCGTGTTCCTCAGCTTCGACAGGCCCTTCAACATCGAGACTCAGGATGCCGGGGCGCAGGTCGTCGGTGACCTCGCGTCCCTTGCGCTCTCTGGTGACGACGAGAGATTCTGCGGCGAGCGCTCGGGCCACGGCGCCGGCCACGGTATCGGCATCAACGTCGACGACGTCTATCTGCCAGGTGCAACTGGTGACTGCTTGCTGCAACGACGCAGTCCGTCGATCGATGATCACTGCAGCAGTGACTGCCATTCCCTCGGGAAGCTCATTTGACAATCGGGCCGGCAGATCGCCCATTTCAAGTCCATTGGTTCGTTCGGGATCAAGATCTATATCAAGATACTCCGCTTCGGACTCATGTCCTGTCGACAAAGCTAGACCGAAGGCGATCTTCGGACGTGGCGAGAACCCCTGGCTGTAGGCAACCGGGAGCCCGGCGCGCCTCAGAGCGCGTTGGAATATCCGCGCAACATCGCGATGTGAGGTGAAGCGCACCTTGCCGTGCTTCGTGAAGCGAATCCGAATCCTCATGACCCCACCCCGACCAACGGACGGGACTGCGGATCATCGCCGCTGGAGGCAGTGCGCGGCCGCTCGCCGAGCGCCACGGGCACCGCGCCGCCCCGGGACAGATCGACGCCCGTGCCCTGACTTCCGCCAGCGGGCGGCGAAGCCGACGCCACAACATGTTCGATTCCATAACCGGTGCAGGCCCCGCAGTCATAGCACGGGGTCCAGCGGCAGTCCTCAAGTCCCAGCTCATTGAGCGAATCCCGCCAGTCCTGCCACAAGAAGTCCTTGTGCAGGCCCGCGGACAGGTGATCCCACGGGAGTGCTTCGTCCTCGGTGCGATGGCGGTGAACGTACCAGTCGACGTCGCAACCACTCGCTGCCATTGCTTCAAGCCAGAGGTCGTAGTCGAAGTGCTCCGACCACTCCTGGAACGTGCCGCCCTTGCGCCAGACGTACTCGATGACCGGACCCAGACGGCGATCCCCTCGACTGGTTATTCCCTCCACCAGCGTCGCTTCGGGATCGTGCCATTTCAGTTGCACGCCCTTGTCGCGCCGCAAGTGATCACGCAACAAGCCGATCTTGCGTGAAAGCTCCACCACCGTGTTCTGACCGAACCACTGGAACGGAGTGAACGGCTTCGGCACGAAGCCTCCCACAGAAACAGTCACCGACGGAGAGGAATGGTGGCGCCTGCCGAGCTCAACACAATTTCGGGCGAGTTCGGCGATTCCGAGCGTGTCCTCATCGGTCTCAGTGGGAAGACCAGTAAGGAAATACAGCTTCATTCGCCGCCAACCCTGGCTGTAGGCACTCTCTACCGCCCCATATAGATCCTCTTCTCGAATGAGCTTGTTTATGACTCGGCGCATCCGCCATGAACCGGCCTCCGGGGCAAACGTCAGGCCGGTGCGACGAGCCCGCTGAATCTCCGCCGCAATGCCGACAGTGAACGCGTCCACCCGCAAACTGGGCAGTGCAACGCTCACCTGATCGCAACCCGCGTCGGAGATCGTCTCGCCGATGACCTGCTGGATCCCGCTGAAATCGGCGGTCGAAAGCGACGTCAACGCCACTTCGTCATATCCAGTCCGGGCCAGACCGTCGCTGATCATGGTGCGAACCTGTTCAGCAGGGCGTTCCCGGACAGGCCGGGTGATCATCCCCGCTTGGCAGAACCTGCAGCCGCGGGTACACCCCCGAAAAACCTCGACTGAGAGTCGGTCATGCACAACCTCGGTCAAGGGCACGAGCTGTCGTTTGGGATACGGCCAGTCTGCAAGATCAGCGACCGTGCGCTTCTCCACCGTGGCCGGCACATCGGCGAATCGAGGTGCGACCTCCGCAATGAACGCACCGTCGTATGCCACTCGGTACATCGAAGGGACATAGACGCCGGCGACCTTCGCCAACTCCCTCAACACTTCTCTGCGAGAACCATCGGAACGACCGGCGCCCTTCCATTCGCGCACGAGCTCAGTGATCTCGCCAACGACCTCCTCGCCGTCGCCCAGCACGACAAAGTCGACGAAATCGGCGATGGGTTCGGGGTTGTAGGTGCAATGACCACCCACGCCGATCAGCGGATCGGAGTCTGCACGGGCAGCCGAGTGAACCGGAACGCCTGCGAGGTCAATGCAGTTGAGGAGGTTCGTGTATGTCAATTCAGCGCTGAGGTTGAAGGCAATGACATCGAAATCGCCGGCAGGACGATGTGTGTCCACCGAGAACAGCTGGATCTTCTCTCGTCGCAACAACGCTTCAAGGTCAGTCCAAGGCGAATAGGCGCGTTCGGCTGCAGCATCCTCACGCTCATTGAGAATCTCGTAGAGAATCTGCAGACCCTGATTCGGCAGACCGATCTCGTAGGCGTCCGGATACGTCAACAGCCAACTGACGATCCCGCCACCGTGAGCTGGAGACTGCACTCCCAGCTCACAACCGATGTAACGGGCCGGCTTCTGGACCTGCGGGAGCAGGTTCTCGAGGCGAGGCCATAGCGACACGGACACTCATTGAGGTTACCCGCACGGCCGCCTATTGGCTGCCGGCTGCGCTCGACCGCCCACAGTCCGCCGGTTCAACTGCGCTCAGCGAAGTCGAATCGACGCCGGTAGACCCCCATAACCAGACCAAGCGCAACCATGGATGCGAGCATTGAAGACCCACCGTAAGAGACGAGCGGGAGCGGAATGCCTGTCACTGGCATCATCCCCATAGTCATCCCGGCGCTCTGGAACACTTGGAACAGGAACATTGCCATAACCCCGATTGTGAGCAGCCGATCGAACGAGTCAGTCGCCCGCACCGCGATCCTCCAGATCCGGAACAGCATCAGCGCATAGAGCGCCAACAGCACGCCCGCGCCGCGGAACCCCAACTCCTCGCCGGCGACCGAGAAGATGAAGTCGGTCTGCTGCTCGGGAACCAGATTAGAGCGGGTCTGCGTCCCTTCGAACAGCCCCTGACCGAACAGCCCGCCGTTGCCTATCGCAATCTGAGACTGGTCCACATTGAATGCGGCGCGAGCTGCTTCCGGGCCGAGTTCGACAAGAGCTTCCTCGTCCAAGACGAAAACCTGGAGCCGGTCCTCCTGGTACTCAGCGAGCAGATCGGACTCGAAAATCCCGACGACAACCAAGATGCCGATCACAGCCAAGGCAGCGATATACCGAAGTCGAACTCCGCTCATCGCGATCATCGCCGCGACAATGACAACGTAAACCAAGATCGTCCCCACGTCGGGCTGTCGCAGAATCAACAGCACCGGCAGAGCGGCCAGACCCAGAGCCGCCAACAGCCGCTTGGTCCTCACCTCCTCGACGGAAAGGGCTGCTGCGAGAACAACGATCAATATGATCTTGCCGGGCTCCGACGGCTGGAAACTGAACCCGCCGGCGGTGTACCAGGCGCGGGCGCCCCTCACGTCGGCCCCGAACACCAGCAAACCGCCCAGCAGGGCAACAAGCCCGAGATAAGCCGCCGGCAACCACTGACGAATTCGTCGAACATCGACGTGGGCGACGAGCACCGCGAGGATCAGGCCGAACACTGCAAACACGACCTGGCGCTCAAGGAACGAATAGTCAAGCGGGCCGAACCTCGATGCGGGGCCGCGGGTTGCAGAAAAGACGAGCACCGCGCCCAACGCGGTGATCATGACCACCGAGACAATCAGCGCGGGATCCAGGACGAACCACCAGCGCTGATCGTCGTCTTCGGTAAGGGGAGGGGGACGCGATGCGAACGTGCTGGAGGCTGTCATTGCGTTTCTGCGTCCCCGAGCGCCGTTGCCTCGTCCTCAACGCCTCTCGCATCTCGCGCCGCCAGCAAAGCCTCAATACGCGCCACTTGCTCGAGTTCCCGTTCATTGAGCGTGAGTGCCGGAGGCATGTTGTTGCGTGCGATGGGTTCAAGTATCGCAGCCGCGACGGGCGCAGCCGCGACGCTGCCAAAACCAGACTCCTCCATCACCACCGCAACAGCGATCTCCGGAGGCCCCGGGACGTCAACGCCGAGTTCCGGGTGATCGTTGGGGCCCCACGCCACAAACAGACTGGTGTCGGCTTTGTCATCCACCTCTGCCGTGCCGGTCTTCCCTGCTATCGGCCATAGATCGACAGGAAAAGAGCCGCCCTGGAAAGCCCCCGCTGCGGTGCCCCTGACACCGCCGAATCGGGGAACTCCCAACAAACCTCTGATTATCGGCTCAGTGACCTCGGGGGCGAAATCGAGGTCGCGCAGCACTCGCGGTCCGAACTCAATGATCGATCCACCGTCTGCTCCGGTGACTCTCAACGCAACGTTCGGCTGGTGGAGCAGCCCCCCGTTGGCAAACGTGGCATATGTATTGGCCAGCTGAATCGGCGTCACCAAGAGGTCGCCCTGGCCGATCGACAACAAGATGGTGTCGCCGGCGAACCACTGATTCCCGTCTCGAATGAAGACGCCCTGCGAGAATTTGAGATCGAAGTAGTCACGATCCGGGACGACCCCGGTGCGCTCGTAGGGAAGCTGCACCCCTGTGGAGGAGCCGAGCCCCATGGCTTTCGCCGTCGTCTGAATCCCCTCATCCCCCTGTGGACCCCGCTCACGGACGAAGAAGCCCTCCCCGCCGAGCCGATAGAAGTAGACATCGCTCGACACGGTCAACGCGTCGGCCAGGTCGACGTGACGAGAGCCCACGAAGGGACTGTCGAACGCGCAGGTGCCTTCCAGTTCAGTCCCGGTTTCGCAATTCGGATAGATGTAGCTGCCCACGTCGATGATGAACTCGTCGGGCCCGCCGTAGAGCTCGTCGACCACACCGTGCTGAACAGCGGCCACCGAAGTGACCAGTTTCCAAGTGGAGCCCGGGGCGTAGGAACCCTGGATAGCGCGGTTCAGAATCGGCCAATAGTTGTCCTCTGAAGTCAACAACTCGAACTCCTCGGCAGAGATCCCGTTGGCGAACTGCGAGGGGTCATATGTCGGGAATGACGCCATCGCCAAGACGTCGCCGTTGCGGGGATCGATGGCTACCACCGAACCGGCCGGGGCCAGCACATCGGGATCGTCTGCCTCAGCACGGGTCCTGGCCAGCCCCGAGGCGAGCTGCTCCTCGGCTCGCGCCTGCAGATCGATGTCAATGGTCAGCCACACGTCGTTGCCGCGTCGAGGAGCAGAGGTCGAATGCTCGCGGATCACCTCCCCAAGGTTGTTGACTTCCAACCAGCGCACACCTGGCACGCCTCGAAGCTCGCGCTCGAAAATCCGTTCGATGCCGGTTTTGCCTATCTGACTGTTGAGTTGGTAGGTCTTGTCGTCTTCGGCATCGGGGGCGAGGCTCGCGTTGGCTTGCTCTTGCTCGGCCCTCGTGACCGGACCCACGTAACCAAGCAGGTGGGCCGCGAGATTGCCGTACGGATAACTGCGGATCGTGCGCTGTTCCACGCGGACTCCGTGGAACTGGTCTGGGCGCTCTCCCAGGTACACCATGAGCTTGGAGTTCACATCCACTGCAATGGGAATTCGATCGAAAGGCCCGTAACGAAGATCGGCGATCTCAGCCGAGATCGTCGAGACCTTCGTCGGCCGACCCGAGCGGCTGATCGCCAGAGCCAGGTTCTCCAAGACCTCGAGTGTCTCTTCTTCGTCAAGGGTCTCCAGCACCCTGCGGTCGAGCGTCACGACCTGAACGATCTTGTTGTCGACAAGAACTCGACCGTTGCGGTCCAGGATGCGTCCCCGCGGCGCCTCCTCGTACACCGGTTCCAGGACGTTTCCGAGAGCCTCCTCGCTCAGTGCCTCGTGCTCGATCCCCTGCAGAAACCACAGGCGAGCGACAAGAGCGCCGAAGAGAATCAGGGCCACGAAAGCAAAAATCCTCAGCCGCAGTTTCGTTCGGTCGTCGTCTATCGGCATCGTCTCAGTCCGAATAAGTCATCGAATGTCACCCGCACCGCTCAGTCCGAACGCGGGTCCGAGCGCCCAGGCCACTAGAGGTCTGGACAACGGTGCGAGCAGGGCGTTGACCAGACCCGCGATCAGCGCCACGCGCAGCATCTCCAGGTCGACCAAACCACGTTGCCCCATCACCTCTCCCAGCAGCGCATAGCCCGCCACCGCGCCGAACGTCCCAACGGCCGCAACAGCGGCCAACTGGACCTTCGAATCCCGGAACAGTTCGCCCCCCCCAGTACCCACGGCGAAGGCCACCAACGCGAACACGATCGCCGACAAACCCAAAGGAGTCGGAAGATAGACGTCCCAAAGCAGGCCGATGACGAACGCGGCGGTGGGTCCGCTCCGGGGGCCGGCCCAATATCCGAGCATCACCGCGAACAGCACCAGCAATTCCGGCGCCACGCCCGAAATCCTGACATCGGCGAAAACCGTGACCTGCACGACGAGGGCGACAAGGATCAGCGCACCCAGCCTTAAAGCGCTCATTGAGCCGCCTCGCCGCCCGGACCGCCCGAATCACCGGCGTTGAGATCGTTGAGCAGGCCCGGGTCCAAGTCGAGAGGCACGCTGGTACTCGGCACAACCGGCAGCAGCGGCGGCTCGTCTCGCTGTTCAGTAATCAGGACCGACACAAAAGCGAGATCCTCGACATCGTTGGCCAACTGCACAAGAACTTCCAAAGACAGTTCATCCGACGCCGGGCGCACCTCGATCACCCGCCCAATCGGCACATCGGAGGTGTAGCGCGAGTCCGCATCGGTGACCACAGCCGAGCCGATCTCCGGCAGCAGTTCGGCCTCTGAGATCTGGGGCCA
Source organism: Acidimicrobiaceae bacterium (assembly GCA_026706815.1). Taxonomy (GTDB): domain Bacteria; phylum Actinomycetota; class Acidimicrobiia; order Acidimicrobiales; family Aldehydirespiratoraceae; genus VXYK01. The sequence continues at coordinate 158,137 of JAPOYA010000041.1, read as the reverse complement.
GTTCGGCCCTTGATTGATGATGAACACACCAGGCTCACCCGGAACCGCATGGCCCAGACCCACATCGTTCGTCGATACAAGCCGAACGCCGACCAACAGACCGGGATCGCTGAGCAACTGAACCGTCGATGTCACACCGTCCACCCGATCGACACGACCGACGAGGCCCGCCCCGGTCACCACCGTCATGCCCTCTGTCAGACCGTGGCTGTGTCCCTTGTTGACAGTGACGACATCACTCGCGAAATTCCCTACCGGACCCCTCTCGACGCGCGCGGTCACGGTCTCAAGGTCCGGAGCGTAAGGCAACTCCAGCGACTCGAGGAGTTGCCGGTATGCGGAGCTGTCGGCCTCAGCCTGAATCGCCGCGCCGCTCAACGCATCCAACTGCTGCTGCAGCGCCGCGTTCTCCGCTTCAAGCTCGTCGTACTGGAACACCGAATTCCAGATATCGCCAACTGGTGAGAAGATCGACGAGGCCAGGGAGTTAACGGGATGAAGGACGTCTCGGACATAGCCTTGGGCCACCCTCGCTGCCTCGAAACCGCGCAGATCAACGGTCAGCAGAGTTATGGCGACGAGCGTGAGAAGGATCAGGCGGTGCCTGGCCCGCCCTGTCCTCTGAGCCGGCGCCATGAACCGACTTGCGGTTTACAGCTCGCCGGAGCTGAAGACTACATCCCTCAAGGCTTCGAACTCCTCAAGAACTTGGCCCGACCCGATGGCAACGGCATAGAGGGGGTTTTTGGCGATCCGAACGGGCATCCCGGTCTCATCGGCCAGCCGCTGATCGATATTGCGCAACAAGACTCCCCCGCCCGCAAGCGTGATTCCACGCTCCATGATGTCCGCGGCCAAGTCTGGCGGGGTCTGGTCGAGTGTCGACTTGACCGCATCGCAAATCGCAACAATCGGCTCTTCGAGCGCTAGGCGAACATCTTGTGTGCTCACAACAATGCTGCGAGGCAAACCGGACACCAAGTCCCGCCCACGGATCTCAGCGCAGAGTTCCCGCTTCAAGGGAGCAGCAGATCCGATCTGAACCTTCACCTCCTCAGCGGTGCGCTCACCCAGAGCCAGACCGTGTTCCTTCTTGACATGTTGCGCGATCGCATCGTCGAGTTCGTCACCGCCCACGCGGACCGATTGGCTCGCCACGACGCCGCCGAGCGAGATGACCGCCACTTCGGTGGTCCCGCCACCGATATCGACGATCATGTTCCCGGTGGGTTCTTGCACCGGGAGACCTGCCCCGATTGCGGCAGCCATCGGCTCCTCGATGATGTACGCAGGCTTGCTCGCGCCGGCGTACTCGGCTGCCTCCTGGACAGCCCGCTGCTCAACACCGGTGATTCCCGACGGAACTGCGATAACCATGCGCGGCCGGGCCAATTTGCGCTGATGCACCTTGCGGATGAAATAGCGGAGCATCTTCTCGCAGATCTCGAAGTCGGCGATAACGCCGTCTTTGAGTGGGCGGATAGCGCGGATGTTGGCAGGGGTACGCCCGATCATCCGTTTCGCTTCGGAGCCAACCGCCAGCGGGCGGTTGTCGGTCGTGTCGATCGCGACAACCGACGGTTCGTCGAGCACGACGCCTTCGCCCCGAACATAGACCAAGGTGTTCGCGGTTCCGAGATCAACGGCCATGTCCCGCCCCATAGCGGCCCGCAATCCACCACCCAGCATGTTCATGAATGAGTCTGCAGCCATCAGCTAGATGCCTCGTTCCGGTTGGCGAAGTGGGCCAAGGAGAGCACAGCACGCGTGGTGCTGCTCCCCCATGCCCCAGTGTACGCAGAAATGCCGCCTCGATGCCAAGAATGAAGCACAACGGCGGGCGCATGGGCCCAAGAGAATCGCGGGGACCTCGTCATGGTTGGTCAGTCTGTCTCAGATCGGGGAAGAAAATCCCAATTTCGCGCTCCGCCGACTCGGCAGAGTCACTCCCGTGAATCAGATTCTCTGTGAGCTCGCTGCCCAGGTCCCCTCGAACAGTTCCCGGCGCGGCTTGCAGCGGGTCGGTCGCGCCCACCATCTGACGCACGACTCGCCAAGTGTCGGGCACACCCCCGATCACCGCGACCAGCGCCGGCCCTCGACTCATGAACTCGACCAAGTCGTCATAGAACGCCTTGCCCTGATGCTGCTCATAGTGGCGGGCGAGAGTCTCCTTGTCGAGAACCCTGAGCTCAGCGGCTGCGAGCTTCAACCCTTTGCGCTCGAACCGCCCGATTATCTCTCCCACAAGGCCGCGTTCGACCGCGTCCGGTTTGCAGATGATGAGAGTCCTATCCATGCGCACGAAGGCTACCGTTTCGATGCCGCGTCAACGCTCCGACTGACTCTCTACAGTTCCGCGGCGAATTCCCGGGCCACCTCAAGCACCGTCACTGAACCCGCCACCGCAATCAGATCCTCGTCATCGGCCTGGTCGAGCACATAGTCGATAGCCGTGGCGATATCTGCAATGGCCTCAGCGCGGGCACCCAGCGAAAGTGCCGTATCACATAGTGCGGTCGCTTCGACGCCGCGCGCTGTCGGCGCCGTGCAGGCAACCACCAAGTCGAAAGAAGCCGCGTCGAGAGCTTCCAGAACCTCCGCTGGATCTCGGCCGTCCTGAATTCCGAAGACCAGAAAACGACGGCTGAGCCCGGCGAAGTCCTCGGCGAGCGACCTCGCCAGCACCTCAGCGCCGGGCGGGTTGTGAGCCGCATCGAGCAACATCAGCGGCGAACGATGGACCACCTCCAGTCGGCCCGGGGCCTCGACCGAGGCAAACGCCTCCTGCAACACGTCTGAGCGGAGCGGCGCGTCGAAGAACTCCTCCACGGCTGCGATCGCGACCGCGGCGTTGTGCCCCTGATGGGCGCCATGCAACCCGAGAAACACTTCGGAATGGGCGGAGCGAGGCGTTCGAACACTCAGCAGCCGACCCCCAACCGCCACTTCGTTGCCCAACAGACTGTGCTCGCGCCGGGCGCCGTGTTGTTGCCGGGCACCGTGTTGTTGCCGGGCGTCACCGGAGCCGCGACCAGCGGTCGCGGGGAAGTCAGCAGAGCCCAAAGCGGCGGGCCCGGAGGTGGTTGTGAGGGTGTTTATGACTTCTGGTGACTGGGCCGCGACCAACTCCAACAGATCTGGAGTCGTCTCGCCCAACACGACCCGCGCGCCGGGTTTGACAATCCCAACCTTCTCCTCGGCAATCCGGCGCCACCAACCCGGCGCGCCATCAGTATGGTCGCGCCCGACATTGGTGATCACCGCGATCTGGCCATCAACCACATTGGTCGCGTCAAACCGCCCGAGCATGCCGACCTCAACTACCGCCACCTCAACAGCCTCATTGGCAAAATGCAGGAAAGCCGCCGCGGTGACCGTCTCGAACCAGCTGAGCGGGCTCAGTTCCGCTGCCTCCACAAGACGCGCTATATCGCCGATGGCCCGGCCGAAAGCCGGTTGGCCGAGTTCGGCCGCACCAACCCGGATCCGCTCACACGGAGAAGAGACATGAGGACTCGTGTAGAGCCCGACTCGCAAACCCATCGAGGTCAACAATGACTCAATCATCCGCGCAGTAGAGCCCTTGCCGTTGGTTCCGGTGATGTGGATCGCCGGGCAGGCGTGCTGCGGGTCGCCGAGCATCTCCATGGCCTGCTGCATCTTGTCCAGCGACAAGCCCTCGATGGCGCCGGCACGCGGTTGGACTTCGTAGTTGATCAACCGATCAAGATGATCGAGGGCTTCGGGATAGTCCAAGACTCAGAATTCCGCGGCTCGGGCCCTCAACTGGCGCGCAAGTCCTCTGCACGGTCAAGCAACACCGGCGGAACCTTCTCAAGGACCGTGTCTCCGTCGATGACGACATGGCCGACGTCATCGCGACCAGGGAGATCGTACATGATGTCGAGAAGCACCTCTTCGAGGATCGCCCGCAGTCCACGCGCCCCGGACGACCGCTTGATCGCCTCCTCGGCAACAGCCAACAAAGCCGACGGCGTGAACTCCAGACCGACGTTCTCGAATTCGAAAATCTTCTGGTACTGCTTGATGAGCGCGTTGCGGGGCTCGGTGAGAATCTCCACCAGAGCTTCCACCTCGAGATGTCCGACCGAGCCCTGTACCGGAAGTCGTCCGATGAATTCTGGGATCAAACCGAACTTGACAAGGTCTTCCGGCAGCACCTCGTCGAAGATGGCCCCAAGATCTTTGTCCTCGGGGCGCCGGATATCAGCACCAAAGCCGACGCCCCGGGTGCCGACCCGATTCTCGACGATCTTCTCGATACCGGCGAAAGCGCCCCCGCAGATGAACAGCACATTGGAAGTGTCGATCTGGATGAACTCTTGATGGGGATGCTTGCGTCCTCCTTGAGGTGGAACCGCGGCGGTGGTTCCCTCAAGAATCTTCAACAACGCCTGCTGGACCCCCTCGCCGGACACATCGCGGGTTATTGACGGATTCTCGCTCTTACGGGCCACCTTGTCGATCTCGTCTATGTAGATGATTCCCGTTTCAGCCTTCTTGATGTCGTAGTCGGCTGCTTGGATCAGCTTCAACAAGATGTTCTCCACATCCTCGCCGACGTATCCCGCCTCTGTGAGAGCGGTGGCATCGGCGATCGCGAAAGGCACGTTGAGCATGCGGGCCAAGGTCTGCGCCATCAGCGTCTTGCCGCACCCCGTCGGGCCGATCAACAAGATGTTGGACTTCGACAGCTCTACTTCGGAATCGAGTTGGGATCCCAACTCGACCCGCTTGTAGTGGTTGTAGACCGCGACCGAGAGAATCCGCTTGGCGTTCTCCTGCCCGACGACATAGTCGTTGAGGAACTCGTAGATCTCGCGCGGCGAGGGCAGCACGCCCAAGCTGTTCTCTGAGCCTTCGGCCAGTTCTTCTTTGATGATCTCGTTGCAAAGACCGATGCACTCGTCGCAAATGTAAACCCCGGGACCCGCAATCAGCTTCATGACCTGCTTCTGCGACTTGCCGCAGAACGAACACTTCAGAAGCTCTCCGCCTTCGCCGAATTTGGCCACTGGTTTCCTTCCCTGTTGTTTGAGCTTCAGCCAATCACTGCGATCGCACCACTGCTCTCAACAGTATTGCGCGTCTCGATAACCTCATCGATTATGCCGTACTCTTTGGCCGCAAGCGCGGTCATCACGAAGTCTCGGTCTGTGTCCGCCGCGATCTTCTCCACTGTTTGACCGGTGTGCTGAGCCAGGACTTGCTCCAGCGAACTCTTCATTCGTTGGACCTCAGCGGCTATCAACTCGATGTCGCTGGCTTGCCCGCGCGCGCCCGCGTAGGGCTGATGAATAAGAATCCGCGCATGCGGCAACGCCAAGCGCTTGCCCGGGGCGCCTGCCGCCAGCAGGACCGCAGCAGCCGACGCCGCTTGACCGAAACAGATCGTCGTGATGTCGGGTTTGATGTAACACATCGTGTCGTAGATGGCGAACAACGCATTGATGTCGCCGCCCGGCGAATTGATGTAGAGGTTGACGTCCTTGTCCGGGTTCTCTGACTCAAGGTGCAGAAGCTGGGCACAGATCAAGTTGGCGATGGTGTCGTCGATCGGTGTGCCGATGAAGATGATGTTCTCTTTCAGCAGGCGGCTGTAGAGATCAAACGCCCGCTCTCCGCGGTTTGTCTGCTCGACAACGGTCGGCACCAGATAGTTGCGAGGGTTGATATCGGTCATTGTGGCTCTCCATCGGTTGAGTCGTCTGCTGCTGAATCATCTTGGTCGCCGAGATCATCTTGGGATGACTCCGGTGTTTTCAGATCAACCGCGACACCGGCTTCGTCGACAAGCTCGACGTTGTCGAGAAGCCACTCCAGGGCCTTGGACTTGGCGAGATCGGCGCGCAGCGACGGGAGCTGTCCCAACTCTCTGAGACGATCCATGTGCTCAGCGCCGTCGGCGCCCATGCGGTCGGCCATTTCGCCGATCGTCTCAGCGAGCTGGTCGTCATCGGGGTTGAGTCCCTCAGCCTCGGCAATGGCACGCAGTGCCAGATCAACCTTGACCGCGTTCTCCGCTGTTCCGGAGAGCCCGGCCCGCAGTTCGTCCATGTCCTGACCCGTCTGCTCCAGGTACTCGCCCGGATCGATGCCTGACTGCCGCAGATTCCCGAACACCTCATGGAGGCGTCCGTCGACCTCGTCGGCAACCATGACTTCTGGGATCTCCTGCGTCACCAGAGCGGCAAGGGCATCGGCGATCTTGGCATCCGCGGCCCGACGAGCCATTGACAGCTTCATCGAAGCCAAACGCTCGCCGACGTCGGCGCGCAGCTCGTCGAGCGTCTCGAACTCCGTCGCCTGGGCCGCCCAGGCGTCGTCCAGATCGGGCAGAACCGCTTCCTTCACAGCCAAGACGGAGATTTCGAAGTGAAGCGGCTCCTCTGATTCCGGGTCGGGATGGCCGGCTTCGAATTCCACCACATCTCCTGCGCCGGCGCCCCGAAGATTCTCGTCTATCTCCGCCACCACGGCGCCGGTCCCCACCTCGTAGTCGTAATCGTTGGCCGACAGTCCGGGCACTTCCTCGCCGCCATGACTTCCGACGATGTCGATATTGACCTGATCGCCGTCCTGTGCCGGCCGCTCAACCGTCCGGAACTCGGCGTGCTCAGCTCGCAGCCGATCGATCTCAGAGTCAATGTCGTCATCTGAGGGCTCCGGGTCGGGGACCTCGATACGCAGGCCGTTGTAGCCGGCCACTTCTATTACCGGTCGAATCTCGACGGTGGCGTCGAAGACCACCGCACCCTCTTGCCGGCCCTCCAAGATCTCGATGTCAGGCGAGTCGATCACGTCCACGTCGTGTTGCACAACGGCACGCTGGTAGTAGCCGGGAAGCGCTTCACGGAGTGCCTCGGCACGACCGTACTCATGGCCGAGCTGGACCTCAAGGATTCGCCGAGGAACCCGTCCAGGTCGAAAGCCAGGTATTCGAACCTGTTCGGCGATGCGCTTGAAAGCCGCATCGACCGCAGAGTCGAACTCTCTCTCGTCAACCTCGACCGTCAGCTTGACCTTGTTGTCGTCAAGGAATTCGATACTGCTCGTGGTGCCGTTGTTGTTCACTCGACAAAGCCTAACGGTCCAGGCGAACGACGCAGAGGGCCAAAACGGACCAAAGCGGAGCAGAGCGAGTTCAACCGACCACGAGGTTCAATTGCAGCACCAGCCGCTAGCCTCGAGTCCGCCGCGGGTGTAGTTCAACGGCCAGAACCTCAGCCTTCCAAGCTGATGATGGGAGTTCGATTCTCCTCACCCGCTCGATTCGCATCCGCATGGCAGTCGGCGCGGGCCGCGACCACTCAGTTCCGTGCGGGCAGAAGCTGCGGGCGGCAAACTCCCAGGTTCGTTGTCTCGAAGATCTGTCGGCTAGCCGGCGGTTGACGGATACAGATGCGCCATCGTGCCGGGTTCCACCCGACAGGTCTCAATGAAGCTGTCCACGTCGTCCCGTTTGAGTCGAATCACGCGACCGAACTTGTAAGCCGGAATCTGACCCTCATCAATGAACCGGTACAAAGTCCGCGGTGTGATGCCCAGCCGGTCAGCAGCCGCCGGCGTCGACAACCAAACCACATCATCTGCTGGCTGCTCGGGCATTCTACCTCCCTTCGGAAGAGATTTCTCTTCGTCGTTCCCGCCAATTTACAGGGTTTTTGAGCCGATGACATCGATTGTGGGGTATCAACACCGAAATTAGTGCTGGAAGTCTCATTCTTCTCCTGTTACGGTCTCTGAGCAAGTCGACCACGAGCGGGAATTGTCTGGTCGACTCGACACGGCGAGCGTCCCAGCGACGCATGCGACACGGCGGAGGAGATCAACGGCGATGACGAATACAGGAACCGACGGCCTCGACGCGGGCGGGGCGGCGGAGGCCAAACGCTCTATCGTCTCGCGTCGCAGCCTCCCCAACGGACGAGCGGTCGTGGGCGCGCTGCTGGTGACGGTGGCTGCTGTCGGCGCATTCGTGTTCACCAACAGCGGCGACAACGGCCCGAACACCAGGTATCTCGTGCTGGTACGAGACATCGACGCCGGCGACTCCATCAGCGCCGAGGATTTGGCCTTTGAACCTATGACCCTCAGCCCCCAGTTGGCCGATATCGCCTTTGAGTCAGCCGGCGCCGGCTCGACTCGTGCTGTCGATGGCGCCACAGCATTGCGTTTCCTGCACGCCGGAGGATTGCTCCTGGCCCCCGACCTGCGGGGCACGGCCCCGATCGACGGTTCGGACTCGACCAATATTCATGAGCTGACTCTGCCGGTGCCCCTTGATCGAACGCCTGAACTCCTGGCTCGGGGCGATCGAGTCACGATTCTCGCCTACAACTCGCGCGACGAACACACCTGGGTCGCCTTTGAGGACGTCTTGGTGCTGGAGTTCCATGCCGGAAGCGACGGCATAGGCGCGAGTTCTGAAGGCCGCCTCACGCTCGGGCTGAGCGATCCCAGGCAAGTCCTGCGCGGCACTCATCTGTCTTTCCTCGAACTGACGGTGGTGTTGACGACACGAGCCGCTGATGACGACTTCCCCGAGCACTACGCCGGGCCGGTTCAACCCGACCGCCTGAGTGAAACCGGAGAGATCTTCAATGAGCGATGATCGTTGGGTAGCCCTCGGGCTCGCCCACCCAAGGGTCGAATGGTTCAGCAGGCTGTCCCGCTGGTCCACGGCCGCAGCCATCCCAGTGGACTTCATCAAATGCGTTTCGAGGGACGAGGTGCTGGCCCGGTTGAACAGCGGGAGGCAATACTCGGCATTGCTCGTGGGCGGAGACGTCTCCGGACTCGACCGCGACCTGATCGACAGTGTTCGCATCGCGGGCGCAACAGTCATCGTCGTTGGCTCGGCAGTTGAGCGAAGCTGGACCGAACTCGGCGTTGCCGCACTCCTGCCTGAAGAGTTCGAGCGTTCAGATCTGTTGGGTGCGCTCACCGACCACGCCCCGCCCGTCGCGCAAGTTTCTGCGGTGGTCCGCGACTCGACGATCGAGCACGAGTCGACTTGGCGTGGTCGACTTATTGCCGTTACTGGGCCGGGTGGAGCCGGATCTTCAGTTGTTGCGATGGCTACGGCTCAATCGTTTGCGAGCGAGTCGAGCAACAATTCGATGGTGCTGCTGGCCGACCTGGCCCTCAACGCCGAACAAGGAATGCTCCATGATGCACGCGAGGTGATTCCCGGAATACAAGAGTTCGTCGACGCGCATCGATTGGGGAGAGTTCCGATCGAACAGTTGCGCTCGCTCGTGTTCGAGGCTGTCGGCCGCGGCTATCACCTGCTCTTGGGCCTTCGACATCATCGGGACTGGACTGCAATTCGCCCGCGCTCCTTCGAAACGTCGCTCGACGGAATGCTCCGCTCATATCGCCTGGTCGTCGCTGACATCGACCACGACTTCGAGGGGGAGAGGGACACCGGTTCACGCGATGTCCAGGATCGCAACCACATGGCCAGAACGGTTGCCGCCACTGCTGACATCGTTGTTGTCGTCGGCGTCGCCACAACCAAGGGAATCCACTCGCTGACTCGCACCATCCGCGAGCTGGCAGCCGTTGAAGTCGAATCGGAGCGAATCGTCGCGGTCCTGAACCGAACGACTCGCAATCCTCGTCGCCAGGCAGACGCTGCAGACGCCCTCGCTTCGTTGCTGGCGCGAGACCAAGGCGTCGGCGACATCGGACACCCGATCTTCGTCAGCGAGCGAGCTGACATCGAAGTTGCCCTGCGCGACGGCGTTCGGCTGCCGAACAACGCCGGCAAGTCTTTGCACGCTCAACTCACAGACCGACTGGGTTCACACTCGAGCCGCGGCGGATCCGGCGACGCGCTCCTCCGCACCGTTGAGCCGGTACCGCTACGGCCAGGATCGCTAGGACACTGGAGGGACGAATCACTATGACCGTCATCGAAGACTTGACGCCGCTGGCCGAGATCGAGATGAGAGTCAAGGAGCGCGCCAAGAATGAGGCGCTGGACCTGAACGCGGTTCAGAGCGTCGAGGCCCTCTCCGTGCTGGTAGCTGAGGAGATCCTCCACTGGAACGACGATCATCGCCGTGGCATCCGCCCCTATCCGCTCAGCTATCCCGAGATTGTCTCCGAACGCGCGCTCCGCAACCTCACCGGCTACGGCCCGCTGGGCCCACTGCTGCACGACGACGACGTCTGGGAGATCATGATCAACGCGCCTGACGCCATTTTCGTGAAACGGCATCGTGGTACGAGCGGATACCACGACGAGGTGTTCCACAATGACGAGCACGTCACCCGCACCCTCACCAAAGTGCTTGACGACGCTTCGAGCGCTCATCGCAAACTCGACCCCAGTGAAGGCCTTCAGGACGCCCAACTCGACAGCGGAGCCCGGCTTCACATCGTTCACGGTGATGTGGCGCGCGGCGGTCACACAATGGTCAACGTCCGCAAATTCACCGGCATTTCCTTCCGCAACCTCGACGAGCTCGTGGCGCGGGAGGTGCTCTCGGACACGGTGGCCGATTTCCTTCGCTGTTGTGTTGGAGCGAAGCAGACAATGGTCTTCGCGGGCGCACCCGGAGCAGGCAAGACCACCATGCTCAACTGTTGCGTGGCCGAACTCGACCCGTCGCTTCGAGTAGTCGTCGCCGAGGAGGTGTTCGAAGCCGACATTCCCTTGCCCAACGTTGCCAGCATGCAGACTCGAGCCGCTCGAGCAGATCGCCCTGAGGTCGACCTCCGCCGCCTTGTAGCGGGTTTCCTGCGCATGGCGCCCGATGTTGCGATCGTCGGCGAAGTGCGCGACCGGGAAGCGCTCCCCCTGCTGTTGACGCTCTCTTCGGGAGTGAAGGGCTACACCACAATTCACGCCGGTTCTGCACGCCAGGCGCTCACGCGCCTCCGCTTCATCTGTCAGCTTGCCGATACCAGCAATGAACTGCCGATGAGCGCCCTCAACAGTCTCGTCAGCGAAGCCGTCGATCTCGTCGTTCACTGTGTCCGAACCAGCGAAGGCCCCCGAATCGGCTCAATAATCGCGGTCGAGGACTTGGCCGCAACGATCAACGGCACGGCCTTCACCGCCACTGACGTTTTTGTTCGCGAGAACCTTGATGGCCCCCTTCGCTGGTCGGGGATCGTGCCGACCCGACTGGACCAGGCATTCGCAGCGAGCGGACTCGACCTGCGCTCGGTGCTCAACCCGACGGGCACCACGCGATGATCCCGCTCCTCGTGGCAATAAGCGCAGGCGCCGGGGTGTTTTATCTTTTTTCGGCTCTATCGCTGAAATGGAACGGACTGGGGTTCGGACCCCGTGTCGCTTCTTCGGATCGCACCCGAGCGCGTCTAGGGACAATGGATATCGACGTCTGGTTGCAGCAGGCCGGCCTCGACGGGATCGACAAACGAGAATTCGCAGCAGTCGTCGCCATGCTGTCTGTTTCGGGGTTTCTGCTCTCCTTTGCAGCATTCGGCGGTCTTCTTCCAGCTTTGGCGATCGGCGCCTTCGTTGGATCGTTTCCAATCGCGTCGTACCGATTGCGCAGAAAAAACCGGCGGCAAAGGGCCCAGGAGGCATGGCCCCGAATGATCGAGGAGATACGCCTCCAAACCGCGTCGCTGGGCCGTTCCATACCACAGGCGCTGTTTGAAGTCGGGCGGCGCGGTCCCGAAGAACTACGGCCCGGATTTGAAGCGGCCCACCGCGAGTGGCTGCTCACCACCGATCTGACCCGCACGATCGCAGTCTTGAAACACCGACTAGCCGACCCGACCGCCGATATGGCCTGCGAGACTCTCCTCACCGCGCACGAACTCGGCGGAGCCGACCTTGACGGCCGCCTCGAAGCGCTGGCCGAAGACCGTCAGAGCGATGTTCAGGATCGCAAGGACGCGCACAGCCGCCAAGCAGGAGCTCGTTTCGCTCGGCTGTTCGTCTTCGCGGTGCCCGCCGGGATGACCCTCGCGGGAATATCGATCGGCAACGGACGCGCGGCCTATCGCAGCAGCACCGGTCAGCTCATTGTCATGATCGCAATCGCCATGATCGTCGGCTGCTGGATCTGGGCCGGCCGGGTGATGCGCCTGCCGGAGCAGCAACGGGTCTTCAAGGACTGATTGTGCGCGCTCTTGCTGTTGCGTCTGTGCTGGCATTCGTCGGGTTGGCCCTGTTGCTGTCGGAGCAGCGCTGGGTCAACCGGCCCAAGCTGACCGATCGGCTGGCCCCATACACCCCCGGGTTCGCTGCGGTCGGCAAAGTGAGCCTGCTGTCAGCAGCGTCGTTCCGCGAAGTCGTGGTACCCCTTTCCCGAGTTGTCGGGGAACGGACAGCGCGCGTCTTCGGGGTCAGCGAAGAACTCGGGATCCGGTTGCGCCGCATCCATTCTCCTCTGGACGCCACTACCTTCCGGGTGCGCCAGGTCGGCTGGGCGAGCGCGGCCTTCATGGTCGGAACGCTGGGGGCCGTCGGACTCGGCCTGCCCACTCTGTTCGCAGTCCTGATGGTGCTGGGCGCACCGATCCTCAGCTTCCTGCTCCTTGAACAGCAGGTCGTGGGCGCCTCGGCGGCCTGGCAGCGACGGTTGTCCTTGGAGCTGCCAGTCGTAGCCGAGCAACTCGGCATGCTGATGTCGGCGGGATGGTCTTTGAGCGCGGCCCTCAATCGGGTTGCCGAACGGGGCAGCGGAAATTGCTCCAAAGACCTGAGTCGAGTGGTCCAGCGGGTGCGGCAGGGCCTCACCGAGGCTGAGGCTCTGCAGGAATGGACCGATCTGGCCCAGGTCGATGCCCTAGACCGCTTGGCGTCGATTCTGGCCTTGAACCGCGAGACCGCCGATCTCGGGCGCCTGATCTCCGAAGAAGCGCGCGCCATGCGCCGCGAGAACCAGCGTGAGCTGATCGAGGCGATCGAGAAGCGCACGCAACAGGTGTGGATCCCGGTCACCGCCGCCACCCTCGTCCCCGGACTGCTGCTCATGGGCATCCCGTTCCTGGACGCGCTCAGCCTCTTCTCGGCCGCCTAAGCCGATCCCTGCGGGCGTCGTGACCACACCGCAGGGAGACTTCCCCCCTCTGGTCAACAGACCTGATCGCAGGTTTATCGAACAGCACTGCAGATTGCAGCCAACACCCAAGGAACAACAACTATGAACATGTACGCCTTTGCCTGGATACAGATCCAGATGCTTGTCAGCCACGCCAACAGGCGCACCGGTCGGCTGGTCGGAGACCGCGGCGAAGGGGTGATCAGCACCGCCATCGCCGTCTTGATAACGGCTTTCCTGGGCGCCGCCATGTGGGTCGGTTTCAACACCATCTGGAAAGGCGCGGAAAGCAACATCACCGATCAAGTCAACAACATCGGAAATCCCTGAGGCGGGGACGTTGAACCGGGTCGGGGGGCACGGTCCACTGACAGACAAGGAGCGGGGCACCGGCCTGATCGGGACCAGCGCCGCGTTCTTGGTGTTCATGTTGATGATGCTCGCGGCGGTGCAGATCCTGTTCAACCTGTATGCCACTTCCATGGTCACAGCGGCGGCACATGACGCCGCTCGTGAGGTTGCGAGTGTCGACGCTGCCGACGCTTCGGGTAATCGCTGTGGGGCGGTGGCCGCGGCTGAAGCGGCGTTCACCCGTTCGCTGGGCGAATACGGCACAGCCGGACATGCCACATTGCAATGGACCTGCGACAACCCCGACGTGGTCAGGGTCAGGGTCTTGGCCGAACACCCGACGGTCCTGCCGGCACGATTCGCGGCGTTGGCTTCGCTGACCCGCCTCGACCGCACGATCGAGATTCGAACTGAGGCTCTCCGATGAGCGCGGCCCTTCCCGAACCACGGGCATCCAGGCGCTTGCGAGGCGATTCCGGACAGGTCGGCGGTATCGAAGTGCTGCCTTTCGGCTTCCTGCTCTTTGTCAGCGTCACATTGCTGTTGGTCAACGTCTGGGGAGTGGTCGACGCCAAACTCGCAGTGACCTCAGCAGCGCGCGAAGCGGCGAGAGCCTACAGCGAATCAGACGACGAGCCCAGCGCTCGACTCGCCGCAAACGCTCGTGCCGCCGAGACGCTCGCTGCGTACGGCCGGGGTGGTGACCGCGCCTCCGTCGACGTGCCGGTCTTGTCAGATTTTCGGCGCTGCGCTCGGGTGACGGTCACGGTGGGCTACGAGGTCCCCGCAATCGCCATCCCGTTCCTCGGAGGTCTTGGAGGTTCTCAACAGGTGGCCTCTTCGTTCACTGAGATCGTCGACCCCTATCGTGACCGCCTCGCCGATGAGGCCCGATGCTGAACTGTCAACAGACCGCAACGTGGTCCGGCACGACTCCACGACGCCGCGACAGCCGAGGCACCGTGCTGTTGATGTTCCCCGCGGCGTTGCTGGCCATGGTCGTCTTGGGCGCGATTGCCATCGATGTCGGCTACACAACGGTCCGGGGGCGCGAATTGCGGGCAGTGGCAGCCTCCGCAGCCAACGACTCCCTCGCCGCCCTCGACATCGAGGTGCTGAGAGACACCGGTGACGTGGTGATCGACGAGAGCGCCGCACACAGGATTGTCGCTGCGGCGGTAGCGCTCGGTCCTCTCCCGGACGCGCGGGTGGTCGACGTCGACGTCGACGGATTCGAGATCGCCGTGACCCTGCGACTCGACATCGAGTTGGTGATGGCTCCCGCGCTGGGGAACCTCAAGCAAGTCACGCTGACACGAACCGAGAGAGCCATCGTGCTCACCTGACGACAACGACCGCCTGGATCAGAAGTAGATCGTGTGCTCGGCTTTCTCGACCACGTCGTCTAGATCATCGGTCCAAGCTCCCAACGACAGGTACTTCCAGCCGCCATCGGCGGCGATCGCGACAATCGTGCCCCGGTCGATCTTGTCGGCGGTACGAATCGCTCCAGCCATCGCCGCTCCTGTGGAGATCCCCGAGAATACACCCAAGTCGGCCAATCGACGCGTCCACTCAAGAGACTCACGAGGGCGCACGATGCGCTTGCCGTCGAGCAGTTCCAGGCCACCCCATCGTTCGAAGACCGGCGGGATATAGCCTTCGTCGAGATTGCGGAGTCCCTCAACGAGTTCGCCCACAGGCGGCTCCACGGCGAGCACCTCGATGTCGGGATTCTGCTCCTTGAGGAAACGTCCAACCCCCATGAGCGTGCCGCTGGTACCCAACCCGGCAACAAAATGAGTGACCTCGGGAACCTCCGCCCAGATTTCAGGTCCGGTCGTCTCATAATGGGCACGAGGGTTGGCCTCGTTCTCGTACTGATAGAGGAAGACCCACTCCGTGTGCTGCCGAGCCAGATCCTGAGCGAGAGCCACCGCACCGTTGCTGCCCTGTGCGCCAGGCGAGTCAATGATCTCCGCACCGAAAACCCCGAGCATCTGCCTTCGTTCAACCGACACATTGTCCGGCAGGACGATCTTCACCCGGTAACCACGGGCACGGGCGATCATCGCCAGGGCAATCCCGGTGTTCCCCGAAGACGGCTCGATGATTGTCGCCCCTTCGGCGAGAGTGCCGTCGGCCTCGGCGGCCAACACCATTGATCTAGCGATCCGGTCCTTCACCGATCCCCCGGGGTTCTCGCCTTCGAGCTTGAGCAGGATCCGTGCACGTGCGTTGGGGCTCAACGCGCTGACGTCGACGATCGGCGTGTTGCCGATCATGTCGATCACTGACGGATAGACCGTCACCCGCCGACTCCGCTGCCGATGACGACCATCGGCTCCTCGGTGACCGCGTCGCCCAGGATCTTGTAGCAGCGCATCGACGGGTCAGCGTGCTTGAGAGACACAATGATGAACCGCCACACCCCGAACGGGTCGAACCGGGCGGCGTCGGCGACATCGGTGGGCGACGGATAGTCGGTCGTATGGGTATGGGAGTGCATGACCCCGATGACTGCCGAGCCGTTGTCATCGGCAACGCGCTCAACGCTCATGATCTCGGCGCTGTCGAGCTGATAGATCCGACTCGAACGGGCGGCATTGGCCATCGGGAAGAACCGCTCAACTCGATCACCTCCGAACTGTCCGGCAAAAAGACCGCAAGCCTCGTTCGGCAGCCCCGCGATCGCATGGCCGAGCATCTGCGCATGAACCGAGGCGGGGATCTCCAGCACGCGCGCCAAGGGTAGCGCGACCTGCACTTCTCAGCATTAGCGTTGCCCCAATGGCGAAGTCTAACAAGCCGCGCGATATTCCCGCCGAAGCCACGGCGGTCGCCACCAACCGCGTGGCGCGCCGCGATTACATGATCCTGGACTCCTTGGAGGTCGGAATTCAGCTCCGCGGGAGCGAAGTCAAGGCTCTTCGCGAGAGCAGAGTACAGCTCGCCGAGAGCTACGCCATCGTCTATGCGGGAGAACTCTGGCTCATCGGTCTGCACATCTCGGCCTACTCGCATTCCGCCAACGCATTCGCGCACGAACCCGACCGGCGGCGCAAGCTCCTCGCCCACCGCAGCGAAATCGACCGTTGGGGATCAAGGGTTGAGCGCGAGAGCCTCACGCTGGTGCCCTTGGCGATCTACTTTCTCAAGGGCCGGGCCAAGCTCAAATTGGCCCTCGCCCGTGGTCGAAGCCAGGCCGATCGTCGACGGGACATAGCCGAACGCGACGCAAACCGGGAAGCCCAACGCGCGCTGAGCCGCAGCCACCGCAGCCGCCGCCACCCGAACAGCTAGCAGAGACTCAGGCCCAGTGTCGGGGAGGTCGGGCGAGGACCTCCGAGAGCAGCGGCACAAAATCCTCGAGGGGCAGGTCGTCGTAGTCGGGGTCGAAGCAGTTCTGGTCATAGGAAGCGCAGAAGTCGACACAGCGGTCGTAGTACGGCGAGTCGGCGTAGCGTTCGCGCGCATCGCGGTCACCGCCGAGGTGATGCTGGTAGTAGTACCCTTGGAACAAGCCGTGATGGCGCACAACCCAGACGGTCTCCTCGCTCGCGTAGGGCTCGAGGATTGCCGCAGCCACCCGGCTGTGATTCTCCGGAGCGATCACATCGCCGATGTCGTGGAGCAGCGCCGCGGCCACAAACTCGTCGGATTCGCCGTTGCGCAGTGCTCTGGTGGCGGACTGGCGGCTGTGGCGGGCCCGGTCGATCTGATAACCCAGTGTCGGGCCTTCAAGCAGTCTGAACGTGGTCAGCAGATGCGTGACGAGCATCTCGGTGGTGTGGTCCCGGTACAGCTGCTCGAGCTGCGCGTAGTCCTCGGCGGAGCCGTCAGCCATCTCCGTCCAGTTCACGGTGAAGGTCTCGGCCATCTGGTCTTCTCCCTATGGTTCCGATCGATATGGCGCCAGTCGATCCACTACGCGCCGCCCAGCTAGCTGCGTGGCGAACCCGGCGGGAACGAGACTTTCATGATTCTCGGGCCCCGCACCTGCCCGCCTGCCCACTTCATGGAGTCAGGATCGCTCACGCGGAACTCTGGAATCCGTTCGAGCCAAACGCGTAAAGCAACGTTCATCTCCAGACGGGCCAGGTTGGAGCCCGCGCACCGGTGGATGCCGGAGCCGAACGCCACATGGCGATTTCGTCGGCGGTCGATGATGAACTCGTCGGGGTTCTCGAAGTGCTCGGGGTCATGGCAGGCCGCCGGGAAGTTCATGAGAACCTTGTCGCCCTTCTCTATGCGGACGCCGCCATAGGACACATCCTCGTCGGCGATTCGGGCCATCGTGACCGGTGCGTAATAGCGCAGGAATTCCTCCACTGCGGTCGGGAGCAGATCAGGCTCCGCGTTGAGACGGGCCAAGTCGTCCGGGGTGGTGCCAAGGTGCCACAGGGCCGATCCGATGGAACTCCAAGTCGTGTCGATGCCGGCCACCACCAAGAGGTTGGCGATTCCCACAACCACTTCCGGCGTGATCTCGGCGTCATCGTCGAACGGCTCCATGTGGAGCAACTCAGTCAGCAGATCATCTTGGGGGTCCTGAATCCGTTGCTGAACCTCCACGCCCAGAAAGGTGAGCAGTGCGTCACGGGCTGCCATTCTCTTCTCCGGATCCAACAGGCCCTCGCCGAGAAGGTCGTTGACCCAACTCACGAATGTGTCCGACATTTCGGGGTCCACGCCCAAGAGATGGGCGATCACCCGCGGCGGGATCTGCTGGGAGTAGTCCACAGCGGCATCGCATTCGCCGTTCGCGATGAAGCCGTCTATCAACGAGTGCGCCAACTCTTCGGTGTAGTCCGTGTAACGATTCACCGTCTTGGGCGAGAACGCGGGAAGGATCATCCGCCGGGTCCAAGTGTGGATCGGCGGATCCGCTGTTATCGGCGCCGCCGCGATCTGCTGTTCGTAGAGCGACTGCTCCGGGAAATCCGGCGGTGGCGGCATCACCAACGGCGCCCGCGAGGACAACTCAGGCACCATTTTCGCCAGTGTCCGGATGTCGTCGAAGCGAGTCGGGTTCCAGGATCCCTCCAGCCGTTCAGTGTGGGCGATCGGGCACTTCTCGCGCATCTCACGCCAGATCGGTACCGGATCTTCGATGTAGGCGGGATCGCTGATGTCGTAGTCGGTGGTCCAGTCCGTGACTGGTGTGCGCTCGGACATGGGCAAACGGTAACGCATCCAACGCTCATTCGGTGAACCCGGCGCGAGTCTTTTGTCCGACGATTCAGCGACGATTCAGGCCGACAGACGTCGCAACACCGGGTTACCCTTGGGGGAGCGCATTTTGACAATCGACGACATGCACAAAGGGGCTGATCGGTTTCGACGTCGGAACCAGGATGCTGCGACGTGCGACCGGAGTTGCTCAGACTCCAAAAACGGGGCACCAACAGAGACGCCGATTCGGACGATCTCGTTCTCGCCGCCTGATTCATCAGTAGGCAGAGAATCATCGCGACCAGCAATGGCACGCGGGGCCTGACCGCCGCAGCCTGGCACCAGAAGCGACGGTGGACAGCAGGGAGAGACCGCTGACAGACGGGAAAGACCGCTGACTCCGGAGAAAGTTCCGGTGGCGGGTTCTTGAGGCCCACCTCACCCGGGAGCGTGGCAGCCATGAGCCACTAGCACGGGAATGGTCGTAGCACGGCGAGCAACCACCCGGCGGACGAGGGTTCGATTCCCTCCAGCTCCACCAAGGAGTCCTCGCTGCCCGCCTCCGGGTCCGATCAGGCAGCGTCTCCGCAGAAGTCCACAACCGCTCTGGCTGAACACTTAGTATCCCGGCCGTGTCGAATGTTACTCCGGGACAGGATGACAACAAAGGAGACAACAAAAGAACAGCAACCCCGGGGTTGCTTGCTGGACTGTCCAACTGCGTTTCGATTGACCTGGAAGTGTCGACTACGACGAATCGCATCCACGCCTTCGCCGGAGTGCGCTCAGACACCGGCGAGCCTTTCGTCTATCCGTCGTCAGGCGTCGGCTTCGAGCGGGCATTGGCCCAGTTGGACGACTTCGCCGACAGCGTCGACTTCGTGCTTGGCCACAATTTCATCGTATTCGACATGCAGCATCTGCGGGCAGCGAATCCCGGGTTGCGATTGCTTCAGATGCCGGTGGTGGACACTCTTTGGCTGAATCCTCTGGCCTTTCCGCGCAACCCGTATCACCGTCTCGTCAAGCACTACCAGGACGGCCGGCTCATCACCGGGCGCAGGAACGACCCTAAACAAGACGCCTGGATCGCCTTGGAGGTCTTCGCCGCCCAGCAGAAGAGTCTGCTGGAAGCGCCATCAGACTTGCTTGCCGCCTGGCACTGGCTGACGGGGGGTCAACACAACTCCGGTTTTGACTTGGTCTTCCGGTGCGTGCGTGGGTCGCCGAGGCCCTCTGACGGTGAGGCCCGCAAGGCGATCTTCTCCCGTGTTGACGGTTCGTGCTGTCGTACTCATGCCCGCCAGGCCGTCGATTCTGCCGACGAGCATGGCTGGTCGCTTGCCTACGCGTTGGCGTGGCTGTGGGTGGCGGAGGGCAATTCGGTTATGCCGCCTTGGGTTCGGCACCAGTTCCCCGAAGCCGGAAGGCTGGTGCGGCGTCTGCGCGACCGCAAATGCCACGATCCAAAGTGCCCTTGGTGTCAAGAGCGCCACAGTGCTCGCAAAGAGTTGAAGCGGTTGTTCGGCTTCGAAGACTTCAGGCCGAAACCGGCCGCCGAGGATGGGCACCCGTTGCAGCAGGCCATCGTTGAGGGGGCGATGGGAGGTGACCCTGTCTTGGGGATCTTGCCGACGGGCACAGGCAAGTCGCTGTGCTACCAGATACCGGCACTGTCGCGATATGAGAAGACCGGGGCGGTAACCGTGGTCATCTCGCCGCTGGTGGCCCTGATGGCCGATCAGGTCACAGGGCTCGAGACCAGAGGCATCACGTCCTGCATCACCGTCAACGGCCTGCTGTCGATGCCCGAACGCGCCGAAGCGCTGGAGAGACTGAGGCTCGGAGACGCCGCCATCGTGCTGATCTCGCCCGAGCAGCTTCGGAGCGTCTCGTTTCGCCGAGCTCTGGGACAGCGTGAGATCGGTGCCTGGGTGCTCGACGAAGCCCACTGTCTTTCAAAGTGGGGACACGATTTCCGTCCCGACTACCGCTATGTGGGGCGCTTCATCGGCGAACAGGCCCAAGACGGTGCAGTGCCCCCGGTGCTGTGCCTGACCGCGACGGCCAAGCCCGGGGTGAAAGAGGAGATAGTCGAGTACTTCGCCGAGAAACTCAACCTCGAGATGCGGGTGATCGACGGAGGCAGCGAGCGCTCCAATCTCGAGTTCGCGGTGCAGGAGACCAGCAGCGCCATGAAGTTCCATGACATCCACATGATCTTGACCGAGCATCTACGGCCTGAGCTAGACGGCGGAGCGATCGTGTATTGCGCCACTCGACTGCAGACCGAGAAGGTGGCGAGCTTCCTGAGCGAGCAAGGGATCGCTGCCGACCGCTTCCACGCCGGGTTGCAGCCCGAGGAGAAGAAGACCGTCCAGCGCGGCTTCATCGACGGTGATCTGAGGGTGATCGCGGCCACCAACGCCTTCGGGATGGGGATCGACAAGCCCGACGTGCGGCTGGTGATACACGCCGACATCCCGTCATCGCTGGAGAACTATCTGCAGGAGGCGGGCCGAGCCGGCAGGGACCTGAAACAAGCTCTTTGCGTCCTGCTCTACGCCAAAGACGACGTCGAGCGGCAGTTCAGCATGTCGGCACGGTCCCGGCTCACCCGACGCGAGATCCACGCAGTTCTCATGGCCCTGCGCCGGTTGGGCAAACGCAACAAAAGCAACGAAGTCGAAGCCACTGTCGGGGAGATCCTCCTCAAGGACGAGGACAACGACTTCAGACGGGATTCGGTCACTGACGACACCCGGGGCAGGACCGCACTGGCCTGGCTCGAGGAGTCAAACTTGCTCAGCCGAGAGGAGAACCGCGTCCGGATATTCCCGTCGTCGCTGCGGGTGAACTCACAGGAGGAGGCGAGAACAAAACTCGAAGGCAGGGAGCTTGGAGACAGCGCACGCGAGCGGTTGCTGTCCATCGTCACGATGCTTGTCGGAGCCGACCCCGACGAGGGAATCTCAACCGACCTGCTCATGGCCACCGTTGGCTTGAATCCCGACCAAGTGAGGCATGCGCTCCACGACTTGGAGACATGCGGTATCGCCAGCAACGACACCGCACTGACTGCCTTCGTCCATGCCGGTGTTGCCGACAGCTCGAAACGGCGGTTGGAAGCAGCAGTCAGTGCAGAACAGGAGCTGTTGAACCTCATGCAAGAAATGGCCCCGGACATGGGAGTCGGCGACAAGACGCAACTGAACCTGCGCGTCGCCTGCCAGCGTATGAACGGCGCCGACAACAACAACAACAACGACGTCCGACCTGATCGCATCGCCCGCCTGCTGCGGGGAATCGCCGGCGACGGACGCAGCGAGGGCATCGGCGGCGGAAGCATATCGATGAGAAGACACGACGCCGAAAGCTACTGGATAACGCTGAAACGCGAATGGCACTCGATAAACGCGATAGCCCAGCGGCGGCGAGATGGTGCTGCCCGACTGCTTGAACACCTGCTGTCGTGTGTGTCGTCCAAAAGACGCGGTACCGACCTCTTGGCAGAGACCACATTGGGGAAGCTGACGGACGCGGCCAAAGAAGACCTGAGCCTCGACGCGCAGGACGTCAGGAACTATCGCAGGCTCGCTGAGCGCTCGCTGCTGTGGTTGCACGAACAGGAGGTCATCAGGCTCAACAAGGGCCTGACCGTCTTCCGTCCGGCGATGACCATCCGCCTGTCACCGGAAAAACGCGGGTACCGCCAGGCCGACTTCCAGTCTCTGCAGATCCACTATGACGAAACTGTCCGCCAGATACATGTCATGGCTGAATACGCGCAGCGCGGATTCGGCAACATGGCCGATGCCCTGCAACTGGCAATCGACTACTTCACGCTCGGGGAATCCGAGTTCCTGCAACGCTGGCTGTCCGGCCGCGGCGCAGAGCTCTCACGGCAGACCACACCGGAGTCGTGGCGTGCCATCGTGG
This sequence comes from Acidimicrobiaceae bacterium, assembly GCA_026706815.1. Lineage (GTDB taxonomy): Bacteria > Actinomycetota > Acidimicrobiia > Acidimicrobiales > Aldehydirespiratoraceae > VXYK01. Next base: position 135,614 of record JAPOYA010000041.1, on the reverse strand, counting down.
AGAGCCTCAACAACACCTCCCAACGCAGCCTTGTGGCCGACGACCGCGAGAACGTCAACATGCTGGTGCTCGCCGGACCCGGTTCGGGCAAGACCAGAGTCCTGGTGCATCGCATCGCCTACCTGATACGAGCCAGACGCGAGGACCCCCGGGGCATCCTCGCCCTCGCATACAACCGACATGCCGCAATGGAGATACGTCGCCGGCTAGTCGATCTGGTCGGGGACGACTCGCGAGGGGTGCTGGTGCTCACCTGTCATGCAATAGCGATGCGGCTCGTGGGCGCCGGTTTCTCAGACCGTACCGACCGCTTGGACAACGAGTACTTCCAGAACATACTCAAGCAGGCCACCGCGTTGCTGCGCGGCGACGGTCTCGAGCCCGAAGAGGCCGAGGAGACCCGGGAACGGCTTCTGGGCGGGTTCCGATGGATTCTGGTGGACGAATACCAGGATGTAGGCCAAGAGGAGTACGACCTCATCTCCGCGCTGGCAGGCCGGACTCTGTCAGAAGAGGACTCCAAGCTGACCCTGTTCGCGGTGGGCGACGACGACCAGAACATCTACGCGTTCAGGGGATCTTCGGTGAAGTTCATCCGCAGCTTCGAGCGGGACTACAAAGCCAAGCCAGCATTTTTGATCGACAACTACCGGTCGACCCGCCACATCATCGAGGCCTCCAATGCGGTGATCCAACCGGCGCGGCAGCGCATGAAGGCAGACCAGGAGATCCACATCGACAAGCAGCGGTCCAAGGAGCCACCAGGAGGTCCGTGGGCTGATCTGGACCCCGTCGCCGGCGGCAAGGTCCAAATCCTGCCGGCCGGGAGCGACGCAAGCTCTCAAGCTCAAGCAGCAGTGGCCGAGCTTCGACGGCTGAGCAGACTGGACTCAAGATGGGACTGGTCGAGATGCGCGGTTATCGCCAGAGAGTGGAAATACCTGGAGCCGGTTCGCAGCGTCTGCGAACTCGAAGGCATCCCAGTGCAGATGGCCAACGAGAACCTTCCCAGCATCTGGCATCTGCGCGAGACCCGGACCCTGCTCGATTGGCTCCGCGACCGCGACTCCCAGCTGATCCGCAACGCTGACTTGCGCGAATGGCTGACCAGACAGAGACAGGGCCCCTGGATCGAACTCCTGCAAGAAGCACTGGAGGCTCATGGGGTTGAGACCGGCCACGCTGAGACTCCTGTGGACACCTTCACCGAATGGCTGGCCGAGTGGGGACAAGAGGTGCGCAAACAACAACGAAAGCTGCTGCTGTCGACCGCTCATCGCGCCAAGGGTCTGGAGTTCGACCATGTGATCGTGCTAGACGGCGCTTGGGACCGGAGCGAAGAGGACCCAGACGCTTCGCGCCGTCTGTACTACGTGTCCATGACCCGCGCCCGCCAAACCCTCACTCTGGGACGGCTCCACAAGCCAAACCCGATGCAAACAGCACTGCGGGACAGCCCGGCTGTCCTCTGGCGCGAGCCCCTCGCGCTGCCGCCGCCCCCACCAGAGACAGCCCGGCGTTATCGCCTGCTCAACCTCAAAGACGTATACCTGAGCTTCGCCGGCCGAAACCCGTCCCACCACCGCACGCACCGTGCCATCGCAGCTCTGTCTGCGAACGATCCGCTACAGGTTCGACAGCGGTCTGGCCGATGGGAGTTGCTCGACCAATCAGGACTAGTAGTAGGGCGACTGACCCGAAGCTTCGAGCCCCCCGAAGGGACGGTTTGCGTGCATGCAAGCGTCCTGGCTATCGCAACCTGGAGCCGCGGACACTCGGATCCGGAGTATCAGGACCAACTCCATTGCGACAGATGGGAAGTGGTCGTTCCCGAACTGATCTTTGAGCCAGCCTGAGCCTGCCGACGACAACCAGCCTTAGAGACCCCGCAAATAGGCGACAGGATTTTGAATCGCAGCAGCTTGATTTGCGGGGCCGTGGCCCGAGCGGCCCTGTGAGCGAAGCGAACAAAGAGCGGGGGATAACGCATTGCTGCTCGAAAGCTCTCACCTATTTGCGCGCGTTCTTGAGCCATTCGGCAGCGAGTAGACCACCGATCTGGAGGGCCACTTCATTTCGCGTACAGGGCACGATTGTCGTCGGGGCTCTGGACCGAGTACGCCTCGGTCAAGCCTATGGGCTGGTCGGCGTCTGATTCATCTGAAATTGAGTCATCCGACATGGCCCATGAACCTACCCCGACGCAGGTGGGCCCGCAGCGCCCGCGGCTTCCAACTCCGCGCCCCCGAACAAGCTCGACAATTCAATTCCGTCCTCAGCCAGAATCTCAGAACCGCCCTCCTCGCGGTCGATCACACAGATCGCCCCGACAATGACAGCGCCGAGGTTCCGCAGATCGGAGGCCGACAGCCGAATCTGACCTCCCGATGTCACCACATCCTCCACAATCAACACTCGCTTGCCCGCAACCGGCGGCCCTTCGGCCAGTCGAGCCGTCCCATACTCTTTGGCGGTCTTACGGACGAAGACTGCGGGGATGCCTGTCGCCGCAGCGAGCGCCGTGACAACCGGGATGCCTCCCATCTCCAAACCAGCCAGCAAATCAATGTCCTCGGGAACGAGTGCCGCCATCTCGGTGGCCAACGCTGCAAGCAACTCAGGATCGCTTTCGAATTGGTACTTGTCGAAATAGCGGTCGGCTGTGCGCCCAGACCTCAATGTGAACTCACCGACCAGATAGCAGCGGGAGAACACTTCTGCGGCCAGGACTCGTCGATGCCCAGACTTCGATAATTCCATCACTCATCTCCGATTGACTTCAGGCTGCTCGCTGGTTGCAGCGCGCGGCTGACTACTGTCTATGGACTCCAACGTCATTCTCCACCAAGATGCAAGAGAACCGCCGGCGAACGACGCGCCGAATAACCTCTGACCAAGACTTGAGAGGCCTGCCGAGGCTGTCACACCCTGTGCGTAAGGTCTGCCCGACCAGACAGGAAACTCCAGAGAGAGACAGAGATCTACGACTTCCACGTTCTCTGCAAGGCAGCGGTCCATCATCACTGGCCCGTCGGCCCCGCAAAACAGAGTCGTCCGTATCCACGGAGAGGGAAAATGCTTGTGTCGCTGGTGCTCTTTGTCCAAGCCACCGCACAATCGGCCTAGAGGATTTTGTATCCTCTGGCCGGGGGCTCCGCGACAGTGCGGTACGAGATCCTGCCTCAGCTGGTGCAGGCGAAGCCGTTTCCGTCGCGGTCGAGGCGGTAGGGGTCAACACCGATGGTGCGCACCTGAACGGGCTTTTGGGAACTCGACAGGTCGCCGCAGTTCAAAGCATCACCCGGCAAGTTGGGCAGGCACGGAATGTAGGCCGGATGGCACAGATCTTCCACTACCGCGAGAGTCGTTGTAGTCGTCGGCCCCGAATCCGTCGTCGGCGCGGCCACGACCGTCGTTGCCTGAACAGGCGCACTCCCAAGTTGCCAGTCCTGGCATTGCGAAACCACCGAGCGCAACGCCTGCAACTCGGCTGTGTCAATCGACAGCCCCCAACGGGTCTTCACCGCGATCCACGCCTCGGCATACCAGCACCGCGCCGAGGCCAACGGCGGCAGCCAATCAGCGGGGTCCCCGGCACCCTTCTGACGATTCGACGAACTCGACACGGCCACCAATGAATGCGCGTAGCCCAAGTCGTTCGCATAACGACGACGAGTATCGCTGTCCCACCCATAAGCGCCTGAATCCCAAGCCTCAGCCAACGGCACCAGATGATCAACATCGAAACCTCGCCCCGAACCCTGCTCGGCGGCTCCGTCATAGACGCTGTACCACTGACCGCCTGACAGAGAACAGGAAGTTCCGACCCGCGGGGCCACCACCGCTTCGGCAATCAGCACCTCACGGCGCGCATCGCAGCGGTCCCCGTCTGCATCAACCCAGTGGTCGAAGAGGTCCCGGTCATAACCCGAGCGCCGTTCCGGTTGGAGGACCAACGCTTCCAGTCGCCCCTGCAACACCGCGACCGCGGATTCCGGCCGGTCAGCGACTTGAAGGCTGCCAGACACAGAGCTGCCGCTGTCACCTTCTACCGCCTCAACTGCACTCGGTGGAGAATCAACAACTTCGGGGCCTTCAACGGTCAACGCGGTGGTGGTAGTCGCCACAGGCTCAACCGGACCCTCCAAGGGCAACGTCGCCACAACCGGATCCGGCGCCAACGAAGACGTCGACTGAACCGGACCCGGCGCCAACGACGGCACAGGCTCAACCGGATCCGGCTCGCCGTCATCTGGCTCGGGTTGCTCGACACTGCTTGAACCTGGCTGACTCGTTTCAGAAACCAGAGTGCTGGACGTCGCCACTGCACCACTCGTGGTCGTTGACGGCGTGGCGTCATCACCCGAGGCGCAGCCAACAGCAAACAGGAAGGCAAGCGCTATCAGGACGTGGCGGGGATCCACGGCATCAAGAATAACCGGAGCTGAAACCTCGAGCCCGGGATTCGCTGTCCACTACACCTGGAAATACCTAAACTTGGAGCAGCCGACAACCGGCCGAATCGCCGAGAACGCCGATGCACGGATAGTTTTGTCGCGATCGCTGACTTGGGGAGAACCAAATGGCTACAGACGCCGTCGCTGAAGATGAACTAGCCCAGTTCGCGGAGCGCTGCCGGGCATTCCTCGACGAACACGCAGTCGGAATGCACTCCGACGGCACACCCGATCCCCGCGGGGTCAAGCGACTCGCCGCCAATAAAGAGTTCCAGCAGGCATTGGCCGAAGCGGGCCTCGCCGGCATCGTTTACCCGACCGAATACGGAGGGGCCGGACTCACCCGGGCACACGACCGAGTCTGGCGCGACATCTACGCCGAATACCCGAACATGAGCTTCGAGCTCACAATCTCCCACGGCATGTGCCTACCGATGCTGGCCGAATACGGCACCCGCGAACAGAAGGCCAGATTCTTGGCGGACAACATCAGCGGGCGCACCGTCTGGTGCCAGATGTTCTCAGAACCAGGGGCCGGGTCCGACGTGGCCAGCCTTCAAACCAGAGCAGAACGAGACGGCGACGCCTGGATCATCAACGGCCAGAAAGTATGGACCACTCTCGCCCATGTCAGCGACTACGGCGTGATTATCGCCCGCACGGATCCGAACGTTCCCAAACACGCCGGCATCTCCATGTTCATCGTACCGATGGACGCCCCCGGAGTGGAGGTGCGCCCCATCCACCAAATCGACGGCGGGACGCACTTCAACGAAGTGTTCTTCACCGATGCAGAGATCCCCGCAGACCACCTCCTAGGCGATCTCAACAACGGCTGGAACATGGCTACCGCCATGCTGATGTACGAACGAGTCGCCATCGGCACCGGCTCCACCGGAGGCGTCCGCCATGATCGAGCCGACCAGCTCATCGAAGAAGCCACCGAACGCGGGATCATCAACGACCCTGTGCTGCGCCAGAAGCTCATGCGGATCTACACCATGGAAACCTGCCAGTCACTCGTGTCAATGCGCACTCGGGCCGAGATGAAAGCCGGCAAAACCCCTGGACCCGGAGGTTCCATCAGCAAACTCGCCACCACCATCATCATGAACCAGGTACGCGACGTCTCAATGGAGATAGTCGGCGCCGGCGGCGTCGCCTGGGAAGACGAATCCGATGGTCGCTGGCAACGCGGGGCCCTGACGAGCCTGCAAGGCGGAATCGCCGGAGGAACCAACGAGATACAGCGCAACATCATCGGTGACCGAGTGCTGGGACTGCCTCGCGACATAAGCGTCGACAAAGGAGTCCCGTTCAAAGACCTCAAAGTGGGGACGCAACAAACTCCCGCATAGCCCCGCATAGCCCGAACCTGGAAACGGCGCAGCCGAACGCTTCTACTAGTAGTCGACGGGAGCGCCGGCATCCGCCGGGCGCCGACCGAAGGCTCACCTTTGAGGACCCGGCAAGGCTCTTCACCGCTCAGAACCCCGACTTCTTCGCCTCCACCACGGTCGCTGAAGCTGCCGGAACAGTTGCCGCGTCCTAGACTGGCTAGACTGGAAGGCCGCCCGTAGCGGACTTCGTTGTGCCGTGGTCCTTGTAGGCGGCGATCGTGCGCTGTGCGATACGCATCTGATGGACCTCGTCAGCCCCATCGGCAAAGCGCGCCCAGCGGGCGTGTTGGAACATATGAGCCAGAGGCGTGTCGGTCGAGTAGCCCAGAGCACCGTGCACCTGAATGGCGCGGTCGATGATCCGGTTCAACGAATTCGCCACAAAGTGCTTCGCCATCGACACTTCAGACTTGAAGTCTTCATTGGCGTCGATCTTCGAAGCAGCGTGCAGCACCATCAACTTGCACTGATACAACTCCATGGCCGAATCGGCGATCATCCACTGAACACCCTGCTTCTCGGCCAGAATCGAGCCGTGGCTGTAACGATCAAGCGAGCGGGCCACCATCATGTCGAGCGCCGTTTCGGCTTGAGCGATCCAACGCATGCAATGGGCCAGCCGGGCCGGGCCCAGGCGGTACTGGCCGAGCAGATGGCCTTGGCCCCTGCCGCCGAGCATCCGGCTCTCATGCAAGCGCAGGTCTTCGATGAGGATCTCAGAGTGTCCGGTGCCGCCATGCATCGTCTCGATCTGTCGCACCTCGGTCCAACCGGGGGTGGGAAGGTCGACGATGAACGCAGTGTTGGCCGCCTGAGGGAGATCCGGGTCGTCTTCGGTCCGAACGATGAGGATGGCGAAGTTGGCACGATGGGCGTTCGAGATGAACCACTTGTGGCCGTTGAGAACCCATTCCTCGCCGTCTTGGTAACCGTTGCTGCGAATCAAAGTCGGGTCAGAGCCGGCCACCTCCGGTTCGGTCATCGCGAAACACGACCAGACGGTTCCCTGACACAACGGCTTCAAGTATTCCTCCGCCTGAGCGGGAGTGGCCCAATGCAGCAGAGTGTGCATGTTGCCCTCATCAGGCGCCTGGCAATTGAGCACCCAGGGGCCGTAATACGACTTCGCCGCCTCGGCTTGCACCATCGCCAACGCCACATGGCCCAGACCCATACCGCCCCACTCGACTGGCATGTGCGGCAGCCAAAGACCCTGCTCTTGCGCCTGCTTGCGCAAATTGATCAGCCGTTCGACCCGTTGCTTGCCCTCCAGTGCCGGAGCATCACCGTGGCCTTCGATTTCAGCCTCCGCTGGTCTCACCACCTCATTGACGAACTCGCGAACCCGACTGCGAACCTCTTCGTGCTCCGGGCTCAGAGTGAAATCAATGGCCACAGCGCCCCTCAGACGTCCAGATAGCGAGTCACAGCAACGGCAGAACCGATGCCCGACACAACAATCGCGATCACCAACACAAGCAGGCTGGTGGAGTAGAACTCGCCCTGGTCGACCCGGAAGCCCTGCATGAGTTGCAAGCTGTCGGGTTCACTCAATCCCTTGATGACCGTGTCGTCGAGAATCCGCAAACCGACCCAGGCGCCCATGGCCCCCATAACCGCCTGGACCAGACCCTCGAGCATGAACGGCACGCGAATGAACCAGTTGGTTGCGCCAACCACCTTCATAATCTCGATTTCGGCGCCACGACTGCGGATCGCACTCACGATGTTGGTCAAGATCAGCAACGTCGCCGCGGTGAGCAGGATCACCGAACCCACCAGGAAAACCCTGGTCACCTTGTCGGCAAGGCGCTGAATGTCGCGAATCGTCTGGTCAGCTGAAACAACCTCTTCCACGCCGGGGCGACCAACGAATTGATCAGACAGTTCAGACACGACGTCAGCATCGGGATTCTCCGGGACTACCCGATACGACGGAGGCAGAACATCGGGGGAGACAACCTCGATCAATTCAGGAGTGTCTGAAAAAATCTCCCGGAACTCTTCATAAGCCTGATTCTGGTCGACGTACACCCATTCCTTGATCGCCGGACTTCCCTCGATGCTGTTGCGAATGTTCGCGTCCTGTTCTGCAGTCGCTTCGGGCTGCATCCAAACCACGAACTCGATGCCTCCCTCCCATCTGGCAGTCGCGTTGTCGACCGCGTAGTTGAACAGAAAGAAGCCGCCGAAGAGCCACAGCGAAACGCCGATCGTGATGATCGCCGCGGCCGACGACAAGACGTTGCGCCACAGATTCTGGCCGGTTTCACGAAGGACATACCTCGGACTGAGCGCCATAAAACCTACTCGTAGACGCCACGAGCCTGATCGCGGACAACCACACCCTGATCGAGTTCAATGACCCGGCGACGCATCGTGTCGACGATGCTGCGATCGTGGGTGGCCATCACCACCGTAGTTCCCGTGCGATTGATCCGATCAAGCAGCTTCATGATCCCGACCGAGGTTTGAGGGTCGAGGTTTCCCGTGGGCTCGTCTGCCAACAGAATCGGGGGACGATTGACGAACGCTCGCGCCACCGACACCCGCTGCTGCTCGCCACCCGAGAGTTCATGGGGAAAATTGTCCATCTTTGCGGCCAGGCCGACGAGTTCCAGGATTGCAGGAACCTGCTTGCGCACAACATGGCGGGGCTTGCCGATCACCTCGAGCGCGAAAGCAACATTCTCGGCCACGGTCTTCTTGGGAAGCAGTTTGAAGTCTTGGAAAATAAAGCCGATATTGCGCCGCAGGAAGGGCACCCTCCACGCGCCGAGCGTGCCGATATCTCTGCCAGCCACATAAATCGTCCCGTGTTCGGGGAGTTCCTCACGATTCAGCAGTCGGATGAACGTCGACTTGCCCGATCCCGAAGGGCCGACAAGGAACACGAACTCGCCCTTGGCGATATCCACGGTGACATCACGGACCGCAACAACGGTGCCCTTGTACACCTTGGTCACGTTGTTGAGTTTGATCATCCCGATCCTGTCCTCAGCGTTGCCGCCGTGTCAGTGTGCCTCATGCGTAGTCCACATCAGCCGACCGCGGGACACTACCAGCGGGCGGGGGGCAATCCGAGTCAATCCGCGGAGTTCCGCGCTCTGGTCCAACGAAGCCAAGCTTCCATGAACACTTCGATCTCACCGTTGAGAACTCCTTCAATCTGGGAAGTCTCGTGGTCGGTGCGCAAATCCTTGACCATCTGGTACGGCTGCATCACATAGCTGCGGATCTGGCTGCCGAAACCCACGTTGTCCTGGGCGCCGGTAATCCCGGCGATTTCGGCCTCGCGCTTCTTGCGTTCAAGATCCAGAAGTTTGGCTGCCATCATCTGTATGGCACGGTCTTTGTTCTGGTGCTGGCTGCGCTCATTCTGGCAACTCGTCACCAGACCCGTCGGCAGATGGGTGATGCGCACAGCCGAATCAGTGACATTGACGTGTTGACCGCCAGCACCGGACGAGCGATATGTGTCGATCCGAAGCTCCTTCTCATCGATGTCGATCTCATTTGCCACCTCCTCGAAAAACGGAGCCACCTGCACAGCCGAAAAGGCGGTCTGGCGTTTGCCCTCGTTGTTGAAGGGCGAGATCCGAACCAACCGGTGCACCCCATGCTCAGCCTGCATCAGTCCGTAGGCATGACGCCCCTTCAGAATGAACTCGACACTGGAAAGACCCGCCTCAGTGCCTTCCGAAACGGCAGTGACCTCGACTTCGAATCCTCGCCGATCGGCCCAGCGGTTGTACATCCGCATCAGCATCTCAGCCCAGTCCTGGGCGTCTGTCCCCCCCTCCCCCGACTTGATCTGGCAAACAGCGTCGCCCTCGTCGAAATCACCGGTGAACAGGGAGCGCACCTCCAAGTCGTCGAGCTTGGCAACAAGCACCGACGACGCTTGCGCGATCTCAGCGCTGAGCAAGTCCTCTCCCTCCTCGCGGGCAAGCTCGTACAGTGTCTCGACGTCGTCAAGATCAGCGCACAGGCGATTGAAAAGGGTCAGGTCTTCGTTCACGGCCGCGAGCTCCGAGGTGACCCTGCGAGCCAAATCCGGGTCATCCCAGAGGTCCGCACGCGACGCTTCCGCCTCGAGCTGGGGTCGACGAGCCTCAAGATCCGCGATTCTCAGGTATCTCGACGCTTCTTCGACTCGACTTCGGATCGCGGCAAGTTGATCAGTGAAGTCCTGCATCGTTACAAATCCTGCATCGCCGGCGTTACAGCGTAGCCCTCGCCGCTGTTCGGCCATGACACATCTTGAACTTCTTGCCGCTGCCACATGGACAGGGTTCATTGCGGCCGACTTTCTCGAGTTCGCTTTTGACCACAGGCGTCCGCGAAGGAGCTCGGTTCGGTTTCACGAGAGGCGCAGCCGCGGACGGGATCTCGGCGGTCGGGGTTCCAGCGGCAGCGGCCTGCTTCTGCTCAGTCACACCAGCGAGCTGTTGCCCATCGGATTCTTCGGACGCTTGGCCGTCGGTCTGCTCGGCCATCTGCACATGCATGACGTACCTGACGAAATCAACCGAGATGCTCGTCATCATTTTGGCGAACATCTCGAAACCTTCACGCTGCCACTCCATTGCCGGGTCCTTCTGCCCCATGGCACGCAGGTGGATGCCTTCGCGCAGCAGATCCATCTCTGAGAGATGCTGACGCCAACGTTGGTCGATGACCAGAAGCATCACTTGCCTCTCTACTTGGCGAAGAACCTCTGCTGTGAGCTCCGATTCCCGGGCTTCGTAGATCTCAATGGCGTCGTCGTGGACCAGTTCGAACAGTTCATCGACGTCGCGGACGCTGCTGAGGGACAGCTTTGTGATCTTGGTCGGCCACAGTGTGGAGACTTCGGTGATCAGCCCTTCGAGATCCCACTCTTCGAAGAGTTCGGATTCACAGTAGGCGTCGACCACGCCCTCAACGGCCAGTTGAATGTACTCAAGAGCCTCGGTGTGAAGATCGGCGCCGTCGAGGATCTGCGAACGGCGCTTGTAGACCACCTTGCGTTGCTCGTTCATCACCTCGTCGTATTTGAGAACGTTCTTGCGCGTTTCGGCGTTGCGCTGCTCCACAGTGTTCTGGGCGCGCTCGATGGCTTTGGTGACCATGTTGGCCTCGATCGGCTGGTCCTCTGGAAGAGCACGATCCATCACCCAGTTCATTGCTCCCGTGGCGAACAGACGCATCAGATCGTCTTCAAGCGACAGGTAGAACCTGCTCTGGCCCGGATCCCCCTGGCGGCCTGAGCGGCCCCGAAGCTGATTGTCGATGCGTCGGCTCTCATGCCTCTCTGTGCCCAGCACGTAGAGCCCGCCCAGATCGACGACCTCTTGACGCTCGCGTTCGGTCTTTTCGGTATGGACCGCGAGGCGCTCGGCGTAGAAGGCCTGGCCTTCCTCGGTTCCGAGGTCGTAGCCCTTGGCCCTCGTATCGCGGTCGGCGAGTCCCTCCGGATTGCCGCCCAGAAGCACATCGACGCCACGTCCAGCCATGTTGGTAGCGACGGTGATCGCGCCGAGCCGCCCCGCCTGAGCAACGATTTCGGCCTCCCGGTCATGCTGCTTGGCGTTGAGCACCTCATGGGGTATCCCGCGCTTGGACAGCGCGCGGGATAGCTTCTCGGACTTCTCGACGGAGATCGTGCCGACCAGAACAGGCTGACCCGACTCATAACGAGCAGCCAGATCTTCGACGCAGGCTGAGAATTTGCCGTCTTCGCTCTTGTAGATCAAATCGGCCTCATCGTCTCGGGCGACCGGGCGATGAGTCGGGATCGGGACTACCTGCAGCCCGTAGGTGCTGACGAACTCAGCCGCCTCCGTCTGGGCGGTGCCGGTCATTCCCGCGAGGCGCTCATACAGCCTGTAGTAGTTCTGAAGCGTGATCGTGGCGAGGGTTTGGTTCTCCTCTTTGATCGCGACCCCTTCTTTCGCCTCGACCGCCTGGTGCAGGCCGTCGGACCAGCGGCGCCCGTCGAGGATCCGGCCGGTGAACTCGTCGACGATCTTCACCGCGCCCTTCTCGACGATGTACTCCTTGTCCCTCTTGTACAGCTCTTTGGCCCTCAGTGCCGCCTGCAGTTGATGCACCAGGTTGGCCGACACCTGGTCGTAGAGATTGTCGATCCCCAAAGCCCTCTCGACAGCATGAACCCCCTCTTCGAGAGGGGCGACCGTGCGCTTCTCCTCGTCCACTTCGTAGTGGAGATCGCGCCGCAAGCCCCGGGCGATCGCGGCGAACCTGGTGTAGAGCCTGGCTGCGTCAGCCACACGACCGGAGATGATGAGCGGGGTGCGTGCCTCGTCGATCAGAATCGAGTCGATCTCATCGACGATGCAATAGTGATGGCCCCGCTGAACCTGACGCGCTCGGCTCGTGGCCATGTTGTCACGCAGATAATCGAAGCCGAACTCATTGTTGGTTCCGTAGGTGACGTCTGCCGCGTACTGAGTCCGTTTGAAATCGGGATCACGGTTGCCGGGGACGATAAGCCCGACTTCGAGCCCCAGCCAACGATAAATCTGCCCCATCCACTCCGAGTCGCGGCGGGCCAGATAATCGTTGACGGTGACAATATGAACACCCAGTCCTGTCAACCCGTTGAGATAGATGGGAAGCGTCGACGTGAGGGTCTTCCCCTCCCCGGTCTTCATTTCCGCCACTCCGCCGAGATGCAGTGCCGCGCCGCCTACGAGTTGCACGTCGTAGTGCCGCTGCCCCAACACCCGCCGCGCCGCCTCGCGCACCACGGCAAAGGCTTCGATCAGCAGGTCATTAGGACTCTCGCCGCTGTCCAGCCTGGTTCGAAACTCCGTTGTCCTGGCTTTCAGCGCGTCGTCGGACAACACCTCCGTGGAGGGCTCGAGGGCGTTGATGTCCGGTACCAAGGCCTCAAGGGCCTTGAGTTTGCGGCCCTCGCCGCTGCGAAGAACCCGCTTGAATACACTCATAGCTACCCAAGACTCTAGCGAGGACTAGTCCCGCAAATGGGGCAGAGCCACGAGACTTGCGGCTGCTATCCGGCTTCGTCGATCAAGCCCACATCGCCGTCATCGCGGCGGTAGACCACGGCGCTGCGCGCGGTTTCCCTGTTGATGAAGAAAAAGAAACCGTGGTCCATGTTCTCCATCTTCTCCACGGCTTCGTCTGGGGTCAGCGGACCGAGATGGAACCGTTTCGTCTTGACGATCTGGGGAATCCGCTCCTCGGCCTCGTCGATGTCCGCCATCTGGTCGACGATGGCGACATTGCCGAGTTGTGTGTCGCCGAGTTGTGTGTCGACGCCCGAGCGGATGGTCGCTCCAGTTCCATGATGCCGACGGTGGAGCTTCGTCCGAAGCTTGCGAATCTGCCGCAGCAGTTTGTCTTCGGCCAGGTCGATGGCCGTGAAGGGATCAGGGGCCCGCACCTTGCAACGCAGGTGATGACCTCGGCCTTTCAAGACAATCTCACAGAACTCCTTGTCTGCGATCCGAGGATTTCGGGCTTCGTCGAAATGAACGGTCGCATAGTCGAGCGCGTCAAGATAGCGATCTAGCTGGCCGATCTTCTCGTGGATCACCTCCTCCAGTCGCGGCGTGACATTCACATGCCGAGCGCTGATGGAGACATCCATGCCCTACCTCCTGATTGCGGTGTGCTTCCGATAGTAGATCGACGGAGGACCTCTGTTGCAAACCGATGTTAGAAGACGGAACCAGGAACGGGCGGCATTCAGACGGAAACAATCCAGCCGGCTCCCAGAGAAGCCGGACTGTTCGTGGTGCTGTCCTCGCGGCGCCGCGCTCACATCGACTCCATCGACAGGGACCGCGTTGCGACCAGGCCGTACACCGCGCCTGCGCCTCTGCTCCGAAGCAGCGCCGCAGCGCACCGCAGAGTCGTGCCCGTCGTCGAGACATCGTCGACGACAAGAACCGTCGGACTCGACCGCAACACCGGACCACACGATTTGAATGCGGGCCCCACGACTCGACCATCGCGATCGCGGCCGGTCTGAGGGTCGTCATCGGATCGCCTCAGCAACCGCCTTATGCGAACCCGCCGGCGACGAGCCAACGCGCGGGCCAGCAACTCGCCCTGATCAAACCCCCGCCGGCGACGACGCGAGGGGGAAGCCGGGATCCAGGTCACGAGGTCTGCCTCTGGGGACACATCCGCCATCGCTTGGGCCAATTCGGAAACCGCAGCGGTAGCCCTGCCGTATTTCAACCTGCACACCAACTCCGCGGCGCGGCCTTCATGCGGCCACACCGAAATCAGCTCGTGCAACGAATCGTCGACTGACATGGGCACACCTTAAGCACGCCCTGTGACAGTGCTGTCGCCGGGCGCTCTGCTATCGCCGGGCGTTGCCGGAGCCCCGCAAAACGCAGCCGGGGCGGACAGGCACGCCGAAACGTGTCAGTCGTCTGCGAGAGTGCCTGCTTTCTCGTCCTTCAGGCGGCCGGACTCATACATCCAACGAGCCATGTCGCGAAAGGTCTCCACCACAGGGCGGAAGGTCACGCCCGTGGCGGTTTCGGTCGCCGAGTCATCCCCGGGCCTGCAATTGAACAGATAGTCGTAACCATCACTGGTCAACACGATGTCCTTGCCGAAGCGCCTGGTGACGTCGCCGAGTCGTCCCCAAGTCCACATGAACCAGCGAGGCGCCGGGAAGGTCTTGATCTTGGCCCCAGTCGCCTCGGTCAGCGCCGCAACATGTTCCCTGGCATTCACATTGGCGCCGAACGCCAGCAGCCGCTTGGGACCCTGGCCGGGTTGCAGACAAGCCGATACGACCGCGGCCACATCGCGCACGTCGACGTAGTTGCCGCTCAGGCCCTTGACGATCGGGAAGCCCTTCTCGAACCACATGATCGCAGACGACAGGTTGATCGATTCAGTCCAATCATCCGGTCCGACGATCGACGACGGATACACGGTCACAACCGGCCTGCCCTCATCCTGAAGACTGCGGGCATATCGTTCGCAAGCGGCTTTGCTGCGGCCATATGCCTCGTCGTTGCCCATAACCGGATGCTCCGCGGTCACCGGATCGGTCTGGAAGGGGAACAGCGCGGCAGCCGACGAAATATGCACGATCGGATCACAGCCGGCTGCGACCGCGGCCCCGAGAACGTTCTCTGCGCCGGCCAGATTGGTCTCGTCCATCGCTTTCGCCTGCGCCGGGTCGGTCGCCACGATGGCCGCACAATGCACAACTGCCTCACAACCCTGCACCGCGGCATTCACAGAGGAGGCGTCGGTTATGTCACCTTTCACAACCTCAAGAACCGCGGCGTCAACAGCAAGCTTGTCCATCAACGGCTCAACCTTGGCCGGAGTTCTGACCAAGAGTCGCACGTCGTGACCATCGGACGCCAGATGCCGGGTCACGAGGCTTCCCAGATAACCCGTCGCTCCCGTCACAAGAACCTTCATGAGTCTCCTTTGAGCATCAACTCCACAAGATGCGAACGCTTCCTCGGCGTTGCCTTGCGTTCAATGTCCGCGTGGCGTTCTCGGATCATACCGTCCGCCAGATCATCGGCGAAAAGCCAGAACTGGCCCCGCCCGTGACCACCGCAACCTTTCCGCTCAACTCTTCCATGACCCCGTGCTCGCTTTCAGGTCGGCGACTCCGGCGACGGCGCTAGCGCGGCCAAGACGGCGTCATCGACGGCGCCCTGACCGGAATCGGGATGAAGCGGATGAATGCAGACGTGGGAGGCGCCCGCCTCAGCATGTTCGGCGAGACGAGCCTCGATGTCCGCAACGTCGCCCCAAGCCACCAGACCATCAACAAGCCTGGCGCTGGGACCGTCGATGTCCTCTTCTGAGAAACCCATCTTCAACCAGGCATTACGGTAGCCCGGCGCCCGAGAATAGAACTTCAGAACCTTGGCGCCGGTCTCACGGGCGACAGACGGGTCGCTGGTGAGCATCACCTTCTGCTCAACATAGAGCCCCGACTCCGGACCGATGATTCCACGGGCCCATGCGGTGTGCTCCGGCGTGGTGTTGTAGGGATGCACTCCCGCACATCGCCGGGCCGCGAGTTCAAGCATCTTCGGGCCGAGCGCCGCCAGCACGCGAGGAACCTCGTGCGGCGGGCTCACAGAGGTGTAGCGGGCTGAGTCCATGGCATCGAGGTAATCGCTCATGAACGACAGGGGCTTGCCGTATTCGATGCCGCGGACCCGCTGCACAATCGCCGGACTCGAAACCCCCAGTCCCAGGACCATGCGACCGCCGGTCTGCTCGGCCACCGTGTTGGCGCCCTGGAGCATCACCCCCGGATGGCGGTTGTAGACATTGGCGATGCCGGAGGCCAGGTTCAAAGACGAAGTCGCCGCGCCGATCGCTGCCAGCTGCGCAAACGGATCGCGCCCGAAAGTCTCCCCCACCCAGAGCGTCGAGTAGCCGAGCTCTTCGACCCGCTGGCCGAAGTCGGCCACTTGTGAACCCGTCAATCCCTCGGGAGCGAACCAGACACCTCTGTCACATGAAGTCATCCGGCGAATCTACTCGCTGTGCGCACACAGACAGAATCGGCGGTTCGACCGGCGGCGCCGCGACTGCCGGGCCGGCAGCTGGCTAGTAGCGGTAGTGGTCGGGCTTGTAGGGACCGCCGACCGGCACTCCCAGATAGTCGGCCTGGTCCTGGCTGATCGTTGTCAGCTTCACACCCAGCGCGTCGAGATGGAGTCGTGCCACCTCCTCGTCGAGCATCCTGGGCAGCACATGCACACCCAGCTCGATGGTGTCGGCGTTGGCATGCAGTTCCAGTTGAGCCAGCACCTGATTCGTGAACGAGCAGCTCATCACGAAGCTCGGATGGCCGGTGGCGTTGCCCAGGTTCAAGAGCCGACCCTCGCTCAACACGATGACCGAGTGTCCGTCTGGGAACAGGTACTCGTCGACTTGGGGCTTGATGTTGACCTTGCGAACGTCCGACATTCGCTTGAGTCCGGCGATGTCGATCTCGTTGTCGAAGTGCCCGATGTTGCCGACGATGGCCTGATGTTTCATCCTCGCCATATGACCGGCCAGGATGATGTCCTTGTTGCCGGTCGCCGAGATGAAGATGTCGCCTTTTTCGATCACAGCCTCAAGGGTGTCGACTTCGTAGCCGGACATGGCGGCCTGCAAGGCGCAGATGGGATCGATTTCGGTGACGATCACCCGCGCCCCCTGGCCGGCGAGCGACTCGGCGCATCCCTTTCCCACGTCGCCGAATCCGCAGACGACCGCAACCTTGCCGCCGATCATCACGTCGGTGGCTCGGTTGATGCCGTCGATCAAGCTGTGGCGCACGCCGTAGAGATTGTCGAACTTGGACTTTGTGACGGAATCGTTGACGTTGATCGCAGGGAAGAGCAGTTCACCCCTCTCCAGCATCTGGTACAGACGGTTGACGCCGGTGGTCGTCTCTTCGGAGACGCCGCGAATGCCGGAGGCGATTCGGGAGAAGAAACGCGGGTCGCGTGCGGCGATGTCGCGAAGGCGATCCAGGAATACCGTCCATTCCTCTGAGTCGTCTTCGGATGCATCCGGAATCGCGTCTGCGTTCTCGAACTCCAGACCCTTGTGAACCAGCATGGTGGCATCGCCGCCGTCGTCGAGAACCAGGTTGGGGCCCTCGCCGTCGGGCCACACGAACAGCTGCTCAGTCGCCCACCAATACTCTTCGAGGGTCTCTCCCTTCCAAGCGAACACGGGAGTGCCGCGGCAGTCGTCGGGCGTGCCGTCAGGCCCCACCACGACAGCCGCGGCAGCATGATCCTGGGTGGAGAAGATGTTGCAGCTCACCCAGCGCACCTCGGCACCCAGGGCAGTCAGCGTCTCGATGAGCACCGCTGTCTGCACGGTCATGTGCAACGAGCCAGCGATCCTTGCTCCAGCCAGCGGGGCTTCGTCTGCGTACTTGCCGCGCAGCGCCATGAGCCCCGGCATCTCGTGCTCGGCCAAGCGGATCTCTTTGCGACCGAACTCTGCTGAGTCCAGATCCGCGACTTTGTAGTCAGGGCTATGGGACACCGAACAACACTCCTAGGAAACGACGGAACCGAACGGGCACAGATCGACTGACGCCATCCCTGCTGCCCGCGCCCCATCCTACGGGCAACAACGCTTCCCCTCACTCTCGACCCAACTAGAGGATGTCGGCCCAGTCAACCGACGATGGTGGAGGTTGCTACAAGATCTGCTTCTGGACATCGTCACGCGAACGCGCTGATTTCGATGCTTAAGCCGTGAGAGCTTCGTGACTACGGGCCTGTCCGGCCTTAGATGCCTTGGGTCGTTCCTACGATTAAGACAAAGAAGAGCAATGGGACTGTCCAGCGGTTGTGTCTGCCCCATGTTGGACGGGGAGGCATCACACGGTGTCTGATTCGATATACCGCCAGATCGCCAAGTACCCACACTACGTAAAACCCCAGCGATATGGTGTTCCGTAGAGGGGACTGAGTCACAGCTATCCAAGCCCACACCAGCAGAGGCAAACCAAAGAGGTAGCCCGAGGTCAATACATCGACAGAGAGCAGTCGTGGTCTTTCGTCTACCGGTCCGGTCTGTGTGGCTTCCTCGGATGTCGCCATTTCTGCCATCAGATTGTCATCCTAACTACCTTACTGGCTTTGCGTCAACCAGTCGGTTTGCGGGTGTGTATGTTCGTGTTGAGCGGGCGTTGGTGTCAGCGATGAGTCGCCTACGCGCATGACTTGACCTTCCTAACCAGCGGAGCAGTCGGCGCGGGTCCATGGAGCGCTCTCAGTTCCCGTATATTTTACAAATCCAAACATGCACATCCCGAGAACTGCGCTCCCAGAGCACCCACAGGCGGCACCCCGGACGAGACACCTTGGCCTCCATTGTCCTGAGGAGCAGAAAATACTTTCCTCTGTCGTAGTCCGGGATCGTCCGTACCGTCGGAACAGACTCGTCCGCCTCGGGCAGTGTCGTCGTGGTTGTTGTCGTTGCCCTAGGGGTTGCTTTGCCCCAGATGTAAGCCGATTTGCCTGCGCCATTGACCGCACGCACGAAGACGCTGTAGGCTCTCCCGTTGGTAAGGCCCTTGATCGTATATGTTGTGTAGCCTCGCAACACGAGAGCGCTAGATTGCTGGCCTGCGCCGGTGCCAGTATACCAGTTTATGTTGTACCCCTTAACGGGCGCGGCGCTGCTGTGCGACGCTGCTCGCCATGAAACCCGTATCTGCCCGTCAGCAGGCGCAAGGACCAACCCGGTCGGTGCACTAGGGACAGCGCTCGGGGTCGCCGTGCCGCTAATGGCAGCCGAGTATGACACGCGGTTCAAGTCATTGGTATTGTACGCATGCACTTTGACGCTGTAGGCCCTCGCGTTGGCAAGGCCCCCGATCAGATACGCTGTGGTGCCTCGACGCACACTAGCGCTGTTGACATAGCCCCCGCTGTCACTCCACGTTATGTCGTATCCCTCCACGGGTGCGGCGCTGCTGTGCGGCGCTGCTTGCCATGAAACCTGTATCTGCCCGTCAGCAGGCGCAAGGACCAACCCGGTCGGCGCACTAGGAGCAGCGAACCTGGGGATTGCTGTGCCGCTAGCGGGAGCCGAGTGACCCACGATATTGTACGCGGACACGCTGACGCGATAGACGCTCCCGTTAGTGAGGCCCTTGATCGTGTACTCTCTGGCATCTTGTTGCAGGTGAACGTCGCGGACACGGGATTCAAAGACATCGCTCCACGTTATTTTGAACCGCTCGACAGGTGCGGCGCTGCTGCGCGGCGGTCCTTGCCATGAAACCTGTATCTGCCCGCCAGCAGGCGCAAGGACCAACCCGGTCGGCGCACTAGGAGCAGCGACTGGGATTTCTGTGTCGGATACTGCAGTCGAGGGGCCCGAGACATTGTGCGCGGACACGCTGACATGATAGGTCCTCCCGTTGGTGAGACCCCCGATCAGGTACACTGTGGTGCCTTGGCCCACGCGAGCGCTATTGATACGACCTCCGCTGTCGCCCCACGTTATGTCGTATCCCTCCACGGGTGCGGCGCTGCTGTGCGGCGCCGCTCGCCATGAAACCCGTATCTGCCCGCCAGCAGGCGCAAGGACCAACCCGGTCGGCGCACTAGGAGCGGTGATTGGGGTGACTGTTCCCTCTACTACTGGTGTTCGCCCATCGCATCCGTGCTTCGTGCCCCAGAAGACTTGAACCCAGTATTCGTGCCCATTTTCTGCTGCAATTGTGTGCGTCGCTCGAGGCCCCGAACGCCAGATGGTCTTGATTCCCGTGATCGGAGCGCCCAGCGAACTCGCACCTTCCCCCCAATGGACAGAGTATTTGTGCCCGCCGTGTTCGTTGGCCTTGTCTTGGGGTGCGTTGGTTGGGGGTGTCCATGACACCTGTATCGCCCCATCGGTACCGACTAGGGCCAACCTCGTCGGAGGGTCAGGGCACGGCGGCTTCGGCCGTGTTGATAACAGACCGCCGATCCATCTCAAGACGCTGCGTGCGTCTTGTAGGGTGGCCGGCAGGCAGACAACGCTCAACGCGATGGAAGCCCGCTGCACGATTCTGGCGCTGGTAGTGCCCAGCCTCGTAGCGATCCTGGCGACGGTCTTGGACTTCTCCGCTGCTCGTTTCGCCTGAGGGATGTTGGTCAAGAGTTCGCCACTGCAGATGGTGTTGTATGCTTGTGAGCCGACCGCCAACGCGGCTTGTGCTGCTTGTTGCAGTTCGTTTTCGTTTACCGCGCCCACATCGGTCACCTTGAAACGGGCGATGTGACAGCCCCTGTCTTGTGCGCGCGGCGTGCTTGGTTGTTTCACCCACACGACAGGCTCAGGGTGCAGCCCTGTGGCCTGGTCGAAACTGACGGTGCGATCAAACAGATCGATCCAGGCCCTCGGCAACGGATCGGCGAGTTGGTAGTAGCCGCTGGGGCAGTCCCCCTGAACAGGCGCCGTAGTCGACGGCACCGTTGTTGTCGTTGTCGGCGCAACCGTCGTCGTTGTAGTCGTAGTCGGAGCCGCAGTCGTTGTCGGAGCCTGAACCTCAGTCGGAGCCACAGTGGTGGTTGGGGCTGCGGTTGTTGTCGGTGCCTCGGTCGTGGTCGGAGCCTCAGCTTCAGTCGGAGCTTCGGTCGTGGTCGGAGCCTCGGTTGTTGTGGTGGGGTGGGTGTGAGGGACGGGGCGTGTGCGGGTTTCGTAGTTGTGGGCGGCCACGGTCTTGGCGTAGGGAGCGACCCTGACCCGGCTGGTGCGCTCCTCGTAGTTCCAGACCGGTATCGTGCGGGTGAACGGCGCGACCCTGACCCGGGTTGTCGAGCAGCCGTGCAGCGGGTGGCACGACCGCCGGTTCCCGTAGTTGTAGGCGGCCACGGTCTTGACGTAAGGAGCGACCCTGACCCGGCTGGTGCGCTCCTCGTAGTTCCAGACCGGTATCGTGCGGGTGAACGGCGCGACCCTGACCCGGCTGGTGCGGTTCCCATAGTTGTAGGCGGCCACGGTCTTGACGTAAGGAGCGACCCTGACCCGGCTGGTGCGCTCCTCGTAGTTCCAGACCGGTATCGTGCGGGTGAACGGCTCCACCCTCACTTTATATTCCTCGGTCTGCTCATCAGCAGCCGCCGGGGACAGCAAAGAGCCCGACTCCGGGTCCACAGACAAACCCAAAGCCAACACCGACACCGCTACAACCACCCCAACAAACCGGGCAGCGCCGAACGCTTCGCCGCGGCGACCAACCCCGCCCCCAGCGCTTTGGCCGCGGCGCTTGTGGGGCCACCTCCCAGCGTGTGACAGCTTCAAACAACGGAACGCGGAAACACAACGGCTCTTCATGGCCGTTACTCAATACCCCCCCCCCCCCCGCTGTCAAGTCCAACATCCGAAAACTTGAACCGCGCTGTCTGGACGGAACCGAGCTGACCACAAGCCGAAGCTTCTTGTATCCCGTGTCAAGATTTCTGAGTCAGGTCGTGGTTTGGTGCTGATTGGGGGGAGGGGCTGGATGGGCTGTCGGTCTGGGAGGTCTGTGGAGGGCAAGGCGAGGATCGTTTTGGCTGTGTTGCGGGGGGGGGGGTCTCGGTTGCGGAGGCGGCCCGTCGGGAGGGGGCGTCGTCGGTCTCGGTCTCGGAGTGGCGCGATCAGTTCCTCGCTGGTGGACGGCAAGCGTTGGAGGCCGGTGCTCGGCACGGGCCGTCGGCTCGTGAGCAGCAGTCGGCGGCGAGGTCGAGCAGCTCAACACCGCTTTGGGCGAGGCGCGCATGGAGCTGCGGGTGTGGAAAAAAGGGGGGGTCTCGCTGTATGGGCGGTCGGCGAGCTCGACGCCCTCCGCGCCGAGGCGGGCGCAGCGGTCGCCCGGTTCTGCGAGATCGCGGGGATCCCGCGGGCGGCCTGGTATCGGTGGCGGTCCGCGTCCAGCGCAGCGAAAGGGGCCGTGGCCCGCTCCAGCCCAGGACGCCGTCGAGGCCGACGCCAAGACGCTGGCCGCTGACTGGGAGGGCTGGGGGCGCCGCAAGCTGGCCGCCCTCAAGGGGTTCGGCATCGGTTCTGTGGAGGCGGGCCCGGTGCCGGACCCGACCATGCACCGGGTGCCGGCCCGCAACGGGCTCGCGCTGCGGGCGAACTACACCGCCGAGATCCGCAAGGCAGCCGGCGCGCGCAAACAGGCCTTCGTCGACCCGCCGACGCGCCGGAACCGGCTGTGGCAGGCCGACTTCTCCGAGTTCGAGACCAACGGCGCCGGGACCTGGAACCTGGGCGGTGTCGTGGACTGCTAGGCCAAGGCCAGCCCCGCCTGCGAGGTCAGCCTCACCAAAACCACCGCCGACGCCATCAGATCCCTCGACTGCGCCCTGGCAGAGGCCGAGAACCCTCTGGGCATCACCTGGGTCGCCGACCTCGCCGATCCCGACACCGGCGAGACCGGCGCCCTGAAACCGGCGACCGACAACGGACCCTGCTTCAAACCAGCCCGGTTCGCCGCCCGGGCAGCCTCCAAGCGCCACACCACCCACATCCGCACCCGCAATCGGGCACCGCAGACCAACGGAATGATCGAGCGGTTCTTCGAAGCCCTCAAATACGAGCACCTCCACCGCACAGACACAGCCGACGGCATCGAACTCGCAGCCCAGGCCCGCTCCCACCGAACGACCCACAACCAGATCCGCCCCCACGAAGCCATCGACACGACCCGGCCCCCCCACCGCTACCGACAAACCCCCACCACCAAACCACCACACCAGAAATCCGCCCCAAACCCTTGACACGGGACACTTGTATCCAGACCACACCAGCCGGTATCCTCACCGTTGTGGCAAATCACGACACGCACGGTACGACGACAGAGAAACCAAAACTAGGGTTTTTCGACGCCTACGATTGGGGCGGCACTGGTATTCTCGTTTACTGCGTGGGAGGGCTGTTGGCTTGGGGAGACGGGCCCGTGACTAGCCTTCGGGTGCTGGTGATCCTCGCATTGTTTTTTTCGGGGAGCTTGGTGTGTATGTGTACCGGCATCGGTTTCTGCCGCCGCTGCCTCGGCTGACCCCCGCGCTATTCGTGCTAGCGGCGCTCGTGGCTTTAATGACCGTACGAGCTTGGCCAATCCTGTCCTAACCTTCCGAAGCCTCTCGACCCTCGGTTCAGTTCCTTGTCAAGCGACGACTCGCGCCATTGGCCTGTCCCCTTGTGTTTGGTCCATCTGTTGTCATAGGGCCTGTCAGAAATTTTGTGTATCGGGCGTGGTCTGAGGGTCCGCGGCCAGATGCTGTGGGCCGGGAAGGGGTCATGTCTGTGGCTGGTCATGATCTGCCGGTGTTGCCGGCGAACGGCTCTGTTGGTGAGGCGGAGATGAGGGACTGGGCTGAGCTGCTGGTCGCTAGAGCGCGCAGCGGGGGCGTTGAGCTCACCGGCGACGGCGGGCTGTTGACGGGGCTGGTGCGCCAGGTGCTCCAATGTGGTTCGGAGGTCGAGATGTCTGAGCATCTCGGTTATGGGCGCCGCGCGGTGGAGGGCCGCGGGACGGCGAACTCGCGCAACGGTTCTTCGCCCAAGCGGGCCGCCACCGGGATCGGCGAGGCCGGTCTGCGGGCGCCTCGTGACCGGGCGGGCACGTTCGAGCCGGTGACGGCGCCCGAGCACCGCCGCCGCCTCGACGGGCTGACAGGGAATGTGATCAGCCTGCACGCGAAGGGTCTCACGACCGGGGAGATCCAGGCGCGCCTAGCGGAGATCTATGACACCTCGGCGGGCCGCGAGACGATCTCGAAGACCGCCGACGAGACCACAGCCGATATGGCGGTGTGGCAGAACCGGCCCCCCGAGCCCGTTTATCCGGTGTTGTTGATCGACGCGATCGCCGTCAAGGCCCGCGACGCCCAGGTCGCCGACCGGCCCGTCTACGTCGCCGTCGGCGTCGATCCCGCCGGCGGTCGGGACGTGTTGGGGCTGTGGCCGGGCCCGTCTGGCGGCGAGGGCGCCAAGCAGCGGGCGACGATGCTCACAGAACTGCGCGACCGGGGCCTCGCCGACGCGCTGATCGTGTGCTGCGACGGGCTGCGGGGCCTGCCCGAGTCGATACGCGCCACCTGGCCCCAAGCCACGGCGCGGACCTGTGTGGCGCACACGGCCCGCGACAGCCTGCGCTACGCGTCCAAGAAGCACCGGGGGCCGACCACGAAGTCCACGCGCGAGATCTGCACAGCCCCCACCGTCGAGGCCGCCGAAGCCTCCCTCGAGGCGTCCGCCCAGCACCGGGAACACACCTACCCCGCTATGATCCGCGCCTGGCGCAACGCCTGGCACGAGTTCACACCGTTCCTGGAGTTCCCATCGGAGCTTCGCCGGATCGTGCACTGCCAACGCCGTCGAGAGCCCCAACGCCAGACCCCGCAGAGCCGTGCGGCACCGAGGGCACTTCCCCAACGAGCAGGCAGCCATGAAGATCCTCTACCCCGCCGCCACCGCCCGACACAAGAACCGCACCAACCCCACCGGCAAGACCAACGGCTGGAAAACCACACTCAACACCCCGACTATCCACCACGGCGACCGGACCGCCGACCACACCCAATGAAAACCATCACAGCCCGATACACAAAAAAACTGACAGTCCCGAGAACAGCGCAAGTACCGGACCAACAAAAAATTTCTGGCTCGCGGGTCGAGATTTTATGAACAACCTAGGCCCGCGCGGAACACAGTCGCGGCGCCGTTCAACCGGGCTGGCCCATCGCAGGCCGACATCCACACTGCCTCGCCGCGCGCCAAGGGGTGTCGGGAGGCTCGGCCCTCAACATGCGCTTGGCCCCATGTGCACAGCAGGATCGCGGGGCCCGGCTCGATCCGGATCTCGCCGTTCAGGTCAAACCGCTGAAGTGAGAACTCCGGGACAGGGCTTCGATAGCTGACCACGCCGTCGACGGCCGACGGGCGCTGCACATCAACGGTCATCGGCGTCGTGTCGACGATGTCGAGAAGAGTCACCGCATCCACGTGCTTGGCCGTCAAACCGGCGCGCACGACATTGTCGGAATTGGCCATCAGCTCCACGCCCGTTCCCCGCAGGTAGGCGTGCAGGCTGCCCGGCCCGAAGAAGATCGCCTCGCCCGGATGCAGCGTCACGAGGTTCAACAGCAGTGCGACCACCACCGCCGGGTCACGGCGATACCGACGGCCCAGTTCCGCCACCATCTCCCGCTCAGCCGCGAACGGCAGCGAAGACTCCCGTCGGCAAGCCGCAACCACCGGCCCCACCAGAGCAGCTGCGGACTCCCCGTTCTGTGACAGCAACCACTGCAGGAGGCCGCGGACGCCCTCAGGCGACGGCTCAGCAGCGAGTCGGGCCCTGACAGGATCAAGGGCCTCGGTCGGGATCGTGGCGAGCAGCTCAAGGGACTCTGCCGGCTCGCGGAAACCGCAAAGAGCGCTGAACTCGCTCAGAGCGCAGATCAACTCCGGTTTGTGCCGCCTATCACGGAAACAGCGGTTCTCGCCGTCGCGGTCGATGCCCAGGGACTCTTCCCGCTCGAAACCCGCGCGAGCCTGCGCGGTGGACGGATGCACTTGCAGTGAGAGCGGGGACCCCGCAGCCAACACCTTCAGCAAGAAGGGAAGCGAACCGAATTCATCGGCAACCGCGGCGCCGAGGGCGGCGACCGGGTCGACCCCTATGTGCTCATCGAGCGGAGTGCTCGACTCGCGCAGCACTGCCGGTCCCGAGGGGTGAGCCCCGAACCACAACTCCGCCACAGGCTCACCGGTGGCGCGTCTGCCCAGCAACTCGGGGATCGCTGTGAGCGAACCCCAGTCGTAGTTCTTGACCACGCCGTCGATCAGCACCATGCCACCAGGCAGTCAGTCCCCAGAAGTCGAAGCGACGCCCCCGGCTTCGGCTTCAGCCATCAGGCGTGAATGCTCCTCAGCGTCCACATCGCTCGCCTCCTCGGGCAGCATCACCGGTATGTCGCCTTCATGAATGCGATATCGCTTCTGAAGACGCGGGTTGTACAGCATTTCCTCGTCGGCGAAATAGAGCAGCGGGCCGCGGTCGATCGGGCAGGCCAGAATCTCAAGGAGGCGAATGTCGAGGGTCATGTTTCCCAGTCAACCAGAAACCGGGCGCTGACAGACGCTTGGGCGCTAGGCGAACAGGGCCAGGACTTCTTGCACCCGGAGATCTACTTCGTCCTGGGCTCCTGCTTCGAGGTTGAGGCGAAGCAGCGGCTCAGTGTTGGACGGACGCAGGTTGAACCACCAGTCTCCGAGGTCGACAGTGAGGCCGTCCATGCGATCCTGCTCGGCCCCGGCGAAAGCAGCGGCCACCCTGTCGATCACCGCGGCCGGATCATCTGCCTTCGTGTTGATCTCACCCGAGACGGCATAACGGTCAAGTGCCGAAACGAGGTCGGAAAGACCTGCTGAATGCCTGCTCAACGCTTCAAGCACGACCAATGCGGCAATCAGGCCGCTGTCGGCTCCGAAGTTGTCGCGGAAATAGTAATGGCCTGAATGCTCACCGCCGAAAACCGCCCCAGTCTCGAGCATCACCTGCTTGATGAACGAATGGCCGACCCGTGTCCGCACAGCCGTGCCGTTCCCCTCGGCGATCACCTCCGGCACGGTCTTGGAGCAGATCAGGTTGTGGACGATGACTGCGCCCGGCTCACGAGCCAGAATTGAGCGCGCGACCATGGCGGTCGTCAACGACCCCGACACAGCCCGGGCGTTCTCGTCAATCAGGAACACCCGGTCTGCGTCGCCGTCGAAGGCCAGTCCGATGTCCGCGCGGTTGAGCAGCACCCTTTCGGCGAGATCCTCGCAGTTCTCAGGCTGGATGGGATCAGCCGGATGGTTCGGGAATGTGCCGTCGAGCTCCGGATACATGTGGTCGAGTTCAAAGGGCAGCCCGGCGAACACCGGCGGGACCGTCAACCCCCCCATCCCGTTGGCCGTGTCGGCCACCACTCGCAGCGGTTCAAGAGCATCGACGTCGACGAACGAGCGCACATGGGCGACATAGCCGTCGAGGATGTCGAGTCGGGTGAGAGAACCCCGCTTGCCCATAGGATCAGGGCCGGAAATCGCTATCTGCTTGATCTCGCCGAGCCCGGCGCCAGCGCCGATGGGCACGGCGTGGGAGAGGCACATCTTGATTCCGTTGTAGCCCGCCGGGTTGTGCGAGGCAGTGAGAACCGCCCCCGGAATGCCCAAGTGCCCCGACCCGTAGTACATCATGTCGGTCGCGCACAACCCGACGTCAACCACATCGATTCCGTGGTCCAACGCTCCGTCGGCGAAGGCCGCCGCCATCTCCTCCCCCTCGGGCCGCATGTCACGGCCGACCAGAATCGACCGGCTCCCCCTAGCCCGGACGAACCGTGCAAACGCCCCGCCAATAGCTTTCGCGCCGTTCGCGTCGAACTGGTCCGGGACAGTGCCGCGGACGTCATAAGCCTTGAAGATCGCGTCGAAATCCGTGCCCACCCAGCGCAATTTAGAACATGCGCAGCTACACGGGCGCACTGGGGTGAAAGGCTGCGCTCAGTATCTCTCGGGAACGAACGTCTGATCCGAGATCGGCGGTCTCACATAACCCGACGCCGACTGCCTCTCGGGCAGCTCGACG
Organism: Acidimicrobiaceae bacterium; assembly: GCA_026706815.1. Classification (GTDB taxonomy): domain Bacteria; phylum Actinomycetota; class Acidimicrobiia; order Acidimicrobiales; family Aldehydirespiratoraceae; genus VXYK01. The sequence goes on along the minus strand of JAPOYA010000041.1, from coordinate 107,643 downwards.
TCCTCCCACGGGACCGTCTCGTAGGGGATTTGCGACAGCAAGTGGGAGATGCAGTTCAACCGGGCCCTTTTCTTGGAGTCGGCATTGACCACATACCAGGGGGCCTGCTTGATATCGGTGTGCTCGAACAACGTGTCCTTGGCTTTTGAGAAGTCGACCCAGCGTGACCGGCCCTCCAAGTCGACCGGTGACAACTTCCAGCGCCTGACCGGATCAGAGATCCGACTCTGAAAGCGACGCTCCTGTTCGGCGTCGCTCACCGAGAACCAGTACTTGATCAAGATGATGCCCGACCTCACCAACATGCGCTCGAACCCGGGGCATGAGCGAAGGAACTCGCGGTACTCCTCATCGGTGCAGTACCCCATGACCGGCTCGACAAGACCGCGGTTGTACCAACTGCGATCGAACAGCACCATCTCCCCCGCGGCGGGCAGCTCCGCCACGTACCGCTGGAACCACCACTGGGTCTTCTCGCGGTCGCTCGGCGTGCCGAGGGCGACAACCCGAGCCACCCGGGGGTTGAGGCGTTCGGTGATCCGCTTGATAACCCCTCCCTTGCCGGCCGCGTCACGACCTTCGAAGACGACCACCACCTTGAGGCCCTTGTGGCGGATCCAGCGCTGCAGCCGCACTAGTTCCTCTTGCAGACGGGCCAACTCGCGGTTGTATTCCTTCGTCTTCATCTTCTTGGGCTTTGCGAACGCCTGCTCTGAGGATTCTGACTCAATAGGAGTCAGCAGCTCATCCATAGTGCTCGACACTAGCCGAGGCTGAAAGCTCCGTCACGACGAGAAGCAAACGCGCCCGGTGGAGTCGCCGTCCGGTGAACTCACCGGTCAGAGGTGAACGGTCAAGTTGAGAGCAGATTCTCGGCTGCTCGAGGTGCTTCGTCGTGATACGCCGTGTTGTCCGACTCGTTCAACTCTGGAACTTCAAGGTTCATTCCTTCAAGAAGGCCCTCCAAGAGGCTCGCAGGGTCCTCTAAGAACCCCTCACCCAGACTCTCAGGCGCGATCCCTCCGAAGAATCCCTCGAATTCCGACTCGCTCGGCCATTGCTGCTCATCGAAGCCCGGCCATTGCTGCCCGCCGAACCACGGCTCCCTCGGCCATCGCTGCTCGCCGAACCGACCTTCCCGTTCCAAGAACGGGAGTGCTTCCGGCAGCAGGCCGGGCAGGCTGCCTCCAAGTTCACCGAAGCCAAAACCGCCGTCGGCGCCCCATAATCCCGAACCGATCCCGGGAACTACCAGAACCACGATCGGCCCGCGGTGCGCTCCGAATCCAGGCACCTTGCAGGCGGCGTCATCACACTGGGGGCCACTCCAAGAATCCGAGTCCGAGAAGCGTTCCTTCCTGTGCCACTCCCATCGATCGTCATCGGTTCGTCGACCTTTGTGGCCGCGCCGGTGATCGTCGCCTTCGCTGCCGTCATCATTGCCGTCGTCGTAATAGTCGCCGGTGAGGGCAGCGGGAGAGGCGCGTTCAGGCCGAGGATCGTCGTCGTCCTCATCGACGATCGCGGAGACGGCCCACACAGCAGCGACCACAACCGCTGCGCAAACAAGCACAGCGGCGACAACGATTCCGGCCACCTTGGCTGCGCGGTGAGGAGTCAGCGGATCGTTGCCGTCGTCATTCTTCTGTGCCGGCTCCTCTGATTGGGGCGGAATATCCACTCGGTCAGCGCCATTGCCGCCCCCAACAGCACCATCGTTGCCGGCTTCGGAATCGGCGGGATCCTCAGCGGCTCCTTCGGGAACATCATCATCTGCCATGTGGAGAGTCTACGCATGAGGGCCTTCAGTCGACGACTGCTCGACAGGAGGTGACAGATCTTCGGCGACGGGCGCGTAATGCCCGCTTCTGCCGAGTCGTCGGATCGAGGCGACATCACGCGCGACCCGGATTCCGTCGCTCCACGTCCGAACTGTCGAGGACTCGCTGTTCACGACCGTTACGGGGACTTCAGCGATGGAGAATCCGCGGCGCTCGGCGAGAAAGAGCACTTCGATGTCGAATGCGAAGCCGTCGATCTGCCCGGATCTCATCAGAGTCTTGGCCGCGCTGGAGCGGAACGCCTTGCAACCGCACTGGGTGTCTCGATAACTGACCGACAACAGCATCCGGGCAAACAAGTTCACCATTCGGCTGCCCAGACGGCGCACACCCGAAACCCTGCCATGGGCGACGGAGTCCTCGGCGTAGCGATTGCCGATCACAACGTCACAACCGGCCTCCACCGTGACGAGCATCAGCAGCAGATGATCGGGTGAGTAAGCGAGATCCGCGTCGGTGAAAGCCACCGTGCGGCCCCTGCTCGCCAGCACCCCTGCCCTCACCGCCGCGCCTTTGCCTCGATTCATCGGCAATTCGACGACAAGATCAGCGCCGCCATCACGAGCGACACGGGCAGTCTCGTCGGTCGACCCGTCGTCAACCACCACTATCTCCAGATCTCCAGCCTCGTCAAGAGGGGCCAGCTGAGCGCGTATCTCTGAGATCGTCGTTGCGATCCGGTGCGCTTCGCAGAACGCAGGCACCACAACCGACAACCTCGAATCACTGGCAGCAGCTGCTTCAACAGCCGCCGGCATACCCGCCTGATCGACCGCATCATCGCAGGTGCTCGGCGCGGTGGATCCTGCCGCACGAGGCCCGCCGAAATCCCAGAAAGGCGCCGAGCCGACGCCAGAGCCTTCCCGCCTCCGGTGGGTCGCAACCACAAGCAGAGCGACCCCGAGCAGGGTCGCGAACAGCCCGACCCATTCCACCGGCGAGCGAGTGTAGCTCAACTCCACCGACGACTCTGCTGGTACGACGACCATCAGATTGGGAGCCACCCGGAACGGCCCATCGGCGCCCGCCGCCGTCCAGTTCGGGAAATAACTGGCTCGCACCAGCACCGGAGTTCCAATCCTGTCGACAGTGAAGCTGATCGAATCGTTGTCGACGGCAAGGTCGGCGACTTGTGCCGGCTCGACCGGCTCACGCGGCAACCAATCAGGCAATGCCGCCGCCAGCGCGCGCATCTCCGACACCCGGTCGCCGCTCTCTGCAGCAGACGCGAAACCAACGTTTTCACGAGCCAGATCATCAAGCGACATGCGCGGCCAGCCATCAGGCCCGTCCGCAGCGATCAAGGGGATGTCCTCGGCGGCTTCCCAAGCCGCGGCGGTCGGCACGAGCCACTCCTCGCCCCCCGCGTCCAACCCCTCGATCACAACCGGCGATTGCTCAAGGCCGACCGCGGTCTGTTGGCCTTCAACCAGGAACACGACCCAAGGCCCGCTGATGGCGATCTCCTCGAACGCTTCGATTTCACGAGCCTGCGCAATCGCCGACTCCGACACAGCGAGGTAGTAGCGCACACCCAACGTCTGCAGCCCAGCCAAGCCTCTCTCGACGTCGAGACCTGAATAGGGCAGATCACGTTGGGCTCGCGACGGTCTGGCAGAAAGCTCTGACTGGAGCAGGAAGTGGTAGGGGGTGGTAGCTGACGCCTCGAAATAGAGACCCTCCATCGAGCCGATGCAACCGTCGGTCCAGTGAGGCAGCAGCATCGGCGCCATCGTCGTGCCATAGGTCCCGAGACGGTCGCGCTCGAACTCCCAGAGCGAGCGCCCGCACCCGAACTCCTCACCGACCCCGGCCATGGTCGACACCAACTCGTTGTATTCGACAGTTCCCGACTTCTGTTCGTAACCCGTGAAGTTGTACCTCACCCAACCGGGACCATGGTTGAACTGGTCAGTGGCGAATCCGTCCCACCCGCCCACGGACTCAATCCCGAAAACGCTCGAAAAACCGTAGAGATTCTTGACCTCGCCAGCGGCATCGACTCTCTGAAAGCTCGTGGCGAAAGGCACGGACCTGAGCGGGAACGCCAGGACTATCAGGATCAACGCCGTGAACAGCCCCGCAGGAACCGCAGCCCAAACCGCGGGGTCGGAATCCCCGACCCGCCCAACCTCCTCAGACCCCTCGACCAGCCCGGACTCCCCAGATGCTGCAAGCGCTGGAGCCGCCGGAGAATCGGCGCGCCCTCCCAGGAGCATGCGAACTCCGAGTCGACTGAATTCTGCGACGGCAATACCGGCCATCAGGTAGACAGACAAGTAATAGAACGGCAGAATCCGCACGTTCCAGAGCCGACTCTCGGGAAGCAGAACAAAAGCAACCGCGAAGATCGCCGCCACGACGCTCACCACGAGTCCGAAGCGAACCCGGCGCACCGCGCAGATCACCGCACCGGCGACCGCGAGAACAACGAACACTTGCAACGGCAGGTCGTTGACAAGAAAATCCTGATTGCCGAGGTTGTCGCCACGATGCCAGAGAGCCGCGGCATAGCGGCGTTCCTTGCCCCAGCCCATGTCGTTGAGGTACGGGACATTCCACGCAAAGGGCAACACCCAGAACGCCGACAGCAACGCGGCGAGAGGGCCCACGACCGCCGTCCAGGCGATGTCGCTCCGGCCGACCCGTACCAGCAGCATCGCGAACAACGCGACCAGAGCGAAAAACGCTGCGAACAAGTGCAGAAGACCAGTCAATGCCAGCAACACCGCGGCCACACCGCGGTCTCGACCACTGCCCAGTCCCCGCGCCGCGAACCCGATGAACAGCAGAGCAACCGCCAAGGCGAGGCTGTAAGCGAACTCGCCGGCCATCGTCGACATCAGATTCCCGCCGTAGATGTTGAACGAGCGGTCGAAAATAAACGGCAGTGTCATCAACGACAGCAGCGCGGGCCCCGGAAATGCCAAACCGCCCAAACGCCCAGCAACATAAGCCGAAACCGGAAGTGCAACGATTCCCGCGATCACGACCAACTTCATGGCCACGCCGTACGGAATCGGAACGGCCAGAATCGTCGCGACAACCGCGCCCGCAGTGATGGCGGCTCGCCAACGCTCAACCGAAGCCACAGCAGACCAGACAAGCGCGCCGACCGCGGCCGGAAGCAGCAGCGCAACGATCGCCAAATCCACCGATGCGTCATTGAACGAGAACGGTTCAAGAGGCGACCACCCCAACCAGTCGGCAGCAAAGACTCGGCCATCGGCAGCCACCCCGAAGAGCGCGCTTCCAACGCCGAGGCCAGATGCCGCAATCGCCCGCGAGGTTCGCTCATCCCAGAACCTGCCCGAAACGACAAGAACCGCGAGCGCAACACCGATTGCCGACAGCAAGTCGATTGAGATCTCCAGCCCGACGTTGACCATCACTATCAACAACGAGGGAACGACCATGTAGAACGTGAACGCCGGAAATCCCGCATACCAGTCAGGCGACCAGCCAGTCAGCCGGAAATCCGGCAGCAGCTCATCGCGCAGATAGGCGGGCGACCAGACATGGGCCCCCAAGTCTCCACCCGTCGGTGTCGTGTCTGTGAACCACAACCAGGGCGAGACGTTCCAGACAACAAACAGGGTGACCCCGCCTACGACCGCAGCCGTGAAGACCGCTTGCACGTCAGGCGACTGTTTCGGAATCGGCAGGCGCCTCGTCAGCGAACGCCCGATCTCAACCAACCGCGCAAGGAGCGGGGGACGCGCGGACTCTTCATTCATGCCGCTTCATTGTGCCATCTTGTTCGCAGCGCTCCATCTCCCGCTCTTGTCCGCTCCGCTCACGGGCCGCTCGGGCCGCGGATCCCCCGCTCTTGTCCGCTGCGCTCACGGGCCGCTCGGGCCGCGGGGGCCCTCAGGCGATTTGTCGGAGCAGGACGACCACACTGGTCGCATTGAACCCCACATGGATCCATACCGCGGTGCCCAAACGGCCTGTTGTCTGAAACGCGACCGCAGCAACGATTCCGACCGCCAGCAAACCCGGAAACTGGAGAAGCTGAAAGTGCGAAGCCGCGAACACAGTCGAGGACACAAGAACCGCCAATACCGCGCCGACTCGGCCCCGATGCGCCCACATGTCCGCCAAACCCCGATGCAGCAGACCCCGGTACAAGAACTCCTCAACGATCGGCGCCCCCACCACGGTGAGGGCGACAAGCGCCGCCACCCCGAGCGACGAGTCGGCCGAAGCAACAAGATTTCTCGCCGGGGCTTGGAGGTCGTCACCGTCGATGAGCCGAAGCAACGGCATGTAGATCAGGGGAAGGAGCAGAGCCTGCGCTGCAATGCCGACCCCGAGGCCGACGCCGACGTCGCGCCTCGACATGCCCCAGCCGAAATCTCGGCGCAAATCTAGTTTCTCGGGACGAGAGACAAGCCACGGAACTCCCAGCAGACAAGCCCACAACGGCGCCGTCAGCAACACTTGGGCCACAAGCGGAACGCGGTTGTGGCCAAGGGGAACCTCGGCTGCCACCTGTCCCGCGATACGGCCGAAATCGTCGCCCAGACCCGAAGGAACGCCAACTTCCCATCCAGCGGCGCTTACAACCGCTCCCCCGATCAGAGCGGACACCACGATCCCCGCGAACATTGCGGCAAAGGCCAGCGACACCCGACGACCCGGCGTCGGCGGTGAATCCTCAACCGGCGCCATGGACCCTATCCAGCCCGGCGAAATCGACGCGGCCCGTCGCGGAGCTCGGGGGGAGCCGCCGGTGGTTTCGCCGGCGACCGCCCACTAGACCGCCTGTCGTCCAGATCCCAGCCCCGCGGCGGTCTCGTCCGATCAGCGTGGACCGTGCACAAATCGTGGTTGGCGGGCGAATCCTCAACATGAAGATCATCGATCCACACGATCTGTTGCGCATACAAGAATGAGAGGGTTGTGGCAGCGAGATGACGACAGCCAGGCCTGGCGCAGCGGCGGTTCACGTTGGGCACCGTACCCCCTGCCGACGGTTGAGGCAGGGATATCCCGCAACGGGGTCTACGCTTGACGCATGGCGTCCAATCCCCCTCCACCGCCTCCGCCGCCGCCAATGTCGGGGGATCGCGAAGAACCCGAAGACAAGAGCGGCACCCGACGCGAGTCACCGGGCTGGCCGCGTTACATACTGTGGATCGTCATCGGCACCGTCCTAGCCGTGATGCTGTTCAACTACTTCACAGGAGGTGACTCCAGGGAGCAGGTCACCTACTCCAACTTCTTGGAAAGGGTCGCTGACGGCGACGTGCAGGAGGCCAAATACGACAACAACGACGGCGGCATCGTCTTCACCACCGAACTGGGAGGGTTCGAAACCACCGGCCCCACGCCCCTGCCCGACGCTGACCACGACCTGATCGGAGAGAACACCAGACTCGAATTCGACACGCCCAAACCCAACTTCTTCACCTCGATCTTCCCGATACTGCTTCCAGTTCTGCTCCTGATCGGATTCTTCTTCTGGATGCAGCGCAGAGCGCAGGGACAACTCGGCAACATCATGTCGGTCGGTCGCAGCAAGGCCAAGACCTATTCGACAGAACACCCCGGGACCACCTTCGATGACGTGGCGGGCTACAGCGGCGTCAAACAAGAGATAACCGAGATCGTCGAGTTCCTGAAGCAGCCGGCCCCTTTCGCCGAGATCGGAGCCCGCGTCCCCAAGGGGGTGCTGCTCGTGGGTCCCCCGGGCACCGGCAAAACCCTCATCGCCAAAGCAGTGGCAGGCGAAGCAGGCGTGCCCTTTCTCTCAGTTACCGGCTCAGACTTCATGGAGATGTTCGTGGGCGTCGGCGCCAGCCGGGTACGGGACCTTTTCGATTCAGCCCGCAAAATGGGCAAGGCAATCATCTTCATCGACGAAATCGACTCGATCGGACGCAAGCGAGGCGCCGGCCTCGGCGGCGGGCACGACGAACGCGAGCAGACACTCAACCAGATGCTCGCCGAAATGGACGGTTTCGAGCCAACCGACGGAATCGTGATGATGGCGGCCACCAACCGTCCCGACATCCTCGATCCCGCGCTGCTGAGGCCCGGACGCTTTGATCGACAAGTGGTCGTGCCTCTGCCCGAGCTCGATGACCGCAAGAAGATTCTCGCGGTCCATCTCAAAGGCAAACGCACCAGCGACGACGTCGACGTCGATATCGTCGCCCGCGGAGCACCCGGCATGAGCGGCGCCGATCTCGCGAACCTCGTCAACGAGGCGGCGCTGTTCGCAGTTCGCCGCGGTCGCGACCAGATCGACGCCGGCGACTTCGATTCTGCGCGCGACCGCGTGATCCTCGGAATCGAACGACTGTCCGTCGCCCAGAGCCCGGAGAACCTCGAGCGCACCGCTTACCACGAGGCAGGGCACGCATTGTGCGCAGCCGTGCAGGACAACCACGATCCTGTCCACAAGGTCACGATCATTCCCACCGGGATGGCCCTCGGCGTGACCATGACGCTCCCCACCGAAGATCGCCACACGCTCGACAAGGCCGAAGCGGAGTCCCGCATGGTCATGGCCATGGGTGGCAGAGTGGCCGAATCGCTGGTATTCGACGAATTCTCCTCCGGAGCCGCCAACGACCTCGCTCAGGCAACCAGCATCGCCCGCCTCATGGTCACCGAATGGGGAATGAGCTCCGCCGTCGGTCCCATGTCCTTGTCAGACAACGGACCTGTTTTCCTCGGCGCCGACATGATGCAGTCGAAAAACTACTCCTCTGACACAGCCAAGCTCGTGGACACTGAAATCCGCCGGATCCTGACAGAGTCCGAGGATCGCTGCCGTGAAATCCTGACCGAATACCGCAGAGCCCTCGACCTCGTAGCCCGGGCCCTGCTTGAGCACGAGACCATCTCGGGAGAGGAAGTTGAGCGTCTGGTCGCACTGGCGGTTTCAGGACCTGTTGTCGAATCCAATGCCAAAGCGGAGACGAACATCACCGAACCGATTCCGGCTGAAGTGACTGTTTCCGACGACTCCTAGAAAACCTGCGCATTGGACCGCCTGCTTCTGGTCTTGGGTGGCGTCGCTATTGCTGGAATCGTCGCGGCGCTGTTGGGTCGAGGCCGTCAAGCGGCGCCCGCGTCCAACACCCGCACAATCCCGCGACAGCTCAACCGCCTCGATTTCGACGGCGCGACTCGGCCGTGGCTCGTTGCGGTGTTCACCGCTTCGACATGTGACACGTGTGCAGGTGTGATGGAGCGGGCAAGACACCTGGCAAGCAGCCAAGTGTCCGTGCAAGAACTGGAATACAGCGCCGAGGCCGCGCTGCACGAACGGTACAAAGTCGATTCGGTGCCCATGGTTCTCATCGCTGACGAAACCGGATCTGTGCGGAGGGCTTTTCTGGGACCCGTCACCGCCACGGACCTCTGGGCGTCCTTGGCTGAACTACGCGATCCGGGCACAGTCTCCAAGGACTGCAACCTGGGAGAAACGATCTTCAGTTCCGACTGAGGGGAGTCGGCTCAGCCACTGCGACTCCAGGGAGCAACTGGTGCTGAGACACGCCGCGCAGGTCGCGGCCCACCACCACGGGCGCCGAAGACACAACTTCGACGATCGGGCGCCCACCCCCCAACTCCGAAGCGCTCAGCGAGACACGCCGCAGCGGAGCGATCTCCAATTGAGCCACAACTCTCCGACCGCCCGCTTCCAGAACCGCCGCCTCGACTGTCGCGATCGACGTCGACGAAGGGTTGAGGATCACAACTCTGTGCGAACCGCTCCCCAACGGCGCAAGCCACCTTGTCGAACTCACATCCAAACCAGTCGTTGCCGCCACCGAGACGTTCTCAGGCCCGAGGTCGAAGCCGGGCGACCCCTCGGCATCAGACCCACCCTCAACCGAAACACCGCCCCCGACCCCCAGCGACGAGTCAGTGCTCTCGAGCATCACCGCAATGGGAAGGCCCGTCAGCGAATCAGCCGTAACGCTGTACGAAGCCAAGCCCGACAACCTGCTCACGTCGCTCAAGCGGACCTGGCTCGCAGCACCCGGGCCGATAGTCAGTTCAACTGGGTCACGGCTCAGATCCTCATCAGAAACGATCACAAGATCAACTTCCGCAGTCTCGTTCAGAGACGGGTTCACCACGCTCACCACCTCGTCGCGATCGGCACTGTTGAGATCCGGAAGATGCCAGACAGGGGCTGCCATCGAAGTCGCCGGGGTCACCGACAACCCGACAGGCCCACCCTCGGTCGACGGTGACACATGTCCTTGGGACTGCACACGCGAAGCCGCGACACGACCGACAACGACGTCTGCCACAGCGCTGACCCGGCTCGCTGCAGGCACCTCTTCTGTGACATCGACTGCGACAACGCGGCGAGCCGGAACAACAACGCCGTTGAGTGTGTCGACCCCCACATCGGAATCGAAGCGAATGTTCAAAACCGCGTCATGGGGAAACGGGTTCAGAAACAACAGGATCATCTCCTCGCCGTGTGCAGCAAACCGAGTAGCACCCGAGGCGACCACCCACTGATCAGAAGTCCGCGTGTGGCACAATGCCCGATCGCTGGTCCCGGCCGCGCCCAAATACGTCTGTTCCAAGACCACATCGGCTGAGTCGACCTCAACGACAGCGGCCATCCACGACGAGTCTGTGACGAGATCAGCCAACCGCACGCGGGTGCGCTCACCAGCTTCAACCGTCACCACTGCATCGGTTGGCTCAGCACCGAGCCCGCTCCGAATACCGGACACGATGGCCTCTGCAGGCTCGGTGGATGCATTGATGATCTCAAGGGAGACATCAGCAAGTCCGCCCGGAGCCGACCCGCCCGGGCAGAACCAGGTTCCGTTTTCTCGAGAGAACACCGGAACCGAATAGCTCATCGGCACGGCCAACTGCTCGACGTCCCGCTCGAGAGTCTCCGAAACGCCGAACTCATCGAAAAACTTGAAACCGTCAAGCAACAATGCGGCCGCGAGCATCCCCGCTAGCAGCATGGCGACGACAACGCGCTGAAAGCTCACCGTCGATGTCCGATCACCGGGCGAACCGCGACCACGCCGATCAGCAGCAGAATCGCAGACGCCTGCACGATCAACACCCATCGTCTCCACGGCGCAGTGGAGTAGGCCAATTCGCCGGTTCCACCCGTCCGGGGAACAAACGCGGTGGCATATCCGATCGAACGACGCTGTGCCGCGCGAGAACCGTCGACCTCGAGCGTCCACGACGTGTCGCTGGTTTGGGCAACAAACACTTCGGTACCGTCGGGGATCGAACCAGAAACCTGGTCGCCGCGTCCTGACATCACGCCCGCGGTTCCCCTGATCGGAATAGTCGACAAATCGGAGATTCGGGTGATTCCACTGTCGAAACCCGGAGTTGCCGCAGCTCGGACCGAGGTCCAATCCGTGTTGGCATAAACCTCCACAGCGCTGTTGATCCCCTCAAGGCGCTGCAAGTCCAGCTGAGAAGCAATCGAGGCTCGAAACCCCGCCGGGATCGCAACCGCGTCGTCGGGGTCGCTGAAAGGCGCCGGCGCAAGCCGGTCCAGCAGGACGACGTAACGAATGCCGAGACCGCCGAGCTCTCTGCCGAGCCGGATCGTGTCACCGTTGATCGCACGCGACAACGCCTCGCTCACCAGCGGCGCCGACCCGGCGTCGACCGCGGGAAGCCGGTCCGACAAGTTCGGAGGCCCGTCAATCGACGCAACCCAGGCAAGATCAGCTACCAACGGACGGCCGTCGCCCAGAATGGTTTCGGGAGCCCCTATCCACAACACTCGATAACTTCCGTGTCTGAGCGGATCGGCGAAAGGCAAGACATCCTCATAGTCGCCACGAGGCAGCTCCCAGCGTCCGGTCTCTGCCGAAGCAAGCCCTGGGATTGAAGCGGCCACGGCAGCCAGGACCGCAACCGGCAACAACGCCTGACGCCATCCAAAGCCCGCGGTCGGCAGATCGTGTTCGAACGCGAGGATCGCCGCACCGCAGGTCAGTGCCACCCCTACAGCGGCGGTCGCCAGCAGAACGCTGTTGTCGGGCACGCCGAACGGCAGCCGACCCAGAGCCGCGACCCAAGTCAAACCCCAACTCACGATCGCAGCGGACCAGCCGCGAACCGCCAAACCGAACCGCCACGAACGACCGATCAGCACCGGGATCGCCATCAGCAGACCGAAAGCCCAGACGAACACGCCCGGCTCTCTCGGCCCGATGTCAAAGCTGAGGATGTCGATAAGCGAGATCTCCGACGCTGAACCGTCGCGACCGCCCGCGAGCGGCTCCCAACTAGGTCCGGCGACGAGCAAGTCCGCCAGAAACGGGATGACAAGCACCGCGGCCATCGGCAGCGCCGCAATCACACAACCGGACAGACGCAGGATCCCTTTGAAATCGACTGTCAGAACCGCAGCGAGGAAAAGCCCGGCGAACATCGGAACAGCGATCAAAGACGCAGACAAATCAAAAAGGGCGGTCACGCCGACAGTCGCACCGATGATCCAGCAGGCGCGTCCCACCGAACGCTGGGAGTTGCCATCCCGGTCGGCCGACCATGCCGATTGCGCGCTCAGCATCGCGGCAAGCAGCCAAGGCGCGAGCGCGTAGGCGTAAATCCCGCTGATGCTGGCATTGGCAACCGCGGCCCACGGCAGCGGAATCACTGCGTAGACGAACAAACAACCAAGCTGAGCCCGCCGCGAGCCGGTCGGCCGGAGCATCCGCCAAGCTCCCACCAAACCCACCACGACAGGCAACAACACCCACAACGTGCGCACCAGACCCGTCGCTCCACCCAGCAAGATTGACAACAGGCCAAGCAGACCCGCTGAGCTGGAAGCAGCACCGGTGCTGCCCATGTCACGCTCGCGCCAACCGCTCCACCATTCGCCGATCATCTCTGAACCCGACCCGCCGAACGAAAGGTAGTCGCCGATCGCTGGAATGCCGCCGGCAATCAGCGACCGCGAGCCGAACAGCACGAACAGGCCCACCAATCCGCAGACAACCGCGGAGATCCGGGCCGTGCCCGTACGCATGACTGACGCCAATTCCTGTCCCACCGCATGCGCGCTGTCTGGACCGATACGTCCCCTCAGCAGCGCTTTGAGCCGTACACTCCCCCCCTGCTGGAGGGTCCGAACATCTTTGTGCCGGGTTCTTCTGATGTGCCGCAGCGCCCGGCGCCGGCTATGGATCTCACCCGAACGAGAGAGATTCCAGAGCCAGGCCCCCCAAATGTCGCGGAAATGGCCGAACCGTCTCGCGAACAGAGCGGCTATCGACTCCCCGAACGAGAACAAGAGCGCAAACGGCAGCAGGTAGCACAGAGACGGAAAGCTCGATGTGACCATCACCGTGCGCAATTGGTGACGAGCCTGCAGCAGGCCATCGTCATGGGCCCCGGTGCGCGTCGAAAGCGCCTGGCGGTGGCGCACTCTCGCGTCGGGGACTGCCATCACCCGCGCCCCCGCTAGTTGCGCCCGGAAGCAGAGATCGACGTCTTCGCAGTGATAGGGCATTCCCGGGTCGAACCCGTCAAGACTCCGGAACAGGTCGGTGCGGATCAATATGCACGCCGAAGGCACCGCGAAGACATCGACGACAGCGTCATACTGCTCCTGGTCGATCTCTCCGGGTTCGACAACATCAGCAGCCACCGCCAGACGGTCGACAATGTAAGCGACATGCTGCAAACGGTCGGGATTGTCCCAATCGACCAGCTTCGGTCCCACGATTCCCGCGTTCGAGCGCAAGGACTCAACCACGAGCAAACGGACCGCATCCGGCTCCAAGGCGATGTCATCGTGGCAGATCATCAAGAACACGGGGTCGACGTGGGTGTCGAGAAGCGCATTGGCGGCGGCGGAGAAGCCGTCAGTGTCAGAGGCATCCAGTACCGAGGCTTCGGGCAGATGACTCTGCACCCGAGCAGCCAGGGAAGGATCACCCGCCGCGTCGACCACCATGACTTCCAGACGCTGATAGTCCTGTGTGGCGAAACTCTCCAGAGTCTCGTCGAACCAGTCGCCCGGGGCATGGGCGACGATCACCGTCAGGACCGAAGGCGTCGTGTCTCTGGCACCGAGCTCTTCAGCAGCGGGCTCTCCGGCGCCGGGTGCCGGCATCGCCGAGCCGGTCTCGGCGCCCATGGCCGAGGCGTCGCCATCCGGCAGCGGTTGGTCGGTTCGATCATCCACAATCGCCCGAGGCTACCCCGCCGCGGCATCGGCGGATGACCGCCCGCGTCGCTCCAGTCGCTGGGAAATCCACAGATCGATCAATCGTCTTCCAGTTGATCTGCTTTCTGCGGCAGAACCTCCTTGTGCCGAGCTCGTTTCTGCAGGTGAGCGCGAACGAGGTCTTGTGCGGACTTGGCGCTGAGATCAAGGAAGCCATCAGGCCAGTCTTCGGAGACGCCGCCATACTCGTTGATCCTGGAATCTCTGTAACTGGTTATTCCCCCGGATTGTTCGGCAAACAAGAGCTCGACGAGTTCTCCGATCCGATTCGTGTCGTCCGCCGCGACTTGCGTTCGCAAGCGATTCACTAGGTGCTCGCTGTGCGTCTCAACCAGAATCTGACGCCCGGACTTCACGAACAAGAGGAAAAAGTCGGCCATTCGTTGTTGGAGTGCCGGGTGCAGATGCAACTCAGGCTGCTCAAGAACGAGAACATCCCCGGCAAAATCCCCGGGCGCGGTAAGGAGGCATGCGAGGATAATCGGAAGCGCTTGGCTGACACCCACTCCCACAGCCGTGAGGTCTACCTCATGCTCAGTACCCTCTGGACGCACTTTAAGCCCGATTTCGTGGCGACCCTGGTCCTCTGCCGATGCACCGTCTGCCAACCCGAACCATTCGAGCCAGCTGTTCAAAGCTGTTCCGAGTTGGATCTCCCGGTTCTGCCCGTCGGGTAGAGGGACGTTTACCAAAAGATCCGAGTATCTGTACAACACTTCAGCGGTGTATCTGCCGTCATTGCCGATGTCAGTGTATTCTGACCCTCGATCATGCCGGTACTGCGGCGCTTTGCGAATCGGTCCAAGGTATCTGAATTCTGTGGTTTCCGGGATGTAATCACGTGTCCCCCAAATATCGCCTACACCGAAAACGTCGCCTACCATGAAACACACAACATCAAGTATTTCCTGAACCCAATGATCTTCACAGTGTACGAGGACAGTGTCGTCAATCCATGACTCTTGTTTGAGCTCTTCGCACAACAGTGATTTGAATTCGGATTCATCAAGATCGGCCATTCCCAGCTTGATCAACTCCCGAGTGTCGTCACCAAGCGCATGAAGCCCCGGAGTGCCATCATGTACGGAGCGCACGTCTCTCGCCGCTTGTTCAATCACTGTTCTCCTGGCTCTGGAAACCTCTTCAGGAACAACTTCTTCGAGCTTGTCTTCGTACTGGGACTGAAGTTCGGTTTTGCACTCTTCAAGATTACGGTATCTCCACCAGGCTCGTGAATATTGGTCTATACATGGACGGCGAGCAAAAATTGCCGCTGGTAGGCCGCCAGCAAGTCTGACAGCATCAAATTGGATCTCGCTTCCCTCAATTCTGCTGTTGGTGATATATCCTGTCTCACCGGACCGAAGATCTGTGATATTCTGAGAATTGACAGGACTATTGCGGACACGGCTATTGCGATGGCTCTCCTCAGATCTGGCGAGGGTACCACTTTGCAAAGTGATTACTGATTTACGATCAATGTCACCATCGTCGAAAATTGTTGCCACGAAACTAAAACTTGCGATCTCAGCGAAGTCGCTGTTGGAGTTCTGAGACTCTCTCAACTCTACTTTCCAATCCAGTTCGATTACATGGGTACTGGGATCTGAGTCGTTCTTAGTCGAATTATATAACTCGATCAAGGACTCGTAGTATGCTGGACTTCTGTCTGGTTCAACATGTCTTGTGGCATCCTTGAACTCCAACTGGAAACGTTCATACGGTTCTTCCGATTCTTCAGACGGTTCAAAATCAAGCCCTGCAGGTATGTCGTATACAATTCCGAGTCCGAATGTTATGGAGCCGGAATTGTCTGAAGCTCGGAAGTTGTGTGATTTTCGATATGTGTCCAGATCCAGAAACTCTCCATTCAACGGAAAACCAGCCGAGGTCGACTCGCGCCGAACTGCTTGCGCGACCGCGAGCAGAGCTTGTAGAAGGGTGCTCTTGCCAGAACTGTTCGGCCCCACAACCACAGTCAAGGGAGACAACTTCACCGACTCGTCAAGAACTGACTTGAAGTTCCTCAGATCAATCCGATGAAGCCCAGACCGTGGATATAGTCGATTTTCTCGATCTCCTCGAGATAGCAGCATTAGTGCAATCCTTCTAAGCGACGGCGATCAGGTCGGGTACAGTCGCTCTGTTGTGCTGATTTGTGCTGTTGGAGCGGGAGGGCTTCGAAATTGCCGGCTCAATCAACGGCCGAACCATGGACTCGTAGTGCTCACGGCCTATGTCTCCGAACACATCGATCCAATTGGCCACCTCCAACGCTCCGATTTCCTCAAGCATCGCTATGTCGTTGAGATCGAGAACAACATCCCCCCGACTGATGATGTCCAACAGTTTCAGCAACCCCTTCTCGCGGTCACTGATGGCCGCGAGGAGCGCTGGTGAAAGGCCTCCGACATCAAGCTGAATACAATCTTGTTCATCAAGAAGCGCTGCTGTGCACTCTGCAGCAAGGGTACGCAAGGCCGATCCCTCTGAAGCCTTGAAGTTCCATCTAGCGTCAAACCTCCCCCGCAACGGAGGACCCGAAATGAGGTTGGGCGTGTCGGGATCTTCCCCAAGGGCCACCGCTCCCACAGCCACGAGTGCTGTGGGGTCCAAGACCCCGATGAGCGTTCCGAGTTGGGTCAACCAGACAACACCTCGTACATCAGTCTCCACTACGACTTGATATGCGATGCCCGAATACTCTGGCGAGACAATGAGATCTGACCCTGTGGCAAGTTCCGTATAGGGATGAACGAACATGATCTCGGCAAAACCACAGAGCTCGTCCACCCGCAGCACAAGCACCAGACGCTCCCGAAGATCTTCCGGCTGAAGTCCTTGGGTCATACAACGGATCTGGCCGCGCGCAAGCGGCATCAGGATTCCAATCGGTCGGACTGGATCGCAACGAGACAGTGCTGCGCGAATCGGCTGCGGGACGGTCATCAGCTGCCGTCTCCTGCCAGCCGGTCGCTGATCACGACAAGCAAGTCCTCCATGGCTTGCAGATGCAGCGCGGAGTCAAGGGTGCTCATTATCTCGCTGCCCACGCGATCCAGCACGACTTGCTTCTGCTGGGCCACCCAGGGCCTTGAACGCCCCAGACTCTGTGCGATCTCAGCATCGGGCACACCCTGACTCTTCGATAGCAATATTTGCTGTTCAGCTTCGCCAAGGCTCGTTGCGAATGTCTGAATCATCGATCTCGTCTCCGACCTCTCAAGCGACTCGACGGGACCTTCCCGTTCGGAGTGCTGCTCAAGGAGGCGCTCATCATCTTCAAGGAACGTTGGAAGCCACGATGTCAACAGCAACTCGAGAACACGAGCGATATCACTCTCGTTGATTGCTCCGACTTCGCCCAGCAGCAGCTCAAGCAGTGTCTTCAGATCCTTCGTCCGGTAAACCATTGACTCCCGTGAAGCATGCTCATCGGCGACCATCTGCGGTATGTGCCGAACGGAACCGGCTAAACGCGAAATGCTGGACGCGTTCAGCTCAACGGGCTCATCTTTTGAGCCGTCGCGCAAGATCCACACCTTCGAACCGAGAGTTTCAAGACGAAACGGTGGCTCTCGCCCCAACTTGCGCACCCTAGAAAGCAGACGATCGATCACCGTTTTCTGCCGCCTCCGGGAAAGGGTTCTCTTGATTTGCAGCGTCAGCAACCGCCTCCACGAGTCGAGATCGAACGCCTGATCGAAAAGAAACTGAAGCTGCTCCTCTCCCAGCAATCTCTCGAGCACCACATCTTGGGCCAGGTTTTCCGTGCTCGCCTCGCTCCAAGGTTCGCCGTAGTTGTAGACGCCGGGCGGATAGCGCCGGGAGGTGATTCCGCTCAACTCAAGCACAAGTCCCCAAATCTTGGGTCCGATCACAACGGAGTCGTATTCTTCACGGAGGCTGGCGAGGATCATGGCCGCATCCTTCGCTTGATCTTCTCGAGCAGTCTCGACCCCTCCGGTTCGGAGCACGAGTAACTGCTACAGGAGATCGCATCACGGTCGACGGTAACCGGCACCGACAACACGACCCAGCCGTAACGATCAATACAGCAGCGCTTTGCACCGTGAGGCTGACGATGGGCACTGTGCCCGAATCCGCCTTGCTTCGTGGACCTTGCAAACCCGTTCACGTTAGGCCCGCTCCCACCGGCGAGCACGACCCGACGCCCGACTCTATTCAATCGAGCTTTCTCCCGAGCGAAGTGGTTTCCCGACTTCGACCTGAATACTGAGGCCTCCGGCACCACGAACCAATCGCCCAACTCATAGGGGCAGTCCCCGCTGAAGCCGAAGTGGTCCCGCAACGCATCCCAATCTGCCTCCACAAACGCCTCCCGCTCGGGTGTGAGCATACAAATAACGCTTTCAGGCCGCACAGACTTGTTCTGGGAGGTCAGCCACAATCGCCCGAGGTTACCGCCGCCAGGGCTGTGGCGGGTGACCGCCGAAAGCGCCTGTGTTGAGAGCGGAGCCTGCCGGGCGTAGAGTCTACGACGATGCACGGCCGACCGGTGATGAGCAACGGTGGCCGGAGCTCTGGAATCGACGTGACTGAAGGCCTGACATGCGCGCTCTGGTAACCGGTGCCAACGGTTTCGTGGGACTTCATCTCGTGGCGCATCTGAACTCTTGCGGTGACGAAGTGATCGAATCGGAAACCGACATCTTGGACCGCGAGGCCATCACGGCCACGATGAGCGCAGCGAGGCCTGATGTGGTCTACCACCTCGCCGCTCAAGCCGATGTGGGCGGCTCGTGGGACTCGCCCGTCGAAACGCTGAGAGTCAACGTGGAGGGCACGCTCAATGTCTGTGATGCTTCCCGGGTCGCGGGGGCCCGACGCGTGCTGGGAATCACCAGCGCAGACGTGTACGGCCAAACGACCCGAACCGACTCGGGCGCCGACCGCATAGACGAGACGGCGCCCCTGCGCCCCACAAGCCCCTACGCTGCCAGCAAAGCGGCCGCAGAGAGCATCTACATGCAGGCAGGACTCGGCCACGGCCTCGACGTCGTCCTGGCTCGCAGCTTCAACCATCTGGGCCCGGGGCAGTCCGACCGCTTCGTCGCCTCGGCGATAGCGAGCCGGATCGCGGCCAATGAGCGCAGCGGCGCCACGACAGTGCCCGTCGGCAACCTCGAGGCTCGCCGCGACTTCACCGACGTGCGCGACGTCGTTCGGGCCTACCGGCTGTTGATGCAACACGGCATTCCCGGCGAGATATACAACGTCTGCACTGGTCAAGACCGCGCGATCCGAGAGATCGCCGAACAACTCGTAGGCTTGGCAGCATTCCCTATGACACTCGAGCTGGACCCTGACCTGCTGCGCCCCGTCGATCTCAAGGCGCTCTGCGGCGACAACACCAAGATCCGCGCCCGCACCGGCTGGGCGCCGCAGACGCCGATCGAGACCACCCTGGGCGACCTGCTCGAATTCTGGCGGCTCAACCCCGCCGGCGTCGAAACCCCCCACCCCACCTGAGACAAGGACCACTGTGGCTGAACGCGCGCTCATCACCGGCATCACCGGCCAGGACGGCTCATATCTGGCCGAGCTGCTCCTCTCCAAGGGCTACGACGTCATCGGCATGGTGCGTCGCTCGAGCACCGTCAACTTCGAGCGCATCGCCCACATCCAGGACCAGGTGCGCTTCGCCCCCGGAGACCTGCTCGACGAAGTCTCGATGATCGAGATCCTGAGAACCTACAGGCCGACGGAGATATACAACCTCGCGGCCCAATCGTTCGTGCAGACGTCCTTCGGCCAGCCGGTCCTCACCGGCGAGACGACTGCGCTGGGAGTGACCCGCCTGCTCGACGCCGTCCGCCTCGTTGATCCTGAGATCCGCTTCTACCAGGCCAGCTCTTCAGAAATGTTCGGCAAGGTCCAGGAAGTCCCCCAAACAGAGGAGACTCCCTTCCACCCCCGCAGCCCCTATGGAGTGGCCAAGGTGTACGGGCACTGGATCACCGTCAACTACCGCGAGAGCTACGGATTGCACGCCACCTCCGGCATCCTGTTCAACCACGAAAGCCCCCGCCGGGGCATGGAGTTCGTCACCCGCAAGATCAGCCACGCGGTGGCTCTGATCAAGCTCGGACGAACCGACGAACTGCGCCTCGGAAACCTCGACGCCAAACGGGACTGGGGGTTCGCGGCCGACTACGTCGAGGCGATGTGGCGGATGCTGCAGCAGGACTCGCCGGAGGACTACGTGATCTGCACGGGGGAGACGCATTCGGTCCGCGAGTTCTGCGAACTCGCCTTCGACCACGTCGGCCTGCGCTGGGAGGACCATGTGGTGATCGACGAGTCGTTCATGCGGCCCGCCGAGGTCGACCTGCTTGTGGGCGACGCCCGAAAAGCCGAGGCCGAGCTCGGCTGGACGCCCCGGACGTCGTTCGGCGATCTCGTGCGGCTGATGGTCGACGCCGACCTCGACCTGCTCCAAGGCCGCCTGCGGGGCCTGGCTTGAGGCACACCGTTCTCGCCGGCGGGGTCGGGGCGGCACGATATCTGCGGGGCGCCGTCGAGGCGTTCGATCCCGCTGACGTCACAGCAGTCGTCAACGTCGCAGACGACACAACCCTCCACGGGCTGCGCGTCTGCCCCGATCTCGACACCTGCACCTACACCCTCGCCGACGCGATCGACCCGCAACGAGGCTGGGGCTTGGCCGACGAGAGTTTCAACGCGATGGCCGTCCTGGGTCGCTACGGCGGGATCGACTGGTTCTCCTTGGGCGATCGGGATCTCGGCACACACCTCTATCGGACACAGCGCTTGGCAGAAGGCGCCGCATTGACAGAAGTCACCGCCGAGATCAGCGCTGCGTGGGGCGTCGAGGCAACCCTGCTCCCCGTCTCCGACGACACGATCGAAACCAGGGTCACGCTTGCGGGAGGCGAAGAGGTCGGCTTCCAGGAGTACTTCGTCCGATTGGCCCACAGTGTGGAGATTTCCGCGGTGCGCTTCGCCGGCGCACAGCAGGCGCGTCCCACCGCTGCGGTTCTGGAGGCTGTTGAATCTGCTGAAACGCTGGTGATCGCGCCCAGCAACCCGATCGTCTCGATTCAACCGCTGCTGTGCGTGCCGGGGATCGACTCCGCAGTGCGCGCTCGCCGAGCCAGAAATGTTGCAGTCTCGCCGATCATCGCAGGGCAGGCGCTCAAGGGTCCCGCCGACAGAATGATGCGGGAACTGGGTGAGCAGGCAACGGTTGTCGGCATCGCCCGCCGCTATCAAGACCTGGCCGCGACCTTGGTGATCGACGAGGTCGACTCCGAGTTCACCGACGAGATCGAAGACCAGGGAATGCGGGTCATTGCTGTGCCGACGATCATGTCGGAACCGGGCGTAGCCCGCGCCCTGGCCGAGGCATGCCATCAAGCTGGGGCGCCACAGTGAGCGATCTCGCGATAATCGGCGTACAGGGCATTCCTGAGGTGCAGCCGGGCGATGACCTGACCGCTCTCATACTTGCCACCGGTGCGGAACTCCGAGACCGCGACTGCTTGGTGATCACCCAGAAGGTCGTCTCCAAAGCCGAGGACCGGCTCGTTTCAGTCGATCCGGAGGACGCGCTGTCGCACAAACCGTTGGTGGAGCGCGAATCAGTGCGAGTCCTGCGAAGGCGAGGCGACCTGACAATCAGCGAAACCAGTCATGGATTCGTCTGCGCGAACGCCGGAATCGACCTGTCGAACGTCGAGCAGGGTCAGGCCGCTCTGCTGCCGATCGACAGTGATCGCTCCGCGCGGCGGATTCGCGACCGGCTCAAGGCCCGAGCCGGGGTGGAAGTGGGCGTGGTGGTCAGCGACACTTTCGGACGCCCCTGGCGGCGCGGCGTCACCGACGTCGCGATCGGTTGTGCTGGAATCGCCGCGGTCGTCGATCTCCGCGGCTCAACCGACACGTTCGGGCGAGAGCTGATGGTGACAGAGGTCGCCGCGGTCGACGAGATCGCCGCGGCAGCGGATCTGGTGATGGGCAAAGCCACAGGAATAGCCGCGGCCATAGTGCGCGGGCTTCCCGAAGTGTGGTTCAGGCCCAGCAGCGTCGCTGCTGAGATCGTGCGCTCCCCCGCCGAAGACCTGTTCCGTTAGCGTCCGTAACCGTCGGGGTTCTGGGAATGCCAGCGCCAGTGGTCCCGCATCATGTCGTCAATGTCCAGCTTTGCCTGCCAACCGAGGAACTCACGCGCCAGATCGGTAGCGGCCCAGGTCTTGGCTATGTCACCCGGACGGCGCCCGACAATCTCGTATGGAATCGGTCTGCCGGTCGCCCGTCGCGCCGCTTCGATCACCTCCAGCACGCTGCTGCCCGAGCCGGTTCCGACGTTCACAGCGGCAGCGCCATCGTGGCCTGCCGCCAACACCTCGAGAGCGGCGACATGCGCTTCGGCCAGATCTACGACGTGTACGTAGTCGCGAACACCAGAACCGTCCGCGGTGTCATAGTCGTCGCCGAACACCGCCAGTCTCTCACGGCGTCCGCCGGCCACCTGCATGACCAGCGGCACCAGGTTGTTCGGGATGTCGTTGGGATCCTCGCCGAGCGTTGCGGAGGGATGCGCGCCCACCGGATTGAAGTAACGCAACATGACCGCAGCCAAGGGCCGCACCGCGCAGACGTCAGTGATGATCTGCTCACACATGAGCTTCGTCCAGCCATACGGACTCGCCGCGCCCACCGGCGCCGATTCAGCGACCGGCAAGACCGCGGGTTGTCCATACACCGTGCACGACGAAGAATGGACGAGCTTGTCGACGCCGTGCTCGAGCATCGCCTCGAGGACCCCGAGCAGCGAGCCCAGATTGTTCCGGTAGTAGCGGCTCGGTTCCTGAACTGACTCGGCCACGGCCTTGTGAGCGGCAAAATGCACCACTTCGGATATCTCGTGCTGCTCGAAGATCCCCCGCACGGCAGCTTCATCGAGCAGGTCGGCCTCCACGAAAGAGAGAGCACCGCCAGTGAGCGCGCGGACAGCGTCGACGGCACGGGGCGAAGAATTTGCGAAGTTGTCGACGATCACGACCTCATGGCCCGCATCGTGAAGGGCAACAGCCGTGTGAGAACCGATATAGCCGGCCCCGCCGGTCACCAGAACAGCCATGTCAGTCGCCCATGGGGATCTTGGATCCATCGACGAGTCGGCCCGGTTCAACGCTCATCCGGTCACCGACAATCGACATGCCGGTGACTTTCGCGCCTGTCCCGACACGGGCGCCGGGCCCGATGATCGATCCGTCGACCAGAGCTCCCTCGTCGATCAGCGCGCCTTGCATGATGATGCTGTCGCGCACGACCGCACCGGCGGCTACCGACGCGCCGTCCATGACCACCGACCTATCAACCCCGGCGTGTTCAGCAACATGAGCGTCAGCGGCCACAGCAGCCATTGCGGCCCCGCGGACGCCGTCGATCAAATCCAGCTGTGCCTGCACATAAGTCGACGGCGTGCCGATGTCAATCCAGTAAGCCTCAGACTTCACTGCCCAGAGTCCATTTTCAGCGGCAACAGCCGGAAACACCTCTCTTTCGATGGAGACCCGACGATCGCCGGCGATTCGCCCCGGGATCTCCGGCTCGAGCACATAGACGCCGGCGTTGACCCAGTTTGTCGGAGCTTCCTCCCGGCAGGGCTTCTCGACGAAACCCAACACCCTTCCCTGCGAGTCGGTGGGCACGACGCCGAAGCGCGTCGGGTCGTCCACGCGGGTCAGAGCGATCGTTGCCTGCGCTCCTGTTTCATGGTGGCGCTCCCAAAGCGACCGGACGTCTATATCGGTGAGCACATCGCCGTTGACGACAAGGAACGACTCGTCGAGCCCCGCCGCGTCGGCCGCGAAGCGGACTGCGCCGGCGGTGTCCAACGGCTCAGGCTCCACGGCGTAGCTGAGCGATACGCCGCCGCAGACGGCGTCAGGATACGCGGCGCGGAACAAGTCCTCCTTGTAGCCGAGGGCGAGCGTCACTTCGCTGACGCCGCCGCGTTCCAGCGTGCTGAGGACATATTCGATGATGGGCCGGTCGACCACGGGCAGCATCTGTTTCGGGGTCGTCGCCGTAAGGGGGCGGAGCCTTGTTCCAAAGCCGCCAACCAGAACCACGGCCTTCATGATCTCCCCTATCCGTCACTCCCATCGGATTCTTCGAGCGGAACGACGATCTCTTCAACCGGGACGTCGACCTCGACCGGAACGACGACCTCTTCAACTGGAGCCTCGCTCTCCGTGTCGTCGGGGATCGGCGCCGGTGTGGTGGTCACAGCCGGGTCTGGGATCTCCCAGTCAATCTCCGCGCCGACGCCCACCAGCGAGCTGATCACCTCTGCATCAGGAGGCGGAGGGTCTTCGCCCACCGGCACCAGCGCGAAGCTGAAGCCCTCACCGTCGTCGAGCAGGCGGATGTCGTCGAAGTCGTCTTCGTAAACCTCGATGATCTCGGGGCCGTCAGAAGCTCCCAGGCTCCAGCGCGCCACCTTGATCTCGGCGGGCTCGCCGTCGCAGCCGTCCTCGGCGAGGATCGGGGCGAACTCCCCGTTGTCGGTGAAGATCCCGTCGACCTCGATGGATGCGTTCATGGTGTCGAGGAAGACCCCCAGCCGCGCGTCCTCGCCCGTCGCCGAGCTGTTGTAGGGGTGGATATGGATCAAGGAGTCTCCGTGGCTGTGGATGCCGTCCGGGTCGGTCTGGCCTTGGAAGTGCGGCATCTGCACGCCGCAGTTGTAGATCGCGTACGCCGAGTGCCAATGATCCGCAGTGGTCGGCGACGTCAAAGGGTCACGCGAGCCGCGGGCAACAACCACCAACACAACCCCGAGCACCACGACCAACACCACAATGAGCGGAAAACCGAGTTGGCGCCGCTCTGAAGCGCCCTTTGAGGACGCAGCGGCCCTCGCCGCGCGTTGAACCTTCTTTGACGAACTTGCTTTTGCCACGAGCCATTACGCTAGCGCTGAAGCAGCAACGAACGGCGCGCTCGGCGTCCGATTCGCCGGTTGGCTCCTGTGACGACCAGCGGGTCACCGCGCGCGTTTCAACTCCGCGAATAGACCCGCATACGCCGCGGCCACCCCATCGGGCGACGCCCACTTCAACACAAACTGCCTGCCCGCCGAACCCATGGCAGCCAAATCAGCATTGTCGAGCAGTTCCAGCACAGCCGCGGTGAAGGCCGCCTGGTCCTGCGGCGCAACCACCATCCCTGCTCGCTGCGAGGAGACCACAGTCGCCACCTCGGTGCCGGGATCAACCGACGCCAACACTGCGCGACCAGACGCCAGGATCGAATAGAGCTTCGACGGCACCGACGACCTGCCGAGTCCCCGGCGCAGAGCGATGACGTGCACATCACCGGCAGCGAGAACCTCGCCAAGCCGCTCCGCCGGCTGATAGTCGGCGAAAACCAGGTTGTCGAGCCCGCTCGCGAGCAACTCGAGCTCTTGGCGTCTCGAACCGTCGCCGTTGATGACGAAAACCAAATCGTCACGGTCCGCCAGCTCGCGGGCCGCTTCAACCATGAGTTCAAGTGGCTGAGAAAACCCGAGATTGCCTGCATACATGACAACAGTTCGAGCGCCGAGACCGAACTCGGACCGGTAGGAATTGTCGCGCGCCTGTGGTCGGATCCGCTCGATGTCGACAAAGTTCGGGATGAGGCGAACCTTGCCGACCGCACGCTCATTCGTCGTTTCGCTGACAATCTTCGACTCGACATTGTCCCGGAGGTCCTCAGAAAGCACGGTCACAGCGTCAGCGCGGCGGTACACGAACCGCTCCAGCCCTTCGAGCAGGCGGATCAACCGCTTATTCGAAATCGCTCCGACTTCCACGGCGACATCGGGGAAGACGTCCTGAACGTTGAACACGAACGGCGCCCGGCGCAACCTCGCTGTCAGCCAGGCGGCCAAGCCGAGCGTGAGCGGTGGCGACATCGCCATGACCACTTCCGGCCGTCGCCGCTCGGTCAACGAACAGAGGGAAGCCAACACCGTGAACCCGGCGAAGCCGAATGCTCGTGCCAAGATGTTGCGCTTGTTGGTCGGGAAGGGATAGACGCGAGTGATCGAACCCCAGGAAGTCCGCTCTTTGCGAATGACCCGACCCTTCCAGGCCTCATCCACCGCATGCTCCAGATACCAGGGGAGCGAGGTGACAACATCGACTTCGTGACCCCGTGACACGAGTCCGCGGACAACCTCGCTGATCACTGCCCCGGTCGGCGCTGCATCAGGTTCGAAATGGGGACAGACGATCTGAATCCGCACTAGAGGCTCCGCCATGCATCGACCAGTCGAGCGGCCGCAGACTCCGGGGCGTAGTGCTCGGCGCGCGCTTGCCCTGCAGCGCTCAAACGACTCGCCAAAGATCTGTTCGCGACCACCTCGTCGATGGCATCAGCCCAAGTCCCGGGATCGTCCGCTTGAAGCAGCAACCCGGCTTCTGCCACGACCTCGGGCATGGCACTGTTGTCGCCGGCGATCACTGGAGTGCCCGCGTTCATGGCTTCAAGCAGCGGCAGACCGAATCCCTCATAACGGGACGGAAAGGCCAGTACATCCGCTCGTTGAATCAACGCCGACAGCAGCGCTGGGCTGACCCGACCGAGGCGCCGGACCCGAGCCCGTGCTCTGGCGACCCTCGAGGCAACCCCGGCCTCAGCCCTGCCCTCACCGCCAGTGAGCACCAAGGTGAGGTCGCGGTGGCGATCAGCAAGTCGATCCACCGCCTGAAGCAACGTCAGATGGTTCTTGTGGGGATGGGTGGCGGCTGGATACAGCACTACAGGACCGTCTCCGAGTTCAGCGATCTCAGCGGAATTGTCATGGGCGAGCAGTGCCGGGTCCCAAGTCGACGACACCGCCCGGACCTTGTCCGGGCTGACGCCGAGTCTTTCCACAACGGATTCCGCGACCCACCTTGAAGGAGTGCAGACCAGACAAGCCGAGTCTGCCGAGCGTTGCACAGCCCAACGCAGATACTGTCGTTTCACTCGGCTGAAATTCTCGGGCATGTCGAACGGCTGCAGATCATGGATCGTCAAGATCGCGCGAGGGTTTCGCACAGCCGGCAAGCGCCCGCCGAAATGATGCACGACGTCGGCGTTGCGAGTGGCTCGATGCACCTGAGTCGATTCAGCCAGTATCCGGAACCCGCGGTTGCCCAAGGGGCCCGCAAGCCGAGCAAACGGCAGCGCCGCCATCCACGGACAGCTCCGCTGCAGCCGCTTCGAAGCGACGATCTCAAGCGTGAGATCGGCTGGCGCGCTGTGCACGACCGAAGCGAGCAGACGGGTTGTGTACTCCTCGCTCCCGCCGACATCGCCGGGTACCAACCAGGCGAGATTCACAGCGACCGAGATCACCTGAGCACCCCGTTGTAGACGGCGGCGATCCCTGAAGCGGTGCGTTCCCACGTCATCGTCCCGGCTCTTTGCGCAGCGGCGTGTGCCAGCTTCTCGCGAAGCTCGTCGTCGCCGACTACCGAGTCAATGCCCGCTGCGATCGAATCGACACTGGCAGGATCGACCAGCACCCCTGCAGGCCCCGCAACTTCGCCCGTGGCGGTTCCCGAACTGGTGACCACCGCCGTGCCTTGAGCCATCGCCTCCAGCACGGGCATGCCGAAACCCTCCATAAGGCTCGGGTAGACGAACACATGGGCCAAGTCGTACAGAACTCGAAGGTCGCCGCTCGGAACGGGCCCAAGATGACGCACGTCAACAGTTGAGCCCGCGGTCAAATCACCTGCATCGACTCCCCAACCGCCGGGTCCGACAAGAAGCAGCGGCAGACGCTTCTCGGTCCGCGCCACCGCTGAGATCAGAGCCTTGAGATTCTTGCGAGGTTCGGCAGTGCCAGCCCAGAGCAGGAACTGCGAAGGCAGACGATAGCGGGACCGCACCTCCGAACGGTCTCGTTCGCTCACTGACTGCGGAGTCACACCCCACGGGACAACACAGAGCCGGTCGGCTGAAAGACCGTGCGAGACACAATCCTCCTGCGTGTGCCCCGAAGGCACCAGAACCGCATCAGCGTGCCGTTTCGCCAACTCGAAGGCGCGGCTCATGAAGGCAACGCCTCGTCGGTTGAAATGCTCGGGATGGCGGAGGAACGCGAGATCATGGATGGTTACCACCAACGCCGCATCGCCTGGAGGCGGAATCACACCTCCAGTTGCGTGAACGACATCCAGAGGTCCGGTCCGCGATTGGATATGCGGCCTGCGAAACCGATGCCAGGCCTCGTACAGCGCAACACGGTGCAGCCGCATGTGGCATACCTCAACAGGCGGAACTGCGATCTCGCCGGGAGGGCCGCGATGGGAGGCTGCTATTCCCACGACCTCCCAGTCGGAGAGCCGCGCCAAAGCCGCCAGGCTCCGGACCGTGGAGACAGCGGTGCCGCCTGGGACACGATGCCAGCATTGCTCGACGATGGCGCCGACGCGACCATCCGCCATTTATGTGGCCGCGGCCGCGTCGACTTCCTGAGAAAGAGCCGGAGTTGGCTCTTCTGGCAGCTCTGTGGGCAGGGTAATGAGCATCTCGGTGTACTCGCCTATTTCGGAATCCACGCTGATAGTTCCACCATGTTGGCGCACAATGTCGCTGGATATGGCAAGACCTAGCCCAGTGCCCCGATCGGTGGGCTTCGTCGTGAAGAAGGGGTTGAAGATCTTGTCGGCGACATCGGGGGGTATGCCGTTGCCGTTGTCCCTGATCCGGATCTCGACTTGATCTTCAGTGCGTCGAGTGCTGAGCCACAACGTCGGAGAATACGACTCTCCGTAGGGTTCATCCTCCTCTGAGGCGCCCCAGATCCGGCGCCTTTTCTCATCGGTGGCATCGCAGGCGTTGCCCACCATGTTCAAGAACACCCGACTCAAATCTCTGGGGATGACCCTTATCTCCCCCACCTCCTCGTCGAGATCGTGCTGCAGATCGAGCTGGAACTCTGAATCAGTGACACGCGCGGAGTGATAGGCCAAGCGAGCGTGCTCCTCTAGGAGGTTGTTGATGTTGGCCATCTGCCATTCACCGGTGTCCCGGCCCATCGAGAGCATGTCGGTCACTATCCGGTTGGCACGGTCTCCGTGGGAGCGGATCCTTTCAAGGTTGTCGCTGAGATCACCCTTTATCTCTGCGATCCATGACTTCTGATCCTCTGAAATGCTGTCGCCGATCTCCTCGAGAATCTCGTTCAGCTCATCAATCAGCTCCTCCGATGCCTCCGAGAAGTTCTTGACGAAATTCAGAGGGTTCTTGATCTCGTGTGCGACGCCCGCCGTCAGCTCACCGAGTGCCGCCAATTTCTCCCGCATGACGATCTGATCTTGCGCCTTTTGCAGGTCGGCTAGCACCTCTTCGAGCTGAGCGTTCTTCTCCTGCAGTTCCTCTGCCAACAGCTCGACCAAGTTGAGCCTCTGCACTTCCAGAGCGTGTTGGCGGAACACCTCGACTGCCGC
This sequence comes from Acidimicrobiaceae bacterium, assembly GCA_026706815.1. GTDB lineage: Bacteria > Actinomycetota > Acidimicrobiia > Acidimicrobiales > Aldehydirespiratoraceae > VXYK01. The sequence goes on along the minus strand of JAPOYA010000041.1, from coordinate 78,106 downwards.
ACCCATGTCCGCTATCTCGTCGCGTCCTCCGACGTCGGCCGTGAGCTCCAAATTGCCTCTGGCCATACCGCGCATCCAGTCCGACAGGCGCGCCAGGCGACGCAGAAGCACCCGCCCAACCTGATAGATGATCAACAGGCCGCCGACAATGCTGATCGCGCTGATCGCCAGCAGCAGGGTCCGGCCGGTCCAGATCGCGTTCTCAGATGCCTGGGTCGCTTCCTGGACACTGATCTCGGCGGCTCTGACCAGCGAGTTGACATTGTCGAGGAGATCTGCGGCAACCGCGCGATTGCGATTCAGGAGCTCCTCTTGGGACTGCAGCAAACGCAGCTCGGATTCGCGCAGATCGAACCCGCCCTGATCCGCTCCCAACACGAACAGCCTCTCGAAAAGTGGATCAAACTCATCAGCCAAGAGCGGGTCGCTCTCCCTCAGCTGAGAGATGTTCCGCTGGATACGGGCGGACGACGCCTCGAACCGTTCGCGCAACGGCTCAATGGTCGACGCATCCGACAAACCAGAGGCACTCGCAAGCAACTGGGTCGATATGTTGGCGTTGGCTTGAAGCTCGGACAGGGAGCGGAACTTCCGGATTTCTTCCTCCGACAGGTGCTCAGCACGCGAGCTGGGCGGCTCGTCGAGATCCTGGTAACCGGTCATCAGGAAGAAGAACTGATCGTCCAGAGCAGGGATCAGCGCCGCGTCGATCTCGGCGCGCAGTTCGTCGAGTTGCGCTTGGAGGTCAGACTTGAGGTCGTCGAGTTGGAACAATTCGAGGCGATCGAACTTGATCTCCTCAATGTTCGAGCGGAGCGTGACCCCGAGACCCCTGACGAGCTGATTCTGACCGGGTCGCATAGCCGTCGACTCCAGAGCCACCAGTTCCGAGTCGAACGCGGCGTAAGTCTCGTTGATGCTCGCGGCAACAGAATCAAGGTCTTCCGGCGTGGCCGCGGCGATGCGCGGCGACGCGGCGATCAACTCGCCGCTGTACTGGGCGACACTGAAGGCGACCGCCATGGCCGGGACGCTGCCTTCGTTGACCCGCTCTTGCACATCGCCCACCCGATTGATGGAGTACCAACCGACCAGACTGGCTGCGACAGTCAGAACGACAGCCGAGCCGATCACCGTATACAGGCGGGTCGAGATGCGAAATCGGCGCTCGGCAATTCGTTTGAGCCAGCCTCTCATGGAGCCATGACCTGCCAGTCGCTGAGAGGGCGATAGTCGCCGTTCTCATCGATCATGGTCCAGAACACCTGGTCCGAACCCTGATTGTCATCTTCCCCGTAATTCAGCACGAATCCGTCGATGTCTATTGGCTCAGAGGAAGCGAAACGATCCGAGAAGCACTCCCTGTCGACGGTTCGCCCACAACTCTCCAGACCGGCAATGGCCAACCGGCCCGCAAGGTATCCCTCCAAAGACACGAATCCGGGCACGGTTTCTGAGTGGTACGCCGACAGGGCGTCGAGATAGGAAGACACGACAGGGACGCTGGCGTCAGAGGGGAACGGCACAACCTGCGTGGTCAGCACTCCGGCGCCGTCGGGACCCAATTCCTGCGCGAGGGCGTTGCTGCCCACGAACGAGATCGTGACGAACACCGCGTCCAAGCCTGTCTCGCGCGCCCAGCGAATCAACCAAGCGACCGGTTGATAGGCGCCAATCACGATCACGCCTTCGGGATCGCCCTGCTTGAGATCCAACAGCCCGGTCTTGACGGCTGTCGTATTCCGCGGGTACAGGCCCACAGACACCGCCTCCATGCCGCGACGATCAAGCGCCGCGCGTGCACCGTTGTATCCAGCCTGTCCAAAGGAGTCGTCCTGATACATCACCGCGATCCGCTCAATGCCCAACTCAGAGACGAGACGATCCACCATCTCCTGGGTCTCCTGGTTGTAGGAGGCTCGCAGGTTGAACACGATGGTCTGCTGCGGATCTCGCAGGAACGCGGCGCCGGTGAACGGAGCGAGGTAGGGAATTTCAGCAGCCGTGGCAACGGGTACCGCTGATCGCGAGGTGGGTGTGCCTACCGCGCCGATCAGGGCGAACACGTCACCGCTGTTGATCAGCTGCTGAGTGTTGTCGATGGCGGCTTCGGGTTCGTAGGCGTCGTCGAACGACACGAGCTCGAGGCGGCGCCCATGAACTCCGCCGCTCTGGTTCACCTCTTCAAAGGCAGCCTCGATGCCCAGACGCATGCCGTTTCCGAGGTCTCTGGCCGGGCCGCTGAATGCAGCCGACTGACCGAATACCACGCGGTCGTCCAAGACCCCCGGCGGCCCGCCGAGAACGCCTTGAGCTGGACCGTCGTCGTCAGGGGGGCTCGGCGCCACCGCCGGCGCCGCAGTGTCAGGGGTGCCGCCGCTCAAATCGCTCTCTCCCGAATCGTTCTCTCCCGAAGACGAAGAGCAACTGGCGGCGAACAGCAGCAACGACAAAACCAGGGCAGCGATCATGCGTCTCGATGAGCGGCAATTCTCCTCCATCACCAGACCACCATGGCGCTATCGGGCTAGTTTCTTTGGGTCGTCATTGTCAGAAGGTTCCTGCCGTTCTCACGTTGATAGCTGACGCTGTCCATCATGGTGCGGACCAAGTGCACGCCCAACCCGCCTATGTGACGGTCTTCGACCGAAGCCGTCACTTCAGGATCCGGGGCGTCAGTCAACGGGTCGAAAGCGATGCCGTTGTCTGAGAGCCGTATCGAGACAAGGTCCTCGGAGGAGGTGACGGTCACCTCGATCTCTGCAAGCCCCTCATGGCTCCCGTGCGTCATCACATTGACTACCAACTCTTCAAGCACCAGGTTGACCTTGAAAACAACCTCGGGGGACCAGTCCTGTCGCTCTCCGAGCTCCTCGACAGCGCTTGCCATCCGCTCCAGTTCCGCAGGATCGTTCTCGAGTTCAAGGGACAAGACGGTGCTAATGGCTCTATCCCTCTGCTAGCAGTGTCATGCAAGTGATGTCGTCGGACTGTGGGGCGTCGCCCGCGAAATCCATGACCGCGTCAAATATGACATCGTTGACCAAGCGTGCTTCAACTGGACGGGACCGCGAGAAGAGGCCCTCCAAACGGTCCATCCCGAACTCCTCCTCAGTCTCGTTCATGGCCTCGGTCACGCCATCGGTGTAGAAGATGACATGATCGCCGGGCGAGAGAGTCACGCTCATCTGCTCATACTCAAGATCAGGCACCAATCCCAGAGCCACACCCCCGGTCAAGGGCAGGCGGGTGGCCTTGCCGTCGCCGTCTATCAGGACAGGCGTGTTATGGCCGCCGTTCGCAAAGGTCAACCTCCGGCTAGAGGGGTCGTACACCGCATAGACGAGGGTTACGAACATGGCTGTCTCGTTGTCTTCACAAAGCAGATTGTTGACCTCTGCCAACACCTCGCTCGGGTTGCCCACTCCTATCGCAGCTCCCTTCAGCAAGGTCCGGCTCGACATCATGAACAGCGCGGCCGGCACACCCTTGTCTGAAACGTCGGCCACGGCCAGGCCGAGCACTCCTCCTTCGAGCCGCATGACATCGAAGAAGTCTCCCCCCACCGAACGCGCCGGCTTCATGCTGGCATATATCTCGAAATCGGCGCCTTGCGGGAAACTCTTGGGAAGGATCGACTGCTGCATCTGCGAGGCGACGTCGAGTTCGTTCTGCAAGGCGACAAGCCGGTCTCGCGCGCCCAGGGCGTCGCGCCATTCCAACAGCTGTTGCAACGTCCGATCGATGGTGAGTTTCAAGTCGTCGAAGTCGACCGGCTTGGTCACGAAATCGAACGCACCCCGATTCATCGCCGTGCGGATGTTCTTCATGTCGCCGTACGCGGAGATGATCACAGACCGGATATTGGGATTGACCTTGGGGATCTGCTCAAGCAACGCCAACCCGTCCATCTTCGGCATGTTGATGTCGGACAGGACGATGACGATCTCATCGTCCTGTCGCAAGCATTGGAGCGCCTCGACTCCGTTCCGCGCGAACACGAACTGATACTGACCAGAACGCACATAGCGGCGCATTCGCTGCTGTACGAGCGGCTGCAGATCCGGCTCGTCGTCGACTACGAGAATTTTGTACGGGGGTTGGATGCGGCTCATGCTGTTCTGCTCCAACTCTTCAGGTCAACCTTCGACACGCGCCACTCCCGAGGAGCGATCCAAGCAGCCGTCGTCTCAGGCGGGGATCAGACCCCGAGCCCGGACACAGCGTCGCCGGTGTCGGCGTATACGGGAACGATCTTGTCGAAGCCGCTGATCTCGAATACCTCCCGGATCGAGTCCGAAAGCGAGCAGACCGCGAGTTTGGCACTCTGTTGTTGAAGCGTCTTGGCAACAAGCAGAACCACGCGCAGACCAGCACTGCTGATATACGACAACCCCTCGAAGTCAAGGACCATCGACTCGCCATCAGCGCCGATACTTGCTTCCAGGCCTTCATGGAAGTCACGAGCGTTGGCGCCGTCAACTCGGCCAACGGCCTTTACGATTACCGCTCCACCCGTATTTTCGCTTGATAATTCCATTAGGCCTCATTCCCTCATATCGCGGACTGACGATCGGCAGGATTGCGACTGACGGCGCTCTCATTGCCGAACCATCGCCAATCGTACACGGCTCTGTCGCCCGATGTCATTCTCGAACCAAGAAAGCCACGCCGAGACCCGAGGGTTCGGTCGCGAAGCGGGCGACAGCGGGAGCAGAGCATTCGATCAGTCTTCCTCAGGCATCAACACGAATTCGGGGTAGCTCTCAATCCCCAGCTCCCCCGCGTCCTGACCCAGCCGTTCGACTTGAGCCGAGACCCGGATTCCCAGCAGCGCATCCATGACCCGCCACACGACATAGGAGAGGATGAACACGAACACCCCGACGGCCGCGACTCCGAACAGTTGGACATGGAAACGGCCGCCTGCGGCAATGGTGGCCGCCAACGTTCCCCAGATGCCCGACGCCAGGTGCGCGGGAATAGCGCCCACCACATCGTCGATCTTCAACCTCTCAAGCAATTTCGTGGCCAAGGTGCAGACCAAACCACCCACGGCTCCGATGATGACGGCCCACCAGTGTTCGGTGATGGCGGGACCCGCAGTGATCGCCACGAGTCCAGCGATCGCGCCGTTCATGCCGGCGAACAGGTCCATACGGCCCAACAGAGGCCGCGAGACCGCCAGCGCAGCCAACACACCGGCTGACGCGGAGAGATTGGTGTTGACCAGAATGTTGCTCATCGACACCGCATCCGCAGCGCTCCCCAACGCCAACTGCGACCCGCCGTTGAAGGCAAACCAGCCGAGCCAAAGGATGAATACGCCCAAGGTGAAGATCAAGACGTTGGACGGAGGTGTGGGTTTGACGCTGCCGTCCTCGCGGAACTTGCCGAGCCGGGGTCCCACCACCAGCACCCCGGCGAGAGCTGCCCAGCCGCCAGTTCCGTGAACGATCGTGGCCCCTGCGAAATCAACGAACCCCTCTTGTGCGAGCCAACCGCCTCCCCAGCTCCAGGCACCGACCACCGGATAGATGAAAGCGGTGAGGACCAGCGTGAAAAGGAAGAACGGCCACATCTTGATGCGCTCGGCGATAGCGCCGGAGACGATCGACGCGGCGGTTGCCACGAAGACCATCTGGAAGAACCAGTCCGACATGACGGCATAGCCGTTGTCGATCACCGCGGCCAGTGCAGCCTCCTCTCCGTCGAGCAGCGATATTTCGTCGCCGGAAGTGGAATAGAAGATCTCGAGCGTTCCGATGTAATCGCCGACATCGACATACATCAGGTTGTAGCCGACCACGAAATAGGCAAGACCGGCTATCGAGTAGATGCCGATGTTCTTCAAACAGATCATCGACGCGTTCTTGGTGCGAACTGCGCCCGACTCCAACATGGTGAAGCCGGCGGCCATCCACATGATCAACGCGCCCCAGACGAGAAACGCAAACGTGTTGAAAATGAACTGGGTCTCGAGGCCGACGTCGGAGTCAGCCGCCGAGGCAAGGCCGGGCAGGAATGCCAAGAAAGCGAGCGTCAGCGCCGCGAGTCCCACCACCTTGGCGGTCCTCCGGCGGCTACAGAGATTCGACACATTTCCTCCCTATGGTCGAGATCGATCAAACCCCGGGCAACAGTAGTCCCGACGCGCAAGGCGCGTGAGCGAAACGCAGACGACTGTCGCTTCGCTGCGGGCGGCTACGATCAGAAGCATGGTCCGCGCTTCCAAGGCTGAGCCAGAATTCGAACAGCAGCGGATCTTCCTCACTGGGGGAAGCGGGTTTCTAGGGACGTCGGTTCAAGCCGCGTTGGCCCGGCGCGGGGTGTCCGACGTGGTCGCTCCCACAAGTTCCGAGGTCGATCTCCTGGACCAGAGTCAAGCCCGGGCCGCGATCGCCGATCATGCACCCGACACAGTGATCCATCTGGCAGCCCGTGTCGGCGGGATCGGCGCAAACCTTGTCGCCCCGGCTCAGTTGTACCTCGAGAACCTGATGCTGGGCACCAATCTGATCGAGGCATGCCGCATCGCCGAGGTCCCCAAGACGCTGGTCATTGGAACCATCTGCTCATATCCCAAACACACCCCGGTCCCCTTCTCCGAGTCCTCGTTGTGGAAGGGCTACCCCGAAGAGAGCAACGCCCCGTACGGAATCGCCAAGTTGGCCCAGCTCGTTCACCTTCAAGCCAACCGGGACCAGTACGGACAGCGCAGCGCCTACCTCATGCCCACGAACCTCTACGGTCCGGGCGACAAGTTCCATCCCGACGTGTCGCATGTGATTCCGGCCTTGATTCGAAAGTGCGTGATCGCCAAGGAGTCCGGCGCCGAAGAAATCGAGGTGTGGGGAACCGGTGGCGCCAGCCGCGAGTTCCTCTATGTGGACGATGCCGCGGAGGGCATCGTCCTCGCTGCCGAGCTCTGGGAGGGGCCCGGGCCGGTCAACCTCGGGGCAGACCGCGAGATGCTGATCAAAGAGCTCGTCGAGAACATCGTCGAACTGACGGGCTATGACGGCCGTGTCCGCTGGGACGACAGCCGACCGGACGGCCAGCCACGGCGTGCTGTCGACGCTGGTCGAGCCCGTGAACTCTTCGGCTTCACCGCCAGAACCGACTTCAAGGACGGCCTGCAGACCACGATCGACTGGTATCTGGCCAATCGCGAGCTGGCCGAGTCCCGGCGCAGCTAGCCGAATCCTTCTGGCCGGACCGCTAGCCGAGACCCGGCGCAGCTAGAGAGCGGAAGTACTCGGCTGTTCTCCCCAAACCCTCACGCAGCGCAACGGACGGGCTCCATCCCAGCAGCTCTCGCGCGCGCGCGGCGTCGGGGCATCGGCGCTTTGGGTCATCAGCGGGCAGCGGGAGGCAGCGGACCGGCGACGTCGAACCGGTGACCTCCAAAACGATCTCAGCCAGCTCCGCGACCGTGAGCTCCTCGGAACTGCCGATGTTGACCGGATCGTGTTCGCCGGACTCGAGCAGGGCGACGATCCCGCGGACCTGGTCATCGACGAAGCAGAAACTGCGCGTCTGTGCGCCGTCGCCGTAGATCGTGATGGGCTCGTCGGCGAGGGCTGCCACGATGAAGTTCGACACGACCCTCCCGTCGTCGGGCCGCATACGCGGCCCGTAGGTGTTGAAGACCCGCACAATCCGAGTGTCCAGGCCGTGATACCGGCAGTAGGCCATGGTCATCGCCTCGGCGAATCGTTTTGCCTCGTCGTAAACGCCGCGAGGGCCCAGGTGGTTGACGTTTCCCCAGTACTGCTCCGCCTGCGGGTGTACCAGCGGATCACCGTAAACCTCCGAGGTCGACGCCAACAGGAATGTCGCGTCTTTCGCCTTGGCCAGGCCGAGAGTGTTGTGCGTGCCCAGAGAACCTGCCTTCAGGGTCTGAATCGGCATCCTCGTGTAGTCGACAGGCGAGGCCGGACTGGCGAAATGCAGCACTGCGTCCACCGCGCCCGCAACATCCACATATGCCGAGACGTCGTGCTCGACCAGTGTGAACCCCTGGCGCCCGCGGAGATGGGCGATATTCGACCGAGTCCCCGTGGAGAAATTGTCGATGCAGACGACGTCATCCCCTCGCGCGATCAGATGGTCGCACAGATGCGAACCGAGGAAACCCGCACCGCCGGTGACAACGACGCGCACCGCCCTAGTTCCTTCCGACGCCCTGATAGGTGAAGCCCCTGCTCAGCAGCGCCTCACGGTCCATGATGTTGCGGGCGTCGACCACGTGGTGCGAGACCATCGCTTCAGCGATCTTGTCGAGGTCGAGCAGCCTGAACTCGTCCCATTCGGTGACGACGACCAGCACGTCCGCTCCATCTGCGGCCGCATAGGGATCGTCGAGCACGGTGATCTCGTCAATGCCAACCGCTGCGACCGCCGGGTCGTGAGCGCGAACCTTGGCCCCCTGGTCCAGCAACAGGCCCGCTATCTCAAGTGCCGGAGAGTTGCGAGTGTCGTCGGTCCCGGCCTTGAAGGCCAGTCCGAACAGGGCGACAGTCGCCCCGCTCAATGAAACCACTGACTCGACCTTGTCCACCACACGCTTGAACTGCTCATCGTTGGCCTTGAGGACGCCGCGCATCAAAGAGAAGTCGTAGCCGGCGTCATCGGCCATTGAAATGATCGCCCGCGTGTCCTTGGGAAGGCACGAACCACCCCAACCCGGGCCTGGAACCAAGAACTCGCCACCGATGCGCTGGTCGTAGCCCATCGCCGTCAACACGTCGTCGACGTCGGCGCCGACGGCCTCACAGACAGCCGCGATGGTGTTGACGAAGCTGAGTTTCGTGGCCAGGAAGGCATTGGCCGCATATTTGGCAGTCTCAGCCGAAGCCGGATCGGTGATCATGACCGGTGCAGCGATGCTGCTGTGCAGGTCCGCCACCCGATCGGCGACCGTTGGCTCGTCCGCACCGATCACCACCCGGTCAGGGTTGAGAAAATCAGAGATCGCGGTTCCCTCCCGGAGAAATTCCGGGTTGGACACGACCGCGATATCGGGACGGTCCATCGCCTCTTCAACCAGCAGAGTCGACCCCACTGGAACCGTCGATTTGTTGACGACGATCGCTCCATGCCGAATATGCGCGCTGATCTCGGCTGCCGCGGCCTTGAGGTGCTTCAGATCCACCGAACCGCCGTCTGATTGAGGGGTGGGCACACAGAGGTAGACGAAGTCGGCGCCACAGACTGCATCGGCAGAATCCACCACAAACGACAGACGCCCGGATTCAAGCCCCTCCCGGACCAGCTCTTCCAGACCGGCTTCGTGTATCGGCACATCACCCGTCTGCAAGCTTCGTATCTTGCCGACGTCGATATCGGCACACACGACATCGTGGCCAAGGTGCGCAAAACAGGCCCCGGTGGTCAACCCGACGTACCCAGTACCGATCACCGCGATCTTGCTCATCAGAAAAGCCAAGTGTAGAGGGCCGGGACCTCAGCCGCGGAACCTCAACCGCATGACCGGCCTTCGGGGGGGCGGCCGATGACACGCTCAGGTGCTGGGGAGACGTCTGTGCTCGCAGCGGGGACTCCAGTCGTTGTGGGAGCAACCTGTCCAACGGTCGGCGACTGAGCGACCGCAGACGACAGATTCGGGACGGCAACAATCCCGTGCGCCGCGACCTCCTCCTTCATTTTTGCGGGATCGTGTGGGTACAGGAAGGAAATCTGCTCATGAGCCGCGCCCAGAACAACGCGGAGATCACCAGTTGCGCCCACGTCCTCTACAAGTGCCGGAATCGGAATCAGATAGCGTGCCACCGTCTCAGCTTCTGAGCGACGGCCCGGCGGATGGACGACCACCGAAATCGACTGGCCACTCCCGTAGAGATGCCTGGAGGAAACGTTGAACCCGAGGTCGGCCAGAAGGTCACCGTCCTGGTTCAGCAACGTCTCCCCGGCCGCGTAGAGACCGAAAGTCACGTCACGCGGCTGCGTCTGGTCCGCCACGCCTCTGAAAATGTCGAAGATCTCCTCGTGAACGCCGGGTACGAGTTGTTCACCGACATAAGCCCCTGCCTCGTCATGAATCGTGGTGACTTGAAGTTCCAAACGTGTGAGGTTGTCGGGGTTGAAGTGGCTGAACGCCCTACCGAGATCGATCAGCTCCGAAGGGGTGAGCTCGCTGTCGAGAACCACACTGCCAGCACCCGATTCGATCAAGCTGGCCAGGGAGGTTGGATTGCGCGCGCCGCGGCTGACAGCCCTGCTCAGAGCCAGAACCAAGAAATCCTGTTGACGTTCGATGCGTCCGAAGTCAGAGTTCCCAACCAGCACCCAACGACCGTCTATGAACTGTTCATAGAATCGAGATCGCACATAGGCGAGCGCCGAGACGCCGTCAAGGACATGACAGCCGGGTTCAACGATATTGAGGCCGGTGTTGCGGTCGCGGGTGGGGTGGTCAAACCAGACCGGCACACCGTTGAGAACGTCGACTACCTGCCGGAATCCCAGGAAGTCGATCTCCACGTAATGGTTGATTTCTATTTCGAACTGGGAAGTGATCGTCTCGACGAGGGTCTGCGGACCGCCGATCAACAATGCTGCATTGATCCGGTGTCTCCCTGCTCCCGGGATGTGGTCAGTCAAGAGGTCGCGCGGAATCGACAGCACCCACGCCTGGCCAGAGGTCGGGTCGACCCGCAAGACGGCGATGCTGTCAGCGTTGAAAGTGCCGCGGGCGTCATAGGTTCGCCCGATGTGAATCGGGTCGCTGGGATCAATGCCCAAAGCGCTGTCGTTTCCGATCAGCAGGAAGTTGACCGGTTCCCCCGGCGCGGTCGTGGTTTTGAGAACCTCGCCGGAAATCTCAACACGTCCGAAGCCGGACACAGCATCGGAGATGTCTTCAATCACCCAAGCGGCGGCTGCCGCCGCGATGATCACGACAGCGCAACAAACCATCACGATGCGCTGCGGCCACGATCGCCGGAGCACGACTTTTCTCTGAGGAGCTGCAGGAGCTGGGACCTCTGACACATTGCGGAGCGTAGTGGTCCGAGCGCTGACCGCGATATCGCCAGTCGCTATGTTGCAGGCCTCAGGTGGATCACGTCACCGGCCGCGATCGTGAGACTCGTTGCATCATTGCAGCGAAGGACGAGACGCCCTTCGTCACTGAGGCCGACCGCCTCTCCGTGGACAATACGGTTTCCCGGCAGTTCAACCCTTACCCGAGTCCCAAGGGTCGCCGAGTTGCCTCGCAGTTCCCCCAACACCGAGACAGGGTCGGCTAGCCGCGGCGCCAGCGCGCTCAGCAGGCCCGACAACAGCAGATCACGGTCAGCAAGGCTGCCCCGCTGCACCATTCCACACTGCACCATTGAAGTCGCGTCGGGCTGACGCTCAATTGCGGCGACGTTGATTCCAACGCCGACCACGACAGACTCGTGGGGTTCAGCCACGTATTCGGCTAGCACGCCACCGAGCTTTCCGGGAGCCGCGCCGTCTTGGACCACCAAGTCGTTGGGCCATTTTGTCAGCACCGTCGAGGTGGTCAGCTGATCGGCGGCCAACCGCGCCGCGGCGCCCGCCGCAGCGACAACACCGCCGACGCTGTGGTGTGTTGCAGGCACACGAATGCTCACCAACAGCGCATTTCCGGGTTCATCGTCCCACTCCCGTCCGAGGCGGCCCCTTCCGGCGCTCTGGTGGTCGGCCACCAGCACCGCCGGCCCGAAATTTCCGTCGCGCGCCTCTGCAACGAGGTCGGCATTGGTCGACCCGGTAACCTCTACGTGGCGCAGGGGTCCCAGTCCCGTAGCGTTGGCCACGCGGCTGCTGGCCGCAAACGGATCTCCCGCTGATGTCGCAACCTCATGGCTCATTCGACTAACCATTACCCTGTGTTTTCCAAAGTACTTATAGCAAACCGTGGCGAGATCGCGGTTCGGGTCATCCGTGGGTGCCGCGAGCTCGGCATTCCCACCGTGGCGGTCTATTCGGACCTTGACCGCGATGCGCTGCACGTGCGTCTAGCCGATGAGGCCTACAGTCTCGGCGGGAAGACCAGCGCTGAGTCCTACCTGAATACCGACGCAATTCTCAACGTCATCGAACGCAGCGGCGCCGATGCGGTGCATCCCGGTTACGGGTTCTTTTCCGAGAACGCCGATTTCGCGCGTGCAATAACCGAACTCGGCGTCACCTTCATCGGGCCTGATCCCGCTGCCATCGAGGTCATGGGCGACAAGATCTCGGCTCGCGAAGCCGCTGAGAAAGTCGGCGTGTTCGGAGTTCCCGGCACAACCGAGACGATAACGGACGCCGACCAGATCATTGACTTCGGCAACTCGCAGGGCTGGCCGGTCGCGGTGAAGGCGGCCTACGGCGGAGGTGGGCGCGGTATGAAAGTCGTAGCCGGCGCCGACGACGCGTCCGGGCAACTCGACGCTGCCCAACGCGAAGCCCTCTCATATTTCGGGCGGGACGAGTGCTACATGGAGCGCTATCTCACAAAGCCGCGTCATGTCGAAGTCCAAGTCCTGGCAGACAGACACGGAAACTGCGTGTACTTGGGAACCCGGGATTGCTCCGTGCAACGCCGACACCAGAAACTGATTGAAGAAGCACCCGCGGCGAACATCGATCCGGAGATCATCGCCGCGATGGGCGAAGCGGCCGTCAAAGTCGCCAAAGGCTGCAACTATGTCAACGCAGGAACGGTCGAGTTCCTGTATGAAGACGGCGACTTCCACTATCTGGAGATGAACACCCGTCTCCAAGTCGAGCATCCGGCAACTGAGCTGGTCACCGGGATCGACCTCGTCGAACAACAGCTCCGTGTTGCCGCCGGTGAAAAATTGTCGTTCTCTCAAGCCGACATTGAGATCACCGGGCATGCAATCGAGATTCGCATCAACGCCGAGGATCCAGCCGGGGGCGCGTTCCTGCCCTCTCCAGGAACTATCACGGCACTCAGAACCGCCGATGGCTTCGGCACCAGGTTCGACACCGGTTACCTGGCAGGCGACGAAATCAGCCAGTTCTACGACAATCTGATCGGGAAACTCATCGTCTGGGGCAAAGACCGTCCGACCGCCATCGCCCGGGCACTGCGGGCTCTCAACGAAACCCTCATTGAAGGAGTGGCGACCACCGCGACCGCTGCAATCACCGTCCTCGAACACCCGGATTTCGCTGCGTTCGACCACAGCACCAAGTGGCTTGAAGAGGTTGTCGACCTGAGCGCTATCGGCGCCATGCCGGTCGCTGAGGTCGAAGGCGCCGACGAGCCCAAGGTCAAACGAGACGTCGATGTGGAGGTCAACGGAAAGCGGTTCTCCGTCTCAATGTGGGTTCCCGAAAGCGCAGGAGTTCCTGGCGCAACACACGCTCCACGGGCGCGCCGCTCGGGTCGCGGCGCGTCTGGCGCTGGATCCGGCAGCGGCGACGTCACGGTGCCGATGCAGGGAACGATCGTCAAGGTGCTCGTCGGGGTCGACGACACGGTCGATGCCGGCGACGCCGTCGTCGTTCTGGAGGCAATGAAGATGGAGAACAACGTCACCGCGGAGAAAGCGGGAACTGTCAAAGAAATCCGCGTCGCCGAAGGCGACTCCGTCGGCGCTGGCGACATCGTCGCTGTCATTGAGTGACGGCCCAGCACTGGCCGCCGCGCCATTCGGCGGGGCGGACCCCATTCGGCGGGGCGGCCCTTATTCGGCAGCTTCGCGAAGGGCTTCAGCGAGAGTCGGATGCACAAGAGCGCTCTCGTGTATGTCAGCAACCGTAAGGCCGTTGCTGACCGCCACCGCCAACACTGAGATCAGTTCCGCTGCGTGACGACCCACAATCGACCCGCCCAGGACAACCCCTGTCGCGGGATCCGACACGATCTTCACAAAGCCGCGAGGATCATCGTTGATCTGAGCTTTCGCCGATGAGGCAAAAGGGACTTTGGTGACGCGAACCTTGCGGCCTTCGGCGAACGCGTCGGCCTCGGCGAGCCCCACGTCGGCGATCTCGGGCTCGGTGAAGATCGCCGAGGCTGCTTTGTCGTAGTCGATGACACGGCGCCGAGACACAGAGAGCGCGCCGAGCGCGTGTTCCGCGATCTTCTGGCCTTGAATGCTTGCCACCGATGACAGCGGGAGGCGACCGCTGAGGTCACCGGCTGCGTAGATGTGGCTCACGTTGGAGCGCAGGTTCACATCGACTGGCACATAACCTCCCTCTGCGCGCACACCGGCATTGTCCAACCCGAGCTTTTGGCTGTTGGGAACCGAGCCGATAGCCAGAAGTGCATGAGAACCCGTCACCACCCGCCCATCGTCACAACTGACAGTCACTTCCTCACCGTCCTTGCTGATGCTGACGGCGCGCGCGCCTTTCAGAAGATGGACTCCGCGGCGCAAGAAATCCTCCTCCAGAGCGGCCGCCACCTCAGGATCCTTGGCCGGCAGCACCTGTTGACGGCTGACGACCAAGGTGACTTCAGAGCCCATCGACTCGAACATGTGGACGAACTCCACGCCGGTAACGCCCGAGCCGATCACGACGAGGTGTTCAGGCATCGTCGGCGGCGGGTACGCGTCTCGAGTGGTGAGCACTCGGACGCCGTCGACCTGTGCCCAATCATCAACACGAGGCCGGCTCCCAGTTGCCAGAACGATCACATCAGCTTCGAAGTCGATGTCCCCGTCCGCAGTGGACGCCCTTACTGTATGGGCGTCGAGCATCGTGCCTGTTCCGTGGGCGAACTGAACCTGCTGGCTGGCAAGCAGGCTCCGGATCTGAGATTCGAGCCGATGTTCAAGGGCTGACAAACGGTCCCGGAGCAGTTCGAGATCGACATCGGTGGCAACCTCCGAAAGCCCCATGCGCATGGACCGCTGCACGAAGGATCTTGCGTTGCCTGCTGCGACCATAGCCTTGGAAGGTATGCAGTCCCAGAGGTGGGCGGCTCCGCCGATCGTGTCACGCTCAACGAGAACCACCTCTGCACCCAGTCGTGCCGCTGTGGTAGCGCAACTATTGCCCGCGGGACCCCCGCCGATTATCACCATGCGAGTCGTCATCAAGCGCAGATGCTACATGTCCATCGCGCGGTTTGTCAGCCCGAATCCGAGTATGGCTCGAGACGTACCGTGGCCTGAACAGTCGCTGTATGGGGCGCTACCGCCGCCTACGGCTAGATTCAGCGGCTGTGGCCCCCGCCGCTTGTGAAGCTGACCACTCTGACGGCCCCGCCGACGACCACGCGCCTGCGCCACTGGAATGGAACCGTGTTGCGCTGACACTGGGCGCGACAGCTCTCGCTGCCGGCGTGGTCCTGCGCTTCGTCGCCCCCTCGCCGTTATGGCTCGATGAGGCGCTCTCGGTCAACATCGCACAGTTGGATTTCGAACAGATGGTCGAAGCACTGCGACATGACGGCCACCCAGTTCTCTACTACCTGCTGCTCGGTTGGTGGATTGACGTCGTCGGCGACGGTGACGCGGCCGTGCGCTCGTTGTCCGCGGTGTTCTCCCTGCTCACAGTTTGGGTGCTCTACCGGATCTCCCGCCGCCATGGCTCGACGACGGCGCAGGCAACGCTGCTGCTCACGGCCACTTCACCGTTTCTGATCCGCTACGCGACTGAAGCTCGGATGTATGCCCTGCTGGCATTGCTGTGCTGCGTCGGATGGCTCTGCGCAGAACGTGCGATCGAACGCGCGTCGCCGGTTCGGCTCACACTCCTGGCGCTCGCCGCCGCCGCGCTGGTCCACACCCATTACTGGAGTCTCTGGCTGATCGGCGCCGCGTTGATCATGGCGGGAACAAGCGCCGCCTCCGGAGATGGCAGCACTCGTGCGGTCGCGCTGCGCATCGCGGCTGCGGTCATTGCCGGCAGCGCCACGCTGCTGGTTTGGTCAAGCGTTTTCTCAGAACAACTTCGCACCACAGGAACGCCCTGGGCAGACCGAGCGCGCCCCGCTGAAATAGTTGTGGAGACGATTCAAGCGATCGGTGGCAACAACCGATTCGAGGGTGAGCTCCTGGGGATCGTGCTGGCTGTCCTGGCGATCCTGGGCGTGCTCGCCCACCGTGTCGACGAACGCAGGCTGATGCTTCGGTTCGCACCCGGGAATCTCGATCGCGCATGGCTGGGGGTGCTGCTGACGCTCGGTATCGGCGGCGGTGCTGCCTTGGTCATGGCGGGCGCGTTCGAAGCGCGCTACTCAGCTGTCGTGGTCGGCTTCCTGCTGGTCCTGGCAGCGAGGGGGATCGCAATGCTCCCGGCACGGCCGCGGCTCGTGGTGCTGGTGCTCGTCGTGGCCTTCGGACTCGCGGTGAGCGTCGACGAGGCACGACGCGACCGAACCCAGGGCGCCGATGTCGCAGCACTGATCGACGAAGGTCTTGAAGCCGGCGATGTGGTTGTCTTCTGCCCCGATCAGGTGGGGCCGGCGACTCTTCGCTCGATCAGCTGGCCGGCCGATTCGTTCGCCTATCCACGCGGCGACGGCCAATTCGTCGACTGGCAGGACTACGCGGAGACGATCGCAAACACGCAGGTGGAGGGTTTCGCCTCCGAAGTGCTCGCCGAAGCCGGCGACCACAATGTCTGGTTGGTCAGCGGATTCGGCTACAAGAGTTTCGGCAATCGTTGCGAAACGATGATCAACGAGTTGGGGCGAACCCGCCAAGCACAGCGACTGCTTGAGCCCAGCGACGTGTTTGAACCGATGTCGCTCACTCGTTACAAGGCCCCGCAGTGAGACCTTCACTGAATCTTGGCCAAGACTTCAAAGCCGCACTGGCCGGCTGGGTTGAGGCCAGAATCTACGTTGCGGTCGCGTATATCACCACTCTGGCCGTCGTTGATCGACTTGAGCCGCAGCCCGCGTTCTCTCCGGTCGACGATGGGTTGATCCCCTGGGACGGAACCTGGTACCGCGACCTGGCCGGCCAAGGCTACGACTCGCCCGAACTCGAAGGGGGAATTCGCTTCTTTCCGCTATGGCCCCTTCTGGGTAGGTTTTTCGGGGCAGTCGGCGACAGACCCGACATCGCACTTGTGGTCGCCGCCAACCTGCTCGCTCTGGTCGCCGGAGTGTTGATGTACCGCTTGGCGATGCAAGAGACCGACGACCCAGAAGTCTCCAGGCACGTCGTGCGAATCTTCTCGCTGTTCCCCTCGGCCTTCGTCTTGGTGCTCGGCTACAGCGAAGCGCTCTTTTTGACGTTGGCTTTGGGATTCGTCCTCTTTGCCAGGTCTCGCAACTGGTTGGCAGCGGCGGTGCTGGGGTTTCTTGCCGGCTTGACACGACCGGTCGGCGGTCTGCTGGCCCTGCCCGCGCTCGTCAGAGCCCTCTCAAGTGATCGGGACCGGAGCTCTTCAAAGGCATGGCTGGCCGTGCTCTCAGCACCCTTGGGCACGCTCGCCTTTCTCGTCTGGGCCGAACGCGCCCAGGGGGGTTGGCGCGTCCCGATCGACGCGCAGGAAGAACTCCGTGGCGCCGTGCGTGAACCCGTGACCCGGATCATCACAGCATTAGCCGACGGCGTTCAAGGCGACTCGGGCGAGCTGTTGCATGGGGCCGCCGCGGTCGTTCTGGTCTTCTTGCTGGTGGTCGCGGTGCGCAGATTGTCAACCGACTTGTGGGTGTACTCGGTTCCTTCAACGCTGCTGCTGTTCGCCGCCGAGAACCTGAATTCGATGGAGCGTTACGCCTTGGCCGTTTTCCCGCTTGTTCTCGCCGCTGGGATCGTGAACTATGAATCGTTCCTGCGGCGCCGGCTGCCCACAGCTTCCGCTGTCGCGCTGACGGTCTTCACCATCCTGGCCCTCAACGGCGTCTACGTCCCATGAAACCAGCCGGCCAAATCCCCGACCCCCCCGCACCCGCAGACACGGCTCCGGCAGCGCCCGGCGACAACACAGCGCCCGGCGACAACACAATCCGGGTCGGCATCGACGTGACCGCACTGGTCGGACCACCCGGTGGAATCCACCAGACGACCAGAGGTCTGGTCGACGCGCTCACAGACACCGCCGGCATTGACGTCCGAGGTTGGCTCCTGAGCTTTCGCGGGGCACGACCGGACACACCCGCTGCCGTGCGCCGGTCCCGCGTTCCCGCTCGAGTCGCCCATCGTCTGTGGCGGCAGAACCTCACCACGCTGGATCGATTGATCGTGGGATCCGTTGACGTCGTACACGGACCGAACTTCACCGCTCCACCCACGCCTCGCTCGGTGATCACCGTTCAAGATCTCTCCTTCGTTCGCTACCCCCAATGGTGTCGGCCTGAAGTTGTTGCCATGGCCGAGCCGCTGCGGGCCGCCATTGCCGCGGGAGCGAAGATACACGTTTCGTCAGTGGCGGTTGCTGAGGAGGTGTACAGCCGTTTCGATGTGCCAGAAGAGCAAGTTGCCCTGGTCCCTCACGGGGTCAGTCCCATCGCCGCCGACGGCGCCGAACTGGGACGGCGCCTCGCTGGTTGCGAGAAATACGTGCTCCTACTGGGGACCGTTGAACACCGCAAGAACGTCGCCGCGGTTGCAGATTCCTTGAGCTCACTGCCCAACGACGTCGCGCTGGTTGTGGCAGGGCCGCCGGGCAACGCCGAGTCGACGTTGCGCACCGCGGCCGGCGACCGCAGATTCGTGAGGCTCCCCGTGGTCGACGAGCAACAGAAAGCAGCACTGTTGCGCGGTGCCACGGTGCTGGCTTTTCCTTCTCGTTACGAGGGATTCGGGCTGCCGCCACTCGAGGCTCTGTCGGTGGGAACTCCTGTCGTGGCCACTGCGGTGGGCGCATTGCCGGAGTTGATCGGCGATGTCGTACGCCTGGCTCCCCCCGACAACGACGGGGCATTCACAGACCAGCTCCGCGCGGCAGCCTCAGAGCCGCCGACAGTGCCCGCAGAGCTTCAGGCCCGTGTCAATGCGATGACCTGGAAAGCGGCGGCCCAACAGATGGCAGAGGTCTACCGCGGCATTCAGGCATAAACTCAGCACCGTGGCCGATGAACCGACACTCGACGTCAGCATCGTCCTGCCAGTCCACAACGAAGCAGGGCACTTGGCCGACGAACTGGACCGCATCAGCGCCTCGATGGAGAAATCGCCCTACACCTGGGAGTTGGTGGTTGTGGACGACGGTTCGACGGACGGATCAGCTGAGCTCTGCAAAGGCCTCCCCAAAGTCCGACTGTTGCAGACTCGGCGGAACCAAGGCTCCGGGGCGGCGCGGCGCATCGGAACCGAAGCCGCTCGGGGACGCGTCGTCGTGTGGTCCGACGCAGACATGACCTACCCCAACGACCAGATTCCCACCTTGGTAGCAGAACTCGGCAACGGCGATCACATAGTCGGCGCCAGAACCTCCGAACAGGGCACGTTCAAGATCTTTCGAGTTCCGGCGAAGTGGGCAGTCCGTCGTCTCGCCTCCTATCTGACACGCACCGAGATTCCAGACCTCAACTCGGGTTTCCGAGCATTCCGGCGCGATGTGGGCCTTCAGTTCACCCGACAACTGCCGGCAGGGTTCTCGTGCGTCACTACAATCACCATGGCCTTCTTGATGAACGGCTATGAAGTCCGCTACGTGCCCATCCCCTACAAGGCACGGGCCGGACGATCGAAGTTCCACTGGTTCCACGACACCAGCCGCTATGTGCTGCAGG
Organism: Acidimicrobiaceae bacterium; assembly: GCA_026706815.1. Lineage (GTDB taxonomy): Bacteria > Actinomycetota > Acidimicrobiia > Acidimicrobiales > Aldehydirespiratoraceae > VXYK01. The sequence goes on along the minus strand of JAPOYA010000041.1, from coordinate 58,452 downwards.
TCATCCGCATGATCCTGACTTACGACCCGCTGCGGGTTGCTCTGCCTGTCACCGCGGTACTCGGGGCCGTCTTCTGCGCCAAACTCGGATACGACATCGTCGACAAGGACTTCCGGCCCGCCGCCAACACTCTGCTTCTCGGTTTCGCTGTGCTCCAGGTATTGGTCGTGGGACTTCTCGCAGATTTGGTGGTGCGGTTGAACCGTCCGACGAAACTGCTCCCTCCAGGCGACGTCGAGGAATCTCCCAGAGCCTGAGCCGACTGGCCATCTGACAAGGCCATCTGACGAAAGGCCGCTAGCTGATCTGCGAGAGCAGTCTCTGATAGCGGCGGCGAACTGCTGGCCAGCTGAAGGAGTCCTCCACGTATGCACGGCCGGCTCGGGCCAGTCCGGAGCGCAGACCGGCGTCGTCCAAGAGGCGATTCAGCGACACCTCGAACTCGGCGAAGTTGCTGTACCAGAGACCGCCCCCGGACTGCTCGCAATGATCGCGGGTCGGGCCGCACCAGCCGTTGACCAGCACCGGCGTACCCGCCAGCCAGGCTTCGAGCACCACCAGCGAGAAGGACTCCAGCGGCGAGGGGTTGATCAGCGCATCAGCAGCCGCGAGCAACCCGAACTTGTGCTGCTCGCTCACGGGGCCGACGCACACGATCCCCTCGCTCTCGGGAATCTCATCGACCACGGGACCCACGATCACCAGCTTGCCGCTGCCGCGTCGCTCTCGTGCCGCATTGAAGAAATCGACCAGTTCATGAGTGCCCTTGCTGCGGAGCACCCTTCCCAGAAACACTGCGAACGGCTCGTCTCCGAGCCCGAAGGCGCGGCGCGCCCCGTCCGGATCGATCTCGAAGTCCGGCGCCTCCACCGGGAGCCCCATCACTGCCTGCGGGGTGGGAATCGTGGAGGGGAAGCGATCGAGCACCAACCGCTGCTCGAGCCGGCTGTAGTGCGCGATACCCGACACCGAATTGAACAGGCCGTCGAACACTGGCAACCGCAACGGCGGCTCCGGATGAGCAGCGGCGTGCAACACGGTTGGCACCCGAGCCAGACTCACACCCCGAACCGCGGGATGGTACATGTACGGGGTTAATGAGAGCACTCCGCTGTCGACCTCCGCGATGGCTTCGAGCAGGTCGTTGCTGGTGGGGCCCTGCTCGTCTATCCACTGCCAGGCGTCCTGCATGCTCGCCTGTTCGGGATGACGCAGAAGGCGATCACACGAGGCTGCAAAATTCGGGGAACGGGGATGGTCGACACTGAATCGAGAGACAGAGACGCCCTCTTCAATCGTGGTGCCCTCGGGATAGTCGTCAGCCCAAGTGTCAAAGGAACGGGCTCGTGAGGTGAGTACCGAGACGTCCATTCCGTCCGCGCTGAGTCGAGTCGCCAGCGCCCTGGCGCCCAACTCGGCGCCACCGACCACATCAGCACCGTAGCGAGGCACGACGAAGGTGATATCGCTCATCGCCGGATCTCCGCCGACTCGAGCAATTCCACAAGGAAGTCCCGAAACCGGGGCCGCACCACCGAGGTTCGCAGTTCTTTGGCGCGAGCCGATCCGAGTTCGAACAGAAGCTGTCGCAGCGATTCGTCGCTGACCACCCGCTCAACGGCCGAGGCCACAACCGCCGGAGACTTGTCGTCGAGAACCACGCCCGCACCGGCCACCGTGTCGGGCACCGCTGCAGCATCGAAGGCGATCACCGGCACCCCCCAGGCCATCGCCTCCAAGATCGGAACGCAGAATCCCTCATGCTCTGACAGACACACGAACACATCGGCGCGGCGGTACCAGGACCCCAAGTCCCGGGCTGACACCGAGCCCTCGAACCTGACTGCGTCAGCAATCCCCAATTCCACCGCGAATTCTCGCAGCGACTGCTCGTATCTGTCCGACGACGAAGAACCCACCAACACCAGCTCGGAGCCCGGCATCCGCTGACACACCACTGCCATCGCAGCCAGCAGATCATGCTGGCACTTGTTGGGCGCCAGACGTCCGACGAACAACACAGTCAAAGCGGAGCGGTCCGGAATTGGACCGGGTGCGAGAGGCCTGTCGGTCGGGAACAGGGCGTCGTCGGTGAGCACCGGGATCACTTCCACACGCTTCAATTTCAACTCTGTGAGGTCGCGGGCATTGAAGTCGGAATCTGCGACCGCGGCGAAAGCCCGGCGGCACAGCCGGGCCAACTGGCGGCGCCCATGGTCGAGCTCCGCGCCCAGAGTTGCGTCCCAGCCGTAAAAGAACTCCGGCGGCGTCATATTGTGGTAGTTCAACATCAACGGTTCTGAACGTCCCATCACATAGTCAGCCATCGGCGAGCCGATCGAGGCCTGATAGATGATCAAGTCGGGGTTGGGGTCCTTGACGTGGTTTCGGTAGTGGCGGGCAAGGTCCTTGGTCTCGGACTTGATGTGCGCCGTGTAGATGGTGGAATCGGCGCCGAGTTCGCGCAGTATCCCGTCGACCGCGAAAGTGTGGAAGCCGACCGCGTCGCGCTCGGCGAGCGAAGGTATGAACTGGTGGACGACCGGCCTTCGACTCACTGTGGACGAGCCGTGACCAGAGTCGCCACTCGGGAACCGGTCGACGCAGACACCTCGACTGCACAACCTCGTCTGCGCAGCAAATGGGCCCATGTCTGCGGAGACAATCCCATACCGCGCAACAGCTCCGCCTCCGGGCCTGAGCGGGCACTCAGATCCGCGACCGCGACGACAATGCGGCCCGACGGTGTGACGCAGCGCAGCGCCTCGTCGATCAGAGACGACAGTTCGACGGGTCGGCGGCGCTCGACAGAACGCGTCAGCACAACACCGGCGAGCGAGCCGTCGGCGATCCGGCTCAAGTGCTCCAAGGGCGCCGCCACCCGAAGGTCCAAGCCTTCGTTCACGCCATCGCTGATCGCATCAGCCGAGTCGTCTACGCCATGCGCGGCGATTCCCGCCTGAAGCAACGCCGAAACGATCAGCCCGCTGCCGCACGACACAACCGCTACTGGTCCACTGCACTGTGACAGTTGATCGGCCACCGATCGCCCCAAGGCGTGGTCTGCCTCCGGTACCGGATCGACGAATGCGCTCAGACGCTCAGCGGCGCCGGCATCGTCTTCGAGCCGCGCCAAGCGCTGTTCTGTCGAGCGCAGAAAGCCGACCAAGAAATGGTTGAAGGCATTGACTTGGTCGGCCAAATAGCGCAGATACCAGCGTGTCAGCCTGCGGACTGCACTCTTGACCTGCCGAACACCTCGCCGGGCGCCATCTGGCGCGTCGACGTCGATCAGCGACAAGTCGTCGACACAACCAAGGAGATGCTCTGCATGCGCCTTCACCTCGGCGGGTGCTGTCGCGTCGCTACTCGCCGCAGCAGCACCACCGCTAGGCGCCGACCGCGTCCATGCTTGGCCGATCTCCCGTTCCAGTGTCGCGAGCGTCGGGTCGCTCTCTCTGCGCCGGCGGGCCTCCTGTGAGATCTCCGCTTGAATGCGGGCTACGTATTCGCGAGCATCAGTCGCATCGTTCAGCACGCGCAAAGCCTAGCGAGGTTCAGAACCTGAGAGGATCGCCCGCAGGCGCGCAAACACGAGCAACCCCGCCGCCAGCACAATTCCAAGCGCCGCGAGGAGCAGGCTGACGCCAAGGTGCCGCGGGCTGAACGTCAAAATTACCGAATGCTCGCCTTCGGGCACCGCAACCCCCATGAACGCGGCGTCGGCGGTGACGATCTCCGCCGATCTGCCGTCGACTGTCGCCGACCATCCGGGATAGTCGGACACCGAGACAACCACCACCGCGTCCCGGTCGCTGCGCACGACAGTCTCGACGCGATCCCGACCCAGAGACACGCTCACAACCTCAAGCTCGGCATCTGCCGATGGTGTTGTCGGCAGCCCCAGATCAGCGTCGACCACAACCGAGCGCTCACCTGCCTCCCTCGAAGCTACCGCGTCGGCGGCCCGTTGCGACTCGATCTCGACCACAGCCGCATCGGCGATACGGACAAACGCCGCATGGGGGCGCTCGATCAACAAGACGTCGCCCGTACGCGCCAGTCGGAACTCGTCGTCACCAGCCACCATCCCTGCCGCAAGTCCCCCGGACTCGTCAGCCCCGACCAGGAGCGCGCCCTTCGGCGAAGGCGATGAGACCTCGACCGCAACCGACGTTCCCGCAGGCATGTCCTCTCCGGCGAATGCGAACGACGCCAGACCCGTGTGCTGCGGTGGTATGTCACGGCTCTCGGTGCTCATTTCACCGCCGGCCCCAATGCGCACATCCAGAGAACCGCCGACACTGGAGGCCACCTCAAGCAGAACCGCGCGCAAACCCCCTTCGGGGGATGCCAATGTGGTCCTGAGAGGCTCAACCGCTGGATCGGAGCCTTCAACCGCCGGTGCAGTCTCGATCAGAGTGCCCGGGGGCGTGCTGTAAGGAAACTGCGCCCACACGCCGACAGCCATCGCATCCCACACCGGAGAAGCGATGTCGGCGTCGAACGGTATGTAAGGCCAGGTCGCAGTGGCTCTTTGCCAGCCCAAGATGATCGAATTGGGAACCTCGGCTCGCAGCAGAGCGGTGTACCCCCGCGACTTGAACAACTGCCCCCGCGCGTCATCGATATCGAACAGCGCAGTGGTCGACGGGAAGAACGTCCAGCCTTCCCCGCTGAGCCGTTCGCCGGGCGCCAGCAGCTCTTTGACCTCGGCGTGAGCGGGGGTTGCGGTGATCTGATCGGCCGGTTCAACAATCGTCGGCACCGGCATGGCGAAACTCAAGAGTTCGAAGCCGATGACGGCCACGAATGCCCACCCGACCGCGGCGCCCTTCAACCAGCCGCGGAGCCGGGCGAGGATCACCACGGCCACACCGAGCGCGCACAGCGCCGGGACGACCGACGCCGCCGCCACTTCCCGAACCAGACCGCGGGATCGCGCCGCGTCCAACCAGTCAGCCAGGAACGGCAGGAACGCGATGAAGACGACTGCCGCGGCCGCTGTCGAGACGCCGATCCCTCTTCGAAACGACCATCTCTCGGATCCCGTGGCCTGCCGAACGATCTGCTCCACACCGAAAGCCGCGATCAGAGCGACGCCGAGATTCCACAGTACTTTGCCCCTCGTCATCGCTCCGCTCACCGGACCGGTCAGCTCCCTCAGCGGCAACGACAGCGGACCGCCGATATAGGCGATCAACAGACCCACAGCGGCGATGACCGCGAACGCGGCCAACGCAGACCGGTGCCGTCGATCACCGTTCGCGAGGCCCGTGAACAACCCGACTACAGCAAGCATCAACACCGAGGCCCCGACATAGGCATTGTGCTCAGTCCAGTTCACCTCTCCGAACCAGCCCGGACCGAGCGCTCCATGCCCCCAGATCGCCGGAGCGACGGCAGTGAGCAGGTATTTGACCCCGGCCGAGGAGTCGATGCTCCCCCATCCACGATCGCTGGTGTCGATCCAGTCGAGGTACTCGACAAAGCCGATCAGGTGCGGTGCTGCCAGCAAAGCCCCCAACAGCACTGCAACAAGCCCGGTGATCGTCAGCGACTTCAGTTTGGCGGCCCGGTCGTCGGCACACAGCTGCAACTCCGCGACCAGCCGCGCTGCCGCGTAGATCACCGCTGCCAACAGCACATATATCGTCACCTGAGGGAAGTTCGACCAGACCATCGCGGCAAAGACAGCGCCCAACGGAACCGCCCGCCACAACTTGGGATCACGTATGAGCCGCTCGACCGCCCACAACAATCCCGGTGCGAGCGCGGCAATCGAGGAGTGCGGCCAGTTCATCCAGCCCACCATGAATCCGCTGAACGCGAAAGCGATTCCGCTCGCCAGCGCAGACACCCGCATCAGGCCCAACGACCTCACGAATCCGTACGTCAGCCCGATTGCGGTCAAAGCGCGGATCGCAGCAACCAGACCCGGCGCAAACCATCCGGGGGCCACCAGGTAGCCGAGGTTGAAGACCGGCAGCCCGCCCTTCATCGTCGGCTGCCCGCCGGCGAGGTCCGACGTCCACCAGCCGACTTCGCCGGAACGGACGTCTGCGGCCAACGGGGCCCAATGGGAATGAATGTTGATCGGATCCGTTGAACCGGTCTCGAGGGAGAAATTATCCGACTGGTAGTGCTCGAAGGGCGCCGCGTAGTTGTAGACGAAGTCTCCGGCTATCAGGCTTCCACCACCCAGAAGCGCTGGCCAGAAGGCAAAAAGAACCAAGCCTACGGCAACTGAGCCAGGCAGTCGAAAAGCCGAGAAAACCTTGACCATGGCCGCGCACGCTATCGTCGCCGCAACCCATGCGTTTGCTTCATGTCGTCTCCTCGCCTGCCGACGGGTCACCGTGTGACCGGAACTGTGAGGGCGCTGCAATGAATCTGAACGGCTCTGGGCGGCTCAGCGAAATCGGCGAGCGTGCCGTTCTCGACGCTTTTTGCCGGCACCCCGATGCCGACGCGGTGTACGGCGACATTGAGATTTCGGGGGTTGTCGAGCGGCGAGCGGCCTGGTCGCCGACACGCCTGCTCAGCGAGCCTGGAGCCTGTCTCCCCCTGGCAGTGCGCTGCTCAACTCTCGCCGAACTCGACTGTGAGATCACCGACCCGGCGCTGCCGCTGCGCTTGGCCGAGCACGACTCGCTTGTGCTTCATGTGCCTGCAGTGTTGAGCAGGCATCCGCAACCGCCTGCATGCGCCGACGTCGCTGACCTCAACAGCCACCTGGCCAAGGTCGGTATCGCCGCCAGCGCAGTCGAAGACAGCCGGGCAGGCCGATTTCGACTGGTTCCGGATCCGTCTGGGCAACCGCCTGTTTCGATAATCATCCCCACCGCCGGCAAGCCTCTCAGCGATGGTGCCGGCGCTGAACTCGCTGTAGAGCGCTGCTTGGAGCGCATCTCAGGAACGGGCCGCTCGAATCTCGAGGTGATCCTGGTTGTGGGCGAGGAATACCAGGGGGACCCGGAACAGATCGCCGGCGCCGGGCTGCCGACACGGCTCGAACGGCGCCCGCCCGGAGAGTTCGACTTTTCGGCCGCCTGCAACCAGGGGATCCTCGCGGCGCGCAACGAGCTCGTGTTGCTGCTCAACGACGATACGGAGATGGACCCCGGCGCTATCGACGCTATGGCCGTCCATTTCGGCGACCCCTCGATCGGCGGTGTGGGCGCGCTGCTGCGCTACCCCGACGGCACGATCCAGCACGCCGGGATGGTCATGGACAACGCCCGTCCCCTCCATCCGTTCGTCGGCTGGCCAATCGAAGACTCTCGACGGTACGGCGGGACTGTCGCCCGTGACGTGATCTCGGTCACCGGCGCTTGTCTCATGTCGCGCCGATCGTTGCTGCTGGCTCTGGGCGCTATGTCCACCCACTTCCCGCTCTCCTTCAACGATGTCGATCTGTGTCTGAAGATCCGCCGGTCGGGACACCGGGTGATCGTCGAGCCCGCAGCGACCCTCATTCATCGCGAATCCCTCAGTCGAGTCGCCCGGATCTTCGATTGGGAGTGGGACCGATGGATCGACCGCTGGGGCGAAGTGACCGACCCTTGGTATCACCCCGGATACAGACGGCCCGACGACCCGGAGAACCTCCGCCTCAACGCCGACCATCTCGAGCCGACCGAACCCTGCGATCATTTCGACCCCCGTGACACGACCGTCAGAGGCGGGGTGCATCGCCCGCGCATCAGCCATCACTCGACGTAGGGTTTCGCAGTGCCGCAACCACAAGTGACTCCCGAAGGGCCGGACCCGATCGACAGCACCGACCCGGCCGAACTCCGCGCTGAGATACTGAGGCTGCGCGATCTGGGCATCGGGTTGACGAGCCACGCCGAGGTGCTGGGCGAGCGGGTGGCCGACCTGGAATCCAGAAATGAGCAGCTCGAGGGCACCGTCGCCGAACTCAACGACCTCAACCAAGCGCTCCACGTCGAGTTGGGACGCAGCCCGATAATCCGGATCGCCCGCGCGGTCGCCCGCCTCCTCAAGCTGCGCTGAAGCTAAAACTGAGGCTCAGGCGCGCAGCATTCGAGCGGATCCGAAATGCAGGAGAACGGCCTCAGAATCACCAAGCCGAAGGAACGCCCGGGGATCTAGTTCGCATAGAACTCCTCCAACGGCGGCGACGAACGAGGATTGCCAGCGGTTAGGTGATTGCCCAGCGGTTAGGTGATTGCATTGAAAGTATAGTGATCACATAGAAAACACAGTGGGGCAGTCGTTGCGGAGTGTTTTGGTGTGGCTGACTGACCAGGCGGCTGTTCTGCCCGGGGCAAGAAATCGACCCTGGTACTTGATCACCCCAATTTGGGCTGATACAGTGCGTTCCCTTGGCGAATGCCATCTGAGAACGCTCAGCAGCGCCAAAACGCTGCTATTGTTCTCGCAACATCCATCGGGTTCTATGCGAACTCGGCGAGCGCACACACCGTCATGCAACAGGTCGGCCGACCGCAACAAGTTTGCGAAGAGGTCACAAGACCATTCCAGGTGATCGTCGGCTATAGCGGCGCAGGTCGCTTCCGGCAACCCATCTGGGGTTGGAGGACCGAGACCCGCACCGTCTGCACGCGCGTAAACGTCCTCACTTGGCAACCAAGACGACACGCTCACATCAGCGTGGAGGACTGCCAGTTTTACGGCGTGACAGCGGCGGCCCTCGGTGGAGCTGTCGCGGCCGCTCCAATTGGAGCGGCGGTTGGCGCGGCGGTAGCCTACGAGTACTGTCAGTATGTCAACCGAATCATTTGGTACTAAGGGATTTGCCGTGGACTCTATACCAATCAAGTTGCGCGCACTTGGACAGAAAAGATGGCGCGCTTTTCAAGCAAGCCCTCTCGATTTTCTTGCCGGGGCAGCACTCACAACAGTCGGGACCGTATGGGTCGTGATGAACGCGCCAGACGGAGTTCGTAGGGTGGGCGCCGCGGTGCTATTCGTTTGCATACCCCTTCAGTATGTGTGGAAGAAGCGCCGCACCACGATGCCGTCTGACAGTGAAGTCTCGGCTTCGAAGCTGCGCGCACTTGGACAGAAAAGATGGCGCGCTTTTCAAGCAAGCCCTCTCGATTTTCTTGCCGGGGCAGCACTCACAACAGTCGGGACCGTATGGGTCGTGATGAACGCGCCAGACGGAGTTCGTAGGGTGGGCGCCGCGGTGCTATTCGTTTGCATACCCCTTCAGTATGTGTGGAAGAAGCGCCGCACCACGATGCCGTCTGACGGTGAAGTCTCGGCTTTCGAAGTCGAATGACACCGCTTAGACCAGCGTGTGCCGTGGTGGTGCTAACGCTCTTAAGCGGGTGCGGTGACGGTGCGGACACAGAAGCGTGCCGCGCCGCCGCCACAGCTCAGGTCAAGGCCGAACAGGCTTGGGGTTTGGCTATAGAGGACCACAACGCCGCCCATGAACAGGCTGGCCACGCCGACCACACTCCAACCGCTACGTTTGGAGATCATCTTGAGCTAGAGGAGCGCCTGACGGTTACTCGCGTTGATCTGGTTGTTGCCACCGAGGCGACGCGGCAAGCGTGCGGATAAACCGCCGCTGGACGACGGTTCGCTACAACTGGGGCTGAGGCATCCGCGGATGGGGTTCCCTCCGTAGCTTGACACCTCAATTAGAGAGCCTGCGCGTAATTGTGGGGGTGGGTGGTTGAGGGTCCCTGAGTGGGGGGTCGGGGCCCTGTTGGTATCGGTGATGTCTGTGTCGCCTGTCCAGGGGACCCCGATGGGTTCAGGTGTTATGCGGGTGCGGTTGCATTGCGTCGGACACGCGTGTCGGGGGTGTTGGCCGGCGCGTCTCAGGAGTTGCGCGTCGAGGTGGCTTCGACGGTGACGCGTCCGCGGTGCCGGCGTTGAGACGTCGATGCGCAAACGTCACCGTTATGCGACGGTGGTCGTCAACGGCGACGCCAGACACACCCCGGCGATGGTCGAGCACCGCAGCTCAGCGGCCCTAGCAGGGTTTTTGACGTCGCAGCCCCACCGCCGGCGCGCCGAAGTCGCCGTCACCGACGGCTCCAAAGCCCACAAAGCCGCTATCGACGCCTGTCTGCCCCATTCCCGTCATGTGCTCGACCGGTTCCACGTGATCAGATGGCTCTGCGCCGGGTCGACCGCGGTGCGCCGCGACGCCCAACGCCGAGATCCCCAAAGCGCCAAACCCGTCTTCGGCCCAGAAGTGTTCCGATTGAGGTTCTTGCTGATGCGCCGAGACGACCAACTCGACGCCCTGGACAAACACCCCCGGCCCAAAACCGGACGGGAAGCCCTCCAAGAACTCCACGGCCTACCAAGCCGACGACCACCACAGCGCCCTCGACGCCCCCGACAGGCTCACCAACCTCTACGCCACCTGCCAACCACCCGAATACCACGACATCGTCGACACTGTCATCGCATGGCCAAACGAGATCCTGAACCGGCACCACACCGGCCGCGTGTCCAACGGCAGAACCGAAGACACCGACAACCTCCTCCAAGTCCTGCGACGAACCGCCCACGGCTTCACCAACCCCACCAACCCCGCCGCCCGAGGACTCCTGACAGCACGACCCGCCAACCGACACCAACAACCCCCAACCCCACGCTTACGCGCAGGCCCCAATTAGGAGGTAAGCCATGTAGGCGTTCTTCTGTTGACAATGAGGTTTGGAGCGCAGCAACGACATCGTACGATGACTTCCCTGTCGACACCAAGATCGTGGTCCAACTATGGTTGACAATATCAACGATTGCGCAGCAATTTTGCGGCTTCACACAGCCGACTAATCAGGCTCTTCGCGTTTTAGGTCGGGGTAGGGGTTGTGGGGTGTTGGCGGTGGGGCGGGGTCCTCCAGAATCGGGGTTGTAAGCACGCCTGAATCTGGAGGAACCCTTGTGGAGTGCGGCCCTGTGCGTATGTGTGAGTTGTTGGTGGGGCTCGGCGAGGTCGACGTGTTGGGCATCGGCCACGGTGTGGGTGGCGAGCCGTTGATGTTGCATGTGCGTTGCCGGGCACCGCGGCCGTTGTGTGCAGGGTGCGGGGGAGGGTTGTGGTCCGACGGCGGCCGGGCGGTGGTGCTGGTGGATCTGCCGAGCTTCGGTCGGCCCGGTGAGGTTGGTGTGGCACAAGCACAGATGGAGATGCCCCAGCGAAGACTGCGAGACGGGCTCGGTGACACAGCAGAACCCTCAGATCGCGCCGCGGCGGGCGTTGTTGGCGACGCGGGCCGCGAGGTGGGCGACCCGCCAAGTCGGTCAGGGTCGCCCTGTCAGCGATGTCGCAGCAGAGTTGGGGTGTTGCTGGTCAGCGGTGAACCAATCAGTTCTGGTGTGGGGTCGAGGTTTGCTCGACGCTGATGTAGAACGGATCGGCGCAACGAACGCGGTGGGTCTTGACGAGACGTTGTTTTGCCGTGAGGGTCGTTATAGGCGCAAAGAGTGGCGCACCGGCATCGTTGACGTGTCCGGGGGCAAGTTGTTGGACATCGTTGCCGGCAGAACCGCCGCAGCGCCCGCACAGTGGCTGCTTGACCAGCCACAGAGCTGGCGTGATGGCGTTCGATGGGCCGCTTTGGACCTGTCCGGGCCGTATCGGGCGACGCTGGACACCGCGCTGCCGCACGCAGATCAAGTCGCGGATCCGTTCCATGTGATCAGGCTCGCCAACAACACGCTTGACGAAGTGCGGCGCCGGGTGCAGAACCAGACTCTGAGACATCGGGGCCGCGAACACGACCCCCTGTATCGCAGCCGGAAACTGCTGTTGTGCGCCCACGAAACCATCAACACTGCCGCCGAGGCGAAACTGCTCAACCTGTTGGAGGCCGGCGACCCCCACGGGGAAGCCCGCAACGCCTGGCACCGCTGAAGAGACCCTGCGCGGGATCTACGACATCTCAGACCCCGAACTCGGCAAGACCACCGTCGATCAGCTAGCTACCGAGTTCCAAGACCCCTATCTTCCCAAAGAAGTCAACCGGCTCGGACGCACCATCTGGCGCCGGCGCACCCAAATCTCGAACTGGCACCACGCCCGCGTGTCCAACGCCGCCACCGAAGCCGCTGACAACCTGATCAAACGAGTCAAACGCGCCGCGTTCGGGTTCACGAACTTCGACAACCACCGGATCCGGTCACTCCTGTACGCCGGCAAACCCAACTGGAACCTACTCAACACCCTCACCCCGACCTAAAACGCGAAGACCCACTAATCAGCGCGCAGCAGGTAGTCGGACCAGAGTTGCATGACCTCTCTGCGCCTGTCGAACAGGTCCGTGCCATGACTGTAAGCCCTCTCCACGGCTGAACCCACACGATGCCCCAATGCGAATTCGGAGACCTCGCGGGGCACTCCCGCCTCAAGTGCCCACGCCTTGAACGAACTCCGCAACCCGTGAACTGTTGTATCATAGCCGGCCGTCTTGACTTCTCGGCGAATTTCCGAGTGGGTGACATGGTTGGCTATGGGTTCGCGCTCTCGGGGGAACACCCACGAACTCGCCGACGCCAAAGAGCGCAAGCGTGCGCCGCGCAGCACTCGCAAGGTTTGACGGCTGAGCGGCACGCGCAATGGCTCGTTAGTCTTGCGCCTTGCGGCGGGGATCGTCCAGACGCCGGCATCCAAGTCAAACTCTTCCCACTTGGCCCCTGCCGCCTCCCCTAACCGCACAGCGGTCAGCGCGACCAACCGTACCGCGTCGGCGCTTGATCCGCTGCTGAGATCGTTGAGGAGCCGACCGACTTCGCCGTGGGGCAGACTGCGGTGGTGCCGGTGCTCGTACTTGCCGTGCATCAACTTGACCTCGAAGTCGATGGCCTCGCCCGCGGGGTTGGTCCGTATGGCCTCGTTTCTACCCATCGCCAGCGTGATCGCCTGCCTCAGCCCAGTCCGCACCTTTTTCATGGTCGACGGTTTGTGCTGGAGCTCTCCCAGCACGTCCAGAACCTCAGAGCGAATGAGCTCGTTGACAGGCCTCTCCCATATGCCCGAGCAATGGCGGCGCATCATCGCCGACCAGCTGCGCGCCTGGCTCTCATGCTTCAATTGGTGCTCTTTCAACACTCCCAAGCGCTCAACGGCCTCTCTCACTGTGGGCACCGTGGAAGCCCCACGAACCGGTGCAGCAGAAGGTGCCGGCGGAGCCTCTATGTTGGTCGAGCCTGTCAATGTCGGGGTCATGTCTTTCTCCTTGTTGTGTATTCGGACCGCGCTCTCACGTCCGCAGGATTGAGATCCGAGGACGGATAAACGCGGCGCTCACGAGCGCTCCGTTCGTTCTTCTCCTTGCCTTGCCGTCTCGTCAACGCAGGCGGTCGTCAATTCGGCTAGTCCATCGCTCCCGGATGCGTATTTCTGAGCGCCCGGCCATAAGCAAGACCCATCTATAGGAGAACCAGCGCACGAAGCTGAACATCAGGCCCACCATGACCTGAAACAGAACCAGCGCGTCCCCAACAGAGTCGGGAAGGCTCACGAGCAAACCTAGCGCGGTCACGAGCAGCCAGCACGAAGCGGACTCGCCCCTCTACTTGCCGGTCACCGGTTGGCTCTAGGCTACAAAAGCGGCGACCGTCTCTACGTGAGACGTTTCCGGGAACATGTCGATCACCGTGTAGCGGTCGAGGCTCATGCCTGCGTCTTCAAGCAGCCTGGCGTCACGGGCGAAAGAACTCGGATCGCAGCTGAGCAGCACGAAGACCTCCGGCTCGGCTCGAAGCAGCGACGCCACGCCGCGGGCGCCCAAACCCTCTCTGGCTGGATCAGCGACCACCACCGCCGCTGGAGAAGGACGCCAATTCTCCACTGAAGCGGTGACGACCTTCGCATCGCTGCCGTCCAAGTTGACCCGGGCGTCGGCAGTGCAGTCCCTGGTCCGCTCGATCACATGAACTTTGCGACCCGTTCCCACGGTGCCGGCGAAGATCCCGATTCCGGCATAGGCGTCCACCATCACCCCGTCGTCGACAAGCTCGTCCACCATCGTGGCCACCTCATCGACGAGCGCGTCGACTCCGGCCGGACGGTTCTGGAAGAACGACCGCGCCGATACACGCCAACGGCGGCCTGCGGCCTCCTCATGAATCCAGGCACGTCTGCCGCTGCGCAACTCGGCCACAGTCACCACCAAGACGTCCTCCGGGAGCGAGACCCCGAAGTCGCTGCCTTTGAGCATGACCATGCGTTCGCCCGTGCGATTGCCGATCCGGATCGTGACCTCGGTTGCTTCGCCGAAACGTCCATCGACGAGCAGTTGCTCCGCCGCAGGGTCGACCGCATCGCACACGTCCGGCACGATCACATCGTGCGATGATCGAACCCGATAACCGGCTCGACCCCCCACGACCGCGGCCCGCACAGTTGTGCGTCCCTGGTCATTGTCCAGTGAGCGCAGAGACGGGTCGGGCGCCACCACGCCCGCTCGCACCAGCTGGTCGACAACCATCGACTGCTTCATCCGCAGCTGCGCGTCCGGCGCGACGTGCAAGAGGTCGCAACCGCCACAGCCCTCGAGTTGATGGGAGCAACGCACCGGCACGCGGTCCTGCGACGCTTCAATCACCGAAATGATCCTCGCTCTGGACCAGCGGCGGTCCACCCGCAGGATCTCGGCAGTGACCACCTCACCGGGGAGCGCACCTTCTACAAAGACGATTCTGCCGTCATCAGCCCGAGCTACCCCGGCGCCGTCCCGGGCGGTGGCGGTCACCCGCAATCTCATAATGGAACGGTATCGGCGCTTCAGCGATTAGTGTCGCTGTTGTGCAGCGCCCTATTGAAATTGCTCCGTCCATCCTTCCTGCAGACTTTTCGCGGTTGGGCCAGGAGTGTGTCGATCTTGAGAAGGCGGGCGTCGACCGCATCCACTGGGACGTGATGGACGGCGTGTTCGTTCCCAACATCACCATGGGCCCCGACATCGTCGGGAGTCTGCGCAGCCACCTCACGATTCCTTTTGAGGCCCATTTGATGGTCGTCAACGCCGACGAGTTCGCTCCGCTGTTCATCGAAGCTGGATGCTCGACGGTGATGGTCCACGTCGAAGCATGCACACATCTTCACCGCTCACTGGACAACATCCGCAAGCAGGGAGCGCGTGCTGGTGTGGTCCTCAATCCCCACACCCCGGCGAGCACTATCGCCCACGTCCTGGACCAGACCGACCATATCTTGGTGATGACCGTGAACCCCGGCTACGGCGGCCAAACCTACATTCGCCTGCTCGACAAGATCTCGGAGATAAAGGAGATGGTCGATTCCAGCGGCTGCGAGATCGACATCGAGGTCGACGGCGGGATCAACGCTGACAACATCGGCGAGTGCGCGGCGGCGGGTGCCAACGTCTTCGTCAGCGGATCGGCCCTGTTCAAATACGACAACCGTGCTGCCGGTACGGCCGAACTGCGCTCGCTCGCCGAAGCCGCCCGCAACTGAGTCGTTGCCGGGCGCAGCCGGAGCCGCGGGAGCGCGGAGCTGCTGCCGGGCGCAGCCCGAGCCTTGGGCAAGAGCCTCTAGAGCATCTCTCCGCGCTTGACGATCACATGATCGATGATGCCGTACTCCTTGGCCTGTTCAGCGGTGAACCAGCGGTCACGGTCGGAGTCCGCTTCGATCTCTTCATACGTACGGCCGGTGTGCAACGCGATGCGTTCTTGCAGCAGGCGCTTGGTGTAAGCCATCTGCTCGGCTTGGATGGCAATATCGGTTGCCTGGCCCTCAACGCCGCCGAGCGGCTGGTGCATCATGATCCGGGCGTGGGGCAATGCGTAGCGCTTGCCGGGCGCGCCGGCGCACAACAAGAACTGACCCATTGACGCTCCGAGGCCCATGCAGATCGTGCCGACCTCGGGCTCGACGAACTGCATCGTGTCGTAGATGGCCATCCCGGCGGTCACTGATCCGCCAGGTGAGTTGATGTAGAGCCAGATCGGCTTCTCCTTGTCCTGGCCTTCAAGGTAGAGAAGCTGTGCAGTGATGTAGTTGGCGATCTCATCGTTGACGTCTGTGCCGAGCACGACGATCCGGTCCTGCAGCAGCCGGTGGAAAATATCGGCCTGCGGGTTGGCGACGAGGTTGGTGGCCATATTCGGGGGCTGGGTCATCGCTCGTAGGCTACCGCCATCTAGGCTGGTGCCATCCACGCGGACGTGGCGGAACTGGCATACGCGCCAGGTTTAGGTCCTGGTACCCGAAAGGGTGTGGGGGTTCGACTCCCCCCGTCCGCACCACACCTGTCGAAGCGTGGGACCGCAGCTAGGCAGTTCGTGGCGAGTCCAGCGTCGACGCACTGAGGACCCGGCTTGAGCTACACAACAGCGAATCCGCTTGAAAACCAGTTTTCATAGATTTACAATCAATTTTGACTTTCCCCATGTTGAACTAAAACGAGACGGAGAGTCATGTCGGCAAATGCAGTAGCAGTCAGAGGGTGCCGAGTACAGTTGAGGTCCGTGAACGCCGACGACCTGCTCAACCGGCTGTTGGCCCGCGGCATCGCCCGAGAGATGCCAACCCAGCCGCACATCAGTCGAGCGGTGCGGATCAATTCTATTGAATTGGCGATAGCTGAGAAGTCTGTCGAGCGCAACATGCGGTCCCGGTGGCGAGAGCGCGTGAAGAACAAGGACTTCTGGTACTTGTTGATTTCCGACGACCCTGAGCGCCCCAACAGCGTCCGCACACTCGGGCCCATAACCCACGAAGATCCCATTCGCTCGGTGGACTGCGCTGGATTGGCCGACACAATCGAGGCCACCGCGCCGATGAGCGACTTCGATGCTGTCCGCTACTTGGCAGGCGAGGTGACCCGCTTGGACGGCCGGGGCAAGGTCGTCCACGGGCTGTTGACCCACCACACACTCGAATCCCGCTTCCGCGGCGAGCCGGGCACCTGGGAAGCCGCTTCGCAAGCAACAGCGGAACTATCGATCATTGGCGACTGGCGAACCATGATGCGCGGGCTGGGATATGAGGTCGAGCAACTCCCCCAGCGCGGCTACTTGGCCCGCTACGGCAGTCGACGGGTAGCCGTAATCCACCCCAGGGCCAAGCCACAGGACTTCATACGCCTTGACGACATGGGCCGACCTGCCGAGGGAGTGCTGGCCTCCGACTGCCACGAGCACGGCGCCCGCTACGGAATACTTGCCTACCGCAACCGGTACCGGTTGTTCGACTGCGACCAAGCTGCCACTACCGCCGAATGGCTGGATCTAGACGCTGACTTGCTGGGAGAACACGACCGACCTTACTTGGCTTTGCTGGCTCCCCAGTATCTGGCCGACGGAGGACTCGCGAGACTCCAGGCTGACGCTCAGGCTTTCGGGGCTGAACTGCGACTCCGGTTGGATCACACCATCCGCCAAGAGGCGCTGCCCTCTCTGGCCAAAGGGGTGGAGCATTGGGCGAACGACCAAGGCCTCGACTTGGCCGACGACAATCAACGATTGGAACTGGAACGGGCCTCGCTCACCCTGCTGTTCCGACTGCTGTTTGTGCTCTACGCGGAAAGTTCCCACTTCTTGCCGGTAGACAACGACACCTACCGGCGTCGGTCGCTCTCTGAGTTAGTGGCCGAAGCCGAAAAGACCAAACCTAAATTGAGTGAGAACTCCACCTCATTGTGGTCGAGCTTCAACACGCTGGTTCGGGCTCTTCGCACGGGCAACCCAGCCTGGGGCGTGCCCGCGTACAACGGTGCCCTCTTCGCGTCCGCCGACTTTGAGGGTGCAGAGTTGCTGGAACGCTTGGAACTGGCCGATCCGTATTTTGCCGACGTGTTGACGGCCGTCGGGAGAGACGCCACCACAGGGCATGGAGTCGACTACTCCTCTCTTGAAATCGGCCACCTAGGTCACATTTACGAGGCGCTGCTGAGCCTGCGGCTCTCGCTGACCCGCCAGCCGTTACGCTATGACAACCGAAGGGACCGATTCGTTCCCGACCATCAGCAACCAGAAGTCCTAGCGGGGTCGCTGCTGTGGCAAACCAACGAGGGCGGACGCAAAGCGGGTGGCGTGTACTACACGCCGGTCTCACTCGTGGAGCATCTGGTGCGCCGCACCGTTCTTCCCGCTTTCGAACGACACCTAGAAGAGGTACGCAAAACCAGTATCTCCGATCCGGCAAAAGCAGCTCGCGACCTGCTCAGCTTCTCGGTACTCGATCCGGCCTGTGGTAGTGCTCACTTCCTCGTACAAGTGACCGAGGCACTCGCCGACCGAACGGTGACGTTTCTCGCCGATCGACCGCTTCCAGCCATTCGGAAAAGGCTCGACCGACTACGAGCCAAGACACGGCAGGGAGCGGAGATCACCGATGTCGCTCTTCTCCGGAGACTTATTCTCAAACACTGCGTCTTTGGGGTTGACCTGAGTCCGATGGGAGCGGAGATCGCCACCTTGTCACTATGGCTGACGTCGTTCGTGCCCGGGCTGTCATTGGCCTACCTTGACCGCAATGTAATCGTGGGTAACTCGTTGATCGGAGTAGCGAATGCTGATGCCGTGGTGCCGGAGGGGACGCTGCAGGCTGATTCTCTGAGAACCGCTCTGCACCAAGCAGCCGAGGCAGCCGCCCGTCTAGCCGACATAGACGACCTGACCCCTGATGAAGTACAAGCCAGCAAAGTGGCTGACGATGAAGCCCGATTGGCAACACGCGGCTTGCAGCGTCTCTTCGACGTTTGGACTTCCGAGGGATTCAAGCTGAGCGGTGCTCAAGAATGCGCTTTGACAAACGGCCTCGAGGTGATTGCCGACGACGGTGAAGCCAATACCCAGAAGATCACTGAACAGGCAACCGCTTTGGGCGAAGAACACAGCTTCCTTCACTGGCCGTTGAAGTTTCCGAGAGTGTTCTTTCGCGAGAGCCCCGGATTCGATGTGGTCGTGGGCAACCCTCCATGGGAGGAAGTGACGCTCGAGGAACTGTCACTGTATGGGCTCCATTTACCCGGACTGCACGGTCTTCGTGAGGTCGATCGTGCAGCCGCTGTCGCCGATCTCATTGCTAAGCGGCCCGAGTTGGCTGAAATTCTGGATGCGGGACGAGAGAGGGCTCAAGCAGAGCGGCAGGCGTTGGCTATGGGCGAGTACCAATCCACAGTTGGTGACCCTGACCTCTACAAGTATTTCTGCCAACGCTACCGCACCCTAGTTCGCCCCAACGGATCGATCGGAGTGGTGCTGCCCCGGGGAGCGTTCGTGAGCCAGGGTTCGGAGGGCTTCCGGGATTGGCTCTACACCCAGATGTCCACCCAACGGATCGACTTTCTGGTGAACAAACGGCTCTGGATGTTCGACACACATCCCCAGTACGGAATTGCACTGATCATGGCCGAGCGGTGTGCGCCAGGTGACGGACACCGTGTCGCAATCGCGGGGACAGCCGATTCAGCTCAGGCATGGCTGGGCCAGTCCTCATCGCCGGGGATACCAGTGGCTCCGGCTTCATTTCTGCCCGGTTGGATGACTCCCAGACTCCGATCACAAGAGGAAGCCGGTCTGCTGGCGAAGCTACAGGTCGGATCCCAGTTCCCGCTAGGACGTTCGCAGTGTTTTCCGGTTAGAGAGCTGGACGAAACCAATGATCGACAGCTGTGGCGCGACGCCACATCGGGTCTGCCCCTATGGAAGGGCGAGAGCTTCGATCAGTACGATCCCCACGGGTCCGAGGCGCGAAAGTGTCCCGCCAGCGACAGCGTCTCCATCAAAATCCGAAAGTCTCGACCAGGTTTGAAATCGATGCTGGCCGAGTCCGTCCCTCTCAAGAACCGACAACAAGCAGTCTTGGCCGAGTTGAAACGCGCCCGTGTGGCCTTCCGGGATGTCTCTCGCTCAGACGACAGTAGGACGGTACGGGCCTGCCTGGTTCCTCCTGAAGTGTTGTTGACCAACACCGCACCATATCTAGCCTTTGTTGGCGGCTGTGAACTGGATCAAGCCGCATGTCTCGGCATCATGAACAGCCTGCCGTTTGACTGGCAAGCTCGCCGCTTTGTAGAGATTCACCTCAACTTCTTCATCCTTGAAGCACTGACCGTTCCTATCTTGAACGATCAGGACTATTGTGAGATCGCTCGATCGGCTGCCCGTCTGTCGGCAATCGACGAACGATTCGCTGATTTCGCTGTAGCCACAGAAGTCGAGTGCGGACCGCTCACAGCCGATGAGCGGCAGCGCCTGCTTGTGGACATTGATGCCAGAGTGGCACGTACTTGGCACCTCACTGCGAAAGACCTTGAGATCATGTTCAGCGACTTCACGACCGATGCGGTGTCTACAGACTATCGAACCGTTCTGATCGACCGCCTACGCGAGCTGGACTGATGGCGGGGCGCCCCTACCTGCTCGACAATCTGAGCGACGGCACACGTCACGCTGACGCTCTGACGTACCTGCTCGGCGATGTGGCCGCGAGACATGGGTTGTCTATCGCCAGTGGCTACGTCAACCTAGGCGGTCTCCACCATGTGGCGACAACGGTGTCCGACGACCGCAAAACCCGGCTCTTGCTAGGAGTTGCTCCCGAACCCGGCTTGGGACACCAGCTACCGGTATCCCGATTTGAATTGGCACTGGAAGGACTCCGAGCCGACCGCGACCTAGCCCGCTTCCCGCCCAGCCGCGCCGCGACAAAGCTGGTGGCTCTCGACGCCTGGCTGGACCGGCCCAATGTGGAGGTGCGGCGCTACACCAGCCAGTTCCTCCATGGCAAGGCCTACCTATTCGGCAACCAAGACGACGCCCGAGCCGCTCTGGTTACCTCAGCCAATCTCACCGGCGCCGGCCTGTTTTCCAACCTGGAATTGGGGCTGGTGCAATACGACCCACCAGTAGCTCAGCAAGCCGTGGCCTGGTTCGACTGCCTGTGGGACTCTGCCGAGGAATTCAAGCACGAGCTGCGCGGGCTGCTCTTCCCCGAAGTCGGCCTGCTCAGCCCACGCGACATATACCTGAGGGCTCTTTTGGAACTGTTGGACCCCGAGGATGAACAAGCAGAGGGGCCGACCCCGACAGCGGTGGAGTTGGCCTCCTTCCAACGAGACGGCTTCCGCAGAGCGCTCGGAATCCTCGAACGACACCACGGAGTGATCTATGCCGACGGGGTGGGCACCGGCAAAACCGAAATCGGTGTGGCTCTCATTGAGGAATACGCACTCCGCCGGGGGGTCCACGCACTCGCAGTAGCTCCCGCCCAACTCGTGGACTATTGGAAGCAGAAACTTGACCAAGCACGAGTCCCGGCCCAGGTCATCAGCTATCACCAACTAGCTAACGATGAGCAACTAGCGAGCCCGGGCACCCCAAGCACCCGCCGATACCTGCACAGCGACAAGGACGCATATCGGCTTGTGGTCATGGACGAAGGGCACGCCCTGCGAACCCCGGGGACCACCTGGTACCGAGCTGTCTCGCGGCTGCTGGGCGGGCGACAGAAGGATCTTGCTCTGCTCACCGCTACCCCAATAAACAATGGCCTCTGGGACCTCTACCACCTAGTCATGACATTCGCCCACCATGACCGGGCGTTCGCATCCCATGGCATCCCATCATTACGGCGCTTGTTCCTGCGTGCAGGGGCCAACGAGCGCGATCCCGAGAACCTCAACCCCGATGTGCTGTTCTCCTTGGCCGACATGGTGAGCGTCCGCCGAGACCGCCGATTTATTGAACTGCATTACCCCAATGAAACCTTCCCCGACGGCACCCCGGTCTCGTTCCCCGCACCCGAGTTGTCCACAGAGCGCTACGACCTCGACACGGCCTACCCCGGCTTAGTTCGAACCATAACCACGCACATCGCCAGCCTGTCCATGGCCCGTTATCGGCCCAGCTCCTACCGGTTGGACCGTGAGGAAACCCGGCAAGAAGCGGTCCTGAGCGCCCTGCTGCAATCGGCTGTTCTGAAACGGTTCGAGTCGTGCTGGAACGCCTGTCTTCTCACCCTCGACCGGATGATCAACGCCCACACCGTGTTCTTGGACTCGTGGGACCAAGGGAAGGTTCTGAGCGGAGACGCGCTGCGAGAAGCGGCGGTCCTGGATCTTGATGAGACCGGATTGGCCGAGTGGGCCGAGGAGAACCTGGACGAAACCGATGTCGAATCGGCAGACCGCTTCGATCCCAACTTCCGCGAGGAAGTGCTCAACGACAGGCGTCGCTTGGTGGCCACAGCCGAAGCCTTGCGAGAGCTCAGCGCCAAGAACGATCCCAAACTGGATCTGCTCAAGCGTCTGCTGGAAGGGGTGCCCTCAGAGAAGGTCATCATCTTCTCAGCGTTTGCCGACACGGTGCGTTATCTGGATGAGCATCTTCCCGATCCGATCAACGGACGTGACCGAGTAACCGTCGTTGGAGCGGAGACGAGTCCAGACGAGCGGACACGGATGTTGGCACGCTTCTGTCCTGAATCCGTGGTGGACCCCGGTTACGTTCCACTTGATGGCGAGGTAGATCTGCTTTTGAGCAACGATGTGCTTTCCGAAGGTCAGAATCTGCAACAGGCCGCCGCGGTGATCAGCTACGACATGCCCTGGAATCCACAGCGGGTGGTACAGCGGTATGGCCGCGTTGTTCGACTAAAGAGTCCCCACCCGAGCGTGTTCCTCGTCACCATGCTCCCCGAGCAGGGCGATCTTGAAATGATCCTGCAACTTGAGACAGCCATTCGTCGCAAAATCGTTGCCGCCCAACCCTACGGGATGGAGATTGAGGTGGTGGAAGGTTTAGCTGACGAAGAGATCCAGGCCTACGCCCGCCGCTTGACCTCAGGGGATGCATCCCTTTTGGATGAGGCTGACACTCCGGACGGACCGCATGCTCTCAGCGCCGAGTTGTTGCGAGCCGAACTCCGGAGGGCAGCCGGGGAAGGCGAGATCGACAGAGTGAACGATCTTCCGTGGGGAGTGGGCGCAGCCTTTGCTCAGGGACCCGGAGTTCCTTCGACAGGCCCACCCGGAGTGTTCTTTGCCTGCCGGATGTTGGACGGTCAGCGTCACTGGCGCTTTGTGACTGACGAAGGTGATATCGCGTCGGCACCACCCACTCTCTTGCGCCGGATCAACCCCGGTTTGACAGCAGGGTTAGACGACCCTCCCATTGACTTAGACACGGCGTGGTCGATAGCCGCTGCGTCGATCATTGAAGAACACGAGCAAGAAACCGATATTGGGACGAACGACAAGTCCCTCGGGCCGATCCAAAGATGGGCGCGAGCGCTTCTCACCAACCCCTCCATCTCCACTCCCCCAAACGCGAGCGAGGCCTACGAAGCTCTAGGAGTGGAACGGGGAAGCCAGGTTAGACAAGGCCTCGGAACCATCAGACGCAATTTGAGCAACGAGGTCATCGACATTACCCAAGCCGCTCAGGGAATTGTAGACACGGTGGCTTTCTACGGCCTACGTCCTGTCGACCCGCCAACGCCGCCCGGTTCAATCACCGAAGAAGACATCGGGGTCGTCTGCTGGATGGCCGTCCTCCCCGAACCAGATTAGCCAACCACCCCGGACCAGCCGAGCGCAAACTGGGAACCGAACTCAGTTTGTCGTCGGTGATCGACAGAAATCTGCTAACTAGGCCTGAGAGTCGTTTGCCATGCTGTTGTGCTGGTCCAAGCGTCCACAGTCTCACAAGAAAACGCGCGGCCCTCTGCAAGGTCTCGACTTGCCTCGATGCAAGATACGGATACCAACGCCGAGAAAACTGTGCGGTGTCAGACACCATCATCTTTAACCACCTTGGTTCCTCGTCGAAAATCGCCATCTCGAGCGCTTCCCATCTTTCCATCGGATCGCCCGCTCGCGAGCGCTTGTCCAACAAAACGTCGAAATTGTGGTAACGCCCTCCAGTGCCAAACTCTCCAAAGATGTCGAACATCTCTCTTAAGACCCTGTCCGATCTGCAAAACGCAATGTCGTCCTGAAACGGTGGCCGGTTCCGGATTTCGGTCTTCGTCATCCCGATAGTAGGAATGTCATAAAGAAGCCTCTGCGTTTTTGCAAACTCCGCATCGTCTTTCGCCTTGTTGAGAATGTCGTCAAGCAACTGCAAGAGGTGGTGTCCGTACTCCCTCTTCAGATCCTTGGAGGAAGGTGGCTTCCCCTCGCCCGTAAGGATCAGCGTCATCGTTAGTTTGAGTAGACGTTCAAAGCCCTGCGATGTCGAGAACAAGCCTCGTATCCGGTGGTCTTGACCTCCGTCCCATTCCGAGATGACCCTTATACCCTCGTCCAAGAGCATGATGGCCGTCTCGGTCTCGTGAATCAACGACAAGGATTGATCTATGTTCAAGTCGTTCCGCACACCAGCATCGTAACCGAACTGAGAGTCCTGCGAACCCGTCCAGCGTCGATCACGCCAGAGCAGTTCCGCCGCTCCGAGCGGCTGCGCTGGACGAAACCTAGGCAGCTCAGGTTGGCGTGGGGGGTGTGAGGAGGTGGCGGCCAGCGAAGGCCTCGGGCGCATGGATGCGGCCCTCGGAATGCACCAACTCGCCGTGAACCCACACGGCGTCGATCCCCTCGGGGTGGACCATCGGGTCGGTGTAGCTGTTGTGCTCGGTGACTCGATCCCAGTCGAACAACACCAACGAGGCGTCGGCGCCCGGCCGCAGAACCGGGCTGGGAAGGCCCATGAACCCACAGGGCAGAGCAGTCATCCGATAGACGATCTCAACCAGAGGCACCCCCAGCTCGCGGGCCATGCGCAGGGCTTTGGGAAACGCCCCCAGCAAACGCGGATGGGGCTTCTGACCAGGTCCCGGCATCAGTCCGTCAGTGCATATCGCCATGTTCGAGCGACGAAAGAAACGCTCCACCGTGGCCTCGTTGCCGTAGTGGCTGATGATGGACACCTCGCCCCGGTTGTGAAGGAAGAAGTCGCAGACCGCGTCGTGGGCCTCGATCGAGGTCATGTCGGTCACACCGGCGGCCAGCACGACATCAGAGAAACGCTTTCCCAAGAACTCGTCGCCTACGCCATTGAGCACGCCGGCTATCTGGATGCCCTCCAAACCACCGCAGAACGCCACGAAGTTGTCCCACCCGGCGTCATCACCGTAAATCTTCTGAAAGGCGAACTCGCGCACATCGGCGTCGCTCAACCGGGCCATGAACTCCGCTCGAGTGCCCGACCGCACCTCGGGAGGGAACAGGGCATCGGCGGTCGTGCTTCCAGCGGTGTACGGGTACATGTTGCCCATCGTCGGCACGCAACCGGCGGCGTCGTCGAGACGGCCCACCACCTGCTCATAACGATCCCAGTTGCGTCGCCCGGCGATCTTCGTGTGCTCACTGCAGTATCCGCCGCCGCCGTCGGTCGCCGCGGTGATCACCTCGTTGAGCGCATCTTCGATGTCGTCGCTCTCCGAACGCAGATGCGGATACAGCGCACCGGGCTTCACCTCGTTGAACGCTCGCACCAGCGCGGTGATCTCCCGCTGGTCGGAGTACACCGCAGGGTTGTACACAAGACCGGTCGACAACCCCAGGCACCACGGCGCCTCGCGACGCACCACCTCCGCCATGTCCCTGATCTGCTGGTCGTCGGCAGTGCGGTCGAGGTTGCCCATCACAACCCGCCGCACCGCGCTGTGGCCCAGATGCAGACCCATGTCGGTGACCGACCGGCCTTTATGCCAGTCCAAGAACTCCCTGGTAGAACTCCAAGTCCACTCAGCGCCTCCAGCTGGGTCGTCGCTGTCCGAGGGGCCGCCGCCCGATGAGTCGATAGCCCCGTCGAGTGGAGCAAGCTGCATGGCGTACTCGGCGCGCTGGTCTGACGCGACAGGAGCCGGCGACAGCCCGTCGACCCCGCAGATGCGTTTCGTGACGCCGCCCCGCAGCGCCATCTCGCAACTCAACGGGATGCCGTGGTCTCCCAGACGCGTGCCACCGAGCGCGCCGTGGTTGTGCGTGTCCACAAATCCGGGCGCCAGCACTCGGCCGCCCGCGTCGATCTCGCGGTCCACGCCATCCGCAGCACTGGCGGGGACCTGCCCCAGGTGCGTGATCCGGTCGCCCTCGATCAGAACGTCGCCACGGTAGGAGTCGGTCACCCCGTCGCCGGTGACGACAAGGGCGTCGGTGATGAGCTGGCGCACCTTCCAACCGTACCTGAGAGCAGGCCGCCATCATGCGCGCATGTAGAGAAGCCTGCGGTCGAGTTCCGTCAGCGGTGTTCGCGGGCTGTGACAGTCCCGTACAGCACCCCTCCGATAATGATCACCGCGCCGACGACGGTGCCGACCTTGGGCACCTCGGAGAAGGCCAACCAGGCCCACAGAGACGCTGCGACGGTTTCAACCGGCGTGAACAACGCCACTTCGGCAGCGGGCGCATACCGGGGAGCGTTGGTGTGCAGCAACCGTCCCAGCGGATTCAGCAGGCCCATGCCCACACAGGCCAGATAGGCGCGTCCGTCCAAAGACAGCGGCGACGCGAAGAAGGACGCGGCAAACACCGACAAGACCGCAGCCATAGACAATCCGACGATCCGGCTCATTTCGGGCCAGCGCCGCCAGATGTTCACACCGATCGAGAACGCCAGAACAGCCGCGACTGCCAACAGGTCACCGTCGAGGTTGGGCTCGCCGACCGAACCCGCAACGATCACAGTCATGCCCGCGAAGGTGACGACAATGGCGGTCCAGACCCTCCGAGCAGTCTTCTCACTGAAGAAACCGCGGCCGACAAGCGCGACCATCACCGGCGAAGCGCCGACGATCACAACCACGTTGGAGACTGTGGTGCGGGTCACCGCGGTGATGTAGGAGACCTGACTGACCGTGGAGAGAACGGCGATTGCCGTCAACGGAACCGGGAAGCGGCGCCACGACCGAATCGGGCTCATCGACTCCCTTCGCGAACCGGACACGAGGAGCGAACCCGTCACAAAGCGCGAACCGGACGCGAAATAAGTCGCCAGGGAGATCAAAGAGACCCAGAACACCAGGTCCCAGACCTCCGCGCGCGACCAGCGCACGAAGAAGGAGTCGGTCGACACGACCAACATGCCGCATCCCGCGTAGAGCCAGCCACGGCTCCGGCCATGCAACCTCAGCCGCTCGGTCACCGTCACGCCCCTTGCGATTCGCACGCCCGGGCGCTGAGTGCCTCCGCGAGAGAGCGCAGAGCACGTCCACGGTGACTGATGGCGTGTTTCTCGTCGCCCATCTCAGCAAAGGAACGACCGTCGCCTTCGGTGGGGACAAAGACCGAGTCGTATCCGAAACCACCCGTTCCTTCGGGTTGCTCGGCGATCCAACCTTCAACGCTCCCCTGCGCCGACAGTTCCGACCCGTCGGGCCACACCACCATCACCACGGTGCGGAACCGCGCCGTGCGCGCCTCAGGGGTGCCGGCGCCGACCCGTGCGAGTTCTGAAAGCAGCTTGTCTACATTGTCGGCGTAACTGGCGCCCTCGCCTGCGTAACGGGCCGACCGGACTCCCGGTTCCCCGTCCAACGCATCCACTTCCAAGCCCGTGTCATCGCTGACCGCCGCTGCTCCGGCGGCAGCAGACACCGCCACCGCCTTGAGTCGGGCATTCCCCTCCAGGTCGCCTGCGTCTTCGACGACATCTGCCAATGCATGCGGACGCGGCAGCAGTTCGACGATTCCGTCGAGCACCAGAGCCATCTCGGCCACCTTGTCGGGATTGGCGCTAGCGCACACGAGCCGAGGCGAATCTGACATCTCTTCAGGGCGCGGTTGCGCGCGGTTCAGGGGGCGTGCGCAGCACAGTTCGTTGGGCTTCGTTGATCTCCGCGATCCCCTCGGCAGCCAGATCGAGCATCGCAGTCAACTCGTCACGGCTGAAAGCCTTGCCTTCAGCGGTGCCCTGTACCTCGATCAGCGCCCCGTCACCAGTCATCACCACATTGAAATCGACGTCAGCGGTCGAGTCTTCCAGATAGGGCAGGTCGAGCAGCGGCTGACCATCGACAATCCCCACCGATATCGCCGCACACTCAGTGAACAACGGGTTGGCAGGTATGTCCCCCGCCAGGACGAGACGCTCACAAGCGTCGTGAAGAGCCACGTATCCACCGCAAATCGAGGCTGTGCGAGTGCCGCCGTCAGCCGAAAGCACATCGCAATCGACCGTGATGGAGCGCTCACCCAACGCGGCCATGTCGATCACGCAGCGCAGCGACCTCCCGATGAGGCGCTGGATCTCTTGGTCACGCCCCGATGTGCGGCGCCGAATCCGTTCTGGGGAAGACCCCGGCAGCATCGAATACTCCGCGGTGACCCAGCCCCTTCCCCTACCGCGTATCCAACGGGGTGTGTCCGGCGCGACCGAGGCCGTGCACAACACTTGAGTGTCGCCGAACGAGACGAGCGCCGAGCCCATCGACATCTTCGTATAGTCGCGAACGAACGACAGGGGTCGCAGCTCGTCGAACATGCGGCCGTCGTGGCGGGAAATGGTCACGAGTCCTCCAGTGGGGTCGAGTCAACTTTGACGGGGATGTCTATTGGATGTCTTTGAGGGGGCGATGTCTTTGAGGGGGCACTGTCGATTCACCAGTTGTGACACTCGACATGGTTGAGTTCGGGACCGAAGAGGTCTCTGCCGAGCCGGGCGAACGTCGCCACATCGCCGCTGGACACGAAACGGCGCAATCCTTGACCGCCCCCCGTGCGGCAATCGTTCGAGGCTTCAAGGGCACGCCTCACCTCGAACGCGGTCTCATCAGCCGAGGACACCAATACCACGTCACGTCCCATCACCTCAGCAATGGTGCGGGCCAGGAACGGATAATGGGTGCAACCAAGCAGCAGAGCATCGATCTTCTCTTCGATCAGCGGTGCCAGCAGCCGCTGGGCAAGCACGCGAACCTGATCCGATCCCGTTTCGCCGCGTTCGACGAACTCCACGAATCCCGGGCAGGCTGCACATCTGAAGTCCACTCGTGGCGCGATCTCAGCCGCCAACCGCTGGTACGCGCCGCTAGCGACGGTTCCCACCGTGCCGATCATTCCCACCCGCGACGCAAGCGTGGCTTTGAGCAGGGATTCCAGCCCCGGCCTGAGAACCCCGACAACAGGAATCTCAACCTGAGCGGCCAAGTCGTCCAACGCAACCGCGGAGGCCGTATTGCAAGCGACGACGATCATCTTCGGGTCGTGCCGTTCCACCAGAAGATCAGTGATCTGCAGCGCGAATCCCGCCACTTCGCCGTGACGCCTGGAGCCGTAGGGATAGCGCGCGGTATCGCCGAAATAGACAACGTTCTCGTTGGGCAGAAGGTCGATCACAGCCCTCGCAACGGTCAACCCGCCGAACCCCGAATCGAACATGGCGATCGGGCGATCGCGAGAGTCTGAAACCATCTGACGAGTCTACGGCCCCTCGCCGTTAGCAGACGAGATGGATATTGGGCCTCGGTGATCGCCGGGACGCCGACGCTCAGCGTTCTTCTTTGAACACAACGTGTTTGCGGACGACCGGATCGTATTTCTTGATCTCGATGCGCTCACGCGTGTTGGTCTTGTTCTTCGTGGTCACGTATGTGTATCCGGTTCCCGCGGTGGACCGCAGTTTGATGATCGGACGCTTGTCGCTGGCCATCTGACTCAGACCTTCTTGCCTTCGCGGCGCATGGACGCCACGACGCTCTCGATGCCGCGCTTGTCGATCGTCTTGATGCCCTTGGCGCTCACTTCAAGCTTGATCCAACGCCGTTCGCTCGCCAAGTAGTAGCGCTTGGTCTGAACGTTGGGATCCCAACGACGGCTCGACCGACGATGCGAGTGCGAGAGCTGCTTGCCGAAGCGCGGCTTGCGACCCGTGACCTGGCAAATCTTGGACATCGTGGCTGGCTCCTGAGCGAAACTGGACACGAAACTGTACCAGCGCCGGCTGCTGCCTCCACCCTGTGTCGGCCTCTGAATGGGCCGGGAACAGCACCACGGCACTAGCCTCAGTCTTGTGCCGACTGTCGATAAGGTCCTGCTGGCAGCGCCTCGGGGGTTCTGTGCCGGTGTGGAGATGGCCATCAAGGCGCTCGCCTGGATGGTCAGGGCTTTTGAACCACCTGTGTACTGCTACCACGAGATTGTCCACAACCAGTTGGTGGTTCAGCGTTTCGAAGCTTCGGGCGTGGTGTTCGTCGACGACATAACTGAAGTGCCCGAAGGCCGCCCGATCATGCTTTCCGCTCACGGATCGGCCCCCGAAGTCGTGGCCGCGGCCATGGATAGAGGCGGCTACGTCGTCGACGCAGTGTGTCCGCTGGTGACAAAGGTGCATCACGAGGTCAAGACCCGGGCGGGCAAGGGTTACCAGATCGTCTACGTCGGCCACGAAGGGCATGAGGAGGCAGTCGGCACGATGGCGGTAGCGCCCGCTGCCATCCACCGTGTTGAGACCGCAGACGACGTGGCGGACCTTCCCGAGTTCGACTCCCCCATCGCGGTTCTGGCCCAAACCACACTGTCGCACCGCGAATGGGCCGGAGTGCTCGACGCTGCACGCGAACGGTTCCCACAGCTCTGGCAACCCGAACGCTCCGACCTCTGCTTCGCCACGACCAACCGCCAGTCGGCGTTGATGAAGATCGCTCCAAGGGTGGACGCAATGGTCGTGATCGGATCATCCAACTCCTCCAACACCAAAGCACTCGCAGCGCTGGCCCGAGAAGCAGGATGTCAGCATGTGTTCCGCGTCAACGCCGCAGACGAACTGCCCGACGACCTGACGGGCGCTGTCGGGGTGACCGCGGGAGCTTCAGCACCCGAGGACCTTGTGCTCTCGGTAATCGATCGGCTCGCTCCCACAGGCGGAGTCGAAGAGGTGCGGGTGACCGACGAGGACGAATACTTCCCGCCGCCCCGCAACCTTCGTCAACTCTTGCGCGCGATCGACGCGGCGGCAACGGTGACGCTCGGGCTCAGCGGGGACCGGCTTCCCTTAGACGACCGCGACATCGACGCTAGCGAGGTGCTCGAGTCGCTTCCGGCAGCCGTCAGCGACGCGTGAGCGCAGCCGAACAGGTTCCGGCACGGGACTTGTTGCCGGCGCGGCGCAGTCACCGCCTACACCCGCACCGTCTGGGAACAGACCGGCGCCTAGTCGGCTGGGGGCGGCTCGTCGCCGGCGGCCACGCGGGCTTCGATGAAGAGATCACTCAGCTCGCGGTACAGCACTTCGGAGAGCTCGCGCACAGCCCGACGAGGAACCTTCCCGTCGACTTTGGCCGGCGGTGCGATCGGCTCGCCGATGATCGCGACCACCTTGGCCGGTCGGGGGATCTTCGCTCCCACCGGCAGAGCGCTCGGCGTGCCCCCGAGGCCCAGAGGCACTATCGGCACACCGGCACGGGCTGCTACGAAAGCGGGGCCGTCGAGGACCAGCTTGCGATCAAGCCGAGGGCCGACTTGACGAGTTCCCTCAGGAAACATCACCAGCGGTTCACCCAGGGCCAGCACGTCCCCCGCAGCCCGAAGAGCCGTGCGATCCGCGGATCCCCGCTCAACGGGGAACCCGCCCATGACTGTCAGGAATGTTCCCAGCAGCCTCGAGTTCCAGAGGCTCTCCTTGCCCATGAATCGCAGTCGCCTGCCCGTGATGACCCCGACAATCGGAGTGTCGACGAACGAACGATGGACCGCAGACAACACGAA
Source organism: Acidimicrobiaceae bacterium (assembly GCA_026706815.1). Lineage (GTDB taxonomy): Bacteria > Actinomycetota > Acidimicrobiia > Acidimicrobiales > Aldehydirespiratoraceae > VXYK01. Next base: position 26,812 of record JAPOYA010000041.1, on the reverse strand, counting down.
CGGGCCGTCGGGCAAGTTCTCGGCGCCTTCGACCCTCAGGCGGAACAGCAGCTTGATCGACACATAGACAACCACCCAGAAACAGCGATAGAAGAGGCGGCCGGGCCATGACTGGCGACTACGGGCCGGCGTCTCCCCCTGTTGGGATCCGTAAGTCGCTTCTTTGCCCATCTTCTGGGCGATCACTGCTCCGCGTCGCTCGAAGGCAACAATTCCACTATCAGAGTGACAACCTCTTCGATCGTAAGCCTCGTGGTGTCAATGATGATCGCGTCATCGGCCTCGGTCAACGGAGCGACGTCCCGGGTCGAGTCCACTGTGTCGCGCCTTGTGATGTCCGCCGCAACGGTCTGGTAGTCGAGGTCGGTGACCTCTTTGGCTCGCCGCTGCGCCCTGACACTCTCATCAGCAGTGAGATATACCTTCAACTCGGCGCCAGGAAAGACCACGGTGCCTATGTCGCGGCCCTCGAGCACTCCGCCGCCTCGCCGTTCGACCCACTCGCGTTGACGCGAGACCATCTCGCGGCGCACCAGTGGATTGGCGGCCACCGCGCTCACCGCTCTGGTCACCTCGGGGCCTCGAATCTGCAGCGTTGCGTCGACTCCGTTCACCAGAACCCGATCGTCGCTGAGGTCGAGTTCCATCGAACGGGCCGCGTTGGCTGAGAATTCAAGATCGTCCGGATCGCCGGCCGCGCGCAGGACCGTGAAGGCAACCGACCGATACATCGCCCCGGTATCGAGATACGGAAGAGCTAGGCGGTCCGCGACCGCGCGGGCCACGGTGGACTTCCCGGACCCTGCAGGACCGTCGATGGCGATCACTCTCACAGCCGCACCCGCACCAGGCGCACCACAGAAGAGCCGTCCAGCACAGTCATCGAAGCTGCTCCAGCGTGCCGAAATAGCCGGGAAAGGTCTTGGCCACACAGCCAGGATCACAGATCGAGACTCCTTCGACAACCAACCCGATCAACGCGAACGCCATCGCCATTCGATGGTCCTGATAGGTCTCGAATGCAGCCCCGATCGGCAGGCCCGAAGGCCGCACCACGAACCCGTCAGCGGTTTCCTCTGCGTCGATGCCGCAACGGCGGAGTTCGTTGACCGGCCCGGCCACACGATCGCTCTCCTTGTGACGCACAAACCCGATTCCCGACACGGTGGTGACTCCGGAGGCGAAAGCAGCGACGACCGCAAGCGTCGGCGCGGTATCGGAGATGTCGCTGAGGTCGACATCGACCCCCCGCAGCTCCCCGCCCGACACTTCGATGCTGTTGTCGTCGATTCTCACTTCCGCGCCCATCCGGGCGAGAACATCCACAAAGGCGACATCGCCTTGAATCGATGAGTTGCCGAGTCCCTCAACCCGCACCCTGCCTCCGGCGATGGCGGCCGCGGCAAAAAAATACGATGCCGTGCTGGCGTCGGGTTCGATGTTGTAGGTGCCGGGACTCTCGTAGCCGCCGCCCGCGGTCAACACTCGGCCCTGCGCCGAACGCTGCGGCTCAGCTGAATCCACGTGCGCGCCGAACGATTGCATCACCGCGACAGTCATCTCCAGATAGGGCCAGCTGACCGGGTCTGCGGCGAGTTCAAGCGACAAACCGCTCACCCCGCCGGCCAGCAGCAGACCAGATGCAAACTGGCTGCTGGCGCCGCCTTCGATACTGCAACTGCGGCCAATGATCGGTCCGGCGACACGCACCGGCAGACGACCGGCGAGCCCCAGTTCCTCGACCGACACACCCAAATGACGCAGTGCATCGATCTGGTGGCCCATGGGCCGGCCCCGCAGCTGGCGGTCGCCGTCGATCACCGTCGGCGCACCTCTCAGCGCTGCCACGGGCATCAGGAAACGGCTCGTGGTCCCAGAACGCCTCGCGTCCACACGAGCTTCACCAGACCCGGCGCGCTCGGCGAACTCAGCACCGCAGCCCTCGACGGTCATCGAGCCGTCAGCACTGTCGGGCACGCAGCCCACGCCCATGGCGCCAAGCCCGTCGATCATCGCCAGAGTGTCGTCGGCAAACAGCGCCGAGGAGAGCCGAGTCGTGCCGCGTGCCAATGCCGCGGTCACCAACGCGCGATTGGTGATGCTCTTTGATCCCGGCAGCACCACCGTCGTATCGGGCGGTCGGTCGAGGGGCTTGATGTTCAGAGGATCGGCAGGCACGGTTTCTCGCAACGCTTCTCGAATGGCTTCAACCCAGCGGTTGTATCGACGGACGGTAACCCTGCTCGCTCAGAGCGCTTTGCAGCCTCTCAGCCGTCTCGGACTCGACCAGCAACACCACAACACCGCGTGGCCCCTCGGGCGAATGAGCGATCTCCAGATCGTAGATGTTGACGTCGAGCTCGGTGGCCAGCATGGCGATTGCCGCCAACTCACCGGGACGGTCCAACACCGGAACCCGCATCTCCGACAGTGCTTCAGGAGCAGGCGCTGTTGTCGGCAGATTCCGGCGGGCAACCCGCGCTCCCTCGAGATGGGCCAACAACTGCAACTCGTCGCCCTCAGCCACGATCTCGCGCAAGGAGGCCAGTTCCGAGATCAGATCGTCGAGAACGCCGACTATCGCGCTTGAGTTCTGTGCACAGATCGCGGGCCAGATCGTGGGTTGCCCCGCGGCAATACGGGTCATGTCACGGAACCCCCCGGCGGCGAAGCGAAGCAGTCCGTTCTGTCGGTCCGTGCGCCCGACCGCCACCCGCATCAGCGTGGCCGCAGTCAGATGCGGCACATGGGACACGACCGCGACCAACCGGTCGTGGCGCTCGGGCGAAACCACCATCGGTTGCGCGCCTGCTGCGGTGACGATCTCTTTGACCTGGGAGAACGCGGCGTCATCGGTTGCTGCGGTGGGGCACAACACCCAGGCCGCGCCGCTGAACATGTCTGCTGAGGCCCCGAACACGCCGTCTTGCTCGCTGCCCGCAATCGGGTGACCCGCAACAAAACGCCCGTCGGCCACCGCTTCGGCTATCGGCGCTTTCACGCTGCCCACATCGGTGACCACCGCAGCCCCAGCGTCGAGCGCAGCCCGGGCCAGCTCCGCGATGGAGTTGACGGGCGTGGCAATCACTGCCAGGTCGCACGTCCCCAATTCGCCCATCTCATCCACGACTTCGGCCGCCAATGCCTCCTGGGCGCGGGTCTCGTCATTGTCGACTCCGATGACATGCCAACCCGAACGACGCAACACCAGCGCAACGGAGCCGCCAATCAGCCCCACGCCGACAACCGTCGCAGTCCTCGCCCTGTTCACGGACCGCGATGCTACCCGTGGCGACTGTGCTTCAGCATCCATCAAGCCCTCCGGGACTGCTCGCCGGCGCTGTCGACTGCCACTTCCAGGCTCCTAACCTCGAGCGCAGACAGCTTCCGCCACTCACCGGGGGCGAGGGAACGATCCACCAAGGGCCCGATTCGAGTGCGAACCAGGCGAACCACCGGATGGCCGACCGCCTCGCACATTCGCCTGACCTGCCGGTTCCGACCCTCATGGATGACGATCTTGACGAGGTTGGCTTCGACGATGTTGGCCCGGGCAGGCGCAGTCGGTCCATCGTCGAGGGTCACACCTTCACGCAGTCGGCGGACGGCCGCGCGGCTCGGGCTGCCTTGGACCTGCGCGAGATACTCCTTGTCCACTCCGAATGACGGGTGACTGAGCCGGTGGGCCATCTCACCGTCGTTGGTCAACAACAGCAGGCCTTCAGTATCGGCATCAAGGCGGCCGACAGGGAATACACGCGGCTCCGAAGGAACCAGATCGACCACAGTCCGCCGACCATGCGTGTCATCAGCGGTGCTGATGACTCCTGCGGGCTTGTTCAACAGGTAGTGCACCAGGCCGGGTCGCACACCGACCGCGACGCCGTCGACAGCGACCTCGTCGCAGGAGACGTCGACTCGGCGGCCGAGCACCGCAACGTCACCGTCCACCGTCACACGACCCGAAGCGATCAATTCTTCGCAAGCTCGTCGGCTGCCGAACCCGTGACGGGCCAAGACCTTCTGGAGTCGCTCACCGCCCTGGTTCATGTGGTCGCCGACATGTGACCGGCATCATGTGGTTTCTGCATCGCCCGCTTCACGGAACGGCGCGCCGTCATCATCAAGCGACTCGTCGGCCGGCACGACGTGAAGGCCCCGCTCAAGGGCCTCGACGACTTCCGGGGCCGGAAAGAACTCCCCCAACGGCAGCAGTTCGCTCACCGAGTCAATGCCCATCCGCTCAAGGAAGGCAGGGGTGGTCCCATAGAGGACCGCCTGACCCGGCCCCGGGTCGCGGGCAACTTCATCGATATAACCCCGTACTTGCAGCGTGCGCACCACGCCGTCGACGTTGACGCCTCGAATAGCCGCTATCTGATTTCTGGACACCGGCTGTTTGTAGGCGACAACGGCAAGGGTCTCGAGCGCAGCCGCCGACAGGCGCGACGATTGACCCTCGAGCACGTAACGCTCGACATAGGGAGTCTGTTCAGCAGCAGTCTGGAAACGGTATCCCCCCGCCACTCGCTTGACGGTGAAACCTCGGCCCGCCTCTGCGTACTGTTCAGCCAGATCTGCACACAGTTCTTCGACCTCGAATGGCGTGGACCCGACCAATTCCGCCAGCAGCTCGGGCGACAGGGGCTCTTCTGCCACCAGCAGTATTGCCTCGACAGCTCCCGGGACGTGTTCTGCGACCATGTTCAACCTTGCTCAACCATCTTCAACCCTCGTAGTCATCGATGCCGATGACGCCGACGGACTCCGCTGCGCCGCCTGCCCAAACCACCGCGATGTCGCCGAAGGCCTCTGGTTGCTCGAGTTCAACGAAGCCCCGTTTGAACAATTCCAACACCGCCAGGAAATAGACGACGATCTCGATGCGGTCGACCAGTTCCGAGGTGAGTCGACGGAACGTCATGCGACCATGCCGCGGCAGCTCTTCAACAAGGTCTCCGACGATTTTCGCAACCGTGATCTTGATCGGGCTGACATGCGACAGGTCGACTCGCGCAACTGGTTCGGGAGCGGTGGCCCTCCCATAAGCCTCCCTCAGGTCCTCAAGGGTCGTGTTGCGCAACAGATCGGGAGCGAGTCCGATGAAATGGTCCTCCACCGGTCCGACGCTGCGGGGATACGACCGAGCGGCCTCAGCAGAAAGTCGGCGCAGAACAAGCGCCGCGTCCTTGAACACCTTGCACTCGACCAGCCGAGCCAACAGCAGATCCCGCTCCTCCCAGAGACTGAACTCGTCGTCGAGGTCGACCTCGGCGTCTTCGGGGAGCAAGCGACGGGTTTTCAACTCCACAAGCGTCGCAGCAATCAACAGAAACTCCGTTGCGATCTCAAGGTCGAGTTCTTCCATCGTTTCGATCTGCTGCAGGTACGCATCGACTATTTCGCTCAGGTTGACGTCGTACAACTCGACCTGCTGTTTCAGGATCAGATGGAGCAACAGGTCGAACGGGCCTTCGAAAATGGGAGTCTGCACCTCGTACGCCATCGGCGTCAGCTTAGAAGACGACCCCGCCGATAAGCGGGTATACCGCGAGATGGCATGGCGAAGACGACTTCGGCGCGTAGCCTTCGCTGGAATGAGGCGCGTTTTGTCCGGCATTCAGCCCACGGGCCGGCTCCATCTCGGAAATTACCTCGGCGCGGTCCGCAACTGGGCCAAGGTGCAACACGACGCCGACGCCTTCTTCTGCATAGTCGACCTTCACTCGATCACCATCCCCCAAGAACCCGGCGCGATCGGCAGAGAGTCGCTGCGACTCGCCCAGATGTTGATAGCCGCCGGGCTCGACCCAGAGGTCTGCACCTTGTTCGTGCAGAGCCATGTGCGCGAGCACACCGAATGCGCCTGGCTGCTCGAGTGCACCGCGTCTTTCGGTGAACTGTCCCGAATGGCCCAGTTCAAGGACAAATCCGACCGTCAAGAGTTCATCTCCGCCGGTTTGTTCACCTATCCGGCGCTGCAAGCGGCCGACATCCTGCTCTATGACACGAACGACGTCCCCGTAGGCGCAGACCAACGTCAACACATCGAACTGACCCGGGACATCGCCGAACGCTTCAACTACCGCTACGGCGAAACCTTCGTGCTGCCCACCGCGGTCATTCCCAGCGCGGGGGCACGGGTCATGGATCTCCAGCGACCCACCGACAAGATGTCGAAATCGCTTGACTCGCCGAAGGGAACCATCGACCTGCTCGACGAGCCTGGGCAGATCGAAAAGAAGATCCGCAGCGCGGTCACCGACAACGATGGCGAGGTGCGCTTCGATGTGAGCCGAAAACCTGGTGTCAGCAACCTCCTGTCGATCCTCGGCGCCGCGACCGACGCAGACCCCGAAGAACTGGCGGGCGAGTACTCCCAATACGGGCCGCTCAAAGCAGACGCCTCCGCCGCGGTCGTGGATCTGCTCGCTCCTCTGCAGGCTCGTTTCGCCGAACTCGAAGCGGACCCGGGCGAGACCACGCGGCTACTGCGCACCGGCGCCGACAAGGCCCGCTCGATCGCAGCTGCGACCTTGACCCGCGCCAAGTCCAACATCGGCTTCCTCCCCGGATCTTGAGCTTGAACCCGCAGGTCCCCGAACCGGCGCGTCAATCGTTGTCGCACTCCTGAAGCACCTGTGCGAACTCGGGCGGGATCGTCCACTTGTCGGGTCGTTCGTGGTGCTCGGCGGCCCAAGCGATGGTGCGAGGGTCGCTGCGCGCGCCGCGCAACAGTTCCGCACCGATCCCGGGATGCCTCAGATAGCTGCTGACCCTGCCCCGGCAGCCATCATCGTGAACCCATCGGAGGACACGCTCAGATCCGGCGATCTTGGCGATCACGGTGGCGAACACTCGGCCCCAGGTACCGAGGCCGGCCTCAATCTTGCCGATGTCGTGCAACAGAGCCGACGCCAGCACCCATCGTGCGCCCTCCTCCAGCGCCGGTCCGCCGGCAAGCCGACGCTCAACTCGACGAGCCACCGAGGCGCTGTGCCGGCGATCGGGAGGGTATTGGCGCACCCACAAGTCGTACTCCCGCTGAGACAACACCGACTCAACCCAGACGCGGTCGGCTTCGCGAGGACCGCGGTTCGGCAACGCCGCAAAAAAGCGGCTGGCCAGATGCCAGAATTCGCCCATCACGCGCCCATCAGCCTGCGCCTGTGGCCCGCGGATGGGCCGCGCGATACACGTTCATCAAACGCTCGACGGAGACCTTCGTATACACCTGGGTCGTGGAAATCGACACATGGCCGAGCAACTCCTGCACGGTTCGGATATCCGCACCGTGATCCAACATGTGCGTAGCACACGAATGGCGCAACACATGGGGCGAGAGTTCGGCGCCAAGACCCACCTCGGTCCCGTAACGGCGCACAACCCCCCAAGCGCCCTGCCGCGAGAGCCGAGAGCCCCTCTGGTTGAGAAACACCGCATCGGCATCGCTGCGCCGAGCCCAACGCCCCGGTTCCATCGCCGGGCGCCCCTGGGGTTCAAACCACTGTTGCAAGGCCGACGCGGCGTGTCGTCCAACCGGCACGATGCGTTCTTTTCCTCCCTTGCCCAGCAGGCGGATGAGCCCATCGTGCAGATCAATGTCGGCGAACGACAGACTCACGAGCTCCGAGACACGCGCGCCGGTGCCATAGAGCGTCTCGAGGATCGCACGATCACGACGGGCCACACGATCGTCGCCCACGACCGCGTCGATAACCGAAGCAACCTCGGCGACGGTCAACGCCTTGGGCAACCCCCGCGGGACAGCAGGTATCTCCACATCGACAGCGGGATCATCGAGCCGCTTCTCCTCGGCAGCCAAGAACCGGTGCAGCCCCCTCACCGCGGCCAGAGTCCTGGTCACAGAGGCAGCCGCCAACCCCGACCCCTGCAAGACCTGGATGAAGGCCACGATGTCGTCGCCAGTGGCTGAGAGCGGGTCCGCCCCGCGGCGACTGAGGTGATCTTGATACCGAAGAAGGTCCCGGCGATACGACTCAAGGGTGTTCGCCGCCCGACCCTTCTCGATCACCAGCCAGGTCAGAAAATCCTCAGCGCACTCGTCGAGGACCACCGATTCGTCGGCGTCAACGGGCGCGGCCACAACTCACCTGCCCAGATGCCGCAGAGCCGCCATCAGGCCGATCACGGTCTTGGCGTCCTCAATTTCTTGCGAGTCGATAGCGCCGGGTATCGAGCTGAGAGGCCGACGCTCGATGGTCATGTGCTCCTCTTCCGGACCCTGCCGATCGGTTCGCGCCTCTGTCAGGCCAGTGGCCAAAAAGACGTATGAGTATTCGTCGGAGAAGCCGACCGAGTTGTAGAAAGTGGCCAATTGCACCAACGAGCGGGCCGAATATCCGATCTCCTCGATCAGTTCCCGTTCAGCGGTCGTTTCTGGGGCTTCACCGGGAACGTCCCGTTTCCCTGCGGGAAGCTCCAACATCTCACGGTCGGCAGCTGCTCGATACTGGCGCACCAAGATCACGTCGTCACCGACAACCGGCACGACGCACACCGCACCGGGATGGCGCACAATGTCGCGCTGAACCACCCGGCCATCAGGAGTTTCAAACTCTCCGACAACGACTGAGAAGACAGCGCCCTCGTGAATGACCCGTTCACCCAGACTGCGGAATCCCGATGGGGACCGTGGCCCCGGATCGGTCACGACGTCTCAGTTGCGGTCAGATCGGCGCCGGCACCGGGTGAATCAACACCGGGTGAATCAACACCGGGTGAATCAACACCGGGTGAATCAACACTGGGCAGATCAACATCGGGCAGTTGCGGGTTGCGGCCTGCAGCGCGCTCCAGAGCAGCGGCGACAAAGGCGCGGAACAACGGCGCAGGACGATCCGGGCGGCTCTTGAACTCAGGATGGGCCTGCGTGCCGATCCAAAACGGGTGATTCTCCAATTCAACGAACTCAACGAGTCGACCATCGGGAGACTCACCGCTCAGCGTCAGATCACTCTGTTCAAAGCGCTTGCGGTACCTGGGGTTGAACTCGTAGCGATGCCGATGCCGTTCCGACACGACCTCTTCGCCGTAGGCCTCAGCAACCCTGGAACCGCTCTTGAGTTGGGCGACGTAGGCCCCCAGGCGCATTGTGCCTCCCATGTCGGTCACGTCTCGCTGGCTGTCCATGAGGTCGATGACTGGATGACGAGTGCGTGAATCGAACTCTGTGGAGTTCGCACGAGCAAGGTTGAGCGCGTTGCGAGCGTATTCGATGGTCATCACCTGCATACCGAGGCACAGGCCAAGACAAGGCACGTTGTTCTCGCGGGCGTAGCCCGCGGCAGCGATCTTGCCTTCGATGCCCCGCTCGCCGAACCCGCCGGGAATGACGATGCCGTCCAAGCCTCTCAATCGACCGGCCGCCAGCAGACCCTCCGCATCTTCGGCCTGCACCCACTCGAGAGCGATCTCGGCACCGTGATGGATCCCTGCGTGGTTGAGTGCTTCGACAACCGACAGATAAGCGTCGGGAAGGCTGACGTACTTGCCGACAACGCCGATCCGAACCGGAGTCGCAGCCGCTTGCACCCGAGCTACCAGCCGGCTCCAAGGCTCCAGGTCCAAAACATGATCGGTGAGGTCGAGAAGCTTGCAGACATGGGCGTCGAGGCCCTCGTTGTGAAGCACCAGGGGAATCTCGTAAAGACTCGACGCGTCTGCTGCATTGACGACGCCCTCCAAGGGAACATCGCACAAGCTCGAGATCTTGCGCCGCAGATCAATGCTGATCGGGTCGTCAGAGCGGCACACAATCGCATCGGGTTGGATTCCCCTGCTCCGGAGCTCAGTCACAGAATGCTGCGTGGGCTTGGTCTTCTGCTCCGACGACGGGCCAATGAACGGAACGAGGGTGACATGAACGTAGAGCACATTCTCACGGCCCGCGTCCAGACGGAACTGCCGGACCGCTTCAAGAAACGGGAGAATCTCAATGTCGCCGACAGTGCCGCCGACCTCTGTGATCACCACATCCACATCATCTGAGGCAAGACGGGTGATGCGTGCTTTGATCTCGTCAGTGATGTGGGGGATCACTTGGACCGTGCGGCCCAGATAGTCGCCGCGGCGCTCCGCGGCGATCACCGACGAGTAGATCGATCCAGTGGTGGAGTTGGAGTCCTGGGTGAGGCTCTCATCGATGAACCGCTCGTAGTGCCCGAGGTCCAGGTCGGTCTCTCCCCCATCGTCTGTGACGAACACCTCTCCGTGCTCGAATGGATTCATCGTGCCCGGATCGATATTGAGGTAGGGGTCCAGCTTCTGCATGGTGACCCGAAGGCCTCTGGCCTTCAGAAGGCGACCGAGAGAACTCCCGGTGAGTCCCTTGCCGAGCCCACTGACCACTCCTCCGGTTACGAAGATGTGCTTCGTCATCGGGAACTCAACTTATCCAGGTTCAGACTCAAAGGCGCGCATTGTCAATGCCGGGCGCAGCCGGAGCCGACCGGGCGCAGCCGGAGCAGTCGGCGTCACTGTCTGCGACGGGCGCGACCCTCGAGAAGTTCGACAGCGTGGACCTGAGCCGCTTCGGAATCCGGAGAGCCCGAGAGCATGCGGCTCAACTCGATGATCCGCGATTCGCGGTCGAGAAGTCGGGCGACGCTGACCGTCGCACCCTCCACCTCGATTTTGCTCACAGACAGATGCTGATCGGCGACTGCGGCAATCTGCGCCAGATGGGTCACTACCAGCACCTGATGATCGCGCGCCAAAGAAGCCAGAGACTCAGCAACCGTATTCGCCGCTCGGCCGCCGATGCCCGCATCAACCTCGTCGAACACCAACGTCGGCGGTCCGACCGTGAGAACCATCCGCAGGGCCAACATGGCACGCGCCAACTCGCCGCCCGACGCGACTTTGGCCAAAGGCAGCAGATCATGGCCGGGGTTGGCCGCCAGCCACAACGAGACGTCATCACCGGCCGGTCCGCTGACTCTCACCTCCAGCTTCGCTCCAGGCATCGCCAAACCGGCGAGATTCTCTTCTGCCGAGCGCGCCAGCTCAGGCGCCGCGGCACACCGGGAGCTCCGTACCTTAGACTGCTCCAACGCCAGTTCCTCAGCCAGAACGGCACGTCTCCGGTCAAGCGCCGCGGCACGCTCATCGCGTCCTTGAAGCTCCTCGAGGCGTTGCGCAACAGACCGGCCGTAGTCGCTCACCTCAGCCAAGTCAGCACCATATTTGCGCCGCAACTCCCGCAGCAACGCCCGCCGTCGCCTCAGGACCGCGAGCTGCTCCGGGTCGTCCTGGATTGTCTCGGCACGATCACGCGCCTCGCCGGCTATGTCGGTGAGCTCTGCGATCAGAGAATGAAGACGTTCTTCGAGATCGGCTAATGGTCCACGACCCCGCACCTCCACGAGCGCTGCTGAGACCGCTTCGAGCGCCGCCGAGTCGGAGTCGAGCAAGCCGCTGACTTTCGCAGCGGCTTCGCGGTGGGCACTCGCCGCGGCCAAGAGGTCTTCTTGCTGGTCGAGGCGGACATCCTCGTCGGCGTCGGCGATGTCAGCCGCTTCGATCTCGTTGAGCTGATAGGTGAGCAGATCGATCTCCCGCGCGCGGTCTCGTTCATCGCCTCCCAGTTCGGCCAATGCCGCATCGGCAGCTCGCAGGTCGTCCACAAGCGTGGCCAATGAGGCCGTGTCGATACCTCCGAAACGATCAAGCGCGGCTCGTTGAACCGGGCCTTTCAACAGGGACTGGTGCGAGTGCTGTCCGTGGAGGTCGACGAAATCGACGCCGTGGTCGGCCAAGGCGCCCACCGTTGCGAGTCGACCGTCGATATAGACGCGGGAACGGCCATCGCGGGGAATCACCCGTCGCACGACGAGTTCCCTGTCACCGTCAACGAATCGACCCTCAATCTCCGCTTCAGCGGCACCGGGCCGTACCAGCGATGCGTCCGCTCTGCCCCCGGTCAGCAGGTCGATCGCGCTGACGACAAGGGTCTTGCCTGCGCCCGTCTCGCCGGTGACTGCTGTCATCCCAGGTCCCAGGAGCAGCGTCACCTCGTCGATAACGCCAAGGTCTCGTACAACCAACTCGGTCAACACAACTGCTCTCCGCCTGGTTCGCCTACTCGGCCTTCACCGCCCGGGACACCGGTATTCATATCAGAATCGAATTTCAAAACGATGCCCTAACGGTCATTGAGGCCGAATTTTGCTTTGAGCACCCGCTGGAATCGCCGGGGACCGAAAGTTACGAGATGAGCCGTTCGGTCCGCTGCTGTGCATTCGATCGCGTCACCGTCGCCAACAACCGTCAGCCTCCGGCCGTCCACCGATACAGCCGCCGGGCGGTGGCCGTCGATGGACAGGCGCAACCGGGTCTCCGCAGCAAGAACCAAGGCGCGGTCGAAGGGCATGTGCGGCGCCACCGGCGTCAGCAGAAGCGCTCGGTGGGTCGCGTCGATGATCGGACCTCTCGCTGAGAAGGCGTACGCCGTCGAACCCGTCGGGCTTGCAACGATGAGACCGTCAGCCGCGTAGGTGGTGAAGAACTCACCGTCGATGGACACGGCCAGCCGAACGGTGTTCGCTTCAGAGGTTCGTTCGATCACCGCCTCGTTCAGAGCCAAATGCGTGCTCGTCTTGCCGGCGACCGTCAACTCGGTTCGCACCAGCATCCGTTCTTCAATGTCGTAGCTGCCGCCCAGCGCCCTGGCAATCGCGCTCTGAGCCTCATCGGGAGCAACCTCGGTCAGGTACCCGAGCCTGCCATGGTTCACGCCCAGGATCGGAATCTCCTTGCCGGCCAGCAACTCCACGGCACGCAGAATCGAACCGTCGCCGCCCAGAGTCACTACCAAGTCGAGGCCCTCGCAGAACTGCGGCCCTGCGACAACCTGAGAGTCCAAAGCCGCGTTGCCTGTATCAGTCAAAGTGCTCGCATCATCGGGCGGCACGCGCACTTCGTGGCCTTCGGCGCTGAGCCATCGCGCCAGATCGCGCGCATGCACCGAAGCCTGACCTCTTCCAAGGTGAACGATCAGACCGACAACACTCACCGCAACAGCCTTTGGTCAGCCACGGCTTGCTCTACCGCCGCGTCGAGCAAACCAGCGTCGAGTCCGCCAACGTCGAGCGGGCCAAGGCCAAGGTTTCTGGCATGAAGGAGAAACTCGACGTTGCCGTCAGCACCCGTGATCGGAGAAGCCATAGCACCCATGATGGCCGCTCCGCGGTCCATTAGCGCTTCACTCACCTCACTCAGTGTCCGACGCCATATCGCAGGGTCGCGGACAATCCCCCGGCCTTTGTCGGCTTCGGTCCTTCCTGCTTCGAACTGAGGCTTCACCAGTACCACCAGGTCACCGTCACAACGCACCAGTCCAACCAGGGATTCAGCGACCGTGCGCAACGAGATGAAGGACAGGTCGGCGACCACGACATCGGCGACCCCTCCGACATCGCCGGGTTGAACATGGCGAATGTTGGTCTGCTCATGCACCTCCACCCGCGAGTCGGCGCGGATTCTCTCATGCAGCTGGTTTCTGCCGACATCGACCGCAACCACCGACGCGGCACCGCGATTCAGGACACAGTCGGTGAATCCACCCGTCGAAGAACCCGCATCGATTATTCGCCGACCATTGCAGTCAAGCGCGAACCGGTCCAACGCTGCAGAAAGTTTGCGGCCGCCGCGGGACACGAATTCCGGAGCGTCGCCAGCGACCTCGACCGGTTCGGCCGCGTCCACCTGTCGGGCTGCCTTCTCTGCGGGCGCACCGCTCACTGTGACCCGACGCTGTGCAATGAGCTGTTGAGCGCGGGTGCGGCTTTCGGCCAGCCCTCGCCTCACCAGCTCGGTATCGAGACGGCGCCGAACCATCAGCGCTCTGCCAAGTCAAAACACATCGTCAATCCAAAATCGGCCAAGAAGATCATCGCTGAACCTTTGTCAACAAGTCCGCCAAGTCGTCGGCAACAACGTCCGGGGCGGGGTCTACCGGTAGATCTTCGAGCGACGTGACACCGCTCAGCACGAGCCCGAAGCGATAGCCCATCGACCGGGCGAACATGCCGTCAGTCTCAGGACGATCACCCACCACAATTCCGCTGGAACCCAACTTGGCACACACCAGATCAGCCATCGCCTGATGCGGCTTTCCGGCGATTTCAGGCTCAACTCCGGTGGCCGTCGCGACCGCGGCAACGATCGCCCCATTGCCCGGCAGCAGTCCATTCGCGTCGGGAAAGGTCGCATCGTCATTGGTAGCGATAAACCGCGCTCCGGCTCGCACTGCTCGCATTGCACCCGTCAATGCCTCGTAGTCGAAGTCGGCGCTGATGCCGACGACCACGACATCGGCCGGCGCTCGGTCGCCAACCAGTTCGACATCGCGAACTCGCAGCTCAGCACGCAATCCGGGGCTGCCAATGACGTATGCCCGAACCCCGGCGGGAACCATCGACGCAGCTGCCATCCCCGAGGTGACAACCAGGCCCGCAGCATCGCCTATCCCGTGGCCGGCCAACTTCTCGGCAACTTCGGCAGGCGACCGAGCGGACGAGTTGGTGACGAATGCCAACCGCTCGTTCGCAGCGCGAAGCCGCGCTACCGCTCCGGGCGCTCCCGGCACGGTGACTCGGCCCCGCCAGACAACACCGTCGAGATCGATCGCCCAGGCGTTCAGGTGACTTCCCAGGTCGGCAGGCTGTGAAGCAGCTCTTCAAGATCACCGGGCCCGCGGTCAGCTTGCGCAGCCGCGATCTGAGCGTCGATACCCCCGCCGTACTCGAGCCGGTCCACCGCACAGTAAACGCCGATGGGAGTCGGGCTCTCCCGGTCGTCGGCCAAGCGGCTCAGCGCGAACGCCACCGACAGGTCAGCAGCGGTTTCGTCGTGTACATGGAGTGCGTCGACGCCGACTTCGGCGACCGACACAATGCGAGCCACTCCGTCATCGAGAATCACGCCCCGTTCTCCGTCCGGCCCAAAACGAACAGGCTTGCCGTGCTCGAGAGGGATCAACATCTCCGCACGCGCGTCCTTCTTGGTGAGAGCCGCGAAGGCGCCGTCGTTGAAGACGTTGCAGTTCTGGTAGACCTCGACGATGGCGGCGCCCCGGTGGTCATGGGCCCTGCGGAAGATCTCCTGCATGTGGGCCCGATCCATGTCGTGGGTTCGGGCCACAAACGATGCTTCAGCCCCCAACGCAACCGAGATGGGATTGAAGGGCGTGTCAAGCGAACCCATGGGCGTCGACTTGGTCACCTTGCCGACTTCGCTCGTCGGCGAGTACTGGCCCTTGGTGAGCCCATAAATCTGGTTGTTGAACAACAGGATCGTCAGATCCACGTTGCGCCGCAACGCGTGGATCAGATGGTTGCCTCCGATCGACAGCATGTCGCCGTCGCCGCCGACCACCCAGACGTCAAGATCGCGGCGAGCCATCGCCAACCCGGTGGCGATCGCCGGTGAGCGGCCATGGATGGCGTGCAGGCCGTACGTGTTCATGTAGTAGGGGAAGCGGGCCGCGCAGCCGATGCCGGAGACAAACACGGTGTCCTCGCGACGGGTGCCGAGCTCAGGCATGAGCAGTTGCATGGCGGTGAGGATCGAGTAGTCCCCGCAACCCGGGCACCAGCGCACTTCCTGGTCGCTGGTCCAGTCCTTCTTGGTGGTGACTCCGGCGTCGGTCACTGGGTCGTCTCCTGAAACTTGTGGTGAAGTTCTGCGGCAGTGAACGGCTGCCCTTCGACCTTGCAAATGGACTTGGCGTCAACCAGGTATTCGGCTCTCAAGATCTTGGAGAGCTGACCGAGATTCATCTCAGGGACGATCACGTGGTCGTATTGCCGGAGAATGCCGCCGAGGTCGTTGGGCAGCGGACAAAGGTTGGTCAGATGCACCCGAGCGACCTTGCGTCCGGCGCGTCTCATGCGTCCCATGGCGCTGGTGATCGCACCCCACGTTGAACCCCAGCCCACAATGACCACATCAGCTTCTGCATCGCCTTCGACGACCGTCGGCGGATAGGAGTCGGCCACCTTCTTGATCCGCTCGTCGCGAATGGCGACCATGCGTCCGTGGTTCTCGGGGTCGTAGCTGATGTTGCCGGTGCCGTCTTCCTTCTCTATTCCGCCTATGCGGTGCATCAGACCCTCAGTCCCCGGGACTGCCCAGGGGCGAGCCAGGTCGTCGTTGCGGATGTACGGCCAAAAGACCTCTTCGCCGTCTTCGTTGAGCGCATTGGCCACCGAGGCGAAATCGACTGAGATGTCCGGAAGATCCTCCACCGAGGGCAAACGCCACGGTTCGGTGCCGTTGGCCAAGTAACCGTCGGACAGCAAGATCACCGGCGTGCGATATCGCACCGCGATCCGCACCGCTTCATAGGCGGCGCGGAAACAATCAGAAGGCGAGTTGGCCGACACGATCGGCAGTGGCGCCTCCCCGTGGCGGCCGTAGTGGGCCATCAGCAGATCGGCCGCCTCGGTCTTGGTCGGCAGGCCCGTCGACGGACCCCCTCGCTGGATGTCAATGACCACAAGCGGCAATTCGAGGCTTACCGCCAAGCCCAGAGTCTCACCCTTCAAGGCCAACCCCGGTCCGCTGGTCGTGGTGACGCCCAAATGGCCCCCGTAGGAGGCCCCGAGCGCTGCGCCTATGGCGGCGATCTCGTCTTCGGCTTGCAGGGTGCGAACCCCGAAGTTCTTGTGTTTCGCCAGTTCGTGGAGGATGTCGCTGGCCGGCGTGATCGGGTATGAGCCCAAAAAGATCGGTATTCCAGCCTTTTGAGAGGCGGCCACCAAACCCCACGACAGTGCGGTGTTGCCGTTGATGTTGGTGTAGGTGCCCGGCTCGAATCGAGCGGGACGCACCGCCAACCGGCTCGCAGAGAGTTCTGCGGTCTCCCCGAAGGCATGCCCGGCTTTGAACGCCGCTTCGTTCGCAGCGATCACCGCATCCCTGCCGGCGAATTTCTCTCGTATCCAGTGCAACGAGGGATCCGTGGGACGGCTGAAGAGCCACGACACCAGACCCAGGGCGAAGAAGTTCTTGGACCGTTCAGCGTCACGGGGTTTTACCCCCAGGTCCTTGCAAACTTGTTTCGTCAGATCTGTCATCGGCGCCGTGATCACCGAGTAGCCGTCTAGCGAGCCGTCTTCGAGGGGGTTCGCCTCGTAGCCGGCTTTGGCGAGGTTGCGCTCATTGAAAGCGTCGGTATTGACGATTATCGTGCCGCCTGACTCCAGACGCGGCAGTTCGGCCATCATCGCAGCCGGGTTCATCGTGACCAGGACGTTGGGCGCATCTCCGGGAGTCGTGATGTCGTGGTCCGAGATGTGGACCTGGAAGGCCGAAACTCCCGCGAGCGTGCCGGCAGGAGCGCGGATCTCGGCGGGAAACTCCGGCAGGGTGGCCAGATCGTTGCCGAACAGGGCGCTAGCGGAGGTGAAGCGGTCTCCGGTGAGCTGCATGCCGTCGCCGGAATCACCCGCGAACCGAACGATTATGCGCTCGACCTCGCGGACCTCCGGCAGTAGCTCCTCAGTGTGAATCACATTGCCCCCTTGGCTACTTAGAGTGTAGCGAGGTGAACCCACAGTGAGGTTACAGCCGCGGCCCCGACTTGGGTCGGCCGCCGAACCTCACGCGTGCTGTCCCGCACCTAGCTCAATGCCCGCACCCTCGCTGCTACGTCGGCCAACGCGGAGTCGTGGTGGGCCACCCACTTGAACAACTCGCGCGCCCGCGCGGTCTTGCCCGCGCGGTCGTAGAGATCCGCGAGCGCGTAGGCACGGCGAAGTTGATCGGGGCGAGGGTGCTTGGGACGTTTCCAGCGATGCTCGAGCGTGGCTATGGCACCGGGCAGGTCGTCCTGGTCGGCCTTGGCGCCTGCGAGCACTATGCGTCCTTCGGTGACTATCTCGGGACGGGGCGACTCCTGACCGAGTTCAGCCCACAACTCTTCAACATCGGCCCAGCGGCCGAGCGCGCGATGGCAGTCGGCCAGGACCGGGTGTTGTTCGGTCGACGATGTCAACTCACGGAACATCTCCAGTTGCTCGATGGCTTCTTTCCAAAGTCCCAGGCGATACAACACGATCCCCATCAGCTCTCGGGCGTCTACGAGCTCAGGGGCCTCCCGGACCACCGGCTGGAGTTGTTTGCGCGCGTCGCTGAACCGTTCGGCTTCAAAGTCTCGGGCAGCCTTGTTCAAGCGCTTCAGCAGCCAGCGGTCCCGAGGTTCGCCCACCGCTCGCTTGAGCACCGCTGCCGGATCTGCTGGGGCCTGCGCGCGGCGCCGGAGAGGCTTGCGTTTGCGCACCGCCGGCGATCGGGCACGGCCGACCGCGGCCGACGCCGTGCGCGACAGGGCCTCAGCGTCGGGCGAGTTCCGCTTTGACGAGGACGCCGCAGAACCCATAGCGGTCAACTCTAGCCACGCACCGACCGGCTGAACGTCGACAACCTCCGCGAACAGCAGAATCAGTGCCAGAGAATGCTGATCGGCGCGGCCCAGATATTTCTGTTCGCCGCGCTTCGGATATTGCTGATGTGGGTGCCGGTTGTCAGCACCAGTCCCAGCTTGAACCTGTCCCCGAGCTTGTCGGCCAACCATTCGATGTGGCGTACGTCGCCGGGTCGGTGTCGGTTGGCGGATTTGACCTCGATTGCGACGATGCCTCCATCGGCTGTTTCGATGACGGCATCGATTTCGTGAACGCCCTTATGGGTGCGCAGATGGGTCAGGCAGTCGTCCATGTCTAGAGCCTCGAGTTCTGCTCGAATCTGGTTGAGCACGAACGTCTCAATGATCCTGCCGTACAGGTCGCCCCGCCGCTTCAACTGCGTCAGCGGAATATTCGTCGCTGCGACTAGGAGACCCGAATCACTGAACAACATCTTTGGCGAGCTGCCCGAACTGGGAATGTCCCCTCCAGCGAAGGCGGGCACCTCAACCGTCAGATCCAAGTCGAGCAGGATGTGGCGATAGTCCCGGTGCGTTCCGGGGTTGACCCCAGCGGCGTAGCGCACGGTTCCATCCTCTGGCGACCCGGTCGTGTGCAGCGCTGTTGCGGTGACATACCTGCGAAAATGCGAAGTCGAGCGCCTGCGTCCGAACAACGGCAGATCACGCCGCAACAGCACCCTCAGGTAATCGCGGTACCAGTCCTGCGCTTCGGCGGCGGCCGCTTCCGGCGCGCACTCCGGGAAGCCTCCTTCTGCCGCGATGTCAAGGTATCCGAAGACGTCGGGCGTGTGCTCCGGCACGGCTTCGGGCGGGTTGCCCGACAACAACACCGAGACCGCCGTGGCTCGGCTCGGGCCGGAAACCCGCAGAATCCGTTCCCGCACAGTCATCGGGTTGAGTCGCAAGACCGCCGCACGACCGGTCAGCGCCTGGAACTCCGAACGGCTTTGCGGATCAGGAGAGCCGGTGAGGATGAACCGCCCGGGCCGTCGGTCCCTGTCGACGGTCCGCTTGATCGCGCGCACAACCTCGGGCGTCCGCTGCCATTCATCAATGAGCAGAGGCTCTTGGTACTGACCGAGCGCAGCCTCCGGGTCATCCTCAAAGACGGTGAGAGTTGCCAAGTCGTCGAAGAACGCACTGGAGGTGGCGTACCGACCGGCCGTCGTGGTCTTTCCAACACCCCTGGCACCGGTCACCAACACCACGGGGTGCGTCCGCAGGTTCCGCGACAACTGGCTGTCCACAAGTCGAGGGATGTAGTCCACCGGCATTAGCGTAGCAGTGTTAGGCGCGTTACCATAACAGTTTTAGGAGCGTTAGCATAGCAGCGTTCGGAGCGTTAGCATAGCAGCGTTCGGAGCGTTAGCATAACAGTCCTTATTTTGTGCATTGGGAACTTCAGGCTGCGAATTGCAGGCCGGTCTCAGACGTCGGCAGGTGGGGACAGGTCGATCTTGAGGCGGGAGGTCAGCTGAAACAGTTCCTCGTCGGTGCGGTCCGTGCCGAGGAACTCGACTAGCTCCTCCTGACGTGGTTGGCCGAACGCGAGCCGGTAGGCCGCAAGTGATTTCCGCAGCCGCGACACGGTGGCTTCATCCCGGCTGAACGGCAGTACAGGCACATGACGTTGGATCTTGGCCGGGCCGTCGTTGAACACCCAGTAGGGCACAATCGCCCCGTCTGAATCCGGACTCGACACAACCGCCCTGTCGAAGAGGACGTCCCACAGGTCGCGACCGGTCGGTACGCCGTCAGTGAGCAGGTCGCCGCCGAGCTTTGCAGCGAGGTTGCGGCGCACGGCGTGACCCTTGTAGCGGTGTACCCGACCCTCGCGCTGTTCAAGGTCGACCGGGTTGGTCGGCAGGTTCCAATGCACGACCGCGTGGCACCACAGATGGAAGTCGAGGCCCTCCTGCCCGACCGATGTGGAGGTGAGCACGAACGGCCAGAACGGCGAATTGAACGCTCCCGAAACCAAGCCGACACGTTGCTGACCGCTGTCGTCATCGAGCCGCTGAGTTCCGTAGGGGACGGCGAAGCGGGTGCGCATCCTGTGCCGTTCAAAACAGAATCGGTGATCGTCGTCGGACCGAACCGGAATGTCGACGCGGTATTGCGAACTGCGAAGACTCAGCGCGTCAGCGACCTTGTATCCGAGTTCGTCAGCCGCCTCTCGGCGCTGCTCGTCGTTGCTCAGGTTCAGGCGACCCAGCCAGTCACGCAACACATGGCAGTGCTCGTCGAGCACCGACTGGAGATTGCCGTCGATCGAGTGGCGCACAACATCGCGCCAGTACCTCTCGGTTCCGCGTTCGGAATCGGACTCCCCCAGACTTCCGCCGACGACCACACCCGTGACCTCGGGAGCGTTGAAGAATCTACGGAACGCCTCCGCGATCCAAGCCGCATTCCACAGCGTGTACTCCTCTGAGAGCGGTAGTCCGACTGTCGAGCTCACCGCACGCAACGCGCACTGCGCTGGACCGCCGAGTGCAACTTCGGCGAGCACCCTGGCGAGGTCTTTGGGCGGGCGCCCCAGAGTTGACCCACCGGCGTCGACCATTGACCGCGCCTCGGTCAAGTGAGCGCGCAAGCCTTTGGGCACTTCATCGCTCCAACACCAACCACTGTCACGGGCCGCCAGCATTTCGACCGCATAGGGGTGCCGCTGCTGGTCCAGCAACAGAGGTGTCGCCCAATACCAGCGTTGATCCACAGGACCAGTTCCGGGGGCCGAGCGGACTAGGGGCGCAATGGCGTCGGCAATCCGGGCCGCCACCTCGGCGAGCACGTCTGCCACGTCACGCGGGCCGCCGACGGCCAACGCTCTGGGATCGCCGAGTTCGGCCAGGCTGGGACTTGGCAGAACCAACAGGAACGTCGTCATCGCCGCAGCTCTGCGAGCACCCGCTGCCTCCCCGGCCCGGGATTCTCCCCCGACTCGCTCGCTGGTACGAAAGTCGAGACGCGAGCCTCCCCGCCGGTGGTACTCAGCGGTGTAGTTGTGGTTGCGGCCGGCGAACGCGTGCCGCTCCGCCTCCATGCTCACCAGTGCCGAGACGACCTTCGGCACCACCTTCCAGACCGAGAACACAAGCCGCTTCGTGAAGTTGCCCGCCTCGGGCGACTCGTAGACGGATCCGGTGTCGTAGTAGCGAAGCGACGGCGGCACCCACAGCATCTCGAAGGCCCGGTGCTGTTCCAGGTCCTCGAGCATCCAGCGAAGCCGCCCGTTCTGCGGGTCGATGCGGCTGTACTCCTCGACGTCGTCCCAGCTCAGCAGACCGGGGCCGGCGTCCAGCGCTCCCTCCTCTAGGTCCCAGCCTTCCTCCAGCGCCTGCCGCAGGTCCGACTTCAGCTTGTAGTCGTCCATGAAGTTGACGAGGTACGGCGCCGACTTCCAGTACTCGGTCGGTTCGCGATGGTCCACCAGATCGGCAAGATTCCCGAAACGAAGGTAGGCACGGAGGTCGTCGGCGGTCGTGGTCACGGCACACTCAGATTCCTTCAGCATGCCGTCACGGCTCGGCGTGGTCGCCAAGCGCTCCGTTCGTGCCATGACATCGCGCAGATCTGTGCCGATCTCCGCGCAGATCGCCTCGGCTTCGGGCAGGGTCTCAGCAGAAGTCAGCGCCGCGCGGAGATCGGCGAAACGGCGCCCCAGCCGGCCGACCCGCTCATCGTCTTGGAACAGGAACCTGCACGTGTGCAGAAAATCCTCGTAGTGGTCGCCTTCGATCTCGTCTGTCGTCGTGTACATCCGGTACGGGGTGGCCGAGAGCAGCAGTGTGCGCGTGCCTCGACCAGTGCCGCTGTCTGCGTAATCGAACAGTCGATGCGCCATCTGTGCCGCGAAATTGTCGGGTTCGGGCGACAACAGGTCTTTGAACCGTTGAAACTCATCGAGCACGACCAAGTCCGGTTCGAGCGCTTTGATGCCGACCGTCGCCATGATGCGTCGCACCTCGCCGATCAGGTCCTTGCGGTCGTTCTTGAGTTCCCACGGGAAGTCCCGTTTCGATTTCAACCCGTCGACCAGACCGTCGAAGATCTCGCGCAGCGTCGACTGGCCGAGCTGTCGGCGTCGTTGCTCGGCTTCGTCGAGTTCTGCGGCGAAGTCATCGACCGATCCGGCGATCTGCGGGCCGTACTCGCTCGCTTTGTTCTGAAGACGCAGGTCACCGGCTTTGACGGGTTCCCAGAGGATCCTGCGGGCGCGGGCGTCGTCAAATGCCTCGGGACCCCACGTCGCTCGCAGGAACGTGTACGCCAGGCAGCGTTCGTTGAACCGGCCAGTGTTCCGTCCAAAGTCGAGCGAAGTCTTAGGCGTGATCGGAATCAGGTTGACGCCTGAACCGTGACCGTCGCCCTCGTCGAGCCTGGCGAGCGGGAGCATGGTGAGTCGTTCGACGCCTTTGTGCGGTTCGACACCGGCGGGGGCGAGTTTGCGGACGTTCTGGCGGGCTATCGCCTGGTTCGAGCAGACATAGACGATGTCGTGTCGCTCATCACCGATCTCACCGAGGTGATCGATGACCCGAGCGATCACGCCCTTTGCCACATGGGTCTTGCCGAGGCCCACCTCGTCGGCCACCAGAAACCGGTGGGCTGGATTCTCCTCGGCGAACATTCTTTGAAATGCCCAACTAGCGGTTCGCCGCTGGAACTCCTTCAGTTCACCTAGAACCACCTCGACGTCGACCTGCTTCCGGGTCACCTTGCCGCTCCTGTCGGTGTTGCGTCAGGAGCGTCTGTTGTCGCCGCAGTAGTCACGCTGTACAGAGCCTCCCAGAGATCGGCGAAACCGTCCGGCAGCGCACCGTCGTCGGCCAGATCCGACACCAGCGGGTCAAGTCCGTTCAGCTTCGCCGGGTCGCGCCGCATGGTTCGCAGCAGCTTCTCCAGCACCGGCCGACCCGTTTGGGGATGCCCGTCGGCTGAAGATGCTGCACCGATCCGCTCGATCGCATCGGGCAGACCGAGTTGCGACGGGTCGTCGTCCAGCATCGCCAGCAGGTACGCCAGGAAGCGTTCCGCATTGCCGACGAGCGCGCGCATCAGCACCCGTTCACGCTCCTCTGGAACGCCGATCAGAGCGACAGGCAGCACAAACTCGGTTCGGGTTCCGTCGTGCTGCGTCAGCTCGAACACCAAGAAACCGCTCATCGCTTCAAGGCTGGTCTCGAACCGCTCATCGAAGACAGCGCTCCCGACGACGGGGTGCCGGTGACCCGCCGAACCGAGCGGCCAACAGCGGACTTCGACGCCCTCGAATCTCGGCACTCGCTCCGCGCTGCAGTAGGTGACGGCCCAGTCGCTCCCGCTCCGTTCCACAATTCCCTCAATCGGAAGGCTCGCAAGCGCCCTGCGAGCCCTTTCGAGGGACGAGGCATCCTGCATCTCGGGCGGCTCGTCGAGCGGGACATGCTTGTGGAACAAGCCGCGCAGGCTGCGCTCTTCGCTCTCCTCCTCAACGCTACCAACCAGTCGGTCGATCCCGAGCGTGGAGAGCGCGCCGATCAACTCCACCAAGATCTCGATGTTGGAGCCGAACGCCGCACCCGTAGCGTTCGACGAACCCACGAACAGCCGAGCCCGGCCCGCCTCCTCGAACGCGAACACCTTGGCGTGCAGCCCGACCAGCGGCCGGCCGGGGTCATGCGGATCGGTCCGGTCTTTTTGATCATCGATGTCGTCGGGATCGCTCACGCCGCCGTCGTCGAACGTGTAGGCAGCGCCCACCTTCGCCAGGGCTTGCGACCCAAGGCTGTCGAGCGACTCCTGCCTGCTGACCAGTTCGTCGATCCTGTGGGGGTGTATTTCATCAAAGAACCGGTCATGCACGAACGGAGAGATGATCAGTGAACGTTGCGCGGCAGTCGGCAACGGCGAACGCCCTTCGCCCAAACCCATCACGTGAACCACCAGGTCGTCCACCCCGACAGGAGGCGCGAAGGTCGCGGTTTGCAGCGCCGCCGCCAGCGAGTCCACCCGCCGCCGGTGAGCCTGGTCGACCGTGCTGGTGGTCGATTTGAGCAGTCCTTGGAACAACGCCCCGACCGGTTCAAGCCGGATGCCCCCGTCGTGGCACTCGTCGAATCGGAGCACAGTGTCCCAACTCGCGTCGAACGTGAGGTTCCTGCTGGCGACCAGCACCCGCAGCCGACTCTGCTCGGGCTGCGCGGCCCGTTCCGTTTTTTCAGCGGTGTAGCGAAGCACCCACACCTTGGGGTGTACGATTCCACCCAGCGGCGCCTCCACCGGGACAACCGCCCCCTCAAGGAAGGCGAACACCCGATGGGACGGCGGCACCGCCGTGTAGCCCGCTTGACAGAAGACGCTGATCTTGTCGGCGTGGGAGCGCAGTGCGTGCAGCAGCTCAATGCTCTCAAATTGCTCAGTGCCGCCGTCGGTGCTCTCTCCGCCGCTGAGCGCGAAAGCGACCGGAACGGTCGTCAGTGCCCGAAGATCGAGAGTGAAGGTGACGGCCATCGCCGAATCGACGCCAAATCCGACCGGAGGTCGCAGCGCGTCGATCAAGGTGAACCTGTTGGCGGGTTGAAGCATCAGGCAACACTCTCCGGTGCTGCCGCGATGTCGGCCAAGTAGCTCTGAGTGATACCCCAGCGGAAGTCGAACGGCCGCGCGCCAACGACCGTAAGGTTCCAGTTCTCCAAAACGGAGCGGTTCGTCAGCCGGGCCCTCTTGGACTTCAGGCGAAGCTCTCGGGCGCGAATCCTGTCTCCTACCCACGGATCGTCCGCAAAACCTTCTGGATCGTCCGCGATGCGTTTCACCATGGCATCGACGAACTTCTTCACTCCAGGGCCGATGTTGCAATCGCTCAACAACGTCCAGAACTCCGGCAGCCCAGCTGCCCAGGAGCGGACTTCGTCCAGCCGTTCGACCATCCCCTCAGCCCAAATCATCGACTTCTCCGACAAGTCCGATTCAAGCTCCTCCGTCTCCCAGTCCAGCTCCACACGGGCGCGACGCGCCAGCAGCAGGTTGTAAACGAGCTGAGGACCGAAAATCACTTCGGAGAAGTTCCGCGCGTGATGCAGTATGTCGGCAAGTCGCGGCGACATCGCCCGCATGGTCTGTTCCGGCAGTTCCCAAGGATAGTCAGCCTTCGCCGCCGTCCAAGGTGTCGCGCACAGCACCGCCAGCAGCGTTCCTGGATGGTTCCAGCGGATCTGATCCACCAGCACCTGCGCCTCGCCCGCTCCGAGATCGAAGCTGAGTTCGGCACGAAGAAAATCGTCGGGAGCGGGCGGCAATTCAGCCCACATGGAGACCGACCCCCTGGCGGCATTGCCGTCGTCATCGCGTTCGGGCCGCGCGCCGCGGAGAGTCGCGGCTCTCCGCGCGTACTCGCCGATGCTCCAGTCAAGCCGCCGTATGCCCCACTTGCGCAGACCGCTCCAGTAGAGCGCGCTCGGCATCGTCTTGAGCGTGCGGCCCGAGCGGTAGCCGATCACTCCCCGGTCGCGTCCAAGATGGCGCAGACATTCGATCAACCGCGCTTCGTCGCCGCGCAGTCTGCGAGAGAACTCAGCCGGGCGCAGCCGCTGACTCTCCAACCACTGGCAGATCCAAGGCACGAAGATGAAGTATCGGAGCCGAGTCTGCACGGTCGACGTTCCGGGACTGAGCATCTCTGAGAAGGCGCCGCGCACGGTGCCCAGACCCAGAACGTCGAGCGTCCCCGGCTCCTCGAAGGCTCGCAGCAGTTCCCCGACCCGCTCGCTCGCTGCACTGTCGAAATCCAGCCACCCCAGCGACGATTCGGGAGAATACTCGAAGGCTGACTTCAATGGAGGGTCCCCTGGTCGGATCGCTGACCTGACTGACCCGCTCAAGGTAGCAAGCCAGCGATCCGCGGCCAAAACGAAATCAAGCCCCGCCGATCGGCGGGGCTTGAATAATCTTGAACAATAACGAAATCCGGCGGCGTCCTACTCTCCCAGGGCGTAACCGCCCAAGTACCATCGGCGCTGACAGGCTTAACTTCCGTGTTCGGAATGGGAACGGGTGTGACCCTGTCGCTATCGCCACCGAAACTGTTGAGTCCTGCTTGTGCAGAACGAAGCGGAGTCGGCGAACTCCTGCCTCTTCAGAACTCCATAGCGAGCACGAGCTGTCAATAATTGGAATGTATAACCAAGCCCTCGGCCGATTAGTACCGGTCAGCTGAACACATTGCTGTGCGTACACTTCCGGCCTATCAACGTGGTGTTCTGCCACGGGCCTTACCCGGTTGTCCCGGTGGGTGATCTCATCTTGGAACAGGCTTCCCACTTAGATGCTTTCAGCGGTTATCCTTTCCGCAGGTCGCTAACCAGCCATGCCCTT
>JAPOYA010000050.1 GCA_026706815.1 Acidimicrobiaceae bacterium | reverse complement strand
CACCATCTCCTTCATCTCCCAGGGCACTCCCGGGACCGCATAGATCACTCTGCCCTCTCTGGCGCCGCTGAGAGGGCAGATCAGCCCTGCCGCCGTTCCGGGCATCGCGGGATTGACACGGGCGCCAACCGGCACATCGGCCTGGCGCTTGTTGTTGTCGGGCATGTCGCGGCCGCGGCCCCCGAACATTGTCTCGATCTTGGCGATGATCCGTTCATCGCGGACCAACTCCACGCCCATCACCGCGGCTATCGCCTCGCGGGTGATGTCGTCTTGCGTGGGACCCAGACCACCGCAGACGATCACTGCGTCACTACGGTCAAGGGCCTGATCGAGCACAGAGACCATGCGATCCAGGTTGTCGCCGACCTTCGTCTGGTGATGGCTGTCGATGCCCACGAGGGCCAGTTGTTCGCCGATCCAAGACGAGTTGCTGTCGATTATCTGTCCCAGCAGCAGTTCGGTCCCGACCGCCACGACCTCACAGTTCATCGGTGCTCCTTGGCTCAATCACCTGTGGAGCTCAACGCATTCTGGCCGTCGATCAGGTATTGAATCCCAGACACGAAGGTCCAAACGACTGCGACCCACAACATCACGTCGATCAGAGTGTCCTGGTCTTCAAGCGTCGGCATCACCGCCATGGCCAGCGCAACGCCCTGCACGAAGGTCTTGTACTTGGCTGAGCGCCGGGCCGGAAGGGCCAGTCCGTGACGTGCCCAACGGCTTCGCCACACGGTGATCCCGAGCTCGCGCACAGCCATGAGAGCTACCGGAAGCCACCAATACCGGCCCACCGCAACCAAGCAGAATCCAGACCCGAGGATGACCACCTTGTCGGCCAGGGGATCCAGGAATGCGCCGCTGCGGCTGACGACATTCGCCCGGCGGGCGACTTTGCCGTCGAAGAAGTCCGTGCTCGCCAGGGCGACGCCGAGCCCGAAAACCGCCCAAGAGACTCCTCGCGTGTCCTCGGCTGACAAAAGCAACCAGAACAACAACGGCGCGAACAACAAGCGCATGATTGTCAGCAGATTCGCCGGATGGGTTATCCCGGCACTGCGCGGCACGGCCAGATCGCTCACAGCGCCTCCAGGTCCGGGCCGATCGCCGCGCTGACGGTCAGAGTCTGAATCGTTCCCACCTCAAGAGTTTGGGGCACAGAAATGATCCCGTCGATTTCAGGCGCCTCCCTGTAGCTGCGTCCGATCCCGGGCTCGTCCACAAGGACTTCGACCTCGCTGCCTATCAGTTCGTCACGTTTGGTCGCGGTAATCGCGTCTTGCAACTCGGACAACTCGCAGAGACGGTCCGCGATGAGCTCAGGATCAACTTTGTGGTCCAGAGACGCTGCGTGGGTTCCCTCCTCTTCGGAATAGGCAAAGAAACCGCACCAGTCGAGCTTTGCTTGCTCGATGAACTCCAACAGTTGATCGTGGTCGGCCTCGGTTTCGCCCGGATAGCCGACAATGAAGTTCGAGCGGAGCGCAGCGCCGGGTTCTGAGTTGCGGATGGTTCCGATCCGGTCCAAGAACTTCTCGCCATTGCCCCAGCGGCGCATACCCCGCAACAAGCGTGGCGACACATGCTGAAGCGAGAGATCGAAGTAAGGAACACCGGTTTCACAGATTGTGTCGATCAGAGCATCGGACAGGTCCGAGGGGTAGAGATACAGCAGTCTGACCCTTTCGACTGCGGTGGCTGCCGCTCGCACCAGCTCGACGATGGAGCGCTTGCCGACGCCTTGATCCCTTCCGTAGGCCGCCAGGTCCTGAGCTACCAGGACTATTTCTTGAGCTGCGAGTTGTTCGACCTCGGACATGATCTGTTCGATTGTGCGACTGCGTTGCGGACCCCGGAACGATGGGATGGCGCAGAATCCACAGACCCGGTCGCATCCTTCGGCGATCTTCACATAGGCCCAGGGCCGTTGTGCCGCGGGTCGCGGCAGGTTGAGCAGGTCGAAATCAGGGACGCGTTGAGCCGAGCCGCGGGTCGCTCCGAGTGCAACGGGCACCGCGGCGGGCCCAACCTTTTGGCCCTCGGAATCTCGACCCGAGACTCCCGTAACCGCCGGCGCCAGTGACATCCCGAACGGTGCCAGATGATCAATCTCGGGCAGTTCAGCGGCAAGTTCATCGCCATAGCGCTCCGCCATGCACCCAGTCACCACCAGCCGGGCACCGGCCTTGCGCTGCTGGGCAACCGTCAGGATTGTCTCCACCGACTCCTCGCGAGCTTCTTCGATGAACGAACAAGTGTTGACAACGACCACATCGGCGGTTTCGACTTCGTCGGCAGGCACCATGCCGGTCGTTGCCAGGCTCCCCTCCAATTTGTCGGAATCGACCTGGTTCTTGGGACATCCAAGCGTCACAATCGCATATGACCCGGTTGATGACCCGGTTGACGACTCGGTTGACATCGTGAATCGGCCCCGCTCTAAGTCGTCGCCAGGACAACTATCGAAGCCGCCCACATGGCCAACAGGACGATCCCCTCTGCGCGGCTGACCTTCAGTTCGGTGACCATCATCAGCGCGCTCGCGACGACGACCGCGACCATCATGGTCGAACCCTGAACAGACAGGTTGGATTCGAGTACCCGGCCCGGCCCAGCGAGCGCGATCACACCGCCGACCGCGAAGCTGTTGAACATGTTGGAACCGAGCAGATTCCCGATCAGGAGCTCGATCTCGCCCCGGCGCGCGGCGGCGATGGCAGTGAAGAGCTCAGGTGCTGAGGTTCCAATCGCCACCAACGTGAAGCCGATGAAACCTCCCGTCAGATTGAGCTCATCGGCAATTCGCTCGGCGCCGGCGACGACGAACCAGGCCGAGCCCGCCACCAGCACCAGCCCGATGATCGTACGGATCGATTCGGTGACCACCGAAGGCGCCGCGTCGCCGACGAGTTCCCCGACTTCTTGTGGAAGTGCTGGATTCCGAGGCGAGGTGCGCAGGATGAAACCCAGTGCCCCGACCAGCAAGAGCACCAAGACCATGCCCTCCAACCGGGTGATCTCTCCCTGGACCAGCACTGCGAAGACAACAACCGACGCAACAGATAGCGGGACCTCGCGGCGCAGTATCGAGGGCTTCACGGGCACCGCGGCCATTAGCGTCGCGCAGCCGAGCACCAAAGAAATGTTGGCGACATTGGAACCGATGACGTTGCCGACGCCTATGTCGAGATTACCTTCCACAGCAGCGATTCCAGACACGACCATCTCCGGGGCGCTGGTACCGAAACCCACGATCACCGATCCGACGATCACCGGCGCGATGCGCATCACGACCGCCAAGCGGACCGCTCCTTTCACGAACTGGTCCGAAGCCACGGCAAGCACCAACAGTCCGCCGACCGCGTAGACAAGGCCGTCAATCATCGATTTCCAAGCTACAGATCAAAAGTCGGTATCGGGCTCGTCGCCATCGGTCTCGTCGCTATCGGTTTCATACGCGCCATACATGCCCGGTTCGGCGGAACTCGATCCGCCACCCCGATGAGTGCCCGAGGTTCCACCGGTCTGACGACGCTGTTCGAGCTCTTCGCTGCTGATCAGGACTTCTCGAGCCTTGGACCCTGTCGACGGTCCGACAACGCCCTGCTGCTCCAAGAGGTCCATGATGCGGCCCGCCCGCGCGAAACCGACCCGGAGCTTGCGTTGCAGCATTGAGGTCGAGCCGAGTTGGGTCCCCACGACCAGTTCCATCGCCGCATTGAGAAGTTCATCGCCGTCTTCGGCGGTTTCGGCTGGAGCAGCAGTCATCGAGTCGAGCGGCGAGTCAGTGATCCCGTCAGCGGTGATCTGCGAAGAGGCCGAACCGGCGGGCGTGTCTGCGTCGCCGGACTCGGCTGTCACAGCCGGGTCGGCTTGCAGCTTCTCGGCCTGATCACGCCAATGGCCCACAACGGCTCGAACCTCGGACTCCTCAACCCAGCAGCCCTGTATTCGATGCAGCGCTGAAGACGAAGTGCCCAGCATCAAAAGGTCCCCGCCTCCCACCAGCCGCTCCGCTCCCGCTTGGTCGAGAATCACTCTGGAATCCGTGAGGCTCGACACGGCGAAAGCCCAACGGCTCGGGATGTTGGCCTTGATGACGCCGGTGATGACATTGACCGACGGGCGTTGCGTGGCGATCACCAGATGGATCCCGACGGCTCTGGCCATTTGCGCTATCCGCGCAATCGACTCCTCCACATCGCGCGCCGCCACCATCATCAAGTCGGCCAACTCGTCGACCACCACCAGGACGAACGGCAGCCGACTGTAGCTGACCGGCTCGCCATCGTCGTCGAGCACTCCGAGGCGAGGCTTCAAGGCACCGCTGTCGACAGCGTGGTTGTAGCCGGTGATATCGCGCACACCCACGTCTGCCAGGAGGTCGTAACGGCGATCCATCTCGCGCACCGCCCAAGCCAGGGCGTTGGCGGCCTTTCGGGGGTCGGTGACGGGCGCGGTGAGCAGATGCGGGATCTTGTCGTACTGCCCCATCTCAACCCTCTTCGGGTCGACGAGGATCATTCGCACCTGGTCCGGGGTCGAGCGCATGAGTATCGAGGACAGCAACGAGTTGAGACACGACGACTTCCCCGAACCGGTGGCCCCCGCGATCAGCACATGGGGCATGGTGGCGATGTTCACCACCACGTTGTGGCCGTTTATGTCACGACCGATTGCAACCTCGAGGGGGTGGGTGGCTTGCTTTGCCTCTTTCGAGGCCAGGATGTCGCCGATCGTGACGATCTCGCGTTTGTTGTTGGGCACCTCCACGCCGATCGCGCGGCGCCCGGGGATCGGGGCGAGGATGCGCACATCCGGAGATGCCATGGCGTAGGCCATGTCCTTGCGCAGACTCTCGAATTTCGTGACCTTCACTCCCTCGCCCAACGTCAACACATAACGGGTGACGGTAGGACCGACGATCGGTTCCAACAGGGTGGTCTCCACACCGAACTGGGAGAGCGTGGCCTGCAGCCGCTTGCCGCGCTCCGCCACATCGACCGTGTCGATCTCTTGTTTGCGGCTGCGAGACAGCAGCGACACAGGGGGAAGCACCCACTGGCTCATCTCGAGCGGCAGCTTCTGTTCGGTGACCAACCCAGGTTCGAGTTTCGGTCTACGCGTCCGGCGCTTCGTCGGCTCTGGTTCGGCTGCTGCGGTTCCGTTGACCTCGCCTTGGGGAAAGCCTGCGGCGTCGTCTGCGCCCGTGTCGGATCCGCCGACGAGAGCATTCTCAGCAAAGGCACTCTCACCGACAGGTTCCGCTCCATCGACGACAGCGCCGAACTCATGCCCGTCGGAAACCTCGACCCGCGTCTGGGTGGCTTCGGGTTTGGACAAGTCGCTGAACAACGCCTGAACCTGCCCCCTCAGCCAAATCAGGGGCGGGCGGACGATCATGAGAAAACCCTGGCCCAGCGCACCCGCCGAACTGCCGGTCAGAACGATCAGTCCAACAACCCCCAACAGGCCAAGAATCAAAACGCTTCCGGTGACCGCCGCCGCTGCGTGGAGTGCGCCACCAACGCCGATTCCGAGCACACCACCGGCTGCTCCCAGATCATCGACTGCGTCGTTGATCCCCGGGCGGCCGGAGACAACATGGAGAAGCCCGCTCAGCGAGACGAGCAGCAAGATCCCGCCGACCGTGACCCGCGCAGGCCATTCGGAATCGCCTTCGCCCCCCGACCCGCGAATGAGCGCCACGCCTAGGGCAACCAGACCGAGCGGCACAACAAAGCGAATCAAGCCGACAGCCACCGCGAGCCCATCGTCGACCGCAACCCCCACAACGCCCGCAGCGTCGAACCACAAACTGGCCGCACTCAACAGGCCCGCCAGGATTGCTCCCAGTCCCCACAGATCGCTTCGATGGCCCGACAACACGCCGAATACGGAGCGCCGCGAAACTCCCGACTTCTTGGAGGCGCGCTTTGGATCTTTCTTGGAGTTTGCGGAGTTTGCTTTGCCGGCCACGATACCGAAACGCTACCAGCGCGGTAGGTCAGCCTCAGGCACCCCACTGGCGCGTCACCCCACTGGCGCGTCACCCACTGGATGCACCCCACTGGCATCGCATCGCCTTGGGTCTCTGTCGGAACTGGCCGCTCAACCGTCGCGGACCATCGGCACGATCATCGGCCGGCGCCTGGTCCGCTCCGAGACGACGCCCCCGGCGGTTCGCCGCACGATCTGCGAGAGGCGCGCCAGATCATCTACGCCGTCGTCGAGCGCTTGCATCACAGCCCGTTCTACTGCGTCGACAACCGCCGTTTCGTGGGCACGCAACGCAGGTTGTTCCACCCAACCACGCGAAACCACATCGGGGCCGGCCAACAATTCCCGCCGTTCGACGTCGACGTGCACGACCACCACCACAAAACCATCGTCGCCCAACACCCGGCGATCGCCGAGCACAGCGTTGCCCAGATCGCCCACGGTGCCGTCCACATAGAGGTGATCACCACCGACCGATCCGAGATGCACCAGCCCAGCGTCGGACAGCTCCAACTGATCGCCGTCTTCGGCCAGGAGCACGTGGTCGTCCTCCATCCCCATCTCCAAGGCCAGGTCGCGATGCGCCACGAGATGGGCGTATTCGCCGTGCACCGGCACAAAGAACTCGGGCACTGCTACAGAATGCAATGTCCGGAGCTCGGTCTGTTTGCCGTGTCCGCTGGTGTGAACGTCCACCTGCCCGCTGTGGATGACCTTCGCGCCGAGGCGGGCGAGCCCGTTGCGGACCGCGGCCACCGCGGTCTCGTTCCCGGGAATCGGGTGCGCCGAGAATATGACGGTGTCGTTCTCGTCGAGGGCGAGCCAACGGCTCTCTCCCCTCGCCATTTGGGTGAGCGCCGCTCGAGGCTCACCCTGGGAGCCGGTGCATACGACGCAGACTCGTGCGGGGTCGAGGTCGGCGATGTCCTCGGCTTCTTTGATCGCGTGGGCAGGGATGCGGAGAATCCCAACATCGCGCGCAAGCTTGACATTGCGCCGCATCGACAGCCCGATCGGCACAACGACCCGGTTGGTGGCTATCGCAGCATCGGCCACCTGCTGCAGCCGATGGATATGGCTGGCGAAAGAGGCGACCACCACACGCCGCCCGTCATTGGCGCGCAGCAGCCCCGTGAGAACCGCGCCGATTTCTTTCTCTGAGCGAGATGCACCTGGACTGTCGGCGTTGGTCGAGTCGGCGAGCATCAGTCGAACGCCGGGATCGTTGGCCAGCGCGCCGATCCGCGACAGGTCCGTGCGACGACCATCGACGGGGGTCAGGTCCAGCTTGAAGTCGCTCGAGTGAAGGATCACCCCTTGCCCGGTGTGAAAGGCAGTGATGTTTCCCGAAGGGATGGAGTGGGTCACCGGCAGGAATTCGCAGTCGAACGGACCGATCATCATCCGGTCGCCGTCGCTGATTCGACGCAGATCGGCCCTGTTGTTCAGGCCGGCCTCGCGAAGCTTGTGTTTGATCATGCCGAGCGTGAATTCTGACCCGTATATGGGCAGCGCCATATGACCGAGCAGGTAGGGCAGCGCGCCGATGTGGTCTTCGTGGGCGTGTGTGGCGATCACCGCGCCGACTCGATCGGCGTTGGCGATCAGCCAGTCGAGGTCGGGCAGAACTGCGTCCACTCCCGGCAGATCATCCCCGGCGAACATCTGGCCGCAGTCGAGCACCACGATTCGACCCTCGGTTTCGATTGCCGCGCAGTTGCGGCCGATCTCCCCGAGCCCACCAAGAAAGGTGATACGCACAGGTTCTGCCATCTCAGGACCCTCAGGACCGGCCCATGTCAGGATCGACCGAGTGCTGCGAGCACTGTCCGGGCCTCTGCTTCAAGGCCCTCGGGTTCAGGCCCCATGGGCTGGCGCGTCGGCCCGCCGGGCAGGCCCATGACCCGCAGCATCGCCTTGGTCGGGACGGGGTTGGGGGCGTCGTCTCCCGTCTCGAACTGATAGGACGGGATCAGTCTGCGGTTGATCTCAGCGGCGGAGTCCACGTCGCCGG
This sequence comes from Acidimicrobiaceae bacterium, assembly GCA_026706815.1. Classification (GTDB taxonomy): domain Bacteria; phylum Actinomycetota; class Acidimicrobiia; order Acidimicrobiales; family Aldehydirespiratoraceae; genus VXYK01. Next base: position 7,840 of record JAPOYA010000050.1, on the reverse strand, counting down.
AGAAGAATGCCCCCATCATCTCGGCCACTTCGGATCCGATCCAGTGAGTGGCCACGCCGATGGTGCCGACCGCGCCGATCGCCAGCAATGCCAACGTGAGTCCGTCATCACCGCTGTAGACCTCTGTGCCTTCGGGAGAGATCGCAAGCAGCCTCGCGGTCTCGGCCGGGTTTGCGGATGCGTCTTTCACTCCGATGATGTTGGGCACGTCGGCGAACAGCTCCGCCATGGTCTCAGTGGTGATCTTGCGGCCCGTGCGCGTGGGAATGTCGTACAGCAGGATCGGCAGATCAGTGGACTGCGCGCAAGCACGAAAATGCTCGCTCAGTCCAGCCTGACTCGGACGGTTGTAGTACCCCGCAACATGCAGGAGCCCTGTCGCGCCCGCTTGGGCAGCGCGTTCGCTCAGTTCCACCGCGGCACGGGTGTCGTTGCTGCCTGCGCCCGCAACCACTGGCTTGTCGACGGCTTGCACCACCGCAGCAATCAGATCGATCTGTTCGTCGTGTGTGAGAGTCGGGCTCTCGCCTGTGGTGCCAGCTACGACCAGGCCGTCGCTGCCGCCTTCGGTGGTGAGGTGGCGGGCCAGCCGTTGGGCTCCGTCGAGATCGAGCGATCCGTCGGAGTTGAACGGCGTGACCATGGCGGTCAGCACCCGCCCGAAGCGGGCTCTAGTCGGGCTTGCCTGCATCTGGTTGGCCTGCGTCTGGCTTGCCTGCGTCTTGTTAGCCTGCATCTGGTTGGCCTGCATCTTGTTATCGTGCCACGCCGAAGCGGTAGTTGGCTGCCAATTCTAATCTTTGTGTCCTGCTGATCTTCGTGCCGTGCGTCTGTTCATGGCGGCTCAGCGCAGCGACTCGCGGTGACGCCTGCGCAGGATCAGCCCGTAGACGACGATGGCGCCCGCGGAGAAGAAGAACCACTGGAACGCATAGGAAAGATGCGGGCCGTCGTCGAGGCTCTCCGGGGGCACCGATATGGGCAGCGATACGATTCCGGGCTGTTGTGCATCTAGTTGCTGTTCTGACTGCTGTTCATCGAGCTGTACCCACAGGTCTGCTACGGCAAGACCGGTGAGTTCCCTTACCCGGTCAAGATCCAGTCGATTCAGTTCGGTCAGGACGGCAATGTCGTCGCCGCCGATGCTCCCGCCGCCGACGCTGCTGAAGGCCCTGCCGAGGACCGTTGCCTCGCCGTCCGGGGCACTGAGATCCTGCTCGTGGACGCCGGCGGCCCATAGGCGGGGAACCCAACCCCGGCTGATGACCACGACCGTCCCGTCCGTCAGTTCCATCGGGGTGACAAGCCAGTTTCCCGGTTCTGTGTCGTAGGTCCGGTTGGCCACCAGAAAGGAATGCTCGTCGAGGTATCGGCCGACGACAAGGGCCGGGGTGTGGTCTGGCGGCAAGGTCGGCAGAGCCAGCAACGTTTCGATTGCTTGTGGCTCCGTCTCGAGGACGGCGGAGATTTCGCTGTTTCGCTCCTGTCGTTCCTCGAGACGCCGTATCTGCCAGAACCCCAGGTTGATCATGGAGACGACCATCGCCAGCACAAACAGGTGTGAGAGAATCCAGCGAGTCGAGAACAGCCGGCCCTCCGATGATGCAGGGTGCTTCGCTGATCGCTTCACTGACTGATTCACTGACTGAGTGGAATTCTCTGGTTCAGAGGCCGAGGAAGGCATCTAGGCCGAGGGTCAGTCCCTCGAAGTCGGCTATCCGTTTGCAGCCGAGCAGCACGCCGGGCATGAACGACGTGCGATCAATCGTGTCGTGGCGTATCGACAGAGTCTGCCCGGTCGTACCCATGAGCACTTCCTGATTGGCGACAACCCCGCGCATCCTCACGGAATGAACTCTCACCCCGCCGGGGCCTTGACCCCCTCTTGCCCCGGGGAGCACCTCGTGTTGGGTGGGGTCATCGCCCCATTCAGCCGACGCCGCCGCAATCCGCTCGGCCGTGTGCATCGCGGTGCCTGAGGGAGCGTCAACTTTGGCGTCGTGGTGATACTCGATCACCTCTGCCGTTGAGAAATGGGGAGCTGCCAGTTCCGCGAAACGCATCATCAGCACCGCCCCAATGGCGAAATTGGGCGCTATCAGGCAGTTGCTCTCCGTGAAGACGTCAGCGAACACCGCCAAGTCCTCCTCGGTGAATCCGGTCGTGCCGACCACCGCGTGAATTCCGTTGGCGGCTAGGAATCCGAGCGTTTGACGAGCGGCCGAAGCGACCGTGAAGTCAACGACCACCTCGCATCGGTTCTCAAGCAGGATTTCAAGGAAGTTATTTGGCGGGTCATTTTGCGGGTCCTTTTGCAAGTCCTCTGGCGGGTCCTTTTGCAAGTCCTCTGGCGGGTCCTTTATGTCGATCGCAGCCACCAGCTCGAGTGCAGGGTCGTCTTGAACCGCGCTGCAGACCGCCTGTCCCATCCGCCCCTGAGCGCCGACGACCCCTACGCGCGTCATGAGCGATTCAATCTCGGTCTCGTTTGTCGCGCAGACGCTTGGAGAGGTCTTCGAGGGAACGGCGTTCCGCCTCTGTCAAGCTCTCCAAACCGTGCTCCCCCATCTTGTCCAACAGCGCATCGATCTTCGCCTGGGCGGCGACCTCACCTGGCGGCGGCGGGGGTGGCGGTTTGACTGATGTGAGGTGAGTGCTGCGTCGACGGGTTTGGTGGCGTCTGCGCTGCCCGGCAGGGGGGCGACGGTAGGAGCCTCCCCCGAGTCTGACCGGCAGTGGGAACTTGGGTATCCACTCGTGTTGTTCGGCGTGGCCCAGGGCCCGCAACAGCAAAGGCGCCAACACGGCCATGATCACCGTGAGTATGAAGTCGTATTCGCCTCGGGCGCTTATCGCCTCGAGCATCGCCATCCCGACGATGATCCCTGCGAGTCCCCACGCTGGGATGCCGGGCCAGAAGCGGATACTCGAGTAGTGGGTGGCGAACGCGACCAGAACTCCCAGTTCAACGTAACGGAGGCCGAAGGCAGCGCCGTAGATGTCGACGAGTTCCAGCGCCGTCATTATCAGCGCGGGCACAACGGTCAGGATCAGCAGGAAGAACGTGTAGCGCACACGACCCATGAGCGCTTCGAGTTGTGACCCCAACATCCAGAACACCGCAATCAACAGCAAAGGCCACAGGCCCGGATCCGTCGGCAGCGGCCAGGTCACGAGCCTCCAGATCTCGCCTTCGCCCACAGACCCGAACCGAGAGCTTGAGATGAGTATGAGTTTCTGTGTGATTGGCCGCTCAAAGCCCTCGAACGCCCACACAAACATGCAGGCCACGCTCATCGCCGAGACAATGACGGTGGTGGTGGCGGCGAGCTGACCGACACGGAACCACGGATCGTCGCTCTCACCGAAACTGCGGAACGGCTGCATACGCCTACAACAGTACAGCCGTCGGCCGCCGCGGGTGCATCAGCGCTCGTTCATCGGGTGGTCATCGGGGGTCAGCGACGACCGCGCCCGCCAGAGCCGTAACCTCGTCCCCGCGCCGGGGCATCAGGTCCGAGATTGTCGTACTGCTCGGACAGCTCTGCATCGAATGCGTCCTCGAAGGAAACCGACTGGCGTTTGCTGTTGACCGATGTCTCAGGTTCGCGGTCGTTGCGGTCGTTGCGATCACGGTTCGCTCCGCCACGGTCGCGGTCGCCGCGGTCACGGTCACGATTGCGGTCGCCGCGGTCACGGTCACGATTGCGGCCTCCGCGATCACGGTCCGTGTCGGCTGCGCCCTCGGGCTTGAGAGATATCTTGCCGTTGGGATCCACGTCTTCGACAACTACCACGACTTCGTCTCCCAGCGAGAGCACATCCTCGACTCGGTCGATTCGCTTGCCACCTCCAATCTTGGAGATGTGGAGCAGGCCGTCACGACCGGGAAGGATGTTGACGAAGGCACCGAACTTGGTGATGTTCACCACTCGGCCCGGGTAGGTGGCGCCAACCTCGGCGGTGGGCGGATCAAGGATCAGCTTGATCTGACGTTCAGCTTCGGCGACCTTGGCGTTGTCGACCGAGGCGATCGACACGACGCCGACCATGCCGTCGTCATCAACCGAGATATCCGCACCGGTCTCGGCCTGGATGGCATTGATGACCTTGCCCTTGGGGCCGATGATCTCACCGATCTTGTCGACCGGGATCTCAAAGGTGGTGATCTTCGGCGCGGTGTCCCGCACGTCTTCGCGGGGTTCGGCAATGGCCTCGGCCATGACGTCGAGAATGTCGAGACGCGCCTCTCTGGCCTGTGAGAGCGCGTTCGCCAGCACGTTTGCGGGGATGCCCGCGATCTTGGTGTCGAGCTGCAGAGCGGTAACGAAATCGGTTGTGCCTGCGACCTTGAAGTCCATGTCGCCGAAGGCGTCCTCCGCGCCCAGAATGTCTGTGAGGGTGACGTAGTCGCCCTCTGCGTGAACAAGTCCCATGGCAATACCCGCCACCGGAGCCTTGATCGGCACTCCGGCGTCCATCAGCGAGAGCGTCGATCCGCACACCGAGCCCATGGAGCTCGAGCCGTTGGAGGCCATCACCTCAGACACTGTCCGCACCGTGTAGGGCCACTCTTCAAAGGAGGGAATCACCGGGAACACAGCACGTTCGGCCAGGGCCCCGTGTCCGATCTCGCGCCGCTTGGGGCCCCTCATGAAACCGGTCTCGCCAGTGGAGAACGGCGGGAAGTTGTAGTGATGGAAGTAGCGCTTCTTGTCGGTCGGCGAGATGTCGTCAACCATCATGTCGCTTCGACCCATCCCGAGCGTCGTGAAGTTGAGCACCTGGGTTTCTCCTCGTTGGAAGAGCCCGGAACCATGCGCTGTTGGTATCACCTCGACTTCGCTGGTGACTTTGCGGAGTTCGTCGGTTCTGCGTCCGTCGATGCGGATGCCTTCTTCGACGATCCGCTTGCGGACTATCTGTTTGGAGAGTGCCCGGACGGCGTTCTTGATCTGTCTTGCAGCGTTCGGATCTTCTTCGGCGAGGTCTGCGAGCTCTGCTACTACGGCCGCGCCGAGTTCCGCTTCGGCTGCCTGACGCTCGCTTTTGTCGGCGATTCTCTGGGTGTCGGCGATGCGATCAAAAGCCGCGGTCTGAACCGCTGCGAAGATCTCTTCGCTGTAGTCGACGCTGAGCGGGGGCTCCATCTTGGCAATGTCGCCGGCCGCGTCTATCGCCTGCTGTTGCAGTTCGATCATCTCGCGAATCCAGGTTTTGCTCGCTTCAAGGCCTCCGGCCAGCACTTCCTCGTCAACCTTGGGCGTGCCCGATTCGTAGAGGGTCCAAGAGTTTCCGGTGCCGCCGGCTTCAACCATCATCACTGCAACGTCGTTGTCGCTGAGTCGGCCGGCCACGACCATCTCGAAGGCCGATTCGGATGACTCTTGATAGGTCGGGAAGGGAATCCACTCGCCCTCGGGGGACCAACTCATGCGAACGGCGCCGATTGGACCGTTGAACGGGATCGACGAAAGGCTCAATGCCAGCGAGGCAGCGTTGAGAGCCAGTACGTCGTAGGGGTTTTTCTGGTCCGCTCCCAGCACCGTGCCGACCACATGGACTTCGTTGCGGAAGCCGTCGGGGAAGGCGGGACGCAGCGGTCGATCGATGAGTCGACAAGTGAGAATCGCCTGTTCGCCTGCTCGGGCTTCACGCCGGAAGAAGGAGCCGGGGATTTTGCCGGCGGCATACATCCGCTCCTCGATATCGACCGTCAGCGGGAAGAAATCGGCGCCTTCTCGGGGCATGGCTGCCCCGGTTGCGGTGACCAGCACGACGGTGTCGCCGATGCCGGCAGTTACCGAGCCGCCCGCGAGGGGGGCGAACTTCCCGACCTCGAAGGTTGCGTCTTTGCCTTCACCGCGCGTGAACGATCCAGTGAAGGATTGGGGATTAGTCATGTTTTTTGTTGCTCCTGAACACATGACTGCCAGTTCCCAGTCGAAAATCGCTGATTTGCCCTTGGTCTTTCCGGGTCGCTATTTCGTCGCTATTTCAAGGACCGGCAATTCAGAGATTTTCGACTAGCACCAACGGTCTTGTGTTCTTTATTTGCTGGACCTTCCAGCTACTGGGATTTCGTCGGGTGGGCTCCAGGTGCTGACCTGGAGTCAACCGAAAAGAGCGGCCCCGAAGGACCGCCCGGACTTAGTTCAGCGACGCAACCCAAGATGGGTGATCACTGCTCTATAGCGTTCGACATCGTTGTCTCGGACATAGTCGAGAAGGCGACGACGACGGCCGACCAACATCTGCAGACCTCGCCGAGTGTGATGGTCCTTCTTGTGGACCTTCATGTGTTCGGTGAGATGCTCGATGCGCGCCGACAGCAGAGCGATTTGTATTTCCGGTGAACCGGTATCGCTCTCGGCGAGATCGAAAGCTCTCGCCATATCGGCGATCGTTTCAGATTTGGGGCGCAGGTTAGTGGCCATTAGTTGTTGTTTCCTTTTTGGGTCTTGCCCATTGGGTTCCTTACCCAGCTGCACACCCCGCACTGCGCGGGCGGCAGCCACCATTCGGTTGTCTGCAAGGCTACCAAGGTAACGAAGCAATCGGCACGAGCGACCGCAGCCCGATCAGATGGGAGGTTTGAGGCGGTACTTGCGGGTTCTGGGGTCTCGGTCGACTTGCCAGCCTTGGTCGTGGATCTTGTGGTGGCAGTCGTCGCAGACCAGTACCAGGTTGTCGAGGTCTGTGGGTCCGTTCTTGGACCACCAGATGATGTGATGGGCTCGGCACCACAACGGGTTCGCGCTGCAACCGACGCAGCGTCGGTCCCTGGCGATCAGGGCAATCCGTTGAGCTTCGCTGGCGGTGCGCAGCCTGCGACCGAGCCACATGTCCTGAGCTTCGGCGTCGAAGATCGAAGGCAGAATGTTGGCTTCGAGCGCCAGCCGACGCAGTTCAGAGACCGGTATCGCCGATCCGTCGGCGAGTCGTGGATTGTTGAGTTGCTGTTTAACCGTGTCGTAATCGGCGATCACCAGCAAGTCAGTGCCCGAGGACTTGCTGTCGTCGGCGGGTTGCAGAATCAGCTCGGCCAGAGCGTCGGCCATCCGCTGGGCCGGGGTGGGGCGCGCCTTGGAATCTTCGTTGTGCCATATCTGCCGTTCCTTGGCGGTCAACGCCGTGGCGATACGCGCGCCGGTGATCTGGTCGAACTCGCCGGACAGCACGAACATGCCAGACTCCGGCGACTCGAAGATCCTCGCTCTGCGATTCTTGCGTTGACGATCCAGCAGCGACTGTCCGTCGTCTTCAGCAACGTCTTGTTGATGGCGTTTCACGGTCCGCGCGAACTCATCGTACTGCTGGTCGTTGGCTGCGTCGACAAGCAACGTCTCATCTATGTTGCTCTCACCGGACGCGCGGGCGATCAACCGGGCATGGCCCACAGGAATCTCACCAGACTCCAATGCCTCGCTGGTGGCCGGCAACTCAGCCAATCTGGCCGCTGATTCGACATCGCGTTTGGCCGCACGACTCGAAGCGCGCAACTCGTCACGCACCAGACGTTGCGCAACCTTGGTGTCATGCCGACGACCGATCTCGGCTAGGACCTGCGCCTTCATGGCCGCCAGCCGAGACTCGGCCCGACCGATCACCCCCAGTCGTGAGCTCAACCCCTGATCGCTCAACGCCGCCGCATCCACAACCTCAACATGAACCGGCGCCACCTTGGCACCACTATTGCCCAAGGGATCCAAGAACTCGGGAACAGGAGCTAATTTCATGAATGTCACTCTATCAACACTGTGTGACATTATCTATTATTCAATGCAATATTTTATCGTTTTATATCACTCCGCTGGAACCGCAGTCGGCGCTCGCGTCG